>CAVVHU010000003.1:0-185242 GCA_963748195.1 uncultured Chlamydiales bacterium | reverse complement strand
AATGAGTTTGGCAAGAAATGTCAGGAATGAGGTTGTTAAGAGTAAGTTGCCCGCTTATTTCTCCCAATTGTGGTGCAAATGTTTGTAAGGAATATTTTAATGCGTCAGTTTAAAGAGTTTTCAAAGGTATGGGCTATCTTCTAAATTTTGAATCGACTATAATTTCTCTTAATTTAAACTTCATGATTTAGGAGGGAGTATGCATTCAATAAATCCAACTCACCCACAACCAAAATATACCAGTTGCCCTTTAATTAGGTCCTCATCTGCTAAGACCTTTATTGTTGCCCTTGGAGTTATTTCCCTTCTAGCCGGACTTGCTGCCTCGTACTATTTTTACCCCTCCATGGGGCTACCTGCTTTAGGATTTGGGGGAGCAGGAGGCGTTATTGCAGTTATAACGACAGCTTTGGTCGCTTATCAACGAAAAGAAGTCGACGTTGCTTCTCGTGCTCCGATTTACCCTGCTTGTGACGAATCGACTTCTAACGAAGTTTCTCGTACTCCGATTAACCTTGCTTGTGACGAATCGACTTCTAACGAAGTTTCTCGTACTCCGATTAACCTTGCTTGTGACGAATCGACTTCTAACGAAGTTTCTCGTACTCCGATTTATCTTTCTTTTGACGGATCGATTTCTTTTGCCCGTTTAAGAGCTCAGAACCACGGAGTCCCACCCTACGGAATGTCTGATTATACACTTTTTGAGGCGGGTAAGGTCCAGTCCTATCAAAGCCAAAATGATCCTAGGATGGATAAGGCGATGGGCGTCATGCTTGGAATGGCTGTCGGTGATAGTGTTGGGGCACCCTACGCTTCTCTGCCCTATAAACAAACCAAATATCAAGAAAATGAGGCTATAAATCGCTTTAACTTAAAACCCGGGCAATGGACAGGTGATACTTCGATGGGATTGTGCCTTGCTGATGTTTTGTATTGTGGATATAACGATACCCAACTGCTTTGGGCTTTATATGATTGGGCGAATCATGCGTATAATACCCCTTTCACTAACGGAGAATACCACCGACCAATTGGCGTAGAAACAACGGTAGCGCATTCACTCACTCTTTTCGACCAAGCAAATGTAAGAAGGGATGACACTACTGATGATAGGCCTACCGAAGCATCAATGAGATCCAATATATCCTCAAGCAGCTCTCTTGTGCGTAACGGCCCGGTAGTTCTAGCTGCACGCACCGAAGAAGAAGCAATGAAGTTAGCCTTTCGCCAAAGCAAGACAACTCATCGGGGAGATGAAGCGGCAACCTGTTGTGAGTTAATGGCGAAAATCCTTTATAATTTAGTCAACACCTCTGTGATGGATAAAGAAGACTTGTTCCTTGAAATACAGCAATTTGAGTGCACAGTTGAAAGTGTGAATTTGATAGCCCAATCCAAAGGAGAATATGTCTGGCTTTCAGCGGATTTTACGCTTCAAGAACGTCCTGAAAATGCAGGATCTTATGTACCAAATGCCTTAGCGATGGCTTTACATTGCGTTTTTACAACAGATAGTTTTGAAAACGCAGTCCTCAAGGCGGCTACGCGAGGAGGATTAGCTAACTCCTTGGCAGCGATTACGGGTCAGATCGCCGGGGCATTCTATGGAAAAGGAGCCATTCCTCCTCATTGGGTCGATGCTGTGCAGCAGTGGGATCGTGGGGGTGAAATTGCAGCCAGAGCCGTTCTACTCTCTAATCCGCTAGCCTTGAGATGAGCCTGATTTGCCTTGACTTTATACCCATTTTTCGAGATGATACTGGGTCATGTCAAATCCCTCTTTTAATTTAAAAAGCATGACGGCTTATGGGCGTTCCATGCACAATTTTGCTTATGGGAGCTTCACTGTCGAGATCCAGAGCGTCAATAGACGCCACCTAGAAGTGAACATCAATCTTCCACGTCTGCTGGCTCGCTTTGAGATCCCCATTCGCAAAAAGATTGCAGAGCGTGTCGGAAGAGGGATGGTCAATGTTTTAATTAATTGGCGCTCAGAGGCAAAAAGCCCCGTTACCGTGACCCCAAACCTTACCCTTGCAAAAGGGGTCAAAACAGCATGGGAAACGATCGCCTATGAGCTTGGGCTTGAGACAAAAGTCGATCTCTCCTTGCTTTCACAGGAAAAAGACATTCTTCTATTTGAAGAGGAGCTCCAGGATGAAGCGAGCTTTCAAGATGCGCTCGATAAGAGCGTGAGCACCGCACTCGATCACCTTCTCGAGATGAAGGTAAGAGAAGGAGAGGTATTAGGCCAAGACATCAACGAGAGGTTAAACACTCTTGAGCAGGTTATTAGCAAAGTAGAGAGCTGTGCTCCTTCTGTTGCAGAGAAGTTCCGGCAGAAGCTTACCGAAAGGCTGGAAGAGCTTTTCGAAGGAAAAAGCCCCGATCTTGAAGAGCGGATTTTGCGAGAAGTCGCTCTCTATTCCGAACGGGTCGATATCACAGAAGAGGTTGTCCGCTTTAAAAGCCATATCGAACAAGTGCGGCTGATCTTAATAGATCCCGTTACCACAAAAGGGAAGTCGCTCGATTTTTTGATTCAGGAACTCAATCGCGAGATTAACACTGTTGGTTCAAAAGCGTCGGAACTCGAAATTACTCAGCAGGTCGTGAAAGCGAAAGGGGAGTTAGAGAAGATACGGGAACAGGTACAAAACATTGAGTAAAAAAATATTGGGAAATAGTGATCGAGGTTTGCTTTTTGTGATATCAGCGCCTGCCGGAACAGGGAAGTCGACACTTGTTGAGATGCTTTTGAAAGAGTTTCCCGAGGCGGTTGCAGAGAGTTGTTCATCCACCACACGTCATCCTAGGCCAGGGGAAATTGCGAAACATCATTATGAGTTCATTTCGGTTCCCGAATTTGAAAATAAGATCGAAGCGGGCGAATTTCTCGAATATGCCAGTGTTTTTGGGAATTATTATGGAACGCGCCGCGAGGAAGTCGACCGATTGTTGAAGTTAGGTAAACACGTAATCTTAGTGATCGACACCCAAGGTGCGCTTCAGATAATTGAGAAAATTTCTGCTGTTTTTATTTTTATCAAACCGCCCTCTTTTGATGAGTTGCGCAAGCGTTTGTTTAAAAGGAGCACGGAAAGCGAAGAGAAGATCCAAGAGCGTTTACTTTGGGCCGAGCAAGAGATAGAGGTTGCCTCGCGCTATGATTATCAAATTGTGAATGATAATCTAGAGGTTACCTATCAAATTTTGCGCAGTATATTCATTGCTGAAGAGCATAAAAGGAGATAATATGTCTTTGAAAACTACACTTACAAACGAAACGTTAAACAAGCGGTTTGAAAACCCGTTTGCGCTTGTCAATTATGCGATTTCGCTGGCAAAAGCAAAAATAAGCCGAGGGGAGGAGCAAGAAACCAATCCTGTTCTTGATGTTTTAGAAAATATTGCATCCAATCAAGATATCATCGACTCTCTGGAAGATGAAGATGAAATTGAAGAAGAAGTAGTTGTTTAATGCGAAAGAAAATCTTGATCACATCAGCGCTCCCTTATGCCAACGGACCTCTGCATTTTGGGCATATTGCGGGAGCCTATCTACCTGCTGACTGTTATGCCCGGTTTGAGCGGCTGCGGGGGCATGATGTACTCTATATCTGCGGTTCCGACGAATATGGAGTGGCGATTACCTTAAGTGCCGAACTTGCAGGTCGGACGCCTAAAGAACATGTCGATCATTTTCATGATGTGAACAAGAAGTTTTTCGATAAACTTACGATCGATTTCGATCACTATTCCCGCACGACATGCAAAGAGCATATTCCGGTTGTGCAGCAATTCTTTAGGGATCTCAATGAGAACGGCTACATAGAGGCAAGAGAGTGCGAGCAGCTCTACTCTGAGGCCGATAACCGTTTCTTGGCTGACCGTTACGTTGCTGGAATCTGCCCTAGCTGCGGCTTTGAAGAGGCGCGAGGAGATGAGTGCAACAAGTGCGGTGCCAGTTATGAGGCGACGGATCTTAAAACGCCCCGTTCAAAAATGACAGGCGCTTCTCTTGTTCTCAAGAAAACGCGCCACTGGTTTTTACGCTTCGATAAATTTAAAGAGAAGCTCGAGGCATTCTTAGCTTCACGTCCTTGGAAGGCGAATGTGATCCGTTTTGCCCAATCGTATGTCGATGATATCCGCCCTCGTGCGATCACCCGAGATATCGAATGGGGTGTTCCTGTGCCTCTTGAAGAGGCTGAGGGAAAGGTTTTTTATGTTTGGTTTGACGCACCGATTGGCTACATCAGTGCCACACAAGAGGGGAGGCCTGATACTTGGCAAGAATATTGGTGCGATCCGCAAACCAAATATGTACAGTTTGTCGGGAAGGACAATATTCCCTTTCATGCGATCTTTTTTCCTGCGATGACGATGGGGCAGAACCAGCCGTACAAGCTTGTCGATGATTTGGTGGCAAACGAGTTTTATAACCTAGAAGGGCGTCAATTTAGCAAGTCGGAAGGGTGGGTGATCGATCTTGAAGACTTTTTCAAACACTTTCATACCGATCAAATTCGCTATGCCATTGCCGCAAATGCTCCTGAAACGAGTGACTCCGAGTTTTGTTGGAAAGATTTTCAAACACGGTGTAATGCGGAGCTGCTCGGAAAATTTGGGAATCTAGTAAACCGTGTTCTTGTATTTGCGCAGAATAAATGCGCAGCGAAAATCCCTCCCACACATGCTCTTGAGGAGGTAGATCACCGTTTTATCAATGAGATGACACGCCTCACCCAAGAGATTGAGGAGAGTTACGCCACCTACCGCTTGCGTCGTGCATGTCAGCTTATCATGGAGTTGGCTCAAGCAGGAAATACCTATTTTGATGTCAAAGCACCTTGGAAAGATGCGAAAGAGGAAGCGACGCGACCGATTATGGAAACGACCATCGCCCTTTGCCTTGAGTGCATCAAACGATTAGCGATTGGCGCATTTCCTATCATGCCGCAGACAGCTGAGAGGGTGTGGGAGATGCTTGGGAGCGGAACCCCTTTAGAGCATTGGACTGACCTGAATAATGAGTTGCCTGCAAGTCAAATCCTTCCCAAGCCTTCGATATTGTTTCAAAAAGTGGAGGATGAAGTGATCGAGCACGAAATCGAAAAACTCAAAAAAAGCGCTGCGCAGGCAATGGAGAAAAAAGAGCCCCCCTACGCCCCTCTAAAAGAGAGCATCACGTATGATGATTTTTCCAAAATCGACTTGCGCGTCGGATTGATTCGTAAGGCTGAGAAGCTTCCTAAATCCAAGAAACTGCTCAAGCTTGAAGTGGATATCGGTTTTGAAGCCCGGACGCTTCTTTCGGGAATAAGCCAGCATTATTCACCCGAAGAGCTAGTTGGGAAAAAGGTCGTTGTGGTTGCCAATTTAGAACCGGCGAAAATCATGGGGGTCGAGAGTCAAGGGATGGTGCTCGCCGGGAGCTTAGACTCTGCTCTTGAGCTTGTGACCTTACAAGATCTCCCTGCAGGTGCTGATGTCACTTAGGAGGCGTTTGTCTTCCTCTTTCGGCCTCTTCTTTCTCATGCGCCCTATATAAATCTTGAACATCCACTTCCCCACCTTCACGTACGCTATTGATTATAGCGGAAACAAAAGGTGTTCGCGGGGGAATTTTAGAACTTGAGTTGATGCTTGGATTCAGCAATTTCGCTAAAAATTCTATGGCCCTTTGCGCTATCCCATTAGCTTTTGTGCTCGCCCCCTTCTCTGTCATAGGAATGTCTGTTGCTATGATCGATACACTACCGACTTGTGCATAAGCTCTCTCATTATTTTCATAGACGGGTTTTGGATTCTGACCTTCTATTTGAAAATAGACTTTTCCTTGAACTGGTTGAGTTGACATCACGATAGCTGCTAATACGATTCTGTCATTCGCCTTCTCTCCTCTCCCGGGAGCGGGGAGATCATATAACATGAAATTTTTGAGTTTTTCTCTTTCCGGTCCTTTCGTTTCATGTTCTTCTAGTAATTCTACAACCTTATCTATTTGATTTTGAGATAAACCAAATATATTAACAGTGTGTTGCTTGCCATTAATTTTTGTCGTAAGTTGATAGAGAGCTCCTGAAATCACTGTTCTTTGTGTCGTATTTATTGTTTGTCGAGACGGTGGACCGGGATTCGTCTGCGAACCTACTAAAGGAGCTAGACTTGCTACTTGAGGCAGCGTGGCTTCTGCTTGCTTGGCAGAACGTGAACTAGGTTCAGCACGTTTCGCAGAATGCACTTTAGAGAAGGAAAGGCTCTCTGGTCCTCTTGGTCCAATTCTGCTCATAGTTTTTATTCCTTGTACGTAGAATTATATATTCTAATTATAAAAAATAAATAATTATAAAAACAAAACAATATTATTTTAGTTATAGTTAAATAGGTAAGATGTTTAAATTCAGTGAATTTCTACGAGTTAAGGTATAGAGACGTTTTCTGCTTGAACGCTAAAACTAGGAGTCAACCAGACCACGATGCCTTTATTTAGATCATCAATGGAGACTTGGGGAAAACTGCTTGTTCCTGATACAAGAGAGAGAGAAGAAGACCAGACTCCTGTCGATGCGTTATAAGAACGGGCGAGGATTTCTTGAGAAGTGCTATTATACCAAACTGCGAGTGCGTTGCCGGATGAGTTAACTGCAATCTGAGGCGAAGCGTTGATGCCTCCTGAAGAGAGCTGTATTGCTGATGACCAGGTCTTAAGAGAAGCTGTGAAGCGAGCATAATAGATCTGATTGCTTGAAGCAGAAAATCCAACAGTCAGCCAGATTAGAATCGCATTGCCGCTTGCATCGATACCTATCTTTGGAAAATTACCTGAGAAATAGTTGTTGTACAAAGTCCAGCTAGAGCCATCATAAAATGATGCGCTGATTTGATTGGAATTTGTCCAGATGGCCATAGCCGTTCCTCCGCTAGAAAGGACAATCTGGGGATTGGTGTTGTTACCGCCGCTGGAAAGAGTTGTAGGCCCAGAAGTTATAGAGAGAGCGAATAAAGTCGCATGTAAGAAAATAAGACATAAAAGATATTTTTTCATGGAATGAGATTAAGGGGAGTCGAGCTAGAAAATCAAGAAATTTTTAAGGCCTGTGTGTCGCTTTTTGACGTCATCATTAGACACAGCGATTGCAATCGCTTTTCCTGTGCCGACAAGTACAACCAACCGCTTTCCTCGAGTGACGGCTGTATAGAGGAGGTTTCGATGAAGCATCATGAAGTGGGTTGTGTGTACGGGAATCACGACGCAAGGGCATTCACTCCCTTGGTATTTGTGCACAGATGTTGCATAAGCTAAAACAAGTTCATCGAGATCAAAAAAGGGGTAGACGACGATCCGTCCGTCGAAATTGACACTCACCTCCTGATCTTCGCGGTTGATCGCGAGGATTCGTCCGATGTCGCCATTGTAAACTTCTTTGTTGTAATCATTTCTGATCTGCATCACCTTGTCGCCATTTCCAAAGCGGCTTCCCCCTTGCAGAATGACGTCTTCCTGAGGATTAAGCACTTGCTGCAGCGTGCGATTGAGGTTTTCTGTGCCTATCAAACCGCGTTTCATAGGCGCAAGGACTTGAATATCATTTATCGGATGGAGGCGGTAAAACTTGGGGAGACGTTCGGAGACTAAATGTACTATTTTCTCAAGGGCTTCCTCAGGCTCTTCACCTTTGATGAAGAAAAAATCCGATCGCTTTTCGATCGAAAGATCGGGGAATTCTCCCGCATTGATTTTGTGGGCGTTTGTGATAATGCGCGAGCCGGCCGCTTGACGAAAGATCTGGTTGAGTTCAGTGACAGAGACCTTGTGGCTTTCGATCAGATCTTTCAGTACGTTACCCGGTCCAACGCTTGGAAGCTGATGTACATCACCCACCAGCAGTACCCGTGCGTGATCAGGAATCGCTTTGAGCAAATGATACATCAAGCTCGTGTCGATCATGCTTGCCTCGTCGATCACAATCAGGTCGCATACAAGAGGGTTCTCCCGATTTCGTTTAAAGCCTTTTTCCGTGAAGCTAAATTGAAGGAGCGAGTGAATGGTCGAGGCGCTTCGTTTTGTGATTTCGCTCATCCGTTTGGCTGCACGCCCCGTTGGAGCGGCTAAAATAATTTGCCTGCTTAACTTCTCTGTGATCGCTAAAATCGCTTTTGTGATTGTACTTTTTCCTGTTCCGGGACCTCCGGTGATGATGTGGAATTTCTCTTCAAGCGAACACTTCACAGCCTCTTTTTGATTCTCGGCGAGTTCGATTTTAAGCTGCTCTTGTACCCAGCTCAGCGCTTTTTCCGTATCAACAGCTCTAAGTCGGCTCTGCCCCTTGAGCAATCGTTTAAGCTCGCGCACAATGCCGCGTTCTGCCAACCATAGCCCTTTTATCCAGACCTTTTCATCCTCCACAACAATCCGCTCTTCTTGCTCAAGAGCGTGTAGACGCTGCTCCACCTCAACTTCTAAAAGCTCTTTAGCGAGTGTGCACAACTCATCTTTCGGATAGCAGGTATGTCCATCACCTGCGAGTTCTAATAGAACATATTCTAACCCTGAGTCGATCCGTTGCGTGGCATCTTTTGGGAAGCCCAACTTTTCAGCTATTTTGTCTGCTGACTTAAATCCGACGCCACGGATTTCACGAGCAAGCGTGTAGGGATTTTCTTGGAGGCGCGCAACCGTTTCATCTCCATAGAGTTTATACAGTTTTTGAGCAAAGCCCGGGCTAACCCCATGTTTTTGCAAAAAAAGCATGACCGAGCGAATGGCTTTTTGTTCTTGCCAACACCGTTTGATGGTATCGACTCTCTTGTCTCCAATCCCTCGCACTTCAAGAAGGCAGTCGGGTGTTTTGTCGATGACATCGAGTGTTTTCTCCCCAAACATTTTCACAATTCTCTGAGCATAGGTGGGGCCGATGCCTCTGACCATTCCCGATTCAAGATATTTTTGGATGCCGACAACATCAGAAGGTGTTTCGATATGGCACTCGTTCACGACAAACTGGAGTCCATGGGTCGGGTTGTTTTTCCATTCGCCTAGCAGACGAACGCTCTCCCCTGGAGTGAGACCGGGCATCGCTCCAACAATCGTCGTAAGTTCATTTTTTCGGGGTTGTTTGAGGCGTGCGACAGTAAATCCATTTTCAGAATTGGCAAAAGTAATTCGTTCAATAAAGCCAAAGACTTGATCCATAGTGGCGTTATTGTAGTGTAACTTCTTTTTAAATCCAAAGGATACACTGATATATCGCATATATGTAAGTATAAATTTTTTAATGGTAGTAGTTTAAGAATTATTTTGTTATTGTGATCCAGTTCAAATTACCATAAGGTAGAAAAATTTAATTTAAAATTCTATCAGTCTGTAAATTGATTATTAAATGCGTTTGTTTTATAATTTTAAGATCTATTAAAGAATAAATTTTTAGGGATTTTTATGTCGTCGGTTTGTTTAATAAGTTGTGGGATACCTTGTTGTAGGGATAATAATGGGGTTGAGTTAATGATTTCCAAGGCCGGGCGCATTACTGCAATCGTTTTGGGAATTATCGCTGTTAGTGCGGGAGCGTGCATTTTTGCTGGAGTGCCCCTTATCAGCCAAGCAGGTACTTTAACGGCTTGGATTGCTACTCCAACAGGGGGGCTTCTTATTCTGACAGCTCTTGCAATACGGTGTATTGCGAACCCGAGAACTACATTTAGAGAAAACGGTAACACTAATCCATCTTTCAGTGGAGAGCCTGCTTATGCGAATCTACCCCGACAAACTACAGATGAAATCAGAAGAGGATATGAAAGAACATCTAACACAGTCCAAATCTGTGTTTTTAAGCCATCGATTGCGCAAAACCCTGTCGCTCATTTAAATGCACTTACCTCTTTGCTTGATGCTTCTTGCCGTAGAATAATAGTTAGATTTCTACAACGGCAAGGTTCTGACTATATACAGGGAAATGGGTCCGATGCAGGTGGCTTAAGCAGAGATTACTTGGATGACTTAATGCGAAATCTCGCCAGAAATGAAGAGCATTTCACAGACTCAACATCCGGTCTTAGGATTCCAAAGGGTGTTGACCATGAGTCGCTATCTACTTTCCGGCAAATCGGTAAAGTGATGATGTTCTGTTATCAAATTCGTGATGATCTTATTATAGGACGTCATTTTGACCCCGCTGTTTTTGCTGCGATGCTTCAATTTAGTGCTGACGAATTGGATATCCCCTTTTGCTCTTTTGATTCAGCGACAAAATTCCGCCTCTATCGTTGTTTTCTTGAAGCTCAAGAAGAGAGTGGTGGAAGAAACGCGCAGTTGGAGTTATTAGACCTCGTTTCAGAAGATTCCTGGGATGAAAATAGTCTTGCTAATGCATTTGGTCTAGCTCGCGATGTCCATATATGTCTCCCTGAAGAATGGGAAGAGTTAGAATTAGAAGATTTGACCTTAACACAAGTGAAAGAAGTCCATGCGAAATTAGTTGGCGTTTTAGCCGAAGTTCTTGACCCGGCGCTTAGCTCAATACAAGCGATGGCGCAGGGAATGCGAGATCTCTGTACAATAGGAAGTGAAGAGTCGCTTAATCTGTATTGGAACAGAAATTTTTTTCACAATATGGACTTTAATACCTTTGAAGCATCAGTACAGGGAAGCATAAATAGAACAGAACTAGTTGAAAATATTTCTTATGATGATTATGTAACAGTAATTAATCGGAAGGTAAAGTGGTTAAAAGAATGGATACAAAACGAGGCAACTGATGAAGAGCTTAGACTGTTTTTAAAGCTTCTTTCAGGTGGATCAGCTCTTCCTAATAATAAGCATATTGGTGTCTATAGACAGTATGAAAATTTTACACCATATCCTGTTTTTCATACGTGCTCATTTAGTATGGATTTAGCGCCAGGGTATGTAGTTCAACGAGATGATTCAGGAGCTGTGATTCTGCGTGATGATACCAAAGAGGATTTCATCGCTGCGTTAAAGGTGATGTTCGGTAAAGATGCTGGTTATTCACAAAGCTAAACCTTAGAATTTTATTGAAAATTATTTAACCTAATCTAGTTATGTCTTGATTATGGCTATTCTCTGCGATCAAGTATCGTTTCGATAAGTTAGAGCAATTTCTTCTAAAATTTTGTCTTAATTGTAAGCAGTTCATCCCAGCGGGTGGTGAAACATGAAGAACGGTGCTGCCGCTTTGTTTGCCATGGGCGGAGAGTCCCTTCAGCTGCAAATTGCAAAACAGAGTAGCCAAACTGCGCATTTGCCCGGTCTAATAACGCCATCGCCGCCCGTTGTTTTGTCTCATCGATAGAAGTAGCGAAAAGATCGCGCTGGTAGGCATCCTCCGGCTCTAATCCACCAAGCAAGATCCCTCCTTTCTTGTAGGCATGTCCCGCGCGATAGATCGATTCTAAACCCGTTTTGGCGTACTCAATAATCGTAGGTGTGTATTGCGAGGGCTCAGGTAAAGTGATCTGCGCCGCGTTTCCATACTCTTTGCCTCTAATAAACACTTGCATCCACCCGGCTACGCGCCCTTCTTCGCGCAGCTTCTCTGCGCCGCGCGCGGCATATGTCGCAATCGCTTCGCTGAGTTCTTGCTTTGAGAGGATTGGCCGGCCAAAGGTGCGCGAGGTCATGATCGACTGCTTGGCAGATGTGGCCTCTTCTAAGGGTAGACAAGAGATGCCTCGCAATTCCCAAACAGTGCGCAGTCCCACGACAGAGAGATTTTTGCGCACCCATGCGTCTTTTTGGTCGCGTAGCTGTGCCGCTGTAAAAATTCCCCGTTTCGCCAAAAATTCGGTAAGCCGACGCCCGATCCCCCAAATCTCTTCAACAGGCAAGGAGTCCAGAATGGTGTCTAATTCGCTTTTGCTTGGAAGATAGACCCCTTTAAGCGCTGCTGTTTTTTTGACTTTGTGGTTCGCAACTTTGGCAAGTGTTTTAGTCGAAGCAATCCCGATTGAAACAGGAATCCCTGTCCACTGGAGTACTTTCTCTCGAATATGGCGGCAGTGCGTGACAGGATCGGCGAGATCGCCAACCCATAGAAATGCTTCGTCAACCGAATAAATCTCAAGATCGGGATTGAAGTATTCGAGCGTGCGCATCACACGATGAGATAAATCGCCGTAAAGGGCAAAATTCGAGGAGCAGGTGTGCACGTCATGGGCGCGTAAAAAATCGGCCCACTGAAAATGGGGCGCTCCCATGGGAATGCCAAGCTTTTTGGCCTCATTGGAGCGGGCGATAATGCAGCCGTCATTGCTGGATAAAACCACAACCGGGCGTCCGCGTAGTTTAGGGTTAAAAACGCGCTCGCAGGAGACAAAAAAATTGTTGCAATCAACGAGCGCGATGGATGACATAAGTGACCACTCCCCAAACTTGAAAGTCTGAATCTTCTGTTACCTCTAATGGACGATAACGGGGATTTTCTGCAGCTAAACAGATTTTTTGTCCCCTCTTTTGAAGCCTTTTTACGGTAAACTCGCCACCCAGCAAGGCAACGATAATCTTGCCGTCGGATGCTGTAAGAGAACGGTCGACTACCAAAATATCACCCGAATGCATGCCGGCTCCAATCATGGAGTCGCCTTCAATCCGAACAAAAAATGTCGCTTCGGGATGTTCGACTAAAAGCTCATGCAAATCGAGTTGGCGCTCCAAATAGTCGTCAGCAGGGGAGGGGAAGCCGGCTGGAAGGCCCGATTCATAGAAGGAAAGTTTTTGGCCTGGATGTATTTTTCCTAAAATTTTTATAGTCATAATGATAGGTTTGTTTTTTTTATCATACCATTGCGTAGAATAAATTGAAAAGTTAGAACAGAGGGATGAACAATCATACCTTTAGAAAAGTGGTTGCTGAAACAAACATTTTTGATTCGGCCATCGGTTTTGCTGTTGCAGTCGCGTTTGTAAAACTTGTCCTTATTGCCAATCAGAGATTTATTATATGAAGTTGGGCTTAATCTTTGCTATTTCTGCTTGTTTTGTTTGGGGGGCAATTTTTGTTATTCCTCTTTTTTTAGCAGATTTTTCATCTATGGAGCTTGTCATAGGCCGCTATTTGATGTACGGCTTTTTGTCGTGCGTTCTTTTTTTTCGCAAGGGCTTTTCGAAAGTCAAGCTGATCCCTCTTAAGTCTTGGGTGATGGCCTCGCTATTCGCCCTATTTGCGAATATTATTTATTACCTCGGAATTGTAGCCGGCGTACGTTTTGCTTCGCCCCCTCTCACTGTTCTTCTTATTGGTCTTGCCCCGATCTTGATTGCCATCTACGGCAATTGGCATGTGCGGGAAATTTCTTATAAAAGCTTAGTGCTGCCGTGTGTTGGGATTCTATTCGGTCTTGTTCTAGTTAATGTCACGGAGATTGACTGGTCATTTTCAACCCGCTCGCTCCAGCAGTATCTTCTTGGATTATTTGGAATTTTAGTTGGACTTATCAGCTGGAGTTGGTATGCCGTTCATAATGCGCGTTTTTTGAAACGGCATCCTCATATTCCCTCAACAGATTGGGCGACCGCAATCGGTGTGTGGACTTTGGTTTGGGCGATTTTGATAGGGATTCTCTTTACTTTCATTCTTGAAATTGAGGTGGACTTAAGTAAATTTGCCCATTGGTCGCTGGCCACACTCCGTTATCTCGTCGGAATTTTTATTTTGGGGGTCATCTGTTCATGGTTTGGGTGCTACCTCTGGAATCGAGCGAGCGTCTACCTTCCCGTCTCGTTGATGGGCCCCTTTCTCATCTTCGAGTCTCTCTTTGGTCTATTATTTGTTTATTCAGTGAATTCCCGTCTTCCCTCACTGATTGAGCTGATTGGGGTGCTGATGATGATGGGAAGCACCCTTCTATGCGTCTATGTCTTCAAAAAACAAAAATTTGTTAGCTAAAAATCGGTTTAATGTCTTAAAATCAGTTACATGAGTGTTGTTTCTTTCGCGCCGAGGGTATTTTTAGAGGAGAGCGAGCAGGAAGAGATAAGAAAAGCTCCTGCACTGCGTCCTGTTGTGACTTTGTGTTTTGAGGAGGCAACATTTTCTTTCAGACGTCCCGGCTTTTCAAAAGAGCTGCGCGATAGGCTATGGCGGAATCACAGCATAGGGCTTCGGATACCGGAAGAAGATACACCGGCTGACAATGACAGCATACCTATCTATCCAAATAATCTTTCCGGGATACAAGCATTATGGGAGAGATGCCATGAGCAGCGCCTCCTTTTACCGCTTTATCAAGAAATTGCTGCGCATCCGACTGGTTATCTTTTCTATAACGAAGGAATTTATGGGAGATATAACAGCTTTGTTCCATTAGCTTTCGCAGAATGCGCCTGTACAAACGCAAGCTTTAACCGTATCACTCCCTTGGATGGGTTTAATCGAAGAAAGCAACTGGAGCAATCCATTATCGCCTATGTGAGAGAAGCGATTCCTGATAGAACCGAGACTGTTCGGTTTATGGACCTAGGATGTGGCAATCTATTGCAAACATGGTTGCTTATCGGCCAGCTCATGCGGGAGGGCTATACCGACTTTGAGGTAGGTCTTGTAGATCCTAGAATTTCATACCGCAATATTGACCGTTTTCTAGATTTCTATACGCAATTTGAGGGAGTAAAGGTAGAGGCGACGGCTACACGATCCATTTCTAAATTGGAATGGGAAAACGAGAAGGTGCATTTTATCGCAGCGGTTGACTTTGAGTTGCTCGATGGAAGAGAAAGCCTTGTTAAAACGCTTGAGTATCTCCGCGAGGGCGGGAAGATGTTTATGGGATTTAATTCGCAAAGCTTTGTATATGGCCTGGAGGGGATAGAGTTACTCTATCAAGACAGAAATTGTGCCGCGGTAAGAGAAGATTTAAAGGCTGTTATCCCAGAGGAAACCTCCTTTGTTATGATCCATATACGCCACGATTATCTTTTTCCATTACTCTTTAATGCCCTAGTCGAATTGGAGATAAAAGGGATTCGAGAAGTGAAGATGGTTTATGATCATAGGAAGCGAGATGTTGTGCATAAGCTTCTGAGTATTTTTTTTCCCTCTCTTTCCATTCAAAACATTCCTGAGAAGGAGATGGGAAGAGCCGACGTTGATTTTGGTATTTCTTTCCTTGGAAATTCTCCTGCAAAACATAACTATATTTTTACAAGTGAGGGAATAACTATTGTCCATTCCCTCTAAAAAATAGCTTGTCATTTTCATTCGATACTTGCATATCTTTAAGGAATGATTGCATTGATCGTTCTCTATACCTTAATCCCAACAGCGCTGGCTCTCATCGGAGGGTTTATCGCTTCTGTCTATGTTCCGAAGCGAAAATTCGTGAGCACATTACAGCATTTTGTTGCAGGCGTGGTGATCGCTGCAGTCGCGATCGAATTGCTGCCTAAGATTGTCGGCAAAGGAACGACATGGAGTATTGGCGTTGGGTTTGTGGTTGGGGCGCTTGTCATGCTTCTTTTACATGAGCTTGCCCATTTTCTCGCCGGCAAGGGAGGGAAGGGAAGCGCACCTTTTGGATTGATAGCAGGTGGGGCAATCGATCTTTTTATCGACGGTATTTTGATTGGCGTCTCATTCTTAGCTGGCAGAGAGAGCGGTATATTGATCGCTATCTCATTGAGTTTATGTGCTTTTTTTCTTAGTCTGACCATTTCTTCTACGATGACGCAAAAACATGCGAATAGAGGCGTGCAGTTTTTTACTATACTGTTCATCGCTGCGATGCTGCCGCTTGGAGCATTTGTTGGCGGAAGTGTGATTGCACAGATGCCGCAATCGATTCTTGTCGAGACGATCGCTTTTGGTGTCGCCGCCCTTCTCTATTTAGGGGTTGAAGAGCTTCTTGCGGAAGCGCATGGCGGCGGTGATCACGATACGGCTTTTATTTCCTCGGCCTTTTTTATCGGTTTTTTAATCATCCTTCTATTTAAGGTTTAGCCTCTCCACCTTTTCTTGATGGCATGTATTTGTTTCTTAAACCACGTTGGGTTAAAGAGGTAAATGCCCAATAATATGAATGGAATTCCGGGCGCGAGTGGAAGCAAGATGCCTAAAATTCCGATGCCGATCAGACCGATACCGCCCGAGATACGCACCCATTTTTTCTTGTTATGCTCGCTCAACTGAACCTCCTCTTTGCGTTTGTAAACAGAATACCGGCGCAATAAGCGCGAAAAAGATCCACCCCATAAGATAATAAATATCTGCAAGACCTAGCGTTGAAGCTTGGTTTGCGATGAGATCGTTTGTAAGTGCTAGGGGTTGCTTGCCTTCTACCTGGAGGGTTTGAAAAGTGGAAACTACTCCTAAAAAAATCGGATTTTCAGGAAACGTGCGAGCCGATAGGCGTGTTTGATAAAAGGCTTCGCGATGGATCCAAAGTGTTGTTGCAAGCGGGATAAATAGGCTGACACAAAGGGTGCGGAAAAAGGAATAGAGAGAGATCACAAAAGGAAGACGTTCATGTTCGACTCCCTCAATTGCGATTAAGGAGAGGGGGACAGTGAACATGGCAAAGCCAAGACCTTGCACGAGCCTTGTGAGTGCAAGATGGGCAAATGTCGTCTCTAAGTTGATTTGGCTCAGTATAAAAAAGGTGATCCCATAGAGAAGAAAACTGGTGATGAGCCAAATACGCCTGTCGAGAAAGCCAACAATCCGCCCCATAATCGGATAAAAAATCATCGGGAAAAGACCGACAGGCGTTAAGCTCAAGCCCGCCCAGGCAGGTGTGTAGCCCAGAACTTCCTGCACCCATAGCGAATCGAGAATGAAACTCGAAAATATTATGCCCATCGCAACTCCCATCATCAGGGCGGCAAGCGCAAAGTTTCTTCTCTTAAAAGTATTGAGATTGATGAAGGGATTTTCTTGAAACAATTCCCACACGAAGAAAAAAACGAGACAGACTCCTGAAATGATGAATAGGGTTATGATTAGCTTTGAGCGGAACCAGTCGTCGATTTGTCCTCGGTTCAATGCCGATTGCAGGCAACCGACAGATAAGAAAATGAGCAGCACACCGATCGTATCGATGCGGACAGAGGGGGTTTTCTCGTTTTCCTCCCACATCAAAGCGAAGATAGTGAAAGCACATAATATACCGAGGGGTACATTTAAGAAGAACATCCATGACCAATGACTATTTGAGAGCCATCCTCCGATCATAGGGCCCATGGCAGGGCTGACCATAACAAAAAAGCTCCAAAAGCCAATCGCAACACCTCTTTTTTCGATAGGAAAAGAGCTGATCATCAAATTCAGCGTTAATGGAATCAAAACACCAACGGGCGCCCCCTGGAGAACACGAAAAATGAGCAGGAGGGTAAAACTGTGAGAGATGCCGCATAAAAATGAGAAAAGGGTGAAGAGCAGTGTGGCGATTAAAAAGACATGAATCCTTCCAAACCTAAGGACAAGCCAGCTCGCCATGGGGATAAAGAGCGTACTGGACATAGAAAAAACGGTTACAAGCCATGTTCCGATATCTTCTCTCACGCCAAGCTCGCCTGAAATAGTAGGTATAGCCACATTGATGATAAACCCATCAAGAGAGACGAGAAATGCAATAAGACCAATGGCTATGAAGAGGAGTGCTTGACGCATCTTATTTCATTAAGAATGGGAATGGGTTTAAAATCTTCATTTAAAAAGCAGTGTGTCGTTGTCGCTGTGGTCATGCGTTCTTTTTGCCTGAAGATTTCATATTTGAGTTGGAAACGGACTTTAGAGCAGCTGTCGAGAGAGACATGTACTTCAATCTCCTCTCCTGAATGTAAGGATTTTAAATATTTCACTGATAATTCGGTTACGATACAAAATTTTTTTGCTTTTTCCAACTCGTTGACATCACATCCAAGCGATCTAAAGAAGGCGATCCGCGCCTCTTCGAGGTAGACAACATAGGAAGGGTGATGAATAATTCCATCCTGAGCTGTATCTGCATACCGTGTTGTAGTCATATATTTAAATCCCATAAGCGTGATCATAAGAAAAAAGGTAAAATGAGGCTAGTGAAACTTCAAAAAATGAATATATAATACTTTTAAATAAATATTTAAATTATTTTTATGTGAAAATTAATGATGAAAAAATAGATCCTTGACTCATGTTAAACTATGATTTACAATATCTTTAAAATTTAACAGGAGGTAAATGTGAGATTAGAAGCATTGAATTGCTTTAAGAGTTGTAGCACCAGGCAAGTTGTAAAGGGAAGCGCGATCGCTCTTTCAATCGCACTTGTCGCCCTTGGAGTGATTGCTCTTATCGGCACAACATATTCTTCAACACCTTTTGCGGGTGTGGGACAGTTTTTGGGGAGAACTGGAGCATTTGTAAGTATTGGGGCAGGTGTGACACCTCTTTTGGTTGCCGCCCTTCTCAATAAGATGAGCCCGGTGAGATTTGGTAGAGGTCATTATGTGTCAGATAGTGACTTTAGTGATTACTAGATCTATACGCTCGCATTAATGAAAAAAAGCCTTATCTTTTTAGATAGGGCTTTTTTTTTGGCACGGAAATTGCTCGTAGAAATTGCGAGGAATTTATGCGAAAACTATTCATACTTTTATTAGCTTCTTCAGCAGTACAGGCAAACCCTTGTCAGACACTCGATTTAGATACAGCCTGGCAGCGCGTTTTATATTATGCTCCTTCTTTAAGAGCGGCTGATGAAGAGATTGAGATTCTCAGAGGACAGGCTGAGCAAGTTTCAACACGGCTTAACCCTGTGGTCGAAGTGGAATCGGAAAACCTAGGGATTTCCCATCCGACACAAGATACCGAGCCACCCCAAACAACTTTTAGCCTTGCCCAAACCTTCGAATTAGGGGGGAAAAGAGCCGCGCGTCTTAATCTAGCCTCCTCTTTGACGTCAATTGCAGCATGCGAAGCACTGATTGAACGGGAAGATGCATTTTTTGATCTTACCACTGCCTTTCTAGATGTCAAGATCGCACAGGAGAGGATGCGTCTAGCAAAAGAGAAGCTTGCCCTCTCGGAAAGATGTCTTGATACTGTGAAAAGACAGATTGAAAACGGTAAAATTTCTCCTATACAAGAAAGACGGGTCTATGTCGAGATGATGTCCGAGCGCATGAAAGTCCGAGAGGCGCAATCTGAATTTGAACAAGCAAGAATGCACCTCTCTTCGATGTGGGGATGTGACTGTCCCGATTTTGAAACAGTCGACTTTCAATTGTTTACCTATTGCCCACCCCCATGCAATGGAGAAATATTAGAAGGCTTTTATCAGACCCCTGATTATTACAGGGCGCAGCAAACTGTCGACTCGGCGTGCCGCAATCTCGCGTTGCAAAGGGCAAACAGGATTCCTGATGTCACGTTGATGGCAGGATATCGTGTTTTCCATGATTCGAACTCGGGCGCATGGGTTGTCGGATTTGAGATGCCTCTTCCCTTTTTCGACCGCAATCAAGGAAATGTGCGGAGCGCCTGCGCCGAAATGAGTTTAGCTGAATCGAGTCGCGACGAAGTGATTCGGTCAGCAAGTGAAAAAATTCTCATCGCTTATGAAAAACTTGTCGCTTCCTATGAAGAGACAAAATTGATGAGCTGCAATATCTTAAAAGAGGCAGAGGCAGCGTACAAATTAACTTGTGAAGGGTATGAGAAGGGAAAGATCGAATATCTAGAAGTTTTGGAAACAAAAAGGATGCTCTGTGAGATTCAAGAGAGTTATTTGAATGTGTTGCATGAGTATCATATGAATAGAGCTGTTTTGGCTCGCTTAAGTGGAATGAATCTATGAGATGGTTTTTAATTTTAACGATTTGTCAGGTTGGACTGCTCGAAGCGCATGGACATCATCACGACCATGAACATGAGGAGTTTCAGTGGACTCCTATAAAATCGGAGTTTGCCGATATCGAGGTGGAAGTTGCGGGGCCTGGCGGCATTGGGCAATTTGCGCAAGCGCCTGCAAAAATTGTGGCCCACCCCGATCACAATGCACTTGTCATCCCTAAGGCGGAAGGGACGGTAGTTGAAATTTGTAAAAACCTGGGCGATTGTGTCGAAAAAGGAGAGGTTTTAGCGATTATCGAAAGCCAGGAGATTGCAGAGGCAAAATCGCATTATCTTCTTGCAAAATCTAAAGCTGAGTTACATCAGGAGCTTCTTCGAAGAGAGAAGGGATTAATCGGTATATCGCCGGAACAAGACTATCTTCAGGCGAAGGAGACTAGCCAGTCAGCTGATATAGAGTGTGCGTGTGCAAAGCAGCACCTTTATGCCCTTGGCCTCAATGATGAAGACATCGCATCCAATGAGCGGTTTTACCCGTTGAGATCACCCCTTAAAGGGAAAGTGCTCGAGAGGAACTTGACTTTAGGAGAGTTCGCCGGCGAAGAGACAAAGGCTTACCGTATTGGAAACTTTGATCAAGTGTGGGTCGAAATGAGCGTCTCCCAAGAAGATGCAAAAAAACTCAAAGTTGGACAGACGATCGATGTGGTTTCGGCATCAGGAAAACACACTACAGTGCGTTTAACACAATTTAGCCCTTCGATCGATGAAGAGACTCGGAAAGCGACTGCGATTGCTGTGATCGAAAATGCTTCTGAGAAATGGAAGCCGGGCCAGTATGTGAGTGCGCTCATTGAAACGAAAAAAGTCGAATATTCCATCGTTGTGCCGAGAGAAGCTGTGCAGAAGATAAAAGGGAAAGACTATGTCTTTGTCGCATGCGAAGAGAATTTCGAACCGCATAAAGTGAGGCTTGGCAAGATGGATGAGAAGAGTGTTGAGATTATTTCCGGCTTAAAAGAGGGCGAAACCTATGTTTCAAAAAACGCCTTCTGTTTAAAAGCTGATTATGAAAAAGAAGAAGTGGAGCATTGCCACTAATGATAGAAAAAATCCTGCGATTTTCGATTAATAACCGTTTTTTGGTGATCATGCTGACCTGCATTGCAGCAGCCTATGGTATCTACTCATTGCGTCATCTTCCGATCGACGCTGTGCCGGACATCACCAATCAACAAGTACAGATCAACACACTCTCGGCAGGCTTATCGCCTTATGATGTCGAGAAGCAGATCACTTTTCCGATCGAAAACGCACTAGCGGGGATTCCCGGTCTTGAATCGACCCGTTCGATTTCCCGTAGCGGATTTTCTCAGGTGACAGCCATTTTCGATGAGGGAGTCGATATCTATTTTGCTAGGCAGCAGTTAGGGGAAAGGCTCATCGAGGCAAAAGAGTTTTTACCGGAAGGGATCGAGCCGAAGATGGGCCCTATTTCCACAGGACTTGGGGAAGTCTACATGTGGTCGGTTGAATACAAGCATCCGCAAGGAGAAGGGGCTGAAATTCACAATGGCGAACCTGGATGGCAGAGCGACGGCTCCTATCTCACTCCTGAAGGAGTTTCGTTGAAAACAGACGTTGAGCGCGATTCATATTTACGGACAGTGCAAGACTGGATTATCCGTCCGCAGCTCAAAACGATCCCTGGCATTGCCGATATCGATGCCATTGGCGGCTATGTGAGGGAATACCATATCATGCCCGATCCGGAAAAGATGATCGCCTATAATATCAGTTTTTCTGATCTCGCTGACTCGCTAGAATCGAATAACTTAAACTTAGGCGCCGGGTTTTTGGATTTTCGAAATGAAGCGTACGTCGTCCAATCTGACTTTCGTGTGAAAAACATCGATCAGATTAAACAAGTTGTAGTTAAGTCGAGAAACAGCGTGCCGGTTCGGATTCAGGATGTCGCCGACGTAGGGATTGGAGAAGAGATGCGCACAGGAAGTGCGAGCAAAAATGGGCGGGAAACTGTGATTGGAACTGCCATGATGTTGATTGGGGCGAACAGCCGCACAGTCTCCTCTGCTGTTCATGAAAAACTGCAACAGGTGAGGCAAAGCCTGCCCGAAGACATTGCGATCGAAACGACTCTTAATCGGACCAAACTAGTCGATTCTACCATCAAGACCGTTGCAAAGAACTTAGGGGAAGGGGCGCTGCTTGTTATCTTAGTCCTTTTTCTCATGTTGAATAACTTCCGAGCCGCTCTTGTCGCCGCTCTAGTGATTCCTCTCGCGATGCTTCTCGCTGCAATTGGTATGATCAAGTTTCAGATTAGCGGAAATTTGATGAGTTTAGGAGCGCTCGATTTTGGGTTGATTGTCGATGGGGCGATTATCATTACAGAGAACTGCTTGCGCCGGCTCGCCTTAAAGCAAAAGAATTTAAAGCGCTTGCTTACAGTAAAGGAGCGTAAAGAGGAGATCACGCTTGCCGCCAAAGAGATGATCCAGCCGACTGTATTTGGACAAGCGATTATCATGATCGTTTATGTTCCGCTCCTTGCATTGCAGGGGATCGAAGGCAAGATGTTTCATCCGATGGCGCTCACAGTGATTTTAGCACTTGTTTCAGCTTTTATCTTATCGCTCACATTTGTCCCTGCGATGATCGCAACTTTTGTATCTAAAAAAATCCGCCATAAGGAGAACCGCGTTCTAAAGGTGCTTAAAGAGTGGTATTTCGAGATTCTAAAAAGAGGGATTAAGCACCCTATCCCATCGCTTTCATGTGCGGCTGCAGTCGTTGTCGGTGCAGGCTTGCTTTTTACCCATTTAGGTCAGGAGTTTATCCCTTCGCTCGATGAGCACGATATCGCGATGCATGCGATGCGTGTGCCGAGTATTTCACTCGATAAATCGAGCAAGATGCAGCATCAAGTGGAATCAGTTCTTGTCAACGAGCCAGAGGTTGCTTACGTCTTTTCTAAAACAGGGACAGCGGAAGCTGCCTCAGACCCGATGCCGCCAAATGTTTCCGATACTTTTGTGATGTTAAAGCCTCAAAACGAATGGCCGAATCCAAAATTGACGAAAAATGAACTGATACACCGCATTGAGCACTCGCTAGCAAATGTTCCCGGCAACCTTTATGAGTTTACACAACCGATCGAGATGCGGTTCAATGAGCTGATTGCCGGAACACGCGGCGATTTAGCGATCAAAATATATGGTGATGATTACGTGAAGTTGGAAAAAATCGGCAATCAAGTCGCGCATCTTTTAAAACACATTCCTGGTTCAGAAGATGTGAGCGGCACACAAGCTCAAGGGCAGCCGACACTCGACTTTGCGATCAATCGAGAAGCGATCAGCCGTTTAGGTTTGCATGGAGATGATGTCTTCGATGTTGTTTCGACAGCCATTGGAGGGCGTACAGTTGGCACCATCTTCGAAGGGGATCGTCGTTACGATGTCTTGATTCGTCTACCGCAGGAACTGCGCCATAATGTGGGTGCTATAGAAGCTTTGCCGGTCATCTTGCATGAGCGTGGCGGATCTTTCGTACCGCTGAAAGAGGTGGCTAGTTTGGAGATGCAAGAGGGGATCAATGAGGTAAACCGTGAGAACGGCAAGCGGGTCTATATTGTACAGAGCAATATCCGCGGAAGGGATCTAGGATCGTTCGTGCGCGAGGCAAAAGAGAAGGTCGCCAGCGAGATTCAATTGCCGCCCGGCTATTGGATTGCGTGGGGCGGCCAGTTTGAGAACCTCGAATCTGCGCGCAATCAACTGCTCGTGCTTGTGCCGATTTGCTTCATTGTGATCTTCTTCTTGCTCTATAGCGCACTCCATTCTGTAAAGAAGGCGATCCTTGTTTTCACAGGAGTGCCTTTAGCGATCACAGGCGGTGTTGTTGCGCTATGGATCAGAGACCTTCCTTTTTCGATTTCCGCAGCAGTCGGATTTATCGCCCTATCAGGCATCGCTGTTCTCAATGGGCTTGTGATGGTGACATACATTTCGCAACTGATCGAGAGGGGGATGAAACACAAAAAAGCGGTTGTCGTCGGTGCGATTACCCGTCTGCGACCTGTTTTGATGACAGCGCTTGTCGCCTCTTTAGGCTTTATCCCAATGGCACTCTCGACAAGCGCAGGTGCAGAGGTGCAAAGACCGCTCGCAACAGTAGTTATTGGCGGTTTAATCAGCTCAACACTGCTTACACTCTTCATTATTCCGGTCTTTTACGCTCGCTTTTTTAAGGTACGCGTTCACGGGGGTTGACGCCCACCCAACTCATCTACGAGAGGGAACACCCAGTGAACACGTACTTTTTAAAAAAGCTAGCTGAATAATGCAATGTGTTGGCGAATCCAGTTAGCGACACTTGTGGGTTTTTCCCCGGTGATTCTCTCATAGGTGTCTGTAACTAGATCAGCCCCATCTCGATTCCAGGCGCGCATATGGCACATAATTTCCATATCGATTTGTTCTTTTGTCTTTCCCAGATGTTCAAGAAGCATATTTTCGAAATCTTGCTCTGTCATATCGTTATAGTGAACTGGTTTTCCAAGACTTGTCGAAAAAATATCAGCTATCTCATAGAGACTCAATGCTTGTGGCCCGGTCAATTGATAGTCCTCTCCTGAATGGCCCGGTGTGATAAGTACTTCTGTCGTCGCTGTAATCACATCACCTAATGCCACCATTCCAACTTTGTGATGGCCTGTGCAACCATAGAGAGCACTCTCATGTTTAATGATTTCTGCATAAGGCAATAAGCTTGTTTCTGTTACGGAGTTAGGCGAAATTAATGTCCAGTCCAGCCCTGATTCTTTTAATGCCTTGAGCGACCGGTCATGCAGTTGAATTAAGAAATCACCTTCATGTTTCACAGCACCATATAACTTGAATATTTGCCTAACCCCTTGTTGCTTTGCAGCATTTATGAGGTTGATTTCCATTTGATCTAAATCAGTCACCATAGGGGTTACCAAAAACACACGGTCAACGCCTTCAAGGGCGGGAAGTAAGGTTTCGGGCTTTTTTAGATCCCCATAAACGAGTTCGACGTTTTTTAACTGATCAAGCCCTTTCTCTACCGCTCTTTCATGATTACGAGCTAAAGCTTTGATTTTATGAGTATGTTCCTTCAAAGCTAATTGCATGACAAGCGAACCGCCAAACATTCCGGTCGCTCCAGTAATTAAAATATTCATTTTTTTCTTTTTATTTTAAATAATATCAAATTACTGTTTGAATTCAAATTATTTTTTGTTTTATTATAGGTTTTATGAGAGTGGTTGAAGTAAGAGAAGTTCAAGATCTTTTAGATAAAAGATCAAATAGTACGATTATTAATGTGCTCCCTTCTTCTTTATATGAAGAGGGGCATATTCCCGATACGATCAATATTCCACTCGAAAACTCTGATTTTGTCCAACAGGCTAAAAAGTTGGCTTTTGACCTAAACGCGCCAATAGTTGTCTATTGTTCTGGTCCTCAGTGTAATGCATCTGTTGAAGCAGCGAAGCTTTTGGAAAAAGAGGGGTTTTCGAATGTGATACACTTTAAAGGGGGTATGGAGGAGTGGCAAAATGCTAATAAAACAATCGCAATAGGGAAATAAAAGGATTTAGTTCAATATGATGAGAATAGCATCTTTACTCATTTTGTTATTTGTTAATGTTCAGGTGTTTGGAAGAGAACCAACACCTTTGAAGAACGGGCATGTGCACGAAGCTTTTATGAACGTCGAATCAGCGGTTACGCTCTTAATCGCTATCCCTAAGCAGCCTCCAGAACCATTGCGAGAAAAGATACCTCATCAAAAAGATCCTCAAACAGTTTGGGTTAAAGGGTATTGGGATTGGTCTACAGAACTCAACGATTTTGTTTGGTGCTCAGGGAATTGGCGACTTCCTCCTCCAGGCCATCAGTGGATTGAAGGATCTTGGATACAGCTAGATGAGGGATGGGTGCGGCTAAAAGGCTTCTGGAGTGAGATTCCTGAATCACATTTGAACTATCTAAAAGAAACCCCGCCTGATCCTTATGATGAGCGTCCTAAAGATCGTCCTGGAGATGAGTATTTTTGGATGTCGGGTTACTGGAAATATGTGAACCACCAATATGTGTGGTTCAAGGGGAAATGGGAGAAGATGGATCGGAATTGGATCTATGTCCCACCCAAATATGTGTGGAGACCTGAGGGATATGTCTTTGTGCCTGCTTTTTGGGATTGGCCATTAGACCAAAGAGGGGTTGCTTATGCCTGTGTAGCGATTCCAGACAATCGCAGAGAGATTGAATATCTTCCAAGCATGATCATCGAGCCGATGGAATTGGTCGAGGGATGCTTGTTCTACTATCCTGATTATTACTACTTTTATTACTACTACACCTATTTCTATACCGACTGGTGGTGGGGTTGCGATTTTTGTCCCCCTTGGTGGGGCTGGTCTGACTGGTGGTGGATGCCTTGGTTTGATCACTGGGGATTGTGGTGGTGGTGGAGCCATCCGGGATTCCCGGCGCCCTGGTGGCTTGGACCACATGCTATGGCTATGATATCTGGTCCTCCTATGCCATTTATCAATGCGATGAGCGGCATGCCTGCTCCAATGGTTATTGGGCTGCGTGGGTTGATTCCACCTATTAATCTGATTGATGCAGCGAATAATAGACCTGTATTCCCACAAAATCCGGTGAGCATTCAGCAAGAAGCGAGTCAAGGTATTAATCAGGGGAGTACTGATAGACCAAGCGGAGAACATATTCCGAATGATCAATTAGGAGAGAATGCGCCTCCAGCTCCTTTGACGACAGAGGCTCCTCCTATTGGAGCTACTAGCGGGGAGCAGCCAACATTGCCGGAAGTAACAGTGGTGGAAACGCCGGCAAAACCTGAGATAACGCCACAGCCGCCTATTCAGGAGTATACTCCTGAGACTCCGAGCTATCAGCCTCCAAGTTATCAGCCGCCTGTTCAACAGTACACTCCAGAGACACCGAGTTATCAACCGCCTAGTTATCAGTATTATCCTCCTTCTCAACACTACTATACTCCTCAAACTCCAACGCATCAGTACACCCCTCACACTCCAACGCATCAGTACACCCCTCACACTCCAACGCATCAGTACACCCCTCAAACTCCAACGCATCAGTACACCCCTCAAACTCCAACGCATCAGTACACCCCTCAAACTCCAACGCATCAGTACACCCCTCAAACTCCAACGCATCAGTACACCCCCCAAACTCCAACGCATCAGTACACCCCTCAAACACCAACGCATCAGTACACCCCTCAAACACCAACGCATCAGCAGACACCGCGTATACGCCAGTTTCATTTTCAAAGACAGCAGGTGCCATCGCAATCACCTGGGCAAGGATTGTATTGATTTTCAAACTTCTTCAGCGTCTTGCGTAGGAGCGGTTTCCTGGTAGTCAACTCTCGGCATCTTTGTTAGTTGAGCTTTCTCTATAACACTTTCTGCAGGGCGTTTTTTTTGGCTGAAGGTTAAAGAGAGTATTTTGGTTAGATCAAGTGTCTCTTCAAGGTTTTTCCGTTTGCTAAGGTCTGGATTCTGAAGAGAGTTGAGAGCAAAGTCGATAATAGTTGTTAAAGCCTCAACTTCGTCCGAATTGAGGATGTTTTTGGCAGCGAATAATTCCAAAACAGTATGGAAGGCTTGCATGCGGATTTCAATTGTTTCAAAAATATGTAACTTTAAGTTTTGCTCACTCAACAAACAACGGTTTTGGTATTCGTTTTCATACTCTTTTATTTTTCCTTCTTCAAAAGGTCCGTGAATTATTTTTTGAAAAGTGCAGCGCTGCAAATGTTGTATTGATGCATCATCAGACAAATTGTTTAAGTCAGCATGCTGACTCAAGAAATTACTTACGATATCACATTCAATTGTCCGTCCGAGCGCGAAAAAATCGCTATATATTGTAAAATGGCCTTTACTGCCTTTGAATTGTTCTAGTAATGAGGGGAAAATACTAGGACAAGCATAGTGAGGTGTCATAGCTATATGAGGTTCTTTAGGAGCATCTATTTGACGTGAGGTATCAAAGTCTGTGAGAGCTGCTCTCGGCTTATCTTGTATGTCTTTAACTAGAATGTTTTTCCCTTTTAAGTCTCCATGTACAAAACCTGCGTCATGGAGAGTTTTTAGGCCCTTTGTGATGTGACGCATGACTTTTAAAGCTTGTCCAATGTCTTGAATACTTGAGGAGTTGAGGTCTTCATCAAAAAGCTCGTGTTCAAAAACATATTTATTATCAGCTAAATAGAGTTCTGTTGGCAGATTAAGATATTTGCTTGAACCTGTTATTGCATCTTTTAATAAATCCACACGCTTTGCCAGCTGTTCACCTGCATAGGTTTCAGTTCTAGCTTTTCTTCCGGGGACTTTTAAGGCAATTGTTGTGGAGCGAAGCTTAGGATCTAATGAAATATGTTTAGCTAGATAAACCCTTGCAAATCCCCCGCTGCCGATACTGCTTCCACGCACTGTGATATGAGAGGGTATGGTTCCCTCTCTATAGACACTATATAGCCTGCATATTCCTATGGGATAGGTTACTACTGAATTAGGAGAGCCGGTTTCACCTGCTAATTTTAAAAATTCATTTCTCGCACCGCTAGCATTTTCTGCGGAAAGTTGTGCAAAAGTTGTAAAGATCTGTGCAGCTTTTTCGTGTTTTTTAGAGTCGGAAGTTGTTGCTTTTAAATTGCTTTTTGCTTTTGGAGAGAGTACAAGCGTTGATTGGTTGTACGGCGCAAGTATTGTGGTGGAGTAGCCTTGAGATGAAGTTGTCATGTTTTTTATAAAGTTTAATTTTAGGTGTTAAATTATAAAAAAACTTGTTTTTTTTGTATAAACTAAAATAATATTTAAGTGCAGATTAAAATTTAGTTTTGGTTTTATCTGGGTTGAAATGGGAGGGAAGTGACTATAAGTCTTTTAAAGTTTGTGGGATCAGATGTTAGATGTGCTCTCTAGATCCAAGAGGCTCTGTTTGCGTTCGATGCCGCCTCCATAGCCGCCTAGTTGTCCATTACTGTTGATTACTCTATGACAGGGGATGATGATAGCAAGACGGTTGGCGCCATTTGCATTGGCAACAGCCCGAAACGCAGTGGGTTTGCCGATTGACTGAGCGATCTCAGCATAGGAGCGCGTCTCTCCCGCTGGAATTTTTAAAAGTTCTTCCCAAACGCGTATCTGAAATGGGGTTCCACACATTTCAAAAGGTGTTTCAAAGCCTGTCTGTTTTCCGTCGAAATATTCCTTCAGCTCTTGTTCTATTGAGCGCAGCGTGCGTGTCCATCCTATGGAGTATCCTTTCCATTCTGATCCATCATCAAAATTAAGATAAAAGAGAGTCTGATCATCTCCTATGGCAAGGATTGGGCCAAGAGGGGAGTCAAGCTTCGCTGCTTTGGCTGTGCTATTTAACATAGAAAAATGATATCAGAATCGATAAAAGCACGACAAATAAAAAGACATGGAAATTATAAACATTTATTGCTAAAATACTTGTAAAAAAAATTATTATGTCATTTTCAGTAGTTTCAGATATAGATCTTACGGGAAGATATCGTGCGTTTTGTGTGCGCACGCCTTCTCTGTATGCGACAATTGCGGGAATCTACGCAAGAGTAAGCGAGCCACATCAACGAAGAGCGTGTTTAAACTACCTTCTTCAATACCAACATTATAATGCTGATTATACTGTAAGGGAATGTTTGTCGTTTGGCTACCCAGCTCCTTTGTACGCGCCACAAGATTTGCCGGGCTATGTGAGAACGGAATACAACCGCCTTCTCGATTTAACGGATGTATGGATGGAAGAGCGTGTGATCCCTTTTATGCGCTCTGCTTTTATCGTAAAAGACCCAAGACGTTTTTTTAAGCTAAGCTCGGATAGTGCGCTTGGAGCGTTACGTACATTCTATTCAAATGAGATCGATTTTATTGATCCTCAAGCAGCTGTGCACACTACTCAGAAAAAGAAAGTAATGGTGATACAAATTGAGCCAGATGATCTTCGGCAAGGAGCCGGCTCTGATGAGATTTTACGGAGACTTTTTAATTTAGATCGAGAGGAGCAACTTCAGCAATTTGCACAGCAATACAAGGATTTAAAATTTCTTTTTGTATTAAAGGCGCCTGCAAATCAGTGTATTTTGATGTGGGGCGCTGTATGGGACAATCCTAAAAAAAGCACAGGGTTGCGCTGTCAGGAGTTGAGCTCCCAGAATTTTTTTGGAAAACGACTCTTCTCATTTCTTAACCAAAGCGGTGCCGTTCCCGATCGTATCGATTTGAACCGTATGGTTACCCAGGAACTCGGTCAGGGAGATTTTGCAGCTGATCTCAAGATGATTGGAGAGGCTGTCCCTGCTCTTGGAATAGATCCCCAAGTGGATAATTATCCTGAGCTTTGGGCAGATGTGTTAGAAAAATGCACCTCTTATAATTTTGACGACGACCACGGCTCCCAGCTCTACTTCGATGCGATTTGCCGTTGGCAGACACAGTTCTTTGAAAAATTTCCTGTCTTAGAGATAGCGGCTCCTGTTTTATGTTCGCAGGTAGCTCCTTGGATGAGGGAAGATTCGGCTTTGCCGCAATGGTCAAAAGCGTATCAGAATCTGTGTGAAGTTGTGATGTTTTGTCTACAATCTTTTCCAGAAGAGTTCGAGCATCTTGAGTTGCAGAGTACTATTAGGGAGTCTTTAGGGAAATTAGATAGATTTTGTGATATAGGATTGTTTTCTTATGGTATGGCGGCTGCCTCACATGCGATTCAGACGATTATTGACCGGCAACAGGATAAACAGAGGACTCTTTCTCTTGCTTGTATCAGCAGGAACTATTTTGAAACGCTACTGTTGATCGATGCTTTAAATGGCAAAGATTTGATTCGAAGCAATGAATACAGCTCCTTAGAATCTCTATCTCTCAGAGATTGTCCGGATATTCTCATTGCCGACATTCATCCAAATAACGCGGCAAAGGATATTCTTTTTCCAAACCACATAGGCGATTGGATATATGAAACACTTGAGTACAGCGAAAAATCACTCACCCTTATTTTAGATATCACACTCAATTCTCTCTCGGATGCTGTTGTTCAGACGCTGTTGAAAACAGTGTCGCCCTATATTGCTTCAGGGAGATTGGAGATTTTTTTAATCCAGAGTCTTGCGAAATTTATGCAATTGGGGGCTGATAATTTCTCAGGAGGGCTTGGTATCTATATTGGCAATCCTTCCAAGGGCAAAAAGCCCTTCTTCCCACCTGAACTGCCTGAAAAAAGAGCCTATTTTGCCTTACTGAGTCAGCATTTTTCAGACATCACGACTAAATATTTTGAGACGATTCGCCGCAACACAGACAGGGTCTATCGAAAGCTTAGCAAGCGATTAGCTGATGAGTCATTTTCTACGATTAGAATGCAGGAAGAGAGGGTGTCATCTCAGTTTTGTGCGGCTGATGTCACCTTGAATACCGATGAGAGCACCTGCTATGTGGCTCTGAGTTTTAAGCCATTGTTTGATGCACTCAAAATGAAAAATCCAACTGCGAGGGAAAAGTTATGTGATAGAGTGCGCAAACTGATTCTCGAGTTAAGCGAGGTGAGAGAACTCATGATTACAGGAAGACAGAGTTTTGGTTTTTCTCTTTGTAACATGAGTGGTGTTTGTGAAGCGATTCGCTTTTCTGTTGGAATTGAAAGCTCCGAGCAGCTCGAGGAAAATATCTCTCTGATTGTAGACTTTTTAGAAGCTTTGTCCCGCTCGGTAGTTGAAAAGGGAGAGGGTTTTGACTTTGATGCTTTCGAAAACGCAATCAAGGAAGTATTTGCTGTCATAGCCGGCCAAGCTCCTTTTACACCGAAACCTTTATCTTTTTACGACGAAGAAGAGCATCAAAAGGGAGAGGCTATTTTTCATTTTCAAAAGGGGACATTCTTTGTCGACGTCAGCATAGGAGATAGCAGAAGCGAAATAATACCACAGGATCAAATAAGCTTATGTGTTGGCCATCCCGGACTGAACTTAGAAGTGGATCGCAGGAGCCTATTGAACCTTTTATTACGATTCACTTTTCTTGATTCAGAGGAGCTCTCGCTTCACTACACTGATCAGTATGGGTATTCTATTTTCGGGATCATTCCAAGGGTGTATGTAGATTTGTTTTCCAATGAAGATGCACTCCCAACAGGAGAAAAAGTGGTTTTTGCTCCAGACTTCTCTCTCACATTATCCAATGGTCAAAGCTTTAGCATTAATCAAGTCTATGTTGATATCCCTATGCTCGGCAGGTTTCCCAGCAAGCTGAGCCTTTTGAATCAAGAATTTCTATATAAAATCTATCAAAAATTAGTGAGTGAAGAGTGGGAGACGATTCCTTTTCAAATGGGCAGTATTCTCTTGAAATTTGGCAGGCAAAAGGTGATGCGCAACTATATCGAATGGGTTAAGAGGTGCTTGCGTAACGGGAAGCTTCCCGGATTAGTAAGTATGTTGAATAGCCAGCCTATTGATTCTCTTCCTCTTCCGCATAATCACACTTGGTTTGCGCCACGGTCGGGTAAAGAGAGCCTTTGCAAAGCACTCCGCTCTCTCGGCTATTCCATTGCACCTCGTATCGAAGATAAAATTTGCGACTTATTGCCTAAAGTGAAAAACAGAGAGTATCGAATAGCTCTTGTTGAAGGAATGCTGCAGTGTGTGATTAACGAACCAGACAAAATTGATTATATTCATGCCATTTTTTTAGACGCAGTTTTTCATGAGGTTGGTTTCTCGCTAGGAGCGATTTCTCCGATTCTTGAAGAGGGGCTTCGTAGTTTGTGGAAACGACTAAGAGAAAGAGAGAATAGTGCAGAAGAATTAATGCCTAGTGTAAAAGCTCTTCAAACCTTATTAAAACTCTGCTTTGCAAGCCCGGCAGACCTACTTTACAGTGAGGCTTCTTCTGCACTCAAGAGGGTTTGTCTAGCGGTTAACAATATGCCGTTAAATGAACATTTAGCCATACTTGAAGAAAAAATGATTTTAGGGAGCGCGAATATTACTAAGTCGAGCGCCTTTACTATCTTCTTTTCCCATTACTTAACCTACCCGTGGGAAACATCTGCACGCGCTTGGTTAGCGATTAAGATGAAAGAGGTTCCAGAAGAGGTGCGACTCGAATGGATGTTATTGAAACCGCGTTTGTACTCTACGGAAATTAAAGATGAGTTTGAACAGTGGCAAGAGTTTGGAGATACGGATGCAGTGGTTTTATCTCCAAAACAGAAAGATGATGTAATTGCATTTCTAAAATCTTCGGGGTGTTTAGATCTTCTTATAAAGCATTTAAGTCAAAATGAGCATATTGAAGATCGCTATGCGGGACTCTGGTGGGCGATTATAACTGAAGATCATGATCTGACTACGTGTGTCCGTCTTTTATATGGAAGCGGAAAACCTTTGTTGGAATTGCTTTAGCCTTGAAACAATTTTCAAGAAAATGTAAACATTTTTTCTATGGCATACGCAAAACAATTCTATCGCAAATATTGCTACCAAACTTGCAAGCAGACAGAGCGCGTTGTACGGACTGCTCTTTTTTTCCTGTTTAATACTCTGATTCCTAAGTTTAATTCCTTTCGTATATTTGGTCTGCCAAGCGGGTGGAAGACAGTAAAAAGTCAGATTGTTATACCTAGAGTACCGTTTGAATGCTCTTCTCTCAATACGCTTGAAACCAAATCACACCCCTATTTTGAGATGAAAAAATTTGAGGGGCGTGATGCGAAAATCGCTCTTCTTCCAGGGGGGATTCAGACAGAATATGCTGCATCGCTCACAAAAAAAGGCTATCTTGCTCGAGAGTTTACAGAGCAGTTTACAATGAAGGGTGAGTTCACGCACAAGCTTTTTACCTTTCGATCGAATCGTTGTTTTGCAAAGATTCCACACTTTGATCTGCGCGTTGCGAGTTTAGTCGCAGAATGTCCCAATAACTACTATCATTGGCTTTTTGACGTGCTTCCGAAAATTCATATTCTCGAAAAAGCGCATATTCCTGTGGATCGCTATTATGTTGCGACTGAGCTCCCATTTCAGCGCGACTCTTTAAGAGCTCTTGGGATCGATCGTATAATTCCTGCCCAAAAGTACCCCGTAATTTCTGCGGACACCTTAGTGACGACTACATTTCCCTGCCTTAATGGCATTTCAAAGTGGAGTCTTGATTTTTTGCGCAATTGGTTTTCACCCGGCCAGCCTAAAAGACGCTTTTTTATTTCTCGGCGCGATGCTTCTATGAGAAGAATTCTGAATGAAGAAGAATTTGCGCCCCTCTTAGAAAAATACGGTTTTGAGACAGTCGTTCCAGGAAAACTGAGTTTTGCTGAACAGGTCGCGCTTTTCCGCGATGCTGAGGTGATTTTAGCCCCGCATGGAGCAGGGCTTTCCAATATCGTGTTTGCACCTTCAACTGCAAAAGTTATCGAGATTTATAGTCCACGCTCGACTTGTGTTTGCTATTGGGTACTTGCCAATCAACTTGGGATGCCATATTACTATTTGCGCGGCATCGATGACCCTTCTACTTATGCAAAAACAGAGCCGGCCCATGATGATATCATTGTAAGCCCAGAAAAGCTGCTTCGCACTTTGACAATGGCATCAATTGCTTGATTTTATAAATGTGCAAAGTCGAGGTAACAAGTCTTATTTTTTACCAAGAATAGTCTCTTCCCAGATGATAGTCGAGTTACGTCCCTCATTTTTAGCGACATATAATGCTTTGTCGGCATTTTCGATAGATTGCTCTATTGAGGCATAAGGATCGAGCAATGTAATTCCAAAGGAGGCTGATATCTGGGCTGTTTTATTATCGCCAATCTCAATTTTGTTCTCTGCCATGTCCTTTCGTAAACGCTCGACTAGTTCGAAAGCGGGTTGGAGCTCTATATCTTGAAGACATATCAGAAATTCTTCCCCGCCATAGCGAAAGACTTTATCATAAGGTCTCAGGTTTTTCAGAATAAAATGTGCTGTTGCTGCTAAGACTTTGTCTCCAGCGCCATGTCCATTTGTGTCGTTAACTTCTTTAAAATTGTCAAAATCCATCATGATGACACAAAAAGAATGGACCCCCCGTTTTGCCATTTCGTGGTACTCTCTTAATATTGGAAGAATATTGACTCGTGTAAGCAAACCTGTCAACGGGTCTCTATTATACAACAGTTCTTCTAGTTCGTGTTTAAGCGCTTCTATTTCAAGGCGAAGACGGTCAAGCGAGTTGGCAAAGTTGTCAAATTTGGTAAAGGGAATCGAAATACCGTTTTGGGTTGATTCGAGTAAATCCTTTGCAATGAGATGCATTCTTTTATGCTCTTCCCCTAAAGCTTTGAAACCTGGATGGTTTTTCAATGTTTCAAAAGCTTCGTAATGATACCATTGACCAAAGCGGCACTCTTTCCAAGCTTCCGGATGTAAATCATGCCGATCGGGAGGGAGTTTGCATATCAAAGTGCGAATCAATGCGTTGAACCATTGCTTGTGATTATAAATCGATTGCTCAAGCTGTGAGATCATGATCCCGATCGCTTCACGAGAGATTTCGAAATTAGCAATATCAATATTGTTTTCTTCCATGATTTGTTCTTGTTCTTAATTTTGTTCTACTATTAATAGTAATATTGTGTTGTTTTTAATCGCAAGGCAGATCCCTTAGAATTTTTCCGATCAGTGCCGTCCACCCTGTTTGATGGCTGGCACCCAATCCTTTACCTGTTTCAGCGTGGAAATACTCATGGTAAAGGATAAGATCTTTCCAATGAGGATCATGGGCATAACGCGTATCGCTTCCATGGCATGGGCGGCATCCCTCCTGGTCAGGAAGAAAAATACTACCTACCCTCTTTGTTAGATCGATAGCGATCTCTTTTAAATGGAGGAATTTACCCGATCCATAAGGGTATTCGACTTTAAAATCATCCCCATAAAAATGGTGGTATCTCTCTAAGGCTTCTATCAGCAAAAAGTTAAGAGGAAACCAGATAGGTCCTCTCCAGTTGGAATTGCCGCCAAATAGGTAGCTATTCCCTTCGCCGGGAACATAATCAACGATATGCTCTTGCTGGTTTAAGGTGAGTTTATAAGGATGCTGTTCATGCACCTTTGACAAGGAACGGAGTCCATAGGGTGATAAAAACTCATTCTCATCAGCGAGATAACGCAAGATTTTGGTTAGCCGCTCCTTAGAGGGAATGGCTAAGATTCTATGCCCTTCGGTTGCACCAAGTCTGCAAAAGGTGATCACATCTTCTAGGTCGGAACGGTTCTTTAAAAACCAATCCATTCTTTTTGTAAACCCTTTTAACTGACTGAGATGGCATTCTTGTAGGATTTCAACGGCGATGAGAGGGATTAAGCCTACTAGCGAGCGTGTTTTAAGGGGAATCTCACGATTGCCCACTTTAAGTCTGTCATAATAAAATCCATCTTCTTCATCCCAGAGCCCGCTTCCGCCAAATTCATTCATCGCATCTGCGATATGGACAAAGTGTTCAAAGAACTTTGACGCCATATCTTCATAGACCGAGTTAACTGAAGCTAGCTCTAGAGCCATCGTAAGCATCGTCACGCAGTAGAAGGCCATCCAGGCAGTCCCATCAGCCTGTTGGAGCGCTTCGCCTTGTGGAAGAGGCATAGAGCGGTCAAAAACGCCGATATTATCTAGCCCTAGGAAGCCTCCTGAAAAAATATGTTCTCCTTCCACGTCTTTTCGGTTGACCCACCAAGTGAAGTTCAGCAGAAGCTTTTGGAAAATGCTCTCCAAAAAGGCGTAGTCGCGTTCCCCCTTTTTTCCTGTGATCTTATAGATACGCCAAGAAGCCCACGCATGAACAGGGGGATTCACATCTGAAAACCCATATTCATAGGCCGGTTGCTGTCCATTTGGATGCATGTACCACTCTCTCACAAAGAGGAGCATTTGCTGTTTGGCAAACGTTGGGTCGATATGAGCGATAGGGATCATATGGAAGGCTAAATCCCAAGCAGCAAACCAAGGGTATTCCCATTTATCGGGCATGGAAATCACATCTCTGGCAAAAAAGTGGGTCCAGCTATGGTTACGGCCTGCTTTTCTCTCCTCCGGCGGTTTGGGCTGGTTGACATCGCCTTGCAACCACTCTTTCACCACATAGTGATAGAACTGCTTTGACCACAGCAGTCCTGCATGCGCTTGCCTCATCACCATTTTTGCATCTGCGCTGAGATTTTTTGGGATGATTTCGTCGTAGAAAGCATCAGCTTCCTTTAGCCGGGTTGAAAAAATAGTCTGAAAATCCTCTCCTATTGGAGTTTTCGGTTGTGCATCCGAGGAAAAGAGCCGAAGACGTACTTTTTTGCTTTCGCCAGGTTTTAGGTCGAGGCGATAAACAGGGGCGCATTTAGATCCCTTCTGCTCAGGATTAACCGCTTCTTTATTTCCCTCAATGATATAGTCATGAAAAGCGTCTTTTACATAAGATGATTTATTTTCAACACCATAAAGCCTTTTTAGGTTGGTTTCATTGTCTGTAAAGAGAATCTCGTCAGGCTTCTCGAACGCTAGAAAGAAATGGCCTAGAGTGGGGTGTTCTGTTTCAATCCAGCCTGCCTTATTGAGTTGCATCGATAGCTTCGGGGTATGGCCTTCATGTCCGCTTCCCCAAGACCAGCTATTGCGATACCAAAGCGTTGGCAAGAGTGTGAGAGAGGCTTGATCAGGACCTCGATTGCAGATTTCGATTTCGATTAAAATGTCATTAGGAGCCACTTTCGCATATCTGGCAAAAACGTCAAAATAGCGGTTCTCATCGAAAATACCCGTATCGGTCAGTTCATATTCAGGATGCAGAAGCCCCCGTTTTCTATTTTCATCCTTCAAAAGCTCATAGGGATATGCGTTTTGAGGGTACTTATAGAGAGCCTCCATATAGGAGTGCGTAGGGGTGGAGTTGAGGTAGTAGTAACACTCTTTTACATCTTCACCATGATTCCCTTCCGTTGAGGTGAGTCCATAGAGACGCTCTTTTAGGATGGGGTCTTTGCCGTTCCAGAGGGCAAGAGCAAAACAGAGGCGCCCTTCGCGGTCTGTGATTCCTAGCAAGCCATCCTCTCCCCATCGGTAGGCGCGGCTTCTAGCGTGATCGTGTGGAAATGAGTCCCAGCTATCACCGTTTGGAGAGTAGTCTTCTCTTACGGTAGCCCATTGTCGTTCTGAAAGATATGGGCCCCAGCGTTTCCAGTTTTTTAGACGTTTGCTATCTTCTTCAAGTCGTAATTTTTCTTCACTCATACCTTTTCCATTCCATAAAGCTAGAATGTTTGCAAGGTGTTTAATAGGTCATCAACCATTCCCGCTGAAGATTGGGCTAGCTGGCTGTGAACTGCCATCAGCTTCATTTTACCTTTTGCGCCGTAAGGCCTCCTCCTTTAGGAGGGGGATATAAGGCGCAAATGCCCTTTATGACTCGAAGAGTCATTTAGGGCATTTTCTTTTTAAACGGGAGTCTTTTGATTTTCAATGTATTGCCTGATTATGGTTATAGGAGCGCCTCCGCAAGACCCGGCAAAGTAGCTCGGAGACCAAAGCATATCTTTGAGACAATAGCTCCTAATTTTTTTGTACTTTTTCCTTAACAGTCTCGAAGAAACTCCTTTTAAGCTGTTCACAAGTTTAGACAGGGCGCATTTAGGTGGATACTCCACAAGGAGGTGCACATGATCTTTCTCACCGTCAAATTCTACAAGTCGAGCTTCAAAGTTGTTGCAAATATCCTCAAAGATCTCTTGAAGCTCAGTAAACATCTTCTTAGAGAAAACGGCTCTTCTGTACTTTGTGACAAAGACCAAATGCGCGTGCAATAAGAAAACACAGTGGCGGCCTGATCTAAAAGTTCTTGATTTTTTCATAGACCAAAGAATACTATCAAATCTTTCATTTTTCAGGAATGATATGTTTTTGCGAGCTTATCGATATCGTTTTTATCCAACAAAAGAGCAAGAGGTCTTGCTTAGCAAGACTTTCGGATGCTGCCGATTTGTTTTTAACCACTTTCTCAAAGCAAAAACAATTTCTTGGAAAGAGTGTGGTGCCTCTCTTTCTTATGCCGGTTGCTGCAAGCTTCTCACAGAGTTAAAACGAGATTTTCCTTGGCTCAAAGAGGTTTCTTCGGTTTGTTTGCAGCAATCTTTACGTCATTTGCTTGCTGCTTTTGAGAATTTTTTTAACAAAAGGGCACGCTATCCCAAATACAAGACTAAGCTTGGGAGACAGGGGGCAAGCTTTATGCAAAATGCCTTTCAATACAAAGAGGGGAAGGTCTACATAGCAAAATTAGGTTCATTGGATGTTCGGTGGAGCCGTCATTTTTTATAGATACAAAATTTTATCACCTTTTAAAAAAATATAGCCGAACTTTATTATATTTGCTTTCTAGTAGAATAGCCTATTGCCTTTTTAGCTTTTGTAAAAAAAGAAATAGATTTAGATGTTGGCCTCTCTCAAATGCTTACAGATCAGAAAGGCAATACGATTGCCAACACTAGTTTTATAAAAAAGAGCTATAAAAACAAGATCTTCAAAAAGCGTTAAGTCGTAAAGTAAAGGGGTCGAATAATCGCAAGCAGGCTAAAAAGTTGCTTGCAAGTCTTCATAGAAAAATCAAGGAAAAGCGTCTTGACTTTTTGCATAAAGTCTCCAAAAAGGTGGTAGATGAGAACCAAATTATCGCCGTTGAGACATTAAGTGTAAAAAAGATGCAGAAAAGTCGTTTATCTCGGCAAATAGGAGATGTAGGATGGTCGCTCTTTCACCGTCTTTTAGAGTATAAAAGTTTGTGGTATGGGAGAAGTTTTGTTCGTGTAGATAAGCATTTTCCTAGCAGCAAGCAATGCTCGAATTGCGGCAATGTTTATGATCAGTTAAAGTTAGGAGACCGACATTGGAGATGTACCTACTGTGGAGAAGAGCATAATCGTGATAAGAATGCTGCGCAAAACATTCTTCAAGAGGGATTAAAAAAACTTTCAGTACCGTGGGGCACACGGGATTTAAAGCCTGTGGAGCTTGTGTAAGACCTTTCGTGCAAGGAAGGCAATGGGCTGAGAAGCAGGAACCTGATTCGTAAGGATTAGGAATCTCCTCCGTTTACGGAGGAGAGGATGTCAATCCTCATCCATGGCTAAAGCTATGCATTCGTCGAAAACTGAGCTGCTGATAGTCCTCGCTCACCTATGCTGTGGTCTTCAGCGGGAATGGCTGATAGATCTTCCAACAGCGGTGGATTTTTTTATTATGAAAGTCTTGAGGGAGAGTTTTGGCAGTGATTTCTTCGATGGAACAGATGTCAGACAGGGCTTCATCGAGCTTAAACTTGCGGGAGTTAGTGCTGAAAAAGATGACTCCCTGAGGCGCTAAAAACTTGAGAGCTTGTGTGATTAGATAGGGGTGATCGCGCTGAATGTCGAACATTTGCTCCATTTTTTTAGATCTTGAGAGCGTTGGGGGATCGATGACAATGACGTCAAACAAGGTATCTGGCGGAATTTCCAGAAATTGCATGCAGTCAGCACGCACGATTTCGTTTGTTTCTAAGGGCAGAGAATTGAGGAGAAAGTTATCCTCACCCCATTTTGTGTAGGTGTTGGAAAGATCGACGCTTTTAGTGTAGCTCGCGCCTGCAAGAGCCGCAAAGACGCTAAAAGAACACGTATAGGCAAAAAGGTTTAAAACACGTTTCCCTTTAGCTATCGAAGCGACCATCTGCCTTGTTTCTCTATGATCGAGGAATAGGCCTGTATCGAGGTAGTCATTTAAGTTGATTTTGAATTTTACCCCATACTCATAGACTGTGAAGAATTCCTGTTCTGCAGCACGCTTTTCGTATTGCTGAGTTTTTTTGCGTTTTACCCGCGACCGCCAGTAGATTTGCTCTTCCGAAGCTCCAAAAATGGAGTAGAGGGCTTGATCGATTTCTTCTATTAATTCAGGCGGTGGCTCGTCTTGTTCCCGGTCGTAAGAGAAGTATTGCACGCTGAAACGCCCTGCATAAAAATCGATCGCAAGGGGATACATTTTAATTTCCCGATCGTAAATGCGAAAGCAATCTGTTTTCGTCCGTTTTGCCCATTTTCGTAAATGCCGGTAGTTTTTACGGATACGATTTTTGAGTTGCGAGCTCTTATCTTCGCCGTCGACGATGGAAGGGAGAAATATTTCAGGGTCAAGCATAACAAAAAATAAGAAGGATTATAAGCAATATCAGTTTATAGTAAATCATAATGAAATTTACGGTATTAGCTAAAATATGGCTTCCTTGTGGATCGGATTTCTGCTTTTTTTGTTAATTGGGTGCGTCGTTGGGTTCTTGTCCGGCTTATTAGGCGTGGGAGGAGGCGTGATCATCGTCCCTTTTCTGACATGGATTTTTACCTATTATACCTCTTTAGGGATTCCCTCTGGCGGCGTGATGCATGTCGCGATTGGCACGTCGCTTGCGACGATGATTATTACTGCCTTAGCAGCTATTTTTTCCCATCAAGCGCATGGTAACATCGACTGGAAGCTTTATCTAAAATTAACCCCCGGGACGATCGTTGGTGTAATTTTTGGGTCTTTGATAGCGATTCTTTTGAAAACCAGTACTTTATCGATAATTTTTGGGGTATTGCTTCTCTTGGTAGCGCTCTATATTTTTTTCTCAGCAAAGCAGAAACAAGAAAGAGGTCGACCGATTCATATCCATTGGCTGTTATTTTCCTTAAGTGGCCTGATCATTGGAGTCTGCTCGGGATTATTAGGCATTGGAGGGGGAACGCTTGTGATTCCTTTCTTGCTATTGTTGCATTATCCTGTAACCAAAGTGGCCGGAACTTCTGTTACGGTCGTTCTTCCTTTAGCGGTTGTAGGGACAATTTCATTTATGATTCTAGGGAATAGAATAAATGTGGATGTTCCTTACAGTACGGGATTTATCTATTGGCCTGCATTCTTTGGAGTCTCTATTGGCAGCGTGCTGCTCGTTTACTTAGGAACTAAAGTTGGGAAACATGCCAACAAAGTATTGTTGAAGAGGTTTTTTTCGATCATTTTAATCTTGATCGCAATCGAGATGTTAATTGGATCATAAACGGGTCGGCCATGAAAATAAATTCATGGCCGACAATTTAAATTTATTGCTGTTTTTTTACGGTTATCTTGTTTTCGACACCGAGAACACCTTTAATCTTGTCGATCAGTTCTTCGAGATGCAATTTCTCTTCTAGAGTCGAAACCTCTCCTTGAAGTGTTACCCATCCATTTTTTACGTAAACTTCAACATCTTGGTAGGCTTTCTTAAAGTAGTCTAGCCGATTTTGAATCTCGTCAGCGAGTTGTTGATCGCCTGAGCTCGGATGACGGACAGAGACTTCATTTTTGATGCCAACGATGCCCTTAACCTTGCTAATGAGCTTATCGAGATTCATTTTCTCTTCTAGAGTCAAAACCTCTCCGCGTAAGGTTACCCATCCCTTTTTTACGTCCACTTCAACATCTTGATAGAGATTCTTAGATTTATTTAATAGGCTTAGAATCTCTTGAGAAAGTTGGTAGTCTCCTACGTTTTGATTTTTTACAGTAACCTTATTTTTGATGCCAACGACGCCCTCGATCTTGCCGATGAGTTTATCGAGATGCATTTTCTCTTCTAAAGTAGAAACATTTCCGCGTAAGGTTACCCATCCCTTTTTTACGTCCACTTTAACATCTTGGTAGAGATTCTTGGATTCATTTAATAGAGCTTGAACCTTTTCAGAAAGCTGCTGATTTCCGATATTATGAGGCTTAACTGTTACCTCGTTTTTGACGCCAAAGATGCCCTCAAACTTGCTGATGAGTTGATCGAGATCCATTTTCTCTTCTAAAGTAGAAACCTTTCCGCGTAAGGTTACCCATCCATCTTTTACATACACCTCGACATCTTGGTACATTTTCTTAAAGTAATCCAATCGGGCTTCGATCTCTTCGGAAAGTTGATGATCTCCAACAGGCGGATCTTTCTCTTTCGTTTCATGCCCCTTTTCGAAATAGACATTATCCACTCCATTGATGTTTTGGATTTCCCTTTTTATACGTGCGCGCTCGTGTGGATTCGCAATTTCGCCATAGATGATGACATTTCTGTTGCTAAGAGCAAATTTTAGCTCAGAATGATTTTTTTCTAGGATGGAATGAATTTGAGAAGTCAATTCCTGGTTAGTGTATTGTTTGTCATATATTTGGCTAGGACGATGTCCATAATAGGAAGAACTATCATCGGCATACCCAGAATACGTATAAGAAATAGCAGTTAACACTGCAGTAGTGATAAGGATTTTCATTGTATTTCACCCTCGAATACTTGTTAAATTTAATATTTTAGTATAAATATTATTTTAATCTCTTTTAGGTTTGAGTGCAAAATATTTAAATTTTTTTTAAATGATTGATTCTTAACGCTTGGCGAGAAGTGTTTTATTATCTGGAATGTTGGAAAACCATTCTTTGCATTGTTTTTTGTGATTTTCGCCCCATTTTAACGATCTCGAGCGATGTAATTAGCTTCTTCAGGTTGTAGCATCTGCAGCTCTATTTTCATATTATCGCGCATTGGAGAAGAGAGTCGTAGAGTTTTTCGAGAACTTGTTCAGAATATCCTCTGATTTCAGCAATTTCTTTTGCTTGATTTTTTCTCGCACTAGGTTCAAGTCTCTTGATTAACTCTAAGATCAAATTTTCTGAATAGCCGCATAATAGAGCGTGTTCTAATTCGAATTGTTCGACTTGATAGTCAGAATACTTTTCCAAAAAATAGCAAATGATATCTTCCGGCACTGTTCCGATTAAATAGCTCAATGGATGAGGAAGACGATCGAGCACTTTTTTAATAAATGTATCTGGGTACTGGAGTGGATAGATAAGGCATGGTTTCGGCATATCTTTAAATCGATTCCAGTAGCTTTCTAAGAATTCTTGGGTTAAAGCGGTGTCGCCGGCTTGCCTTTGATAGGCGTCGTATTCCTGCTCAAAATAATTTGCGATCGTGTTAGGAAATAAAAATGAGCTTATTTCGAAATTTAATGTCTGAACTTTTTCGACCAAAGCTTCTAAAATAGCGTTAGAGAACTCCGATTCTAAAGCAGCTTTTAAATAGTGCATATCTATATTTTTTGCGTGATGGATAAACTTAATGACAGTTTCCTCGTCATATGGCCTCTCTCTTATGAGTAACCAAAACAGGCATCTTTCAGCATTGAATCCTTCATTTTGTTCAACGGCTGCTTCAAGTAGGGCTAAGACAGTTAGTGATGAATATTGTTTCCTAACCGCATTTTCAAGGTGATGTTCTGTTACAGGAAATTTTAGGGCCATTTTTTGCGCGGTGATTTCTCTATTAGGCGCATTTTGTTCCAAAAGAGAGTCGAGTGGATTTTCATACAGGGGGAGGTCTTTAATTTTATCGACGAGGAAAGAGAGTTCTTCGTCAGGTGCTTCTACTCTTATCCTACTTACCAAGTGGTCGTATATTTGATCTTCATCTAAGTTTTCCATATAAGTTCGTGGCTGAGACATAACCGTTTGAAAAAAGTGGACAATATGCTGGTGTCCTTGCGCTTCAGCTATTTTAAGGGGGCTTTTTCCTTTAAAGGTAGGTCCATATCCAACTGCGTTAAAATCTGAAAATCCTGCAGAAACAACCTCTTCACATGAGGAGATATTTCCTGATGCGGCTGCTTGAAAACACCTCTGAAAGAGAACAAGAAAACGCTCATTATCTAGTGTGCGCTCTTGGGGTTTTTGTGCTCTATTTACACTTGTAGGCATGACAAAAGATGAGTCGTCTAAATTGATTTGAGCTGAATGGGGCCGAATGGATATAGAAAACATTTTCTTTCCACAACTTAAGTCTCGTGATATTTCGACTTTATACTAATACCTCATTTAAGGCCTCTAGTCAAATTTTAGTAGGGCGTACAATCAGGAAGTTGATTGTATCCCACCTTTGCACACTTTTTTCGTTGCAAATAGCTTAAGGCTATTTGCTTCCTCAAAAATTGCACAATCTGCACCACCTCGCATGACTCCAAATTTACAGAAAAATTGGGATACAATCAGGAAGTTGATTGTATCCCAACTTGTCTGTAAATTAGGACTCGCTGCGGCGGGCATCTTGCACACTTTTTTCGTCACAAATAGCTCAAGGCTATTTGCTTCCTCAAAAATTGCACAATCTGCACCACCTCGCATGACTCCAAATTTACAGAAAAATTGGGATACAATCAGGAAATTTGCGCTTCCTTTGTCAGCCGTTCAAACCGCTCTTTCATGCTAAAATGCGTGTTATTCATCGATAGAGAGCTGAGCTCTTTTCTGAAGGGCATATTGGTGCCGTAATGAATATTGGGGTTAATTTTTATCAGACGCAACGTGTAGGGGAAGAAGTTCAAATCATAATGCGCTTTTTTATAGAGGTTGAGCCCGAATAGATCGGCTTGTTGCTCCTGCAATTTTTGAAAATAGGGGATGAATGTGGTGCCGCTGAGCTTTACCGGGTTTCCATTGTAAATTTCATCCATTAGCTTCCCCATCTCCTCGTGATGACCCAGTTCTAAGTGACCTAGTTCATGAGCCATTACAAAAGCGATCTCTTCATTTGATCGATCTGGGCTAAGGGTGCCCTGGTAAAGGATCATCGTCGGCTTGTCGGAGAAGACATAGGGTGGGACTGCTTCGCCTCCGATAGAGGGTGTGCTGGAGAGAATGAGCTCATAGTCTTGGGAGTTGGGAATCAGAGTTGCTAGAATCGTTTTTGCCCTTTCCAGACGCATTTGAGCAAAGTGGGAAGTGGAGTCCAATTGATCTGGACGAGGGGGAGGGAGGAGGTCAGCAGGAATGTCCTGAACGGCTCCAAAGGCGAGTGAAAATCCTAGAAAAAACTTAGTTAGAAAAAAAGTGAAGGTTTTAAACATATAATCACCCTTAATATTGTTAAAACAATAGTTTACTATTATAATATTAAAGTTGTATAAAGATTTCTAGAGTAATCTATCACTTATGGGAACTGACCTATCCCGATTGGTCAAAGCTGCCGGCCTTTGAATAAGGACAAGAGGCGAGATGGTCATTTACCATTCCCACAGCTTGCATAAAAGCATAAATAATCGTAGGGCCGACAAAATTCATGCCGCGCTTCTTCAGATCTTTTGATAATTCTTTGCTGATTTTGGTTTCAGCCGGGACATCTCCCCATTTTTGCCAACGGTTGATGATCGGTTGGTAGTTGACAAACTTCCATACATAACGATCAAAGCTGCCAAACTCTTCTTGAATTTTGAGAAAAGCACGCGCATTTTGCCTGACGCTAAAGATTTTTAGCTTATTTCGGATAATCGATGGGTTTTCGGTGAGGTGTTCTAGCTCTTGGTCTGTCATTATTGCCACTCGTGAGGGGTCAAAATGATGAAACAGATGGCGATAGGCTTCTCGTTTTTTAAGCACAGTCTCCCAGCTTAGGCCTGCTTGGGCTCCTTCTAGAACAAGCATTTCAAAGAGAGCTCGATCGTTATGAACGGGGATTCCCCACTCACGATCGTGATACTCTGCATAGAATTCCTTACCCGGGCCATCTCCAAAACAACGCTTAAGAGCATCCATAGCGAGTCAGTTTAGCAAACTTTTATTTTTCTGTATTGATGAAATTATGAGAGCTGAGGGTGAACATTTTATTTTTTTTCCAAAGGGAGGCAAGCGGTAGGAAGCAGAGATAGCCGCACGCCATACCTAAGAGTGCGTATAAAGACCCTTCGAGGTTTAGGGAGAGGCTAGGCTGAAAGTTTTTGGCTGTTGACTTAAAAATATCCCAATAGAGAGAAGAAACAAAGACAAACGGGCGTGTAAAAAGCGAGGCGTTCTGTAATTTATTCAAAGCTGCAGAGAATTTGTTATTGCGGTTGACGACCTCTTGCATGGTGTAACCTTGTTGCGAGACGTCAGGATCGGCGTGATCGATGAATTTTTGGATGAAAGGATCTAATTTTTTTCCCGATTTTGTTGCAGTACGCTCCATTCTATGGACTTGCCAGTTGAGCTCATCTACATGACCGATCAGTTGGTGTTGGTATTGATAGACAAAAGAGGGAAAAAGCGCTAAGAGAAAGGCTCCTAAAACGATAAAAAGACGATCCACGATTCTAAGCAGCATTTTTTCTTTCCACAAATCTTGTGTGTTCACCCTCTATAATATGGTATTATGAAGAATATGAAAAAGAAATCTTTGCCATGTAGAGATTAGCTCTTAATGGATGGGTGATTTTCTCGACCAGCATTCTTCATAGGTAAAATCAAATTCATCAGAGAAGCCAATACCATTCTCTTTTGTGATTCGATACCTTTCTCCCGTTCGCGCTTTTGCATCGATCTCATCCATTTCTTGTTTCGATAAAGCAAAATCGAAAACATCGAAGTTCGTTTCAATATGCGCTTCATTTTGACTTGAAGGGAGAGGAAGGCAGCCATGCTGCATGATCCATCTCAGCGCCACTTGAGTGGGCATTTTTTTATACCGCTCGGCTATTGCTTTTAACAGAGGATCTGTCAGCAATCGGCCTCTTGCAAGGGGTGCCCATGCTTGGATAACAAGAGAGTGTTTGTGGCAAAACTCAAGAAGAGCTTGATCGTAAAAAAAAGGGTGCATCTCAACTTGAACCCAAGAAATCGGAATGCCTACTTCAAATACACGTCTTAGATGATTGACTGTCACATTACTCAAGCCGATGTGACGAATCTCCCCCTTTTCTCTTAGTTCATGCATGGCCTGTAATGTATTTTCAATAGGGATTGTGTGAAGTGGCCAATGTATGAGATAAGCATCTAAATAGTCGACATCCAGTTGCTTTAGTGTGTTTCTTAGATCATTTTTCAGATCTTTTGGTTTTTGTGCGTTTGGCCATACCTTCGAAATAAGGTACAATTTTTCTCTGTCATAGGATTTTATCGCTTGACCAATAGGTTTAAAATTTTCATAAAGTGTAGCTGTATCAATAATACGATAACCATAATCAACAGCATGCTTAACAGCTTGCAAGCACGTCCTATCCTTAAGTCGATATGTTCCAAATCCAACAGCAGGAAAAACTTTTTCCTCGATGATGCATTTTTCATCAGTGATATGAATAGATGTCATGCTTCAGTTCATATGAGACCTTATTTTTCAAAGTCAACGAAAAATCGGAAAGAAAATATCTATATCTGATATAGGTAAAAATAATTTTATTAAGATTCCAAAGGAGATCGTATTATGGAAAATGAACCCCCCAAGCCAACTACAAACGATGCTGGAAATCCCGTCCCTAGTGACGAGCATTCCCTCACAGTAGGTCCAGACGGTCCCATCTTACTCCACGATCACTACCTTATCGAACAGATGGCAAATTTTAATCGAGAGAAGATTCCTGAACGTCAACCACACGCGAAAGGTTCAGGAGCTTTTGGTTATTTCGAGGTAACAAAAGACATCAGCGCCTATACCAAGGCGGTCGTATTTCAGCCCGGTCAGAAAACCGACACATTAATACGCTTCTCCACAGTGGCTGGAGAACAGGGGAGTCCTGATACGTGGCGAGATCCACGCGGCTTTGCATTAAAGTTTTACACCAGCGAGGGTATCTACGACATGGTTGGGAACAACACCCCTGTTTTTTTCGTTCGCGATCCGATGAAGTTTCAACACTTCATTCGCTCTCAGAAGCGGCGAGCAGACAATGGTTTGCGCGACCATGATATGCAATGGGACTTTTGGACACTTTCACCCGAGTCTGCGCATCAAGTGACGTGGCTGATGGGGGACCGGGGAATTCCAAAGACCTGGCGGCATATGAATGGTTATTCGAGCCATACATACATGTGGGTGAATGCACAAGGAGAGCGTTTCTTTGTGAAGTACCACTTCAAAACAGATCAGGGGATTGATTTCTTGACTCAAGAAGAGGCAGACCGTTTAGCCGGTGCAGACAGCGATTATCATCGTCGCGATCTATTTGAAACGATCAAGCGGGGTGAGTATCCAAGCTGGACTCTTAAGGTGCAAATAATGCCTTTTGACGAAGCCGCTACATATCGGCTTAATCCGTTCGACCTGACAAAAGTTTGGCCGCATAGTGATTATCCGTTGCATGAAGTGGGTCGGTTGACGCTAAACCGCAACCCTACAGATTTCCATACAGAGATCGAACAGGCCGCTTTTGAGCCGAACAATATGATCCCGGGGATCGGTCCTAGCCCAGATAAGATGCTTCTTGCACGCCTCTTTTCTTATGCCGATGCGCATCGTGCGCGTTTGGGGGTAAACTACAAGCAGATACCGGTCAATCATCCAAAGTGTCCTTTCCACAGCTATAGCAAGGATGGGGCGATGCGGGTGGAGAATGTTACCGATCCTGTCTATGCTCCTAACTCAAAAGGGGGGCCTAAAGCCGATGGTGAGCGTTATCCTCATTTAGAAGTATGGGGAGCAAGCGGCGAGTTTATGCATGCTGCATATACTTTACGAAAGGATGATGACGATTGGAGCCAAGCGGGCGATTTAGTACGCAAAGTCATGGACGATGCGCAGCGAGAACGGCTGGTCTCAAATGTAGTCGGACACCTTAAGAAAGGGGTTTCAGAGCCCGTTTTGAAAAGAGCGTTTGAGTACTGGCACAATATCGACAAGGATATTGGCGAGAGAATCAAAAAGGGCGTACAATCCTAGCCCGGATTTCTCACCAACCATTCGGCCGCTTTGCGCATCTGTATCCCCATCTGTCTTCATAGCCATCCTCGGAAGGGTTAATTTAACCCTCCCTTCGGATGACTCTTCGACATCTGGAAATACAGTCTGCCCAAATCGGCTCGAGTGTTGGTGAGAAACCCGGGCTAGAAATAGCTGTTTTGTTCCTTATAATAGAGTTGCTTTGTAGGAAACACTACCCCCAAAAGGGCTATTTTGTTATGACTTCACTTTCAAAAACTGTCTAGAGTAAATTCCTGTAGTAATACGAGGTGAGAATTTGAAACCACGCCTTTCAGTCATCCTTCCGAGTTATAATTACGGCAAATATTTAAGTGAGGCCATAGAGTCTATCCTCATTCAAGATTATGATGATTATGAAGTGATATTAGTTGATGATTGTTCAACAGATAACAGCCCTCAAATTTCTGAGCATTATGCAAAACAATATCCCCAAATTCATTATATTCGCCACTCCGTAAACAAGGGATTAGTTCAGACTCTTTTGACAGGATTTAAAGAATGTAGCGGCGATTTTATCCAATATTTTAGTGCAGACGATAGATATCTTCCCGGTTTTCTATCAAAGAGTATGGCCTTTTTCAAAGCTCATCCCGAAGCAGGTATTCTGTGCACAGATCTCGCATATTTTCAAGATGGAACAGATCAACTTGAGATAGCACGACTCATAGAAGGACAAAATACTCCTGTCTTTTTTCCAAAAGATCAGATTATTCAAGTTTTTCAAAACACAAGTTTTTGGGTTACTGGAGCTTCCTGCATCGCCAAGCGAGCGATTCTTGAAAAGTATGACTTTTTTATTTCTGAATTAGAAAATCTTTCTGATTGGTATTTATTCCATACAATTGCCCTTAGCGAGGGTGTAGGTTATATTCCTGAGGTTTTAACTTCATTGCGGGTTCATAACAACAACTTTACAAGCCAAGTGAAGCGAAATAAAAAAAGACGACGCGCGACCTTCCATCATATCTTACACGAGCTTTTAAAAGACGATATATTGCGTCAGCGTTATATGGAGGCAGGATTATTGGAATTTATCTTTCGCGACTTAAAGTGGAAGCTCTATTTGAATCCTAAATATCGGTGTTATTGGAAGAAAAAATCTATTTGACTGAATCACTTACCACATCAGGCGCCATATTTGTATGAACAAACGCCAATATAATTAAAAGAGGAGTGGCGCTTTGCTGTAAGAGATATTGTCAAATGTTGTGTCCTGAAGCAATAAGCGCTCCTCGAATTTAAATTTTTTATGCCGCCTTTTCTGCCTCTTCTCCATCCTTAAATTTGATTCCTTGGACCACTTTCTCAATCAATTGATGGCCTCTAAGTTTTCTTCAATGCCTCTCCGCCGACATCGCAGGCCTGTAAACCATTGACAGGGTTGCCTGACGAAGAGCCACAGCCTTTTGTTTGGGATGAACGGTGCCTTATGGTCGCAAATGTCGATTCTATCGGATTGGTTGTTCTGATATGTTGCCAGTGCATCGCCGGAAAGTCATAGAAAGTAAAGAGCTTATATTTATCCCTTTTAAGACAATCACATGCCTTTGGATATTTTGCCTCGTAAAGGGCTATGAACTGATCAAAAACTTTGAGACCATTCTCTTTTGTGGGAGACATGTACATCTCGTGAATCAGCCTCTTGGCATAGCTTTGGACTGTTTTTGGCATTTTATCCAACACATTTGCTGTCTTGTGAACCCAGCATCTTTGAAGACGACAAGATGGAAACTCCTCCTCCAAGGCTGCCCAAAAACCCAAAGCTCCATCTCCTACCGCAAGATGTGGACTTTTGGTAAGCCCTCTTGATTTAATATCTTGTAGTACTTCCTTCCAAGACAACTTGCTCTCACGAATGCCATCAGCTCCTTTGTTCCATCCTCTGTGGCTCCTATTAAAACTAATAAACACGGCCTCTCTTCAGAAAGACGAACATTAAAATAGATCCCATCAGCCCAAATATAAACATAACTCTTTGAAGATAGATCCCTTTTATTCCAAGCTAAGTATTCCTCCTCCCAGGTCTGTTTTAGCCTTACTATATTTGTGGCTGAAAGTCCCCGTGCATTTTTTCCCAGAATTGCCTCCAAGGATATTGGCGAGAGAATCAAAAAGGGCGTACAATCCTAGCCCGGGTTTCTCACCAACCATTCGGCCGCTATGCGCATCTGTATCCCCATCTGTCTTCATAGCCATCCTCGGAAGGGTTAATTTAACCCTCCCTTCGGATGACTCTTCGACATCTGGAAATACAGTCTGCCCAAATCGGCTCGAGTGTTGGTGAGAAACCCGGGCTAGAAATAGCTGTTTTGTTCCTTGAACTTGAATATATTTCAGGTGCTATTATAATCGATCCATGATGAGTAAATTATGCATAATCTATGCAAACTGTCAGGGAACGGCGCTAGGACATTTTTTAAATAAAAATCCAGTTTTTCAGTCTGAATATCAGGTAGAATACCTAGTAAATTATCTGATGATAGATGAGAAAAAAGAGGTCCCATTCGATCTACTTCAAAAGGCGGATCTTTTTATTTATCAACCCACTGATGAGAAACATGGAGTCTATGCTACGGATAACTTGCTTTTGTATCTAAAGGATACTTGCCATGTAATTTCTTTTCCCTATATCTACAATAATTCATTTTGGCCGTTTTTTAAAATCGATCAAAAAATAGTAAATGCTGAGCCAATTATTGATCTTTTGGAATCAGGCGCTTCGGCTATTGAAATTGTTCTGAAATTTTTCTCATTACGAATTGATTTCAATTTTCAAAATCGTTTTCAAAAAACAATGCAGCTATTGTTGGAAAAAGAGGCTGCTACAACAGTTAAAGTTTCGGATTATATTTTAGAAAATTATAAAAAAGAAAGGTTGTTTCTAACTCATAACCATCCTTCGACTCAGTTATTAGTTCATTGTGTAAATCAGATATTATCTATACTTCAATACCCCACTTTGAAAAAAGGAGACTTTCCGAATCCAAATGAGGCGTGTCTTCCCGGTTTTTACCCGATGTCTGCATACGATAAGGCTTACTACAAATTTTCATATGCTGATGATTGGCGTTATTTTTATCAAAATAAGTATCAGGGTAATTGGAAGCGCAGGTATTTACAGTGGATTACTGAAATATGTCTAAGCAGGCATGAAGACAAAAATCTCAAGTATCACTATGAAAAGGCAGTGTTAAAGATGTTTCGTTCATTAGCAAAATATCTTTCAAATAATGGAGTTTCTTTGTAGGAAACACTATCGCCAAAAGGGATGTTTTGTTATGACTTCACTCAAACTATTGTAGTACGAGGTGAAAATTTGAAACCACGTCTTTCAATCATCATTCCGAGTTATAATTACGGCAAATATTTAAGCGAGGCCATAGAGTCTATCCTCAATCAAGATTATGATGATTATGAAGTGATATTAGTAGATGATTGTTCAACAGATAACAGCCCTCAAATTTCAGAGTATTATGCAAAACAATACCCACAAATTCATTATATTCGACACTCCGTAAACAAGGGAGGGTTTGAGGCTGTTGCGACCGCATTTAAAGAATCGCGCGGCGACTTTATCCATTATTTTAGTGCAGATGATAAATATCTCCCTGGTTTTCTATCAAAGATCATGGCTTTTTTTGATACTCATCCAGAAGCAGGGGTTATTTGTACCGATCTCGCATATTTTCAAGACGGAACAGATCACCTAGAGATAAAACGGCTCTTAGCAGGACAAAATACGCCTGCTTTTTTCCAAAAAGAGCAAACCATTCCACTTTTTCGAGATACGAATTTTTGGGTTACAGGGGCTTCCTGCATCGCCAAGCGAGCGATTCTTGAAAAGTATGGGCCTCTTGTTCCTGAATTAGAAAATCTTTCTGACTGGTATTTATTCCATACAATTGCCCTTAGCGAGGGTGTAGGCTATATTCCTGAGGCTTTAACATCGATGCGGGTTCATAAAGACAGCTTAACTAGCCAAGTTAAGCAAAATAAAAAAAGACGACGCGCGACCTTTCATCATCTCTTACACGAGCTATTAAAAGACGATATGTTGCGTCAGCGTTATATGGAGGCAGGATTATTGGATTTTGTCTTCCGTGACTTAAAGTGGAAGCTCTATTTGAATCCAAGATATAGATGTTACTGGAAGAAAAGATCTATTTGACTGAAGCGCTTACCACATCAGGCGCCATATTTGTATGAACAAACGCCAATATAATTAAAAGGTGAATGGCGCTTTGCTGTTACGGGAGCATATGATGAAAATACTCTATATTTTAGCGATAGCTATCGGTTGTCATTGCAGTTGCTTGGCTCGTACGAGGATATTTCTTCAGCCAAACACCCCTCAATTGTTTAGCGAGCTGTATCAATCCTATGGGTTATTGCATCTACCAAAAAGAGTTATCTTCGAGGATGGGCTCTATTTAGATCAGTCGATTCCTCCTACAGCCATACCTCTACAATATTCAAATCAAGCTATTTTTGATTATGCAAGTCAGGTGCTTAAAGAGTTTCACACCAGAATGAATGACGTGGAGCTTTATATCGACCCAAAGCAGCCAGAGCCTTTTTTTTACACAGCCTCAGGATCCAAGCATTTGATCGTAGCCCTTGTCTTTGCCATTGCGATGTCTGAACCGGAAAAAAAATTCCTATTTGTAGAACAAGCGCCTTACTATTCTGGGCATCCTAACGCTGTTACGGGTATTATTGATTATCCAAATGCGCGCTTCTTTACATTTCATGATCCTTCAGAAATTGAGCGGCAGCCTGATGAGATTCTCGTAGAAATCGTCACATCGCCAAATAATCCTGATGGAAAATTTAGGAAGCCTGTGACAGATGCCAAGATTATTATTGCTGACTTTGTCTTTGCGTCTTCAGCTTTCGGAAGCAATGGAACGGGTTATCTCCAGCAAAATCTCGAATGGATCCGAGAGGCGCGATCTAGCGGCAAACACGTATTTAGTTTTAATTCAGCTTCAAAACAGTTTGGAAAGACCGGGGCTCGGTGTGGCTACATTTGGTATCCCCATTACGACCCTTATGCTTCATTAATTTTTCGGAAGTTTTTCAACTTTATCTCCTTCTCAACAGTTGGCGGTGGTTCAACGGGTCTAGAGGATTTTTTGAATCTGATACAGGCATTTCTAGGGTTTCCCGATGCTGGAGCATCGCTTAGACAGGATGCTCATGATAGTTTAACCAAGCGGTATCGGCTTGTAGAAAAAGAGATGCTCAAGCGTTATCCCGGTTCCACTGTTGTCAGCATTCCTGGGAGTCCTACTTTTTTTGCTAAGATTAAAGATGCACGCATCCCGGAAAAAAGAGCAGCGGATGTCATATTGGAGGACTTAGATGTTTCGGTGAATAATGGCAAGCCTATGGGGGAAACAGATGAGTTTATTCGCTTGAACTTGTTGGGATATAGTGAGCTCTTAGTGGAGTTCCTCAATCGCCTGTCGGGTCAAAATACATATACTCTCAAAGATGTCATCACCGTTTCAACGCATACCTGCAAACGAACTCTTGTTACCGCAAGCGGAGCGACTACCCTTTATGTTGCAAATCCAAATGATTGCATTATCGAGTCGGATGCTTCTCAGGGGGCTGTTGAGATTATTCTACCTCCGTTTATTGATTTTTTGACCAGTCAAGCGATCACGGTCAAAAAGATTGATAAATCCGAGAATCCAATAGTGATCAAGTCAGAAAACTTTACCAAAGAGTTAAAGAAAGCAGGGGAGGATCTTCGAGTTCAGTGGAGTCAGCCATTTTATCTCAATGGGCAATGGGAAGTTATTCCAAACAGTCTGTAAATTTCCTTCCGCGATACTAGAGATCAAAAAAGCTGATACTTGTTTGCTCTCTTCCTCAAGGTGGAAATGATGTGGTTCTCCAATTGGACCGGACAGGGTATGATAAAACGGTTCAAATATGGAGTAGACAATGGAGTCACAAATTCAAAGATGGACTGTGCTGGATTCGAACCATTACGACGAGCACTTCTGCCGGTGGCAGGAGAGCGAAGGAGTGACCAATGGCGGGAGGTGGCGCGTTTTAGTTATATGTTGTTTGGAGAGAAGGGAAATAAGAACTCCAGCTACTGGTAACACTTCGAACTTTTGAATAGATTTCCTTTTCTTATAAATTTTCAACCGTCTTAAAATTAACGACCTAAAATTCACTTGAAAACAATGTATCCTAAAGGATACATTATGGAGGAGTATCTATTAAGGGAGACAAATCCTGGAAAAAAGTAAAAAATATCAAGAATTTCTTCTGGAGCATTTGGCAGATCACGATGAAGCTGTTGCATACTTAAACGCAGCTTTAGAGGAAAGCCTTAAAGGCGATGGGGAGTCACAACATATTTTCTTGATCGCGCTCAGAAATGTTGCTGAAGCGCAAGGGGGCATTGGAGCTCTTGCTAAAAAAACACATCTTGGTCGTGAAAGCCTTTATAAAACTCTTTCGGGTGCAGGAAACCCTAAATGGCATACTCTTATATCATTATGTGAAGCAATGGGTTTAAATTTGAGGTTGAGTTGATCAAAAGAATGCATTATTTCATTGATGGTTACAATTTACTTTTTTATTTGTCAGCTGAAACTAAAACGCTTGAAGAGGCAAGGAAGCGAATTATTGACTCTTTGGTTGATGCAAAATTTTCTTTGACTTTGGTTTTTGATAGTAAAAGAGCTGATTTACCTCATCGAATGCATAAGGGATCTTTAGAGATTGTTTACACCTCTAAAGGCCAGTCAGCGGATGACTATATTATTGAGGAAATGTCGTTCGTGAAGAATCCAAAGGTTTATACGATTATCACTTCGGATAAAAAACTTGCATCCATTTGTCGTCAAATGGGAGCTTATACGCAATCAATTGATTTATTTCTGGCTCTTTTCCAAAAAAATAGGGCGATTATTACGTATGAAAAACCTTTCAGAGATTCAGAGAGCGAACTTAACCGTCTTTTAAAAATTTTCACTGCATTGGACAAAAATCAATGAAGGTCCCTCGACTAGGCTTTCAGGAGTGGGATCAAACCACCTTTTCTAATCTAGAAATCATAAGCACATTCTCAATGTGTTGAAATTTAGAGGTTTGAAAATATGTTCTCGTTTTGTATGATTGCTGGAATTTATTAAAATTCACAAAAACAGGAACTTATGTTTTCACGTATGATTGTTTTGGCTATTATGGGATTAAGTGCGTTTGGAGCATTAGCTCACGCCAGCCTTCCCTTTCAAGAAGTAGAAGAAAATATGCTGACCGATATTTTGATCCCAGGAGCCAAAGGGTTAATGGAAAGATTAGAACTCGATCCGCAATCCAGCATTAACCAGAAGATGCATGTCCAAGCTGCTGGGCCAGTTTTTGCCTATAGAGTTTCCATTGGGGGATACAAAGGCGCCACTGCTCATCTTGGATATTATTCTGATTCGACCATCGTCACAATTATCAACGACCCATCCAGGACTTTTTCAGAGGGGACACAGATCATAGCTATTGGAAATACTCCTATGAGCATGACTACTACTTGGGTGACTGAAGTTGTCAATGGAGTCCAATATGTCAAACATATCCATGACAGATGTTTCGTTTACTCAACCAATGTTTCACAGTTTGTTGTGTTTAAATAAAATGGGATTTAGATGAAGAAATTTTTCCTTATCGCAATGTGTATTTGCACAACTGGGTTTTCCGCGAGTTACGTGGTGCTGCCTTGCAAAATGGAAGAGCAAAGCGAACTTTTATTTCAGGGTGAAACTTTTCTGGTATCTCGCAAACAACATGGAGTGCTCCTATATCGTACAGATCAGATCCTTAAGAGCGGAAATTGCGGGTTTTATCTTGCGTGTGCAAATAACAGTAGAGTCCCGATTAATCTTTATTTTCAAAAATCTTAGTGTGACCGATCAATGGGGTCGTCCGATACGTGTTTTGAAAAAAGAAGAAATGATCGCCAAGAAAAAGACTAAAGCGCGCTGGAAGCAATTTGCATCTGCGCTCTGCACAGGTTTGCAATCTTATAACGCTCAAAGTGCAGGTGATATCAAATTTCACTCAAATACTACGGATAATTATTACTTTAACGGAAGAAGCTCTGTTTTGGGAGGTTGGGTAAATTCAAGTGGAAATATTTATGGATCAAGCTCGACTAGCGGGACAATTCAGTGCGAGGCGCTTAAAAGACAGGCTATGCAAGAAGTAAATATGCAGGGGCAGCTTAGATCTGCAATGATTGAAGAGGAGTGCAAGGAGTACGAATCGACAATGAAGAGTTGCTATTTTGATTCCAATACTCTGTTCCCTAATGTTTTGCATGAAAGCATTTTTCAAATTGCCGTTCCTAGAAATATAGAAAATCAGCTTGAATACTTGTTTATTAACTTGGACGTTGGCGGGGAAAGACATACATTTTGTTTTTATTGCGCCAATCAGTCTAGAGGAAAAAGGCGTTAAGTAATTGATATTGCTATAGTCCAACCTTAGTTGCGGCGCTATTCTTCCAAAGCGATCCCATTCGGATATATTTTCTAAGTGTATCAGATTTTTTATGCCTGGACTGGCGCATGATTGCATGCTCGGGAATTCCCTTAGCTGATGAAAGTTGAAGTCGCAACTGTAGACAAGAGCCTTTTGAATCTAATCAGTAGCGGGTTTAAAAATTTAAGCTCACTAACAGGACACAAAACATACCGATGGCTTGTTAGATCAGGTTTTGAAAATGTTATCAAGGGAGTAGAGGATGCTCGCTTGATCAGAACATCAGGAGGATTTGATGGAATTAGCAAAATGATCGGGTGCAATTCAAAAGATGATCCTCAAAGAATTAAAAGAATATTATATACACTTGATCATGGATACTTTGAATTACCTAATGGCACGAGAGGAAGCTTAATCTCTATAGTGTATAGCTAACCTTCTTGTCGTGCATTCTTGATGTATTCATTTATTGTATCAATCGGCCTTTTGCCTAAATTTCGATACCCTCTATGAGGCCTTTCTTCGTTGTAGTGTTTAAGCCAGATGTTGAGGTCTTTTTGAAGTTGTTCAACAGACTCATAATAGTTCTGACGAAAAGATATTCGGAAAAATTCATCGAGAACTGTGCGGTTGAATCTTTCTACAAAGCCGTTCGTCTGAGGACTTCGTATTTTTGTCCGTCTGTGCTCTATATCATTTAAGGCAAGATAGATCTCATAAGGATGGCTTTCAGTTCCACAAAATTCTCTGCCGTTATCTGTAAGAACAGCATCCACAGGAATTTCCCGCTCTCTGTAGAAAGGCAAAACATCATTATGCAAAATTGCTGCTGCGCACTCAGGACGTTTAGAGGTATGCAGAAAGCCGAAAGCATAAGAACCGAATGTGTCCACAACGGCCTGCAAATACACTTTTTCTATGCCTTTTAAAGTGCCTACGAAAAACGTATCTTGCCCTATCAGTTCACCAGGTCTTGAGCTTTCAATATGCCGCTCCTTGAAAGTGGGATTCGCCTTCTCTATGTGCTTGATCTGCTCAGCAGAGAGGTCAATTTTTTTTCCTAAGGCCTGTTCTTCAAGTTTAAGCGGTCTATCATAACGACTCGCTATTCCATTTTTGATCAAAATGTTTTGCACTGTGGCGAACTTACACTTACACCGCCGATTTTGAGATAATTGGATAGCCGAGTGCAGCCCCAAGTAGGATGCTATAGAGAAAGCTCAAGAATTCTCTGAACCACTTCATCCGGTGTTGTTTGTGGGTGGGTTTTATGGATAGGTGGCAGGTCTTTTAATCCCTCAAAACCATGTGTTTGAAAGCGGCGTTTCCATTCGTAAAAGCTGTTTCTGTGCATGCCTTTGCGACGACAAGCTTCTGAAACACTTCCTAAATGTTCCGGATGCTGGATTCGAACCATCACGACGAGCACTTCTGCCGGTGGCAGGAGAGCGCAGGAGTGACCAATGGCGGGAGGTGGCGTGTTTTGGTCGCCTCTTATATGTTGTTTGGGGAGATAGAAAATAGAACTCCGGATGCTGGATTCGAACCATCACGACGAGCACTTCTGCCGGTGGCAGGAGAGCGCAGGAGTGACCAATGGCGGGAGGTGGCGTGTTTTGGTCGCCTCTTATATGTTGTTTGGGGAGATAGAAAATAGAACTCCGGATGCTGGATTCGAACCATCACGACGAGCACTTCTGCCGGTGGCAGGAGAGCGCAGGAGTGACCAATGGCGGGAGGTGGCGTGTTTTGGTCGCCTCTTATATGTTGTTTGGGGAGATAGAAAATAGAACTCCGGATGCTGGATTCGAACCATCACGACGAGCACTTCTGCCAGTGGCAGGAGAGCGCAGGAGTGACCAATGGCGGGAGGTGGCGTGTTTTGGTCGCCTCTTATATGTTGTTTGGGGAGATAGAAAATAGAACTCCGGATGCTGGATTCGAACCATCACGACGAGCACTTCTGCCAGTGGCAGGAGAGCGCAGGAGTGACCAATGGCGGGAGGTGGCGTGTTTTGGTCGCCTCTTATATGTTGTTTGGGGAGATAGAAAATAGAACTCCGGATGCTGGATTCGAACCAGCGACCAATGGATTAACAGTCCACTGCTCTACCGCTGAGCTAATCCGGAACAAGAGTCGAAATCTTAGCGAAACGCAGAATTATTTTCTAGAAAATAAGTCCTGCAAAAATTCTGAGGCCTCTTTTGTCTTACGCTTGATCTTCTCAAGCCCCTCCTGGATCGACTTCCGGCTGTCCTCAATTGGTAGTTTGGCCCCATCCAATAACTTCTGAGGCAATATCGTCACATTGTCCAAAATCGCCCCTAAATGCGCCCGATTGCTTAAATTATTTAATAATGTCTGGAATATTACCCGCGCTAGCTGAGATACCGATAAGGCTCCCTTCTCACCCAAATTCTCAAACTCTAAGACTGGTACCACAGGGACCGATAGACGCTTACCATTTGAACGTAATACCTCAAACTGAAGATTCGTCAAAGTTAACTTCCGAATCACATATTTCTGATCCCCACCAGAGGGAAAACCCCTCAATAGACGCACCCAGTTGTTGTCGCTCCCCGAACTGTTATATAACTCCACCCCAATGACCGGGTCATGGATCGTAATGCGATCAATGTAAACCGTGCTCTTAAATAGGGCTGAAGGACTCATCTCAAGGTCAAACTCGCTGCACTGAAACGCATCCGCCATCGCTGAAGATGAAGGATTCTTAATCTTTAACCCCTCTAAAGTCAAACGCCCCCAGCCTAACCTCACATCCTGGATCACTACCTCCGCATTCAGCCGCTTGGAAAGAAAATGCTCCACAGAGGATACACGCGTTAACCACACGTATACACCCCCCAGAAGTAGCGCTAGCACTAGGACTAGAATGATAATGCGTATCATACCCCTAAGAATGCCAAAGGCTGCCTTCTAAGTCAAAGCATTAAGTTCTTTAACAAACTTTAATAAATATTAAAAATAATTATTTAATTAAAATCAATAATCTGTTATAATAGTTGTATTAATAATTAATAAGGAGTGTGGTTATATGTCAGCAAGTCCAGGCGTAAATCATTATAATAATTTCTATTCAACGGTCTTAGAGCACGAAAACATCGGAATTATGGGGCAGATACTGCCAAAAAATATGCAATCTTTCACTCATACCCCAGATACGGGTGACTTCACCGTTACTTATGAAGACCCGCAAAAGGCACAAATCGATGGAATAGGTGTCGTGCATATTGGAAGAGAAGTTTTGGGAAAAATGCAGCATAACAGATTAGAGCTTACTTCTGGTGTAGAGGGAGAGGCTAAAATAGGCTTTTTCACTAAGCGTAGTGTTGCGGTGATTTCGATGACTGCAAGAGATGGTCCAACTTCTACGGCTTCAAAGGTTTTTGAGGTATCCGGGAAGTGGGGAATACTCCCGGCGATAACTCAAGAGAAAAATGAACAAGCATTGTTGAATATGTTTATGGAACTGAATTGGGAAAAAGCATAAAAAAAAGCCCCTCGTTTTGAGGGGCTTTTTTTTTGGGGATTAATAATCCATACCGCCTGGCATTGGAGCTGCAGGCTTCTCTTCTGGAATTTCTACGATAAGTGCTTCTGTTGTGAGCAGTAGCGCCGCAATAGAGGCCGCGCTCTCAAGAGCTGAACGTGTCACCTTCATCGGATCCAAAATTCCTCTCTCTAACATATCAGTATACTCATCCTCTAAGGCATTATAGCCTTCGTTTATAGAGAGGCTCGCCACTTTCTGGAATACAATCGACCCTTCTTGGCCTGCATTTTCAGCGATCTGCTTGAGAGGTGCCGCTAAGGACTTAGCGATGATCATCGCCCCAATGCGCTCATCGTTTTCGAGCGTTTTGGCTAGGTTTTCAACTGCTGGGATACAGCGGATGAATGCTGTTCCACCACCTGGCAAGATGCCCTCTTCCACAGCTGCCACTGTCGCATGCTGTGCATCATCGACACGGTCTTTCTTCTCTTTCATCTCGATCTCTGTCGCAGCACCGACGCGAATGACGCCGACACCACCGGTTAACTTGGCAAGACGCTCTTGGAGCTTCTCTTTATCGTAATCGGATGTCGCATCTTCGATCTGACGCTTGATTTGCTCGCAACGAGCTTCAAGCTTCTCCTTCGAACCTGCTCCTTCGACAATAGTGGTCTCTTCTTTCTTGACCACCGCTTTCTTCACTTTACCAAGCATCTCAAGTGTTGTGTTTTCAAGCTTCATGCCTAGCTCTTCGCTGATCACTTGCGCACCTGTTAAAATGGCTAGATCCTCTAGCATCGCTTTACGGCGATCGCCAAAGCCCGGAGCCTTAACAGCACACACTTTTAGGCCAGCGCGGAGACGGTTGACTACGAGTGTAGCAAGCGCTTCTCCCTCGACATCTTCTGCGATGATTAGGAGAGGGCGTCCAGACTCTGCTGCTGCCTGAAGAATCGGCAAAAATTCTTTCATTGCAGAGATTTTCTTCTCATAAATGAGCACATGGGCATCTTCTAAGATGGCTTCTTGTGTCTCTGGGTTGGTCATGAAGTAGGCAGAAAGATAGCCGCGGTCGAAGTTCATTCCTTCTACAACTTCGAGTGTTGTCTCAAAGCCTTTTGCTTCTTCAACTGTAATGGTGCCGGTTTTACCCACTTTTTCCATCGCCTTGGCAATGATTTCACCGATTTCTTGGTCGTTGTTGGCCGAAATGGTCGCTACTTGTGCGATCTCTTTTTGGTTTGATACAGGCTTGGCTATCTTTGATAGCTCCTCTACGACAACTCTAACCCCTTTTTCGATCCCGCGCTTGAGGTCCATAGGGTTGGCGCCGGCAGTTACGTTGCGCAAACCTTCGCCATAAATTGCCTCTGCAAGGACTGTCGCTGTTGTGGTTCCGTCACCAGCTTTATCAGCTGTCTTGCTGGCAACTTCTTTGACCATTTGGGCGCCCATGTTTTCGTGTCGATCTTCAAGCTCGACTTCCTTAGCTACAGTGACACCGTCTTTTGTTACGTGAGGGGCGCCATAGGACTTATCGATTACGACGTTGCGTCCTTTTGGACCGAGTGTTACTTTCACCGCCTCAGCGAGGGTTTTGACTCCCTTAAGGATTTTTTGTCTTGCTTCTTCTTTGTACTTAATATCTTTAGCTGTCATAGCCCATTAGCTCCTTATTTATTATTCAACAATTGCGATGATGTCGTCGGCGCGTAGGATAATGAATTCCTCGCTATCAATAGTCACTTCTTGACCTGTGTATTTTTCCATCAAAATTTTATCGCCTACTTGCACTGGAAATGGAATCGGATTGCCGCTTTTGTCATTTTTTCCTGTTCCAATCGCAACAACTGTTGCTGTCTCTTGCTTCTTCTTCGCTGTATCAGGAAGAATAATACCGCCTTTTACAGTCTCTTCTGCTTCTAAACGCTTAACTAAAACTCTGTTGCCTAATGGCTTCAGCTTTACTTGTACAGCTTGTTCTGTCATCTTCACGACTCCTATTTCAAAGGATTTATTTTAGAGTACAAAGATAGCAAAAAACGCTATTTTTGGATAGAAAAAAATTAGCACTAATGGAAGCTAAGTGCTAATAGGGAAAATTTTTAAACTGTAAGTTTTTCTAGTTCAGTTACAAGTGTATCGAATTTTTTGAGAGCTGCTTTTACAGGCTCTTGGGTAGTCATATCAACTCCTGCGAGTTTTAGCAGGTCGATTGGGAAGAGCGAGCATCCTCCTTTTAAAAAGGAGAGATAGTTATCGCAAGCTTTTTGATCGCCGCCGAGCACTTTTTCCGCTAAGCTAAGGGCGGCGCTGATTCCAGTCGCATATTGGTAGACATAGAAATTGTAATAAAAATGGGGAATGCGCGCCCATTCGATATTGATTTCGGTATCGATCACGGCCTCAGGACCAAAATAATCGACATTGAGCCGGTAGTAGGTCTCTTTTAATAGAGAAGGCGTTAGGGGAGTGCCGGCTTCCGCAAGTTCATGTATTTTAAGTTCGAACTCTGCAAACATCGTTTGGCGGAAGAGGGTTGCGCGAATGTCTTCGAGTTTCTCGTTTATTAAAAAGAGTCTCTCTTCTTTTTTGGTGAAGCGGCCAAGCAAAAGGTGCATCAGAAGTTCTTCGTTGAAAGTAGAGGCGACTTCTGCGACGAAAATAGGGTAATGGGAGTAGTGATAGGGCTGGTTCTCTTTACTTAAATAGGAGTGCATGCTGTGGCCGGCTTCATGAGCAAGGGTAAAAGTGTCGCGCAAGATTCCGCGGAAGTTCATCAGGATGTATGGGAAACTATCGTAGCATCCGCTGGAATAGGCTCCTGAACGTTTGTTCTTATTTTCGTATCGATCAACCCAGCGATCGTCTTTTAATCCTTTTCGCAATATGGATTGATAGGCTTCTCCTAAGGGAGCCACCGATTCGATGACGCTATCTTCTGCGGCAGCATAGTCCATTTTGATGTCGACTTGAGGCACGAGGGGAACGTACATGTCATAAAGATGGAGCTCTGAAACTTTGAGGATTTTTTTGCGCAAACCAATATAACGGTGAAGCGAACCGAGTCCTTCCCTGACAGCGCTGATTAAAGAGCGGTAGACTGATTGGGGGATTTTTTTGGAAAAAAGTGCGGCCTCGAGACAGGAGGGGTAATGACGCGCCTGTGCATTGAAAATATGCCCTTGAACTTGGCCAAACAGGAGTTCTGCGATTGTATTCTCAAAACCGAGAAAGGTGTTGTGCATTGCTTTAAACGCGTTTTCACGTAAAGTGCGGTCAGTTGAACGCAGGTACATCTGATAAAGGCCGTGCGTAAGCGAATGTTCTTTCCCTTCGCTATCTGGAATGCTGCCAAACTGTAGGTCGGCATTGTTTAGGGCTGAAAAGGCTTTAGGCGGGGTTTGCATCGGCTTGCCTGCCATAGCAAGCAATTCCTCTTTATCGGCACTGAGAGTATGCGGACGCATCCGTACAATTTTTTCAATATGGAACCGATATTCTTCGAGCTCGGGGGATTGAAGATACGATTCTTTAGTCTCTTCAGGGAGTTCTAAAAGTTCCGGCTCTATCCATGCGGTTTCTTGTTGAAAATCGAAAAGAAGAGCCATGATTCTTTGATAGGCTCCTTTATGTTGATCGATTGTGATCTCTTCATCATGTCTGAGATGCGCGTAAGTGTGGAGTTTTTCGAGTGCGCGCGAAATTGTACTCGTTCTGTCGAGCACCTCTTTTAGAACAGCCGGACCTTCTTTGAGACGTCCTTTAAATGAGGCAAGGGTGGACCATCTCGGTGCAGAGGGGCTTTCACAGGCAGCCTGAAGGGCTTTTTCCCATCCTTCCGATGAGAGGAAAAGGGCTTCGACGTTCCATTGATCTTCTGTTGGAACCGCTGATCGGTTCTTAATATGTTCACTTGTAGTCGTCATAAAGGCTAATATTGGATGTAAAATTTGTTGCGTGCAAGCTCAATGATTTTTTCAACAGCCACTTCGGCATCTTCTCCTTCTGCCTCTACTTTAATGCGCGAACCGCGTGTTGCTGCTAAGGTCAAAATGCCAAGAAGTGATTTGGCATTGACAACGAGGTCTTGATAAATCAAATTGACATGGGCTTTAAAAGATGTAGCGCACTTTACGAGCTCAGTTGATGGGCGCGTGTGCAATCCCTTATCATTGATAACAATGAAAAAACCACGGGCTTGATTATCGTTTTTTTCGATTATATTTTTTTTCTGTTCTTTTGTAATCATAAGACTAATATCAGGGAGATAGTCAACATACACTATGTCGCTGAAGTGAGCAATAATTTTTTTATTTTTACTTTGTGCATTTTTTGGATCCGAGTTTAAATGTTTTGATTCAGAAAAACTTGAATGCGTCATAGGGTTGGTTTGGATCAAAAGATTGAAACTCGGATCCAAAAAATGTACAAACTAAAGTTTATTCCTCATAAGGAATGGTTTTGTCTAACACGTCGCGCGTGCAATAGACAGGAATTTTATGCAAAAGTGCTAATGTAATACAGTCGCTTGGTCGTGCATCAACTTCGACAATTTGCATGACATCACCCATTTGCTGCTCTAAAAATAAACGCGCTTTGTAAATTGTATCATCTAGTTCATTAATTACAACTTGTTTAGGCTTAATTTCTAAACCTCTAAAGATTTGTTTCATCAAGTCGTGTGTTCCTGGGCGCATTTTTGTGGTTGAAGAGAGATAAAGCTGCATCGCTTTTCCGCTCGAAGGATCGGTGTAGATGGCAAATTTTTTATTATCTGCTTCCAGCACAACGCATGTATAAGAACGCGATTGCATTACTTTTTCAAATGTCACAGGAACGAGTTGAACCGTCTCTTCCATAATACCTCATTTAATATAGTCTATACTCCCATCTGACCGTCCTACCAGGACACGCACAGGGAGATTAAAAAAAAAGCCTGTTTCCACAACTCCAGGGATGTTGATGATCGTGTCGTGATCTTGCTCAGGGTTTGGAAACTCTGCTGGAGTATGGAGATCGTATATATAATTTTTATTGTCGGTTAGATAGGGAGTTCCATCTTCTTGCAACCGTTGCTTGCCGAAATAGCCGGCACGGTTGAGTTTAGCGACTGTTGCGCTGAAGCCAAAAGGGATAATCTCTATTGGGACTCCGAATTTCCCGAGTACTTGAACCAGTTTGCTCTCATCGACAATGACGATCATTTGCTTACTGGTGCTAGCAATGATTTTTTCGCGCAGTAGAGCACCGCCGCCCCCTTTAATCAGCCTAAATGAGGAGTCAACTTCGTCTGCACCGTCAACCGTTAAATCGATGCTGGTTACTTCATCCATAGGAAGAACGGGGATTCCTCCTGCTTTTGCCATTTCTAAGGAACGTAACGAAGAGGAGACAGCAGAAATGTTCAAGCCGCTGCGGCACCTTTCGATTAAGCCTTCGATAAAAAATGCAGCTGTTGTGCCCGTGCCTAGCCCGACAAGCATTCCTTCTTCTACAAGGGATGCGGCCTTGTGTCCAACAGCCTTTTTTAGTTCGTCTTGTGTCTGTGGATTGAGTTTCATAAAAATCGTGTATACTTTATGTTTGATCTCTTCGTCAAAGAAAAAAAAGGATTGCCGTGCTTCTAAACGAGTTCTCTCAGAAGTTAAATATGTATCTCGCCTCAGATTTGTTTAAGGATTGCTGTCCAAACGGAATTCAGGTTGAGGGGAAACAAAAGATTAATAAGGTGGCGACGGCTGTTTCGGCTAATCTGCATACAATAGAAGCCGCCGTCCAAGAAGGAGTCGATGCCTTGGTCGTCCATCATGGGATATTTTGGAACCGCGACCCTTACCCTGTTATTGGGGCGAAAAGAAAAAAAATGCATCTCCTTTTGCAAAATCAAATTTCTCTTCTAGCCTATCATCTGCCGCTTGATGCACATCGGGAAGTGGGGAATAACTGGAAAGCAGCTTATGATCTGAAATGGGAAAGTCTTGAGCCATTCGGAGAGTTTAATGGAACAGAGATTGGGGTAAAGGCACGTTTTGCTAAGCAGCCGATCGAGAGTTTTATCTCACAACTCGAAGCCTACTACGGGCATGAAGCGGTAAAAGCCTTGGGCGGAAAACAAACTGTAGAGAGCGCAGCCCTCATTTCAGGCGGTGCATATAAAGAGATAGGGGCTGCAGCTGCAGCAGGGGTAGATTGCTTTATTACTGGGAACTTTGATGAGCCCGCATGGGGGGCAGCACATGAAGAGGGGATTCATTTCCTTGCGCTGGGACATTCAGCGACTGAAAAAGTCGGCCCCCAAGCTCTTGCCATATATATAAGGGAAGAGCTCGGGATAGCGTGTCAATTTATCGATATTGAAAATCCTTTTTAGGCGGCAGGCGCGGATCCGGTTCCCTCACTTCCGCCAGACTTGACTCCAAACGTGACGCGGCCCATTAAAGAGGCGCGTTGTTCAGCGGGAAGCTCGCTTAGAACTCTCTTCGCCACCTCAGCTGTCTCTTTATCAAGAGTTTTTCTTAAATTTTCGATATCTTTTGAGGCAGGGTTTACTAAAACTGTCCTATCCTTAAGTGCCTTATGATCTCCTGAAGTGCGGTCTTGTCGTTTTGTAATACGACTACCTGCTTCCTTAATTAGTTCTTCTTCAGTAGTCGCATTCCGTCTTTCAAGAACCTTTTTCAACTGTTCTTCGTAACGGGCCTCTAGCTTTTCGATCATTTCTTTTTGATTCTCGGCATCTCTAATGATACCTCCTTTTCCTGCAACATCACTCATAATGCACAAGCTCCTTTACATCTGTGTCTATAAATCATTATGATAGCAAAATTCATCTTTCTGAGAAATAGCAGAGAAGGGAATAAATGAAAAATCTTATTTATACACTCGAAGAACGCGGCTTTATCGATTCTATGACAAGCGAAGAGCTCTATCAACTCGCAGATCAACCTTTCAAAGTTTATGTCGGTTTTGATCCAACCTCTGATAGTCTGCATTTGGGAAATTTGGTTGGCATTATGGGATTGGCGTGGTGTCAGCGATTCGGCCACACACCGATTGCTTTGGTTGGAGGTGCAACGGGTATGATCGGCGATCCATCGGGAAAAAGCGCAGAGAGAAATTTGCTCGACGCTGAGACGCTTGAGACAAACTTGGCCGGCATCCGCCGCTCTCTTGAGGCGGTATTGAATAAGAATGTCACTATTCTCAATAACTATAGTTGGTTTGAAGGTTTCGGCTTTATCCCGTTTTTGCGTGAGATCGGAAGATATTTTCGTGTTAGCTCAATGCTTGCAAAAGAGAGCGTCAAAACGCGCCTCTCTTCTGAAGAGGGGATGAGTTACACTGAGTTCAGCTACCAACTTTTACAGGCCTATGATTTTCTCCACCTTTTCCAAGAACATGGGGTGACTGTACAAATGGGAGGCAGTGATCAGTGGGGAAATATTACAGCAGGTACAGAACTCGTTCGTAGAATGACGGGGGAGGCTGTTCATGGTGTCACGTTCCCTCTTTTGACTCGAAGCGATGGAAAAAAATTTGGGAAATCGGAAGAGGGAGCGATTTGGCTCAATCCAGACCGTCTTTCACCTTACGATTTTTATCAATATCTCTTTCGCATTCCCGATGCGGACGTTCCAAAATTGCTGCGGATGCTGACGTTTTTGGAGATGGAAGAGATTCGAGAGATTGAAGCGCAAATGCAAGCGAAGGATTATGTGGCAAATACCGCTCAAAAGCGCCTAGCGGAAGAAGTGACACGTATTGTTCATGGCGAGTCAGGTGTTGAAGAAGCGAGAAGAGTGACAGAGGCTGTAAGGCCGGGAAGTCACACCGTCTTGGATCAGCAAACATTGCGCGTTTTGGCAGCCGATCTTCCAAGCAAAGCGCTTTCAAATAATGAGGTGGTGGGTGTTAAGCTTGTCGATCTCATCGTGACATGCGGCCTTTTGCCAAGCAAAGGCGAGGCGCGTCGCATGATTACCAGTGGTGGAACATATGTAAATAATGAAAAAGTGACTGACGATCAATTAATCCTAACGGAAAAACATCTCATCGATGAGCAGTTTCTTCTCTTAGGAATCGGAAAAAAGAAGAAACTTGTCGTCAAAATTGGATAAAAAAAAACGTGTTTTGAAAAAAATCCCTTGAACCGAAAATGCAGATCGCTATTATACGGTTATAAATCAGTAAAATAAGAGAGAGTGTGTACAAAATTCTACATTCTCACCTTCGGGAAACCCGAAAGTTCAAATTAGGAGGCACAAAAAATGGCAACAATGACTAAGAAAAAATTGATCACGACAATCTCGCAAGATGAAGGAATTCACCCGAATCATGTCCGTGCTGTGATTCAGAATTTTCTCGATAAAATGACCGATGCTTTGGCAAACGGCGACCGTTTAGAGTTCCGAGACTTTGGAGTTCTTCAGGTTGTTGAAAGAAAACCAAAAATCGGCCGTAACCCAAAAAATGCGTCTGTACCAATTCATATTCCTGCACGTCGTGCTGTTAAGTTCACACCAGGAAAGAAAATGCGCCGTCTGATCGAAAAGACAAAAGCATAGAAAAAAACAGACGTTTTTTCAGAAGAAATATGTTACCCTCAGTCCAACTGAGGGTTTTTTTTATGCACAAACAGCTTTTAGAAAAAGAGTTTTTCCCGTGGGGCGGGCTTCCTTATCCTTTTGAGCATGCAAAATTGGGTCGAGAGCTTATTACAAAAGGGAATATTGAAGATGCTCAAAAAATGGCGACGTTTCAACAAGCAACATTGGATCACAAGTTAAAGCCCATTCTATCTTTGTTCCGCCAGGATAGAGGCTATTCACAAGCGGAGCTTGAAGAGGCTAACAGTTCCTTTTTTGAAGCTGCAGGCATCGCAATGAATCCAACATATCAGTATGTCGATCCCACACTTGGTATCGTTGCGCGACGCGATGCAGAGCATGCGATGATTTGTCTTGGATCGGGTTGCAAAAGCGGAATGGGAGCCTATTTTGCAGGCGACAGTGCCGTTCTTAATTTTGGTCCGCAACTGACTCCATTAGGGGATTGCAGCGGATTTGGATTGGCAGGAAGAGCGCAAAATGTGAAAGCAGAGGAAACTTTTTTGAGCTATCAATGCCGTCTCGCAGCTCCACACAACCGTGATACAGGTTTTCCATGGCTGGAAGATTCTGGCTATGCTGGCGCTTGGATTGAGAGCGCTTGCAATATTGAAAGCGATCAAATGAAAGTAGAATGCCAACTCGAAGGTTTTCGGCCGCACACAGATTTTCTTTTTACTTTTTTCGTGAAAGCAGAAGCGTGTTTAGTGGCCGGTTCTCATAAACTGAACCCTCGTTCCCTTGATCGATATCAAGGCCCACCGCAAACTGTGGTGTGCAATGACGTCTTGATTACCCCTGAACAAGGGTTTCATTCAATGAAAGTACTTCCTTTAGCTGGCGATGAAAGTTATTGGAGTGCTGATTTCATGATCGCTTTAACACTTTCGAATCATAAATTTTTATGCAGTATAGGTAGGGCATGACAAAAGGAAAGATAATCGGAATTGCAATTGCAGGGCTTATCGCTGTGATTGCTCTTTTTAACTGGCCATCAAAGAAGGAGGCTTCTTCTCGAGAAGTCATCGCAGAAGAGGTCGTTTTTAACGAAGAACCCATTGAAGAGGAGATCGCAGTCCAAGAAGAAGCGGTTCCCGTACCGAAAGTGGAAACCAAGCCTTTTACTCCTATTTCTGATGATTCTGCACTGCCGCCTGAAGTGGATAGGATGGCGCAGCTCTTCAATACCTGCCCTCCTCTTTTGCCTATCGTAGAAACGATCTCTTATTCAGGCCGTGTGCCCTGGGTCACAGGCAGGTCTGCTTATTTAGGCGATTATGCTTCGCATTATCAGACATCTAAACATTTTATTTCACGCAGCCTCCACGGGATGGGAAACTATCTGTCCGATATCGTATCCAAGGGCGACCGCTTCAACGTGCTTACTACAGATAAGGAAATTGAATTTCATCTCGTTCTCGATCTCGCACGTTTAAAAATATGGGTTTACTATCTTGATAAAGGGGATGATGAAAGAGTTCTTTTGAAATCCTATCCTGTCTGTGCAGGAAGGCTTAGCTCAAGCACTCGCTCAGGCTCCCTCACTCCTCTTGGAACCTACTCCTTAGGGAGCGAGATCGCTGTCTATAAGCCAGGGGCTATGGGGACATACAAAAATGAGTCTAAAGAGATGATCTCGATCTTCGGGATGCGCTGGATTCCCTTTGACCGGGAAATCGCTTTTTGCACAGCTGCCTGCAAGGGATTGGGTATCCATGGTACGCCCTTCCGCCACACGGATTCAGGAGAGCTCGTTGAAGATAGAGATTGCATAGGGCACTACGAGAGTAATGGGTGTGTACGCCTGTTATCCGAGGATATCGAGGAGTTGTTCGCAGTAATCATTTCTAGACCGTCCTATATACATATAGTGCGAGACTTTGCTGAGGCTAAACTTCCTGGGAACGAGAGGAGAGTTGAGTTTTAATCCTTTTGGTATTATGATTTCCTTTTAAATTATTCAGAGAGTGAGCTTATGGATGTTTTGCCTCATGAAAAGCAAATTGTTGAATATGAAAAAACTATTGAGCAATTTAAGTCGCAAAACCAAAAAAATTCTTTATTTTCACTCGACGAGCTAAAAAAACTCGAAAAAAAGCTCGATAGTCTCAAGAAAAAGGTTTATTCATCGTTAACTCCTTGGGAGCGTGTGCAGATTTGCCGCCACCCAAACCGACCTCGTTCCAGCGATTATATCGAGAACCTCTGTGAAGAATTTGTTGAAATCTGTGGGGATCGCACGTTTAGCGACGACAACGCAGTTGTGGGCGGTTTTGGTAAGATTGATGGGCGCAAGTTCATGATCATTGGCCAGGAAAAGGGCAATGATACCGAGAGCCGCCTTCACCACAATTTTGGGATGCTCCACCCTGAAGGGTTCCGCAAGGCACTTCGTCTCGCTCAGCTCGCCGAGAAGTTTCAGCTTCCTGTTGTTTTTTTACTCGACACACCAGGCGCCTATCCTGGCTTGACAGCTGAAGAGAGAGGACAAGGATGGGCCATCGCCTATAACCTGCGCGAACTCTCTCGGCTTGCAACACCGGTGATCGTACTCGTCATAGGCGAAGGATGCTCCGGAGGTGCGCTCGGAATGGGGATTGGGGATACAGTGGCTATGCTTGAGCACTCGTATTACTCGGTGATTTCTCCTGAAGGCTGCGCTTCAATTCTCTGGAAGGATGCTGCCAAAAACTGTGAGGCTGCTGCTACGCTGAAGATGCAAGCGGAAGACTTGGTTCAGCTAGCTCTTATCGATCATGTCATCCCAGAGCCTATAGGCGGGGCGCATCACGATCCTTCCAAAATGTATGAAAATGTAAAGACGTTTATTCTTGAACAGTGGGACTTTTTTAAATCATATCCACCTGATGTTTTGATTGAAAAACGCTATCAAAAATTTCGAAAAATGGGAAAATTCAACACGGTCTCCAATGAAACTTCTACTAAAAGCGGCGTTTCTAAATCGTAAGCATTACGCTCTGCTTCTGATCACAGTATTTGCCATGTTCATGCTCACTATCGGGTCGCAAATGGAGATGTTTGCACTCGGTGTCGTTGCAAAGACAGGTCCCGACTTCTTTACCCTCTTTGGAAAAGAGAAAGAGGGGAAACTGCAAACAGCACAATCTCTTTCCCTATCAGATGTCGAATCGCGATGGGATGCCATTGCCTCAACTCCTGGAGCTCCCATTACTATCGACGAGGCAAACCACTATATGTCTGCGCATGGAGGAGTGTCGATTGTACAAAAGATCGCAACCTATCTCGATACGCACTTTGATATTCACTCGAATCTCTCAAGACTTGCCTTTGTCTTGGTATTCGTCGCCGTGTTTAAAGCGATAGCTCTCTTTGTCCATCGCTATTTCACACAAGTCGTATCGATCAGAGTGAGCCGAGATCTTAGACAACAGTATTTTGAACATATTCAATCGCTTCCTTTAAGCTTCTACCATGACTACGATATTGGGAGCTTATCTGCACGTGTGTCTGGCGATGCTGGTGTAGTAGCGGGAGCTATTAACTCCCTGTTGCTCAACTATATTCAAGCTCCTTTTGCCATTGTTTCGACGCTGCTAGCCTGTTTTTATATCTCATGGAAGCTCTCCCTTGTGATTTTTATAGGGTTTCCCGCCATTGTGATCCCGATTATCTATATCGCCAAAAAGATCAAGGCGATTTCCAAACAGATGCAGCGCAATCAAGAGGGGTTTGCTGCCGTTTTACTCGACTTTTTGAGTGGAATCATGACGGTAAAAGTTTTTGCCATGGAGGATTTTTCTCTAAAAAAATACCGTGAGCAAAACGAATTGATGGCAAAATTAGCTGAGAGAAGCGCCCGTTTTGGAACTGCTGCACGCCCCATCCTGCACAGTATTTCTTCACTATTTTTTGCCGCTGTGATCCTCTTTGGACTCTATTTTTTCCGTTTAGGCCCTGCAGAACTACTCGTATTTTGCGGACTATTATACGTATTTTATGAACCTGTGAAAAAATTTGCTGAAGAGAATAACAACATATTTCGTGGAGTGGCTGCGGCGGAAAGGATGTACGAAGTATTGGATATCGAATCCTCGATCCAAGATGCGCCTGATGCCATCGATCTTCACGCATTTAAAGATCAAATTGAATTCCGCAATGTCTCTTTCAAATACCGAGATGAATGGGTGTTGAAAAACCTCAGCTTCACTGTGAAACGAGGGGAGACTGTAGCTCTTGTAGGGCCAACGGGAGCTGGAAAATCGACCATTGCAAAACTTTTACCTCGTCTCTACGACACTCAGGATGGTGAGATTTTGATCGATGGCTTATCTTTGAAGGCTTATACACAGAAGTCCATTCGGGAAAGCATTGCTTTTGTTCCGCAAAAGCCATTTCTTTTCTTCGATACCATTCGGGAAAATATTTCTTTTGGACGCCCCTTTTCCCTCCAACAAATTGAAGCGGCGGCGCGCTCAGCTCATGCAGAAGAGTTTATCATCCGCCTTCCGAATAAGTATGACTTTAAGTTAGAAGAGGCGGGAAAAAACCTCTCCGGCGGGCAGCAACAGCGGCTTGCGATTGCGCGTGCACTTGTTAAGAATGCCCCGATTTTGGTGATGGATGAAGCGACCTCTTCATTGGATGCAGTGAGCGAGGGAAAGATTCGCGATGCGATCTGTGAGCTGCACGGGAAGCTTACTCAAGTGATCATTGCGCACCGCTTTTCGACAATTGAACATGCAGATAGGATCATTTACTTAGAACAGGGTGAGAAAATAGCTGAGGGACCAAAAGATGTCTTATTAGAGACTTGCCCTAATTTTCGCCGAATGTACGAGATGATGTACACATCAGAAAATAGGGCTGAGGCAGCGCTTGCGCCTTAAGAATTATTATCTGTGATTGAGTCGTATTTCCCTCATATAAAGCAGGCTGTCTCGAAGAAACAGCTGATGTTTGAAATTCTTTAAATTGTATCTTCTCCTTAGAACCGGCAAATTGATACATCGGAATCTTTGAAGCAATTCACAAGTCTAGAAAGGTGCAATTAGGTGGTTTGTAGAAGCGATTAATGAGAGACTTGAGAAAGAGGAAGATAAGATTGGGCAATTTGTAGTGTTCCCCTATTTTCTGTCCAGAAAATAGGGGAACACTACAAACTCAACAAGGACTATGTCTGTCTAGTTTTTCCTTGATTTTTTGATTATATTTTTAGATGCTATTACATCCTTAAATCAAGGAGGAAAAGGTTATGTCTCTTTCTACACCACATCTAGATATTAGTCGTCGCTTGTATTACATAAATCGCCTATCAGTCAAAATTGAGGGGTTGGAAAAAAACATTCATAAAAGAATGAAACGTATCGTAGCATTAGATTTTTACTTGCGAGACCGGATAGGAGTTGCACAAGATATTGCTCTTGCTCGGCTAGAAGTAATCAAAGATTTGATGAGGACAAATCATTCAGCTTCCGCCTTAGAACAAGCCCAAAGAGATCTGAGCGAGAAAATGAATGGGATAAGAGATGATTACTTCATCAATTTTGCATCTCTAATGAACATTCATAGTTACACGGTTCGACATAAAGAGATAATTTTTTCAACCCCGGCAAAACAACAAGCTCTCCAAAGATTTTGTGAAAAACTCGATGCTCAAACAGAAAATTACTTTAATGAATACAGCCTAAGTCACATCCAAAGCCTTGAAGAAGAAAAGGAACGATTAGAGACAGAAATCGAGGAAAGAAAAGCCAAAGCAAGTGCTTCTTGTGATGCCAAAATATATCACTTATTCCAAGAGAGAATAGATTATCAGGCTATCTTGAGTTCGCATACAGAATGTGAGATTCTCGAAAAAAAAAGAGAGAAACTGAACGATGCAAAAAATGCGATTAACATTTCAATGGCTGCACAAGTTGGAGATCTTAACTTCATTAGAAAGTGGTTGCAAACTAATAATGCTAACAGAAGAGATAATAGCGGATTTACTCCACTTCATTATGCTGCATATCATACTCAACTTCCTGCAGTGGCATTATTGCTTGAAAGTGGAGCACATAATGCTTATTTAGACCAAAGTATTTATCACGCTCTTGCAGATCGTACCCAAACTAATGCAATATCACAAGAAGCCAGAAAAGGAGTCTCAACTCAAACAAATGTTGGATCCACGGCCTTGCATTGGGCTGTTCGCGCAGGAAGCGTCTATTCTGCCTCAATGTTATTAAACCCAGAAATTAAGGGCATCAAAAAAGCTAATATTAATGCTAAGGGACCCTATAATAGAACACCATTGCACGATGCTGTTTTAAAAAATGATTATTCAATGACCGCTTTTCTACTCGATAATGGATCAGACATTAATGCAGTAACGAATGATTACGATAATCGTAAAACCCCTCTCTATATTGCGACAACCCAATTAGATCTAAAAATGGTACAACTTCTTTGCAAGTCTCCTGATCTCAACCCTAACCTTGAAACAGGAAAAGGAGATTCTCCACTTTATAGGGCCATTGATGAACTCAATCAGTTGAAACCTGGGATGGAAAACGAGCTTGAAAACAGTCTAATTATGATTGTTCTAGCAATCCTTAATCACCCTGAATTCCACGCATCAGTTGATGCAAACAACCACAATGCTCTCGAAAGTTTAATCGATTTTGCAAAATCTATTCGGGTAAAGAGAATATTAGAAAAAAAACGTGAGGAGAAAGTTAGAACCCTAGATGAAAATGATGTGCTGGATACCGAAGCCTGTGCAATCGGACAAGTCGCAAATCAGGAGGATTATCCATCTACTGCCCTGCTTGCTAGACAAGTTTTTTTTCATAAGGATACATTATTCAGTATTATAAGCCATCTGGAAGACCCTATAGATTTGATATCCCTGGCTTCTACAAGCAGAGATTTCAAAGACAGAATTGCTTTTGAACTACCATGGAAAGGCGTCGCTAATGCTCTCCATAAAATTTTCCCCTGGGTCAAGGTCGATGATTCCCAAACTCCGCCACCTTATCGACAGCATTCCATGGCATATCTACATGAGTTTCACTACATTATGAGTGATGTCATCATGGTAGATCCTGGAGCTAAAGGAGGTCATTTAGCAGGACTCACTATCGAGAAGATCCAATCTTTACTTGAAGCTAGAGACAGGCTGATTGTTTGGAATGCGCTAGAAAATAAAATCAACTCTTTTCTAAACCGTTTTTTTATTGCCCCTCCTTTCAACACAACATCCAATTATAAACAAATATTAAGAATAAATAAGCTCAAAGTTTGGTATCCAGGAAATACTGTTCAAGATTTGCGAAGGTTGGATCTTTCTAATTTGAAGCTAACCAGTCTCCCAAGTAACATGCTGGATGGGGTGTCCAAACTTGAAGTTTTAAACCTTGAAAACAATCTGCTTACCAAACTCCCTTCATTCTCTGGGTTAAGCGAACTACGATGGTTATACCTTGAAAACAACCAACTTATCGAGCTTCCTAGTTCGATCTTTCAGAGGAAACTAGAGGTTCTAAATGCGGAAAACAACCATATTGCCACGTTCCCTGATGTATCTTCTTTGATTTTGGGTCCAAAACAGTTATTCCTTGCAGGCAATCAGCTTACAAATTTGCCTGCTTCTACGAGTCTGTTTTTTCCGAATTTAGAGGTATTAAGCCTTGAAGATAATGCGCTATCCGAGCTTCCAAACTCAATCTCTTTGTCACCAAATCTAAAGCAGTTATTCCTTGTGGGCAATCAACTCACTAAGCTTCCTGACTCACTATCTCAGTTAACACAACTGCAGGTATTAAGGCTATCGTACAATCGGCTTTCATTTGACGCTCTGTCAACAACTCTAAAAGGCTGGATGAAGAGAAACGAGTTTGAATTAGACATGCAAATAATTGAAAAACAGAATGATGAAAAGGAGCTTTATTGAGGTTTTGACAATTTTTGGCCCAAAGGTTCAGCTTGTTTTCTATTTGCTAGATCATGGGAATTCTAGGCTGCGTTTCCAGATGGAGCGTTTCATATGCTCGAAATGAGCTATCTACTCTTTTTCATTGGCACCCAAAGGGGAGATAAAGCAGGTTCAATTTTAGATTGAATTTTTTCTTTGATCTTTATAATTATTTGATTTATATTTTTTCAAATATTAATTTTAGAGAGAATTCTATGGCTGTTTCTGCACCACGTCTTGAGATCAGTGATCAGATCAATGACATATCTATTAAAATTGAAGGTTTAGAGAAAGACATCCGCAAAAGAATGTCACGAATCGCAATATTGGATTCAAAATTGCAAAACAGGGTTGGGCTTGCACAAGATGTGGCTCTTGCTCGACTAGATGTAGTAGAGGATTTGTTGAAGGTAAATCTATCCGCTTCAGTTTTAATACAAGCTGATAGAGATTTAATTAGGAAAATGAACGGGATACGAGAGGATTACATAGCCGATTATCAATCCCTGATGGAAGCTCGCAGTTATGTGATTAAACAAGGAGAGGAAGTTTTCTTAACTCCTGGAAAAAAACAACAGGCCCAGCGAAGATTTTGTGAAAGACTCGATACCCAAATGGGAGATTACATAAGAGAGTATCGCTTACATCAAATCACAAACCTTGCGGAAGAAAAAGAACGGCTTAAAGCTGAAATTGAAAAGAGAAATGCCATAATAGATCGTATTTTCCAAGAAAAAACGGATCAATCATTAGAAGCGATGATGCGGGCCCAGCCAGAATTGGTAGGTCTCTTAAAGCAAAGAGATGAATTGAGAGGTGTAAGAAGAGTAACTAATATTTCTATGGCAGCGCAAGTTGGAGATCTAAATTTTATTAGAAAGTGGCTGCAATCTAATAACGTCAATAGAAGAGATGATAGAGGATTTACCCCAGCTCAATATGCTGCATACAACAATCAACTCCCTGCATTGAATTTATTACTTGAAGCAGGAGCAAGGAATGGCTATTTGGATCAATCTGTTTATCATGATCTTGCTGATCCTGAAGCGCCTAACGAAATCTCAAAACTAGCTAGGCAAGCTGTGTCAGAACAAAAAAATGTCGGGTCTACAACCTTGCATTGGGCTGTACGCGGAGGAAGCATTCGTGCAGCTGCAGCGTTATTAAATCCCGATAATAATCGTGTCAAAGGATCTGATATTGAGACTAAGGGCCCCTATGATAGAACATCCCTGAACAACGCTGTCTATAATGGAGATCGTCCAATGACGACTTTTCTGCTCGATAATGGCGCAGATATTAACGCAGTCACTAATGATAATGATCATCGAAAAACTCCGCTCTATATTGCAGTTGAGCGTATGGACTTAGCAATGGTAGAACTTCTTTGCGAGCATTTTAACCTCAATCCAAATCTAGAATCGGTAAAAGGAGATTCTCCTCTCCATAGAGCTATTGCTAACCTCAATCAATTGAGAAGAGGAGTGGAAAAAGAGTTCGAAGAGCGCCTAATAAAGATTATTCTAGCAATTCTTCATCATCCTGCATTCCATACGCCAGCTGATGCCAACAATGATAATTCACTTGAAAGTTTGATCGATTTTACACAGTCCATTCGGGTCAAGAGGATATTGGAAAGAAAAAAATATGGAGTAGCAAGAACCCCATATAAAAAAACACCAAAGCAAAATAGAGAAAAAAACGAAATAAACCCGTCCTCATCTAGAAATCTTGACTTAAGTGACATCAGTAGAAATACTTCTATGAATCGTATTCAGAAGACAGAGCATACAATAATCGAAGGAACTAATGGATCCTATGAATTGTGGAATCAGGTGAATAGAGCAGAAGCTCAAAAGCTGTTTGAAGAGACAGGAACGAGAACACACTTTGAACATAGAAAACGTAAGGCTAATTTATTTGTCGGAGAAGGCAATTTTGGAAAGACGCGCATTGCTTTTGAGACAACACAAGGCAAAATTGTAGCCGTTAAAAAAAGTAAGGGACTTAGAGAGGTCGAAGCGAGCAAAAATGAACGAGAACTACATGAAAAGGTCTCTGGAGAAGATAATATTATCCCTCTTTACGACAGCATTGAATCTCAAGGGACTGATGGAACTCCAAAGCTTTATCATTTCATGAAATTTGCGCGATTTGGAAACGGATGTCGCATTCTTTCAGATCTATTAAAGCATCCAGAGTCGGAATTAAGGGAGAGAATTCTACTTCAAGTCGCTCTTTGTGTTGCAAATGGCTTAAACAATGCGCACAAGCATGATGTTTATCACTTTGATACGAAGCCCTCCAACATCGTTTTTGATGATGACATCTATCTAATCGATTTTGGATGTGCTCAAGAACTCAAAGATGGAATGCTTCGCGAGATAAAAAATGCGGATAGAAGATATATGCCTCCTGAGCGTTTAGAATTACACGAAAAAGTTTTTCAAGGTGAGCAAGTTAAACCTTTGTCTGCAGATAAAATCGACTCTTGGAGCTTGGGAGTGCTTCTCTTAGAGATGTCCACAGGAAAGAATCCATTTGCAGTAGATCCTGCTGAAAGAGTTCTATGGAGTAAAGATCGATATAGAGAAGAAATTCAAAGCCTTTTACAATCTTGTCGGGGATTTCGTGCGATGGTTCCACATTCACCTTTGATTCCAAATATTGAAGGATTATTAAATTTCGATCCTGCTAAACGGCTCTCTGTTGCCCATGTTATTAGGAATATTAAATCCCAGTTTGCAAATACTGCAGAATTTATTGAAGCACTCAGAACGCTTCAGAGAGATGATTTAGACTCTGATCCATCATCAGATAGTGATAGCTTATCAGATGACAATATGGATTCACCGGTAAGGCTTAATTCTTTTCCGCAAAGACTCTCAGACGATAATACAACTGACGCTGACGGAAATGTGGATAATGATGCTAACTATGGAACAGTTGGACCCGTAGCAAATCGGGATGAATACGATGATCGTCCCGCAGCTGCAGCAGTTGCTGCTGACAAATCTGATGTATATATCGAATGATGAATGCAACCCGTCTGAATCATTGATCATCATGCCCAAAAAGGATAGGAATTTGAATGGGGTCTGAGTTTCTTCACCTATGCAAAGGAACCCAGACCCCATCGATTCATTTGTAATATGGGGTTTTCTGACCCGGATTTTTTTCCTAATTGATCAATTGGTCCGATTTCCTATGAAAAGACCTTGAAATGTAGGTGAACGAGGCAAGAGGGGATCGTTCAGCTCACGGAAGCGGTTATTTCTTTCATTGAGTTTGACGTGCTCCCCAAAAATAGGACCATTTAAAATGCAAAAATTCTCATAATCGCGTAACCTCCAGTTCCTGGTGGACCTAATCGTGGGGCAAGGTCACGGAAAGAAATTTGAAAAAAAAACGAAACCGTTTTCTGTAGAATGTTGAACTAGTTCTTTAAGGGCATTCTCTCTGTGCCCAACTAAGTTTTTATAATTAAGCTTTTTGAATCACAGCTAATCCTGCTTCAGCATAATCGAAGAAAGTGGAGGAAATTAATAAAATATATTTATTGTTCGAACTAGAAAAGTGGAAACTTCCTACTGTTGGTGCCCAATCATCTGTTGAAAGCCAATGTCTAGAGTCTCCACATACTGTCACATCATTCAAATCCTTATATGACTCATCTGATACCCTTTCTCTCCGCCTATAAGTGAGATGATTATTTCCAAAAAAGTCCATTAATATACAGGTGGCAGCTTCTAGGCTTGATGGAATTTTGTAATCAATTCTTATTGTTTTATTGAAGTTCTCTAACGTAGAATAATGTAACTGTTCTCGCCTTTTATATTTTCCTCGACTTTCTGGGATCACCCTTCTGCTCATAAAAATCCAATATGATTTACGAACTGTGTCTAAAGACGAAAAAGAATCATCAATCTGAATTTCAACGGATTCGCCTTTTCTGGGATCAGCTACAAGTAATTTTAATCTTTCTCTGGTGAGTGGTTCTCCATTTACTCGATTAGGGATGAGCACAAGAGCATGCGTTTCCGAAGCAAGTCTATCTCTCCAAATGCGACAAGGTTGATAAAGACGGGCAAAGATCTTCGGAGGAATGGGGGGTTCTTCTTCAATATCTCCTATGTATTCCTCCCATTTTGCTTTTCCAAATGCAAAACTAGGCACATAACCAGGGATGGATGCTTCTTCTAATTTGGGATTTTCTTTGAACTCGATTGATTGGAGCTTCGGGGCTTCAAGCAATATGCTCTTGAGATTTTTACATTTGGAAGCATGGAGCTTTGTCAAGCTGGGCATCTTTAGAGCTCCCCAAACAATGGTTCTTCTTGCTATGGCATCGATTCCCGAGGCACTCAAACGAAGTTCTTTAAGAGAGGGAGAATTGTCCGCGATGATTTCCAATGATCTATGGGTAATATTAGGGCAATGCGTTAGTTCAAGACGAGAAAGGAATCTATTTACGAATGATGCAAGATGGAGATCCATTATAGCTTGGCAGTATGAGAAAATTGCTTCGTTCGGGACAATTTGCTCTTTTTGAGAGATTGCCAAATTTATGCTGGTAATTTTTGGGTAACCCTTTTTAAAGTTTTCTTGGATATACCATTTTAGCGCATTTAAAATTCCTTCATGTCTTTTTGGTTCAATATTTTCAAAAGAAGCATTGAGGATAGTTCTATTATTTTGAGTAATTGAACTCCCTGACAAAAATTGGCAAACAATCAGGGAATTAAGTTCATTTTTAGCTTGTTCTAAACTATAATCTACTTTCTCAAGGTCCTCAGCTTTAGGAATTTTGCCAAATAATGCTTTGAGTGCATTAGTGGATGAAATTGATCGCTCTACTTGAGCAGCTTCTACAATAGATGTCAGTCTTTCTTCAGGGAATAGCCCTCTTCCAGTTTCACGGTATTTTCTCGCAATATATCCACCGATTGTCTCTTTTTCTCCTGTACTTTGCATAGTAATAAGAGCCTCTAAGAGCTGAAAAGGTTGCATTTGGCAATTGGACAGACGAATTACTTGTTGCAGGTGGAGAAATTGCATATAGAGGGTAGCAAGTGTTCCCTTTATGATTGGGAATTTTGGAGTAAAATGGTTATCTTTCCCATCATCATATTGAACAAGACGTGCAGATACTGGAAAGAGAGTGGTATATTCTTTCTCTCTTTGAAAAACATCTTCAACCCAGCTTGATAAAATGCTTTCGGGATTTAGTCCAAGAAATGTTTGAAAAGTTTGAACATCTAGAGAGAGATCTCCTAAACAAAACAAAAGGGAAGAAAAGTGTGTTTTCGTAGTGAAAGTGCTTTTTCGAATGGGTTCTACAAAAGAGATCTCATTATCTACGCAAGTTATTTGTCCATCATCATCTACTAAATAATTAGACCCTCTTCCATCACCAGGTTTTGTAAGAATTGCTATGAGAAGCATTTTGGTAAGAGAAGCCGAATTCAATTTGGCATCGGGATTTTGTTTTAGAGTTCGGCCATCTATAGATTGTGATACAAGGACTGGGTAGGATTTTTCATTGATTTGAAAGCGAACAAGTTGTGAAGGCGGGGTAACTTTTCCTACAATTCGAGAACTTAAATTATAAACAGCATATTCTATGAGTGGGGTATTGGGTCTTTGTTTGAAATGCAAACGGTAGCGGCCTTTCACTGCAAAAGCAACTTTATGATTACACCCTTCCTCTTTTCTTTGAATATTCCCATTCTTTTTATTAATAATTTGTTTTGCAACATCAGGATCTAAATATCTTGGTTTTTCCTCACCTGGCAGATAGACTTCTACTCCCTCTTTCCCAGTTAACATATGGTCTAGAGCATCAGAAAGATATGTTTTATCTTGTTCCATTGCATAGCTCCATCCATCTCGTGCTTGGAGTTCTGCAAGCTCTTGGATATTAAATCCGTTCTTATCAAGAACCTGGAGATATGTTGAGGCTAACTCAACTTTATCAATCAATTTCCTATAGCTGCGCCCATGAAACTCCATTGAAACCCCAAGAGCTGCAAAATATTCGAAGAGACTCTTTGGGTTTTCATTTCCAATACTTAGAAGGGAGTCAAAAATCTCGTCTGCAAGAAGGTTGTTAACTGTATCACTGCAATAAAGTGGCTTGAGAAGAAGTAGATGGGTTGCTTGCAAGATTCGATTTTCTTGAGGAGTAAAAAAAATAGCTCCAGGACCTGATGTGGGAGCAGCATCTATTTCCGCACCATAGTGTTGATGCAAACGAATTCGCATCTGATAGATCGCTTCAACGCTCGTTTTAATCATGTTCTTGACTTCAGAATCAAAAAAAGGGAGTGCTTCGACAATTTTAATGGTATTGCTCTCTTCTATTCCCTCACGAAGAGCAAGAAGGTGGATCAGCAGATTGAGAGGTCGGATAAACTGCATTTTCAGGTCGAGTTTCTTTGATGGAAGCGTTTGGTCGAAATTCTCCTTTAAGAACTCAAATGCTTTTTGTACCCAAAGACTACGCACCGAGGGTGTCAGTTTTTCTGTAATCAATTCTCTATAGTTTGAATAAAGTTGGCTCCCTTCATCATCAGAAAAAATGGATACTGAAGGAAGAATTAGGTTGAAATAAGGCTCTTGCGAGAGATCGTACTTTTGATCGGGGTCTGGTGAATTTATCTCTGAAAATTCCTCGACCGTTCCCAACATGCGGGGATCGCATAGAGCAGGATGCGCGCCATCGTCCACACGAAACCCTACTCCTTCATGGGTTTGATCAATATCAGGAAACTTCGCAACAAAAAGATTGTTTTTAGTAAAAGGCGTTTTACCAAAAGCGCTGACAAGCATATGAATGCCCTCAGCAAACAATTTTAACTCGTCACTCTTCTCCTTCTCTTTCACTAACCCAAACCACTCGAAATCAGAAGCGGGGCATCCTTCATTGCGTGCAAATGATCCGATCAAACGAAAGTCATACCCTTCAGGTAGAGGCCCTATGAGATCTCGCATATATTCCATCATCGGGCGTAACATGTCGGTAAAAGATTCTAAAACGACTGAGTTGGAAACTTGAGCTTTTGGAAAACTGACAACAAAATCTTTATTAAATTTAGTTCGATGCCGCTTTGTCAAATAATCGGTAGAAGATGGGGGTGGAGACAATCTTCTCTCTTTAAAATGCCGAGCGCATTGACCCAACAGATTAAAGCGTGTTCCAGAGCTGCTGATAATGCCCGTGATAAACTCTGATAGCTGCTCGACCTCCTCGGCTGAAGAATGAAAAGAGAAAAGTTCATCGATCACCCGATTAAGTGCTTCCGGCTTCAATGTGCTGATACTTTTAGCCAACTTTTCGAATGTCCATTTTAAAAAAGCGATGGTTGCAAGACGATGTCGCTCATCGCTCTCTTGCCAATTTAGGGCCATAACATAATAAAAGTAAGCTTCTTGAAAGGAATTGTTTAGCTGCTGCCAATCTCCTAAGTCTGTAGCAAGCCTTGCCTGTTCGTTTGCGTGCTCAGATGCGGTGGGATGCGCAACTAATTTTTGGTAAACTTCAAGGACGTTAAAGCGCCTCATCTGTTCCCCTGAAAAAGCGGGCATTTGCTGGTGCAATGCTTGGTAAATATCCAAAAGGGTATTGCTACTCACCTTGTGATCAAGTGCTTGAATCTCTAGTAGGATATTGTTGAAATTTGAAAGGTGTCCTGAGTTACCAGCTCTGCCTACTGCAGAACCCACTGCAGAAACTGTCATCTCAATCCTCCATGAGTTAAGAATTTAAGAGGCTTGTCCCTCTAGTAAAAGAAGTCGAGCTGGGAATGGATTCGTCACACACCATCAATTCCGGCCTATCCGATTCTCTATTGAGAGGGAACACCTATGAACACGTGTGTCAATAGGATAGCAGAATAATCCTTTGATTGATACAAAATCGTGAGGGGATTCACAGCACAAATTCTACACAAGGATTCCGCAGGGTTCATAGTACCGATTGTATTGTTAGGGAAAACTAATGAGGAAAAAAGCCCTATATTTGCAGGAGTTGAGGGTGTCTGATTGCCAAAAGGCATAGAACAGAATAGATAAAATTTGACAATTGCAGAGAGCTCTACAGCCTTTACGACAAAGTCTGGCGTAAGGATGTACTTTAGGAGGCCTAGCCCCCATTTCTCACCATCTCTCTGACAACTCGCACACCCTGTCACCACATCTTGTCTCCCAGCAGGGCAGGTCCGTGTCGCATGAACACTATCCCTGCCCTGCTGGGAGACAATCTGCGGCAACAGATGAGCGATATGTTCAGAGATCTGGTGAGAAATGGGGGCTAGCTGCAAGTCAAAGCCAACATAAGAGTGTTTTATTCAAAGACTTCATTTAAAAGCGGTTGGAAGATAGGGCTGCCTTTGCCCGAGGCAGTCCTATGGGGTTATCTGCTTATATTTTTTAAGCTTTGAAGCGATGAATTGGAGGGCTTGTCCTTCTGTTCTAAAATAGTCGTGCCCTGTATTCTTGTCCTTCCATATAACCAAGCAGTAGCGAGACTCGGGTTGGTTTTCTATGTGATATTGCTTGGGCTGTAGCCGTTGATGCCAAGAATCTATGATTACTTGATCTTTTTGCCTTAAGCAATTTTTTTCTTTATCCTTAATCGTCTGCAACGCTAGAAATTGTTCAGTTGGATCGACCCCGCCATGGTCTTGGACATATTGATCGATATCATCAATAGAGATAAGACGCGGCCTATGTCCCTTTACAGGATCTATGGTGATCCCAAGCGCTAGCCCGCATTCTTCATAAGTAGTTACTATAGAATGTATCTTAGCTGTTTGGTTGTGTTCATTCACAGCAACTGACATGCGTATTGCAAGGTCTCTTACTGTTTCATATCGATCTTTTGCTTTTTCAAATCCCTCTTTAAATTGGCGTGCATCTTCGTTATTGGCAAAATAGAAATCATTTAAGTTATTGCGTCCACCGTAGAGTAGCACAACATAGAAATCATCAGAGTCCTCGGGACCTGGGTTAAAGCTCCAATATTCTCCAGGCAACAGCAGATTGCTCTTAACAAGCATTTGTTCAAGGCTCAATCCTCTTTCTTTTGCTATCTGACGAAAGAAATCTCTATTTTCAAGCATCTCTTGATCCACAAGACCGCTTCTTTGTTCCCTCCGCGATTCTTCTGTTCTAAAAAAGAAAGTTTGTTCACGATCTTCTTCTCTAACTCGAAGACCGTAAATCGTCGTTTGATTTCCTTCGATCGTGAACTCTAAGTAGGCGCCGGATTCTAATGGTGTCTCTAACCACTCATGCATTGCTTGGTATTGCCCTTCTTGACAAATGTTTTCAGCATAATAGGAGGGGTATTCAAATTCATTTGCGTTAAAGAGCTGCTCTCCATTCCTTAAGCCTAACTCTTCTAGCATATTAGTGCAGTCAGTCGCATTTCTAAATACATAAAGTCCTTGAGTGCAAGCAAACCCGTGAATGTTGGAGATTTTCCAGTATTGGCCTTCGGCTAATTTGGCGTGGATATCTTCGCCATGGTACCATTGACCTATCGGTAAGTCTTCAATCTCTCTTTGTGAAAGTTGTTTGTTTTGTAAGCCTCTGTAAAAGATCTCAGAAAGGGCAAAAGTTGCTGTAAGTAGTACGCCTCCTCCGATGAGAGTACCATAGGCAAATATTTCTCCGAGGTTGTTTGCTAAGGAATTGATACCTGCAAGCGGCACGCCTTTTAATGCCATCATACTTAAGATACCACCGATTAAAACAATCGTTGCAATTGCAGTTGTGATATGAAGCGCTACTTCTGGCAAATGTTGTGTTGCCCCAGTGTTTGGGGATGAAGAGCAAGGAGTACAATGCATTGCTGTTACCTCATTAATTTTAAAGTGTTAGAGGGTTATTAGAGCAGAAATATTAAAAAACAATCAAGAGGAAACAAATGAAAATACTAATCTAAAATTGGATTTACTCATTTCGTTCCTCTATGGCTCTTCGAAACTCTATGCAGGCTTGGGCAGTTCTAAAGTAGGCAATATTATTTTCACCTGTATCAGGGTTTATAAAATCTAGTTTATAGATAGTGGGGGGAGGTGGAGGTGACAGAGCTGTTGGTGTCCTAGCAGGAATGGCTACAGGGTTATTGGTGTGTGCAGGATTTTCATGTTGCGGAAGGATATAATTCTCATCAGTGACAATTTCCGGGTCGAGACGGTTGATATCTACTTCACGACTTTGACGGACTCGGGCGACACGTTCTCTTTCAGCTGCATGATTACTGATATCGATAACAATTTGGCGGTCCCTGCAATATAATCCAAAAAATTCTCTTTCGCGCACCGTTACGTTAACATTGGTATGCGTGTTTTCCTCTAAGAGCGTATAGGCAGCAGCCTTGCTGATTTCTGTTTCTATTTCAGCGATATTGATTAGGTTTTGGCATCGAGCGCTTCTTACAGCTTCAGATGCAAAGAAAAGAAATGTTTCAGTCCCATTATTATTCATTTTTAGTGCATAGGCAGTTTTTTCTTCGTCTAGTTGTATATCGTATGCAGCGTAAGTGTCTGGGACGAGAATGCGCAATTTCCATTCGTCGTATCCTGTGTCTCGAAGCGATTCAACTTGCCTTTTTGGGTACTGTTCTTGGTAGCAAAGTTGGCGGATTTTATCTTCACAAGCTCCAGCTTTTCTGTAAGAGTAAACCTCTAACTGTCCCATATTATTTTTGCAGACTATGCCATAAACTGCTGGGTGGCCTGCATTGCCTTCTGTTGCTCTTTCAGCTGGTATAGGAGGGAATCTCACGAAATCACCTCTTTCAAGCTGAGCATCCAGCTGGTTACGTTGTATCCACTGCATGATGTTTATAGGAGCTTGATTTTCTCTTTCTACAGGAATTCTAGACAATTCTCTTTGAGAGAACTGTTTGTAACTCAAACTATGTATATAGGCTGTAAATAAAAGAGTATTAATACAGATGACGCTTGCCCCTACTAATGCGGTTAAATAGAGATTTTGTCCTCCAATCATCGATGCGAGTGAATTAATTTCAGCTAGCTGAATACCTTGTTGTGCCAATATGCCTAAGACTGCGCCTGTTAAGGCAATGATTGCAAGAGCTGTTGTGATCTGAAGGCAAGCTTCTTTTGTGTAGTTAAGGGGAGTTGATCGTTGTATTCGACCACAGCATGAATCATGATAAACTGCAGAACTACTCATAGGATTACCTCTTTGGGTGTACGCGTTCACGGGGTCTGCTTCTCACGTAAGAGAGGGAACACCAACGCGTACCTTTGCGTTTTTAAACTCCCATTAAAAAATGTACTGTTTCGAGTTAAAAAACGAAGCATACAGATTATGCGTTAAAATTTCATCAAGAAATTGGATTAAAAAATTTACTGGAAAAAGGTAAAAAAAAACGTTTAGAAATTTTCTAAACGTTTTTTAATCTCTGTTTTAACTCGACTTTAAGGATTAGCTGTCGGCTTTGAGGTTTTGAATATGTGCAGAAAATAAAACTGCTGTAATAGCAGTTAAACTTGCACTTGTAAGCAGCCCAATATAAAGATATTGAGGTCCAATCGAGGAAGCAAGGGCATTGATGCCTCCTAGTGGAAGTCCATTCAACGCGAGTACACCGATCGCCGTACCAATCAGAGCGATAAGAGATAGGGCTAGTGTGATGTGTAGGCCAATTTCTTTTGTCTGTTGAAGGGCTTTCGTGCATTGTGGTGATTCACAAAATGAACTTTTAGTGCCTGTAGCCGGTGTGCTCATAAAAAAAATACCTCTTACTTAGGAATGATTTTAAATTCGAAGAGCTTACATAAGTTGTATTAAATATTCATCAAGAATTTTTTAAAATATTTACTACTAGATCTTTAAAACGATTTTGCCGCGAGTATGCCCTTCACGATTCATTTTGAGCGCTAATTGTACATCTTCAAGTGAGAATTCTTGAATTTGAGGGGGGATTAGCTTTCCGGCATCTAGTAGCTCGGAAATTTTTTGTAAGTGATGGTGTTCAGGCCGCACAAAAACGAACTCTGTTTTCAGTTGCTTTTTGTCAGCTATATCTTGATCGATCGTTCCTGCGATTGTGACAATGCAGCCTCCCTTTTTAACAGCATCGTAACTCATTTCGAGTGTTTTTCCACCTACTGTATCCATCACAAAGTCAACTCCCTCAGGATAATGGTTATGAACCCATTCGACGAAATTTTCTTGGGTATAATCGATCACATGATCAGCACCCCGTTCTATTACATAAGCGTGGTTTACTTCGCTTGCAGTTGTGATAACATTGGCTCCCGCATACTTTGCGAGCTGAATTGCAAATCCTCCTACTCCTCCTGCTCCAGCATGAATCAGTATGTTCTCATTGCGCTGGAGTTGCATCGCCTCAAAGAGTGATTGCCAAGCGGTTAAGCTACACAAAGGGATAGAGGCTGCTTGAGCAAAGCTAAGGGAGCTTGGCTTGGGAAGAACATTATTGGCGTCGAGGCAGATGTATTCAGCAAATGTGCCATCATGAATACGGTCTTTACGGCAGTAGGCGTAAACAGGGTCGCCTACTTGAAAGTGAGCAACATTTTCTCCGATGCTTGAGATTTCTCCGGACATTTCCCATCCTAATATGATAGGAAATTCATAATCCATCCGCGTTTTTAGCATTCCTAGAGAGATTTTCCAATCGACAGGGTTGACGCCTGCGTACTTGATCGCAATTTGCACCTCATTTGATTTGGGAAGGGGAGTCGAGATCTCTTTGATTTCGATTTGATCGATTTCTCCATAACTATGGATGAGGGCGGCTTTCATTGATGGCTTCATAAATTGTCTCTGCAAGTTGTTCAGATAGGCGCGCTTTATTTTTCCTTATGAGCGCGCGTCCTCCGGGGGAGGCAAAGTCTGACACGATTTTCCACATTCGACAATTTTTGCCAAGAGATGCTGCGGCATACGCAATGCCATACCCTTCCATATCGACGAGATCCCACTGCTCGGCTAAATGGGTGCGGTGTAAAGGATCGTGGATAGGGAAATCAGAAGAGACTAGCCCATTTTTCCCACATTTAAGTGTGAGAGGGGGGACTGTTGTGCGTACACATTGTTCTGAATAGGCATCTAACTCTCCGGAGGGAATATACTTACCCACAGTCTGAATCGGGAGGATATGGCCAAGAGGGAGATGATCTTTAAGCGCTCCGGCTAGCCCTAAATTCCACACCTCGTCCACAAGATGTGCATATTTGGCTACTGCCATCTGACCTGCATGTATGCCGACGTTGCTTAAGACAATCCATCCTTTTTCAAATGTGTAAGCAGAGGGGACTTCACCTTCTGTCCAAATCTCGGCCACTTCGCCGGGAATAGGAGAGGCTTTTAGTTGACGCAGAGTGGCTTCTGCCTCTGCTTTTTGGGCAAATACAATAAGTTTTTTAGACATAAACCGGTTAATTTTTCTATAGCCTGAATCCCTTTTTCAGAGAGATATTCGCTCTCCTCGTTCACATATGTTTTGATGTGTGCCTGAACGATAGAAGATTCTTTTTCTTGGGCATGTTCCAAAATAAAGGCTGTGCTTGCCTCAGGATGGGCGCGTGCATAGGCGAGTGAACGCTGCAGAGTTTCTATCACTAGATCCTTTTCTGCAAAGTCGCGTCGTATCACTAAACAACCTAGGGGCAAGGGGAGCCCATGCTGCGCATGCCACACTTCCCCTAGATCGACAATCTCACAAAAGCCTTGGGTGACAAATGTAAAGCGGCTCTCATGTATGATTAGGCCGCAATCGACACGACCTTTATTGATTAAGTCGGCAACCTCATGATAGAGACAAAATACTTTCTCCTTTGGCGTAGGTAGGAGCTTGTTTAGTAGAAGATGTGCTGTTGTCCTTTCCCCGGGAATTGCGATCCGCATTTCAGACAGAGCTTCTATTGAAAAAGGCTTTTTTGAGATGATTTTGGGGCCGCAATGATACCCTAGCGCTGAACCGACCGGCAGCAGTTGATAGGTGTCGCTAACGGAATCCAGGCAGGCGTATGACATCTTAATGAGTGGATAGAGGCCTGTAGTGCTAAGTTTATTGAGCTCTTGAATATCTGCAAACGTGACTTCCGGAGGCGTCCCTACAAGTCCTGCAATCCACGCGTGAAAAATGTAGGTATCATTCGGACACGGGGAGATGGCAACTTTCATCATAGTGCGCCAATTTTCTCTAAAGCCGTTTTAAGCCCGGCATTTTCAGGCTTGTCAAATGCCCCCTCTTTCTTTAGCCATGCAAAATAAGAAGGGGGGACTTCGCTTAAGGGTTTACCCTGATGCTTTCCAAAAGGCATGACATCAGTTTCCTGATTATTGAGTAAATCGAGAATCGTTTCGACAGAAAGATCGTCGATCATTGCGCTGAAGACTTGATACAGTACAACGACATCATCTAGCGCACGGTGAGCGTTATTCTCTTCCACTCCATAAATTTGACGCAAAAACTGCAAGCTGTGGCGCGGGAGATCGGGGCGGTATTTGCGCGCCCATTTCAGCGAATCGATCATCGGGAATTCGGGCAGTTCAAGTGCGTGCCGCTTGCATTCATGCGTTAAAAAATGACGGTCAAAATTGTCGTTATTGTGTGCAACAAGTGCGATATCGCCTTCGCAAAAGGCGATAAATTGGGCCCCTACCTCTGCAAAAGAGGGGGCTGATGCAACCATTTCGTCGGTTATCCCATGGATCGCTGAGGCCTCTTGAGGAATAGGGACACCTGGGTTGATCAACATCTCGAATTCCCTATTCTGCACAGGATCGTAAGCTGCGATCTCAATGATTCGATCTTTTTCGGCCTTGACGCCTGTTGTTTCTGTATCGTAATAAATCAGCCGTTTACTCATCTTTACCTAAATCCTCAATAGTTGTTGTTCCAGAGGAAATTGCTCCAATGATATGCATAAATGTTTCAAACGCAAAGCGCAATGTTCCTAGATAAGTCACAAACAGTTCAGTACTCACTTTATTGTCAAGACAGGGAATAACGCAGCGGTAAAACATCAGCCGCTCCTTTTCATCCATCCCAAAACCTGGCATGTCAAGCTGCATATTTAATAGGTGTAAAATACGCGCCGTCTCGCCAAATGCAGCATGCTGCACTTCAAAAGGAAGATAGGCCATTATTTGCAACAAAGGAGAGTCTTCGGTGATCTTAATGAAGATTGGGACGTCTAAGTCGCACATTTTCAGCGTGATATATGTTTGGTTTGTTTCGGGTTGAAACGTTGGGCTAAACCCTTTTTCATTTAAGAATTTTATGAGGCTGTTAGCATTAAGCTCAAAACTCATGAAATATCTTCTACAAACCCTTTATTCTTATTCACAACGCTTTTTCGATTTTCGCTTATAGCGGACTTAGTTAGTTCGTCATTTAGCAGTTCTTCGCGCATGATTTGAAGGTCTCGGGGAGCTTCAATACCTATGGAGACCTGATCTCCCTGCACTTTTAAAACTGTAATGACAATATTATTACCGATACGGATTTTTTGTTCTGATTTACGCGTTAATACCAACATGTTTCTATCCTCTGCCGCCTGGAATGACTGAAGAAGGTTTTTCGCGAGTAATGTGTGGATTATTTGTGTTTGGGAGGGTTGAGATGCAGTTGTCGTTGGGCATTTTATAGATACAGCTGGTTAGCGTTACCAAAAGTGCGATAGTCAATAATCCAAATTTCACGCAAAACCTCATTATTTAAGAGATGAACGATACCTTATCTCTGAGATAAATCACAATGGAAAAAGCATTTTTTTGGCCAAGGTCCAGAATTCATAAAATGCCCCCTGTAAAATTTGACTAAAGAATCCCATTGCAACGGCAAGCGCACCAAATCCAATTAAAAGTTGAATCGGAAAACCTGTCCAAAAAATTTGAAGTGAAGGGAAAAAACGCGAAATGATTGCAAAACACAGGATAACGATAAGTAAGATTGTTAATGGAAAGAGCGCAAGGGTTAGCGCATGATGAAAGAGGCGAGTAGTCGCTTCAACCATGCCCATAGTGAGGATTGAAGAGGTCGTTTGATAGCTTTCATAGAGAAGGCGGAGGAGAAGGTGGTGGAGGTCGAGCGATAAAAAGAGAGCGAAGAGGGTAAGAGAAAAAAGCTTAGAGATAAGAGGGGAGCGGGCGTTTGAGATCGGGTCTAGCAGTTCGGTTGCGGAAAACCCGGTTAAGGTTCCGACGATTTGACCGGCAAAAGCGGCCGCTTCAAATATAAGAGAGAAAAGAAAGCCGAGTAGATAACCTAGCGCGGCTTCTTTGATCATTTCGGTAGCAAACAGGATGGGATTGTCGAGAGTGAGGGTGATTTGCGAGGAGAGCGGAGGCAGTAAGAGAAGTGAGCAGGCCAAAGCAAGAGAAAACCTGATCCACGTGGGAATTCCCCGTTCTGAGAAAAGCGGAGAAAACAAAAAAAAGCCTGTCATGCGTGCAAAGAGCGAGAAAAATAGAAAAAACTCATTGGACATAATTGACAAGCGAGGTCACCTTATCCCACTGATGAATAAGCAGGTTATTGGTGAACTTGGTTAAAATTTTAAGCATCCAAGGGAAGAAAATCGCAAGAGCCAGCGCTAAGGTCAGCATCTTTGGAACAAAAGAGAGAGTCATCTCTTGTACTTGAGTGAGCGATTGGATCAAAGAGATCGCCAGGCCGACGATCAGCGCAAGCAATAAAAATGGAGCGCCTATCTCAAGCGCTGTAAAAAGAGTTTGCCTTACGATATGAGCGATTTGTTCAGGTGTCACTGATACCCTCCGACGACTTGTTGAACCACCATGCGCCACCCATCAACGACAACAAAGAGAAGAATTTTAAATGGGAAAGAGATCATCACGGGAGGGAGCAGGACCATCCCCATTGACATAAGAAGGGAGGTAACGACCATATCGATCACAAGAAAGGGGAGGAAAAGGAGAAAGCCGAGCATAAATGCTGTCCGTAATTCCGACAGGACAAAGGCAGGGATAATGCAATACCACGGCACTTCGTCGACGGTGTTTTCTTTCAACTCAACACTTCCCATTTCGAGAAAGAGTTGTAAATCTTTCTCTCGGGTGTTGTAGAGCATAAAATTACGTAAAGGAGGCCATGCTTTCTCGAGAAGCACTTCCGGCTTTTTCTCTTCCTCTTTCATAAAGGGGAGCAGGGCGCCCTCGTATATTTCAGTGATCACGGGGTGCATGATATAGCCGGTGAGAATAAGAGAGAGGCCGATGATGATTTGCGCGGAGGGAACCGATGTACTCAGAGCTTGTCTTAAAAAGGTGAGTACGATGGAGATGCGCGTGAACGATGTCATCAAGACAAAAACAAAGGGAACAAGGGCGATAAAAAGAGCGGAGCTGATAAATGGCAGCTCAAGCATTTTTGGTCGTTATTCTCCTATGTTTTAGCGGCAATCTTGCTCGTTATAAGCATGCTTTTGTCCAGGCTTTCTGAGCGCGAACTTAAGCTTTTCCTTGAAGGATATTTTTATGTCGGAGGGCTCTTCCAGGAGCTCTTCCAGCTTTTTCTCTACCTTGACATCACCGGGAAATTCTGTCACCACATGAATTCCCGCAGGAGACTCCGAAATCACCACACCTTTGCCCAAAATATCGATCAAATAGAGCGAAGATTTGGAATTTAGCGCCCGCCTTTCGAGTATTTTGATGCCGGTTGATCTATTGAGCTGATGGATGCGCGAACGCATGATTCTTTTTAAAACATAGACGCTTATGAAGATAAGGATGAGAATGAATCCTAAAGTCAGCAGCATGTTGACAAACTGACCCATGTAGTTATAACTTTGTCCCTCGAGCGTTCCGACCGCAATGTCTGCTAATAATGGCATATTTTAACTCCGTTTCTGATCGAGATCATAAATAATGGAAAGATTTAAGGGAATTATCGCGCTTGATATAGATGGCACGATTACAGTTGATAAGCACCGGCTCGAAAAAAAGGTGAATGATTTTTTAAATCAATTGATCGAATCGGGCTGGCTGCTCATCTTCATTACAGGGCGCACGTTCTCTTTTGCTCATCCGGTTCTTTCGAATTTAAAGAACACCTACTACTTCGCTGTTCAAAATGGGGCAGCGCTCTACCAAATGCCCCATGAGCATTTGATTCAAAAACATTACCTTCCGACATCCCTTATCCCAAAGCTGGAAGAGGTTCATGCCAAAATTTTGATCGAGTCAGGAAGAGGGAACCAAGATATTTGTTACTATAAGCCAGCTTCCTATACTCCTGAGGAACTCGATTATATTAACTTTAGGATTCAGATCTCGCCGGAAAAATGGGTCGCAGTTGAGTCTTTTGAGGAGCTTAAAATCAAAGAATTTTCTGTTGTAAAATACTTTGCGACCGAGTCGGCTGCCCAGAAAATAGCCGAAAAAATGCGAGCATTAGGCGGCGTAAATGTTATTGTGATCAGTGATCCGTTTAATCCCGGATACAATCTCGCGCTTGTAAATGAAGGAGGTGCTTCTAAGGGGCTGATTTTAGAGGCATTTCGCAAAATGTATTCCCCTGAATTACCGGTCATTGCAGCGGGTGATGATTTTAATGACGTGGAGATGTTAGAAAAAAGCACATTTAAGATTGTGATGCAAAATGCTCCTAAGACGATGCATGCACTTGCCGATATAGTGGCGCGTCCTGCGGAGGAACATGGAATCATTGAAGCGCTGAAGGAGGCGACAAAATTATGGAAGGAGTGATTAAAATTGAGAAATTTCGGATTCAGTGCATTGTAGGTGCACATGCTCACGAGCGGAAGGTGGAACAGGAACTGCTCGTTGATATCGAGATGAAGGTGAACTTCAGCGAGCCTGTACAAACAGATTCGATTGTCGACACAGTCGATTACGAAGCCGTTTGCAACGTATGCAAGGAATTAGCCCAAGAGCGCCGCTATCATCTTCTCGAGACATTTGCCTATGAAGCTCTGCATGCGATCTTGGATTCTTTTCCGATCAAGTGGGCAAAAATCCGTGTCCGCAAACCGCAAGCTCTGCCACTTGCGAAATATGCAACAATTGAATTTGAGAAGGGAAAATGAGACCGATTTTAGTGACAGGGGGGGCGCAAGGTTTTGGAGCCGAAATCTGTCTACAGCTCGCTGAGCAGGGACATGATGTAGTCGTCCATTTTAGGAAAAGCGACCCCTCGAACATTCTGTCGAGATGTCAGAAATATGGAGTGATAGTAGACGCGATCCAAGGCGATTTTTCGACAGTTGATTTATTGGAAGATTTTATCAGACGTTATCTCGCCCGTTTTCCCAAAACAAAAGGGCTCGTCAATAACGTAGGTAACTACCTTATTGCTCCTCCCTCCCAAACAGAGAGTAAAGAGTGGCTCTCCCTTTTTCAGACGAATTTGTTTACACCTGTCTTTCTCGTGCGCGCTCTGCTGCCCGCATTGAAAGAGGAGAAGGGAAGAGTGGTCAATATCGGGACATGCGGGCTTACAACTCCACGAGCACTGCTTCATGCAACTGCCTATGCTGCAACTAAATCAGCGCTCCATTTCTATACACGCTCCTTAGCGAAAGAGCTTGCTCCTGATCATATCAATGTAAATATGGTCTCCCCTGGCTATCTAGAAACTTCGGTGGATTTAGAAGAGGCGGCAGAGCTCCCTATGGGACGTCCTGCAACTCTAAAGGAAGCGGCGCGCGCCGTTCTCTTTTTCTTTGACAGCCAAAGCAGCTATATTACCGGCCAGAACCTAGAGGTTGCGGGAGGGTTCGGGCTTTAGAGTGCTAAAATGGTAGTATATTTGCTCACGGGCCTTTAACCTTCTAGAATCTCAGGACCGACGCCCATCGCATGCATTCCGTTGTCTACATAAATCGTTGCGCCTGTAATCGCGGAGGCCAAATCAGAGAGCAAGAAGGCAGCTGTGTTTCCAACTTCTTTGGAATCTAATGGCTTAGGGAGTGGAGCTCCTTTTTCCGCATAGGCGATCATTCGCTCGATAAAACCAATCGCTTTTGCTGCACGGCTTGGAAGAGCGCCTGCAGAAATCGTGTTCACACGCACATTCCACTTCCGTCCTGCTTCCCAAGCGAGTACACGTGTATCGCTTTCTAATGCCGCCTTAGCAGAGCTCATCCCTCCGCCATAACCCGGCACTGCACGCTCAGAGGCCATATATGTGAGAGAAAGAGTTGCGCCGCCTGAACGGATAAATGGGCCAAAGTGAGCGAGTAAGCTTACAAATGAATAAGATGAGGAGCTCATAGCCGCAAGATAGCCGGCGCGGCTTGTCTCGAGAAGCGGCTTTTTTACTTCGGGAGCATTTGCTAAAGAGTGAATCAAAAAATCGATCTCTCCAAAGTCCTTTTTGACCGCTTCCGCAACCTCGGTAATCGTATACCCTTCGGCACTTTTATAACGCTTATTTTCCTTAATTTCTTCAGGTACATCGTCCGGCGAGTCAAAACTTGCGTCCAGATGGTAGATTTTTGCAAACTCCATTAGGGAACCATCGCTTAAACGGCGTGATTCGTCGAATTTACCTGATTCTAAAGAAGTTGTGAAAATTTTGTAGATTGGCGTCCATGTTCCAACGAGTATCTCAGCGCCTGCCTCAGCAAGTGCTTTCGCAATCGCCCATCCAAACCCTTGATCATCTCCAATTCCTGCAATGAATGCCCTTTTTCCTTTTAGATCGATATTCAGCATATTTTCACCTTTTTTAAGGTTTTTGAGTGAACAACAATAGCTGAAAGCATCTAAAATCTCAAGATAGGGTGTAAGGCCTTAGTCGAGAATGTTTTGCGTCAACCCTTCTGTTTTATATCTTAATTTATTAAAATAACATATAATATGTATTGTCTTTGAAATAATCTATGCTTAAAAATCACGGTTAAGGTTAAGGATAAATATGGGTCATATTCTTGTTGTAGACGACTATCCAGCTAATCGTGAACTTCTCAGCAAAAGATTAGAACGTATGGGTCATACTGTCGTTCAAGTAGGTGATGGTGCTGAAGCACTTGAACAGCTAAAAAAAGAGCCCTTCGATTTAATTCTGCTCGACATTTTGATGCCTGTGATGTCGGGATATGATGTCTTAGCAGAGCTTAAAAAAGATCCCGAGTTACAAGAGATTCCGGTTATTGTGATCTCTGCAGTCGATGACACGGATAGTATTGTAAAATGTATCGAACTTGGTGCAACAGATTATTTAACAAAGCCATTTAATCCTGTCATTTTAAAAGCGCGCGTCGCTTTCTGTTTGGAGAAAAAAACTTTGCACGACAAGGAGCGTAAGGAAAAAGCACGCGTCGATGAGCTATTAAACGCAATTTTTCCCCCTCAGATTGTTGAAGAGCTCAAAACAACAGAGACAGTAGCTCCCAAATACTACGAGAATGCAGCGATTCTATTCTGCGATGTCGTCGAATTTACACAATATTGCAACGCACATACACCGGAAGATGTTGTAGAAAACCTCCAAATTTTAGCAGAGCTTTTTGAGAATTTAGCGTTAAAAAATAACGTTTTGAAAATCAAAACAACGGGTGATTCGTTCTTGTGCGTGGGTGGCATCCTGACTAAATCTGAAAATCCTGTTTTAGATTGTGTGAAATGCGGGCTTGAGCTAGTTGAAAAGTCTCCGACCATTGGCGCAAAGTGGGAAGTGCGTATCGGCATCCATATTGGACCTGTGATGGCCGGTGTTATAGGGCATAGACAATATCGGTTTGATGTATGGGGAGATACAGTTAATATTGCTTGGCGACTTGCTGAACAGGGAAGTATAGGCCATGTGACATTGTCAGAAAAAGCAATGCAGGCGATTGAGGATCTCTATGAAACTGTTTCGATCGGGAGGTTTCCGATCAAAGGGATTGGAAATACAGAGATCTATCAAGTGGCGGGTACTAAAAAATCAGTAGGGAGCGGAGCATAGAAATGATGGGTGTCAAACTCTAGGCTTGTAGCATGAAGCATAGGGCGAAAAACCCCAGTATGGCCTTTTCGGTCTCCGTACTCGCTATCGCCTAAAACCGGGTGCCCAAGCTCTTTCAAATGGACCCGAATCTGATGTGTCCTCCCTGTTTCAGGATGGCAGCGCATCAGAGCCCACTGTTTTCCTTGCTTTTCACACTCCCAAACTGTTTTTGAGAAAAGACCTTTTGGTACGATTCCCCAGACCACAGCACCTTCCCGCTTGCCAACTCTTCCCATATATGCAGTTATCGTTCCTCTCTTTTCCTTAGGAACACCTCTGACAAGGGCATGGTAGGTTTTTTTGATCTTTCTTTGACGAAACAGATCTTCGTAAGGAGTAGGATCTTTTTTAGCAAAAAGAATGACTCCCGTCGTATCGCGGTCAAGGCGGTGGACTAAGTGGACATTGAGAATAGCGGCCAAATCAGATGAAGAGATTGAAGGGGGCTTGTTGTAAACAAGCAGATCATCATCCTCATACAACACGCGTGCCTCTTCTCTGGCAAGGAGAGGTCTTTTCGACGGCCAGATCACTACTTCATCCCCTTTGTTGAGGCGGGTTGAACCGAACCGTTCCACGCGGCCGTTCACAAAGCATCTCCCGTGTTCAATCGAAAAACGGAGATCTTTTGTCGAAAAGTCAAGATTCTCTTTTACAAGAGTCAAGAGACGAGTTGGAGAAATGACTTTAAATCTTTTCATACTGGGTTTATTATGTGACTGTTGAAAAATATAAGCAACTCATCTTCAGTTGACTTTAGGTCCTATTTTTTGAGCCCCTCGCTACCCCTTTCAGGGATTCAAAAACTCGAACCTAAATCCAACTAAATCTGAATCACTTACATTTTTAAACGATCCTATTATAAAAGAGATAATAGAAGATTTCAATGAAGATTTTGATTGTTAAGACATCTGCTCTCGGGGATATTATTCATACATTTCCCGTGCTAAGCTACCTACGATGTCGCTTCCCTCTTGGACAGCTCGACTGGGTGGTAGAAGAGCCTTTTGCTGAACTTATCGAAAGGCACCCAGAAGTGAATCGGGTGTTGATGATAGACACCAAAAAATGGCGAAAAGGGTGGCTAGACTCGCGACATGAGATGGGGGGGTTCCGTCGCTCGCTTCGCGAAGTCGAGTATGATCTCGTTTTCGATCTGCAGGGGAATGTGAAATCAAGCGCCATCCTCACGCAGACACGGGCTAAAACAAAGGTCGGTTTTGGATGGAAAACGGTGCCTGAATGGCCAAATACTCTCTTTACTTCTCGTAAAATCAATCCACCCTTGGGAAAAAATATTCGAGAGGATTATCTCGCTGTTGTTCAGGGATATTTTAATGACCAAACCCCATTTGAGATGAGTCCGGTTGAGCTGCGGATCAACACAACGGAGCAAGCACTCGTGGACGGTGTTTTATCAGACGCTGTTTTGGTTTGTCCTGGTTCTGCATGGCCGAATAAGCAGCTCTCAGAAGAGTTGCTCCTTTCCTTTCTTAAAAAACAAGGAGAAGGGCCTTATCTTTTTGCATGGGGGAATGAGAAGGAGAGGGAAACGGCGTCCAATTTGGCGGCGCATTTTCCAAATAGCATGGTTTTAGCACGGCATACCCTTCCTGTGCTGCAGCATGTGATGGCTAAATGCCGCTTAGTGGTGGCGATGGATTCTTTACCGTTGCATCTATGTGCGACGACGCGAACGCCGACAATCAGCTTTTTTGGGCCTTCATCCGGTAAAAAATATGGACCTATTGGTGCGCAGCACCAAACCATTCAAGGCATCTGTCCCTATAACATAACGTTTGAAAAACGATGTCCGCAATTGCGTACGTGCAAGACAGGCGCCTGTCTTATAAAGCCTAACATAATGCTATAGCAGTTGTTTAGCGTCGTTACTGAGGTTGTTTTGACTGCTCTAGTCTTCTTATAGCAGCTTCTGCTAGCTCATCCATAGCACTCTTTACTCTAGCTCTATTTAGGATAGCCGAGCTTTCTGCTGCTGGGAAGTCTATAGGAAGTGGCTGGTTTTGCTGTTGTAGATATCCTTGCAGTGTTTGTCTGCTAAGTTGTTGTAACTGTTCTTGCAGAGGAAGTTGTTGCTGTTGAGGTTGTCTTTGCAGAGGAGGTTGTTGCTGTTGCTGTTGAGGTCCTTGTAGAGGAAGTTGTTGCTGTTGCTGTTGAGGTTGCCTTTGCAGAGGAAGTTGTTGCTGTTGCTGTTGTAGATATCCTTGCAGTGTTTCTCTGCTAAGTTGTTGTAACTGTTCTTGCAGAGGAAGCTGTTGCTGCTGTTGTATCCTTTGAATTAGCTGCGGATTTACGGGGCTTCTCAAAGCTTGCGGATGCAAAAGTTGTGATGAACCTTGCCCTTGCTGCTGTGACCCATAACTGTTCCGCATCCTTTGTAGTTCGAGTCTAGCAATTTCTTCAGCAGGAGCAGCAGCCAAATCGCATAGGGAGTGAACCACCTCATCGACAAAGTCTAAGGTAGGACTATTTTCATTTACAAACATAGAATAGGCAGCCAAGATTAAAATACGATCTTCATTTTCCCCCGAACTATCATCATACATCTCTCTATATGTATCTATAAATGATCGGGTGATACCCTCGTAACTAATTTGACTGGCACGTGATCCTTGGAAAATTCCAGCTTGGATTTTTGCGAATGCCAGCATGTTCTTTGTTGCGTAGTTTAAGAAATTAAAAATTCTTCTAACTCCCTCCAGATTGGTTTGGTTTCGATAATCAATTATTGTAGAAAAAAATGGAAAAAAACAAGTGGCATATAACAGTTTTTTGTTTGTGTTGAAAGCTTTTTTTGCAAGTTTAAAAGGCTCTGCAATGGAAGGGTTTATATTGGTGAGATCCCAAATATCCTCATTATTTTCTTGAGTTTCAACTTTGTTTTTAATTTCTGACAGAGTATTTAACATCTTGATTTCTGTATCATTTAGTGAAATAGACATATCTAAAATACTTTTTTCTTGTGGATTTACATTTGGCAGTAGCTGTCGTTGCAAAAGACCTTGACGCTGACGAGCCAGTTGAGTGACGGTGACTCGAACGCGTGCTCGATATTCGCTATTTTTAGAACTTAGATGACGTCGCATATCTTCAATACGATCGTCTACGTTTCTCACATCAGAACGTCTTCCTCTCTCTGCTACTTCCTCTCTAGGGGGTTGACCAACTGAAAATCCTGTTCTACTAACTGCCGCCATGAAAAAAAACCTCTATTAAACAACGAGTTTATTATTTAATAGAGGTATTATCGTTTTAAGGTGTTTTAATTCAATTAAAAAGACGCTATCTCATATATTATGTGATTTTTTCCGCCCAAGCCTTTTCATTGCAACCACAAACACGACCCAAACAGCGACCGTACAGGCGATCACAATGCTATGCGAAAGGTCAAAAAATGATGCGATCGTTTTTTGGTGCGCAGTATCGGGTTGTTGCAAGGGGAGAATGATAGAAGACAATTCGTTGAAGATAAGCGATCCAAATAACATCCCAACAAAGCCTGTGATCATGTCCTTTGACCCTTCTGCAATCGCTGTCAGGCCTGTGCCGGGACAATAACCCGCTACACTCATTCCAATGCCAAAAATACCGCCGCCTAATAGGGACCAAAGAAGAGGTGTTGTCGAGAGGTGCATCGTGGGTACAAGTCCAAGCTCTTTCATCGAATAGATGCCAACACTTCCAACAACAATGGCTGTGAGTATGACTTTCATGACAGTGAAGTCTCTCAAAAGAAGCTGGTTCACAATTGTATCGAATCGTGAAACAGTCGCTTTACGAAGTAGAAAACCGAATAGTATGCCGGAGAAGATGCCAAGTAGAGAGAGAAATGGTGTTGAAAATAGGTTCATTATTAGATCCTCGCTTTTTTATTATAAAGGATAAATGCAGTGGGAATTGCGGTTGCAAATACTGCCATCATAAAAACCCAGCTCGTGAGCGAGAGCTGAGCCCCTCCGCATATGGCATGCCCCGAAGTGCAACCGTCAGCGATACGTGCGCCGATAAGAAGCAGCATGCCGCCAATGAACGCCCCAATATGGCGTTTGAGCTTCGAATCACCAAAAGCCTCCTTCCAAATCGTGTTTTTGGCAGGGATAGGGTCTTTTGTAATGCGTGAAGCGATCCACGCTCCAAAGAGCATTCCGATAAGAAATAAGATTTTCCAGTTGAAAATGACCTGATCAGCCAGTTGCCCTAAAAAATAAGGGGTGCTATCGATATGGCCGGGGATCAATGCCTGTTCTGCCAGAGCGGCCACTCTAGAAATTCCACTCGAAACTCCAAATTGATAGCCCAATGTGAAAAGAACAGTCAATAGAACTCCAATAAGTGCTCCCACAAGATAGGGAGACCATCTGTCCCGTCTTAAAAATTCAATCATGTTTAACTTCCTTCGTTTAAAAATCGGCATTCTACACAGGAAAGAATATTGGCTAGAGCCGGTTCTTGAATCGTGTAGAAGACCTGTTTCCCTTTTTTGTGAGAGGTGATAAATCCTTTGTTTTTCATCACATTTAAGTGTTCTGAGGCGACGTTCGGTAATATCTGACACGCCTCTGCTAATTCGCCGACGGAATAGGATTTTTGAAGCAGCAAATGAATCATATACAAGCGATGCGGGTGCGAAAGGATACGCAAACAATTGGCGGCTTCTTCCCAAACTTCGTTATTTTCCATATGTCTAAATATAGCGATATATCGATATTTAGACAAGAATTTTCGTAAAGTCTAGGGAAGATTCGACCAATTCGATCGCTTTTTGGACTTTTGAGGTATCTTCTTTTCGGATTTTAGCGGTAAAGGTATTGATCATCCGCATCGCATCGAAGCTGGAATGGGCAGCGTAAAGGCTTGGGATATGGGCTTTTTTGAGTTTTTCTATAATCGAAGGGGAAGGGGGATGGCGTCCTGTAAGGATCAACCCTTGTTCTGGCTCTTCACCCGGATGCATCCGTTTTTCGACCATACAAAGGATAATATCTTGCCTTGTTGCAGGGGTTACAATCAGTTGATTGGGAAAAAGCCCCTCTTTAAAGGTTTCAACTGAGGTCGCGATAAGACGAATCGATTCAAAGTGACGGTAATGGTAGTTTTCCCCTGATAAGAGCTTTGTTTTAAAAAGGGTTTCAAAATCCTCCATTGTGGGTGTGCTTAAAAAACTGTTGTAGGGGATCGTGCCGATAAGAGGGATCTGCCAGCGGTTAAGGGCTTTGGTGATGTATTCGATGATCATCTCGTGCTTTTCAGGAATGACGCGATTGATGATGACCCCGGCGATTTTCACCCCATTTTGATCGCAGAGAGCTTTATTTAGGGCCAGTTCGTCGAAAGTGCTGCCAAGCCCTCCTTTTGCGATAATGACCATTTCAAGGCCGAGCATAGCGGCGACTGTAGCGTTATTTAGAGTGACAATCGAGCCTACTCCCACATGGCCCGTTCCTTCGACGATGCAAAAGTCGCTGTTATTATTAATATGCTCAAAGGAATGCTCAATTTTTTGTTTTAAAGATTCGGCATCCACTTGGCCATCGAGATAATTACGGGTAAAACCTCTAGGGAAAATGACAGGGCTCATATCTTCATAGCTGTCAGAAAGGTTGAAATACTCTTTAAAGAGGACAACATCCTTATCTACTCGCAGGCGGTTTTCCACTAACTCGTGTTGTTGACCAACAGGCTTCATAAAGCCGAGTTTGGGGAATTTTTTTTTCAGAGCGGCAATCATTCCTAAACAGATGGTTGTTTTGCCCACATTTTGGCCAGTAGCGGCCACAAAAATTGCTTTTCTTGACTTCATAAAAAAGGTATCCTTTTTCCCGGTGATTGATGCTAGCATAAAAGAATGGTTTTTGTCGCACCGCCGTTTGCTTCCATGGAGAGAAGAACCGACACCTTATAGGGTATGGGTTTCTGAAGTGATGTTGCAGCAAACACAAGTGGCTGTGGTGCTTCCCTATTTCCAGAGATGGATGGAGGCATTTCCAACAATTGAAGCATTAGCATGCGCACCCGTAGAGCATGTTCTGAAAATATGGGAGGGGCTTGGTTATTACTCTCGTGCGCGCCATTTGCATGAGGCAGCACAATTTGTAATGGCTCATTTTGACGGTGCACTTCCATCTGATTCTGATCAACTATCTAAAATCAAAGGCCTTGGTCCGTATACTCAAGGAGCGATTCGCAGTTTTGCTTTTAAACAAAAAGCAGCTGCTGTAGATGGAAATGTACTGCGGGTTTTGAGTCGGCTCTATGCAATCGAGGAATCGATCGACACACCTTCGACCCGTCGGAAAATCATGGAGCTTGCAGAGTCTCTTCTGCCAGATGAAGAGCCATGGCTTGTTGTTGAAGGGTTGATAGAGCTTGGGGCGACTGTTTGCAAGAAGGTGCCTGAATGTGCTCAGTGTCCGATAAGGGAGGCTTGTTTGGCGTACCGCCATCAAAAGACAACAGAGCTGCCTAAACGGAAGCAAAGGGCAGAGACAACGCTCTTGCACCGTCATGTTGCCGTCATCGAGTACGGGGAAAAGTTGTTGCTGCAAAAAGGAGAAAAAGGAAAGGTAATGGCCGATTTATACGAGTTTCCCTATATTGAAGCAGCCACACCCACTGAAGAAGAAAGGGGTGTGAAAACTCTTTTTGAAAAGAGATTAGGACTTGAATTGGAATACCATCATCCACTATCTAAACAGCAGCATACTTTCACGCGCTTTCGAGTGTATCTTTATCCCCATCGGCTGAGTGCAAAGAAGATAGATGCACGTTTTGATTGGGTAGAGAGACAAAAATTGCTTCAGCTGCCATTTTCATCTGGGCATCGGAGAGTATTGAACGAAGTATTGGGTTTATGAAAATATTACATACAGAATCTTCCCCGGGGTGGGGAGGACAAGAAATGCGTATTTTAGCTGAAGCAGAAGGGATGCGCGCACGTGGACATCAAGTCATCCTTGCCGTTCAAGAAGGGGGCGGTTTAATTCATCCGGCTCGAGAGGCTGGATTTTTAGTTTATGAGATTCCATTTAAGAAAGCGCGTTTTTTTCAAGGACTCTATCAATTGATGCGTTTGATACGAAAGCATGGCATAGAAATCGTCAACACACACTCGTCAATCGATGCCTGGATTGGAGGGGTCGCGGGGAAGATCAGCGGCTGCCGCGTGATCAGAACACGTCATCTTTCGACACCAATCCGTAAAGGGCTCAATAGCCGTATACTCTATAATTGGCTTGCCGATCAAGTTGTGACAACATGTGAAAGAGTTGTTGGAATGATTCAGGAGCAGGCAAAGCTGCCAAAGTCGCGCTGCCGCAGTATTCCGACTGGAGTTGACCCTGATAAAATCACCCATAAGGAAGATGAAGTAAGCGCCTTTCGGAAACAACTTGGAGTGGCCCCAGAAGAGTGTTTAGTGGGCACCCTTTGCGTGTTGCGCGGATGGAAAGGAGTAAGCGATCTATTAAAAGCCGCAAAACTTCTTGAGGATGTCCCCAACTTAAAATGGGTTATAGTTGGTTCTGGAGCGAGCGAGAACCATTTTCGCCGTGAGTGGAAAGAATTTGGTTTGGAAGATAAAGTGATTTTTACCGGTCATATTTCTCCTCCTTATACTGCACTTGCTGCGATGGATATCTTTGTATTGCTCAGCTGGGCGAATGAAGGTGTCAGTCAAGCGAGCTTGCAGGCTGCTTGGCTAGAAAAACCCCTTGTGACGACTGCAGTCGGTGGGTTGCCGGAAGTGTGTATTTCAGATGAGACAGGGATTCAGGTGCCTAAAAGAGATCCCCAAGCTGTCGCAGCTGCGGTCAAACGTCTATTACAGGATCCGGAGTTAAGGAAGCGTTTTGGCAAGAACGCCAAAGAGCTTGTGCAGAGCCGCTTCACACTGGCTCACACGTTAGATCAGATGGAAGAGATCTATCGGCTATAAGCTGTTCAATTACTGAAGTTCATTCACACTTCCGTAACGATGTCAAAAAGACAAGTTCATTGAGCCTTCATGTTAAAACTTAGGTCTTTGATGGATTTTATTTAGAAGAGCCTTAGTCGATGTTCTCCAATAGTTTTGCCATTTGTTCTGGAGATGGGAGCTCTTTTGCTAATTCCTTAGGCAATTCTTTTACAACATGATAAGATGAAACACTTATCGGCTTATTTGCATCCTTAAGGGCGTATTCAACAATTGTGCGTCTTTTATTTCGGCAAATGATGATACCAATAGAGGGATTCTCTCCATCAAGGCGAACTGTGTCATCCAGTACAGCTAAATAAAATTGCATTTTGCCTATGTGCTCAGGAATAAAGTCTCCAATCTTAAGTTCTACAGCTACAAGAGATTTCAGTTTTCGATGATAAAAGAGAAGGTCAATAAAATACTCTTGATCGTCTACTTCAAGTCGATACTGAGAACCTAAAAAGGAATAGCTGTTTCCAACTTCCTTCAGGAATGCCTCAATGTTGTTGACAATAGCTCTTTCAAGCTCTCTTTCATTATGTTTATCGGCAAGTTCTAGGAATCCGAAAGAATATTCATCTTTAACGGCAAGTTTAGCCTCAGGGTGGAGATTTGTTGACAAATGGGAGTCAAAATTGTTCTGTGAAACCATGACTTTTTCAAAAGACTTATTATTTATTTGGTTCATAAGTACCCGATAAGACCAGCCATTTCTTTTGGACATTCGAATGTAAAACTCTCTCTCAATAGGGTCTTTACATTGCTCTAAAATGACCTGATGATGAGTCCAGCTTATTTCTGACAGCAGTGCCGTCAGTTTTTCATTACCCTCATAGGAGATATAAAAATCCCTCATTCTCCAGAGGTTTCTGGAAGATAACCCTCTCATCCCTGGGAATGTTTTTTGAAGGTCTTCTGCCAGCTTTTCTACAACAGAAGCTCCCCATTCTGCCTTCTTTTGTTGATCATGTATGGTTCGGCCAATCTCTCTGTAAACCTCTATAAGCTCACGGTTTACCGCACTCATTGCTCTTGTCTGTGCGGCCCTAATCTTTGAACGAATTGTGTCTAAGACAGCCTCATATTCTTTGGGGAGTTTTGTTGAGCTTTCATTTTTCAAAACTTCTTTTTTCTTAGACATTAGGTTTATCTCCTATCTCTTGTTTAAACAAGATGCGCATCCTTTCGCAGAATAGAGAAAAATTTGTATGTATTTCAGCTATTCTCTGATTCGTTGAGCGAAGTTTCTGCTTCATTGGCTATCAATAAAAGCAGTCGTTTTCATATGGGTTTCTAAAAAAATAATTTTGATGAGTCAGGGTGCCACTCCAAGATGAAAATGTCAAATAGTCATATCTTTCATGTAGGCACGACGTGAAAATGATCCCAGCCTAGCAAAATAGAGAAATGCTCCTTTTCACACTGGCTCACACGTTAGATCAGATGGAAGAGATCTATCGGCTATAAGCTGTTCAATTACACGGTACACATCTTCGAAAATGTCAACATCTCGTTCTAATTCTCGCACTTCATCAAACGTAAACCAACGAATGCCTTCAGTCTCATCATGGTTTTGTATGAGCCTTCCTCCAGTGGGCTGACCGATGTAGACAAAATCGACATGCTCATGAGCAGCCTCGCCATTGATTGCAGGGATGTGCTCAAGGAGGCATAAATAGGGTCTTTCAAAACTCCTTCCATTCCATCTCTGTTCAATCCAAAGGTTTTCCTGAGGAATAATCTCGACATCAAGCCCTGTCTCTTCCTTCGCCTCTCTTATAGCCCCGTCTGGAGGGAGTTCATCTTGATCTAGATGACCGCCTGGAGGAAGCCATTTTTTGAGTTTTTTGTGAAAAACAAGCAAAACACGTTCATTTTCAACGACATAAACGGTTGCTGTCATTTGTCTGATCATGATTTAGGCCTGTATTTTTTTTAAACATTGTGTATGATTCCCGATATTATGACAAATCAAGATGCTATAGAAGAATTCAAAGAGCTCCTCTCCGTTACAGATCAACTTTTAGGGCCGGAAGGGTGCCCGTGGGATCGAGAACAGACTGTCATTTCTATGCGCGAGTCTGTCCTAGAAGAGGCCTGCGAGGTGATTGAGGCGATTGACGAAGGGAGCAATGCCGATTTAATCGAAGAGTTAGGAGATCTTCTCTATAATGTTGTCTTTTTCTGCAAACTTGCAGAAAAAGAGGGGCGTTTTCAAACAGTGAACCCTATTCGGGCAATTCGCGAGAAATTGATCGCTCGTCATCCTCATGTTTTTGGAAGTAAAAAACTTAAAGATATGGATGCGATTATCGAGCAGTGGGAGGAGATCAAAAAAGAGGAAAAGAGCCATCGAGAGAGCTTGATGGATGGCATTCCGAAAGGGCTTCCCGCATTAGCGCGTGCGTATAAGGTTGCTGGCAAGATGGCGCGGGCCGATTATCAATTTTATGCTGAAGAAGAGCTTTTTGAGTCGGAAGAGGTGCTTGGATCATTGCTATGGATTGTTGTACGCCAGGCACGCAACCAAGGGATTAATCCTGAAATGGCTCTTCGCAAAGAGATGCTAAACCAGGAAAAGGCTTTTCGTGAGTGGGAACAGACTACGGATCATTGAAGAGCGGGTATTATCTAAAAAAGAACAGTATGAGCAAGAGACGTATACCCGCACTGAACACGCTTGGAAGGAAAATCCTTCAAAATTAGATCCAGCTTGCTCCGCTTTAGGGCGGGAGCGGGTTAAAAGAACGCGAGAACTTCTTTCTCAGCTCTCTTTTGAAGGAAAAGAGGTTGTCGACTTAGGGTGCGGATCAGCGCCATTTATCCTCGACCTTGAGCAAGCGACAATCACAGTGGTCGATAGTGCACGTTCCGCTCTCGACCGATGCCCTGAATCAGTCAGAAGAATTCGGGGGTGTCTTCCTTACTGCCGCTTGCCTGAAGAGGGTTTTGACGGCGTGATTCTAACAGATGTGATTGCTGAGATCGATCCACACCTCTATCGGCTTACCATTTCTGAAATCTCAGCGCTCATGAAGCGTGAGGCTTTTTTTCTCTGCTCAACAGAGCTCGATCATCGTACAGAAGAGCCGCTCAGTCATTTTCTTTCTTTGGTCAAAACAGAGTTTGAAGTGGTCAACATGCAAACAAGCTCACATAGGCTCTTTCTTTTTATCAGACGTTGCTTTGAAGCTCCCACTCGTTTTATCCGGGGGAGTCAAAACGGTGCTTATCGACAGCGTCAACTAGAGAAGCGAACGGGTCTTTTTCGCCTTTGGTTTTTTCTCAACTCGATGCAGGGGATCGCATATGTTTGGTGGCCTTTTGTCCCTTTGAAAAAAATGCTTAATGGTCGCCCATCTATCCTCTTTTTTGAGAAGATTTCAGAGATTTTATGGGGAGAGGGGGCTTACACGCATGTGATTGTGCTCTTGAAGAAGAAGTCATTGCATCGACAAAACAATTGATGTATACTAATTTGCGCCGGGGACCTTGTAGAAGAGGCGACTCCGAACTAGGTCAGGACTGGAAGGTAGCAGCCTTAAGGAGTTCAAATCTGCTTCGAGACACTCTCCGGCACTTTTTCTAAAAGCTCAACTTCAACCGACTCTAAATGAGGTGTAAAGGGCTTAAGGTTTGCAAAAATAGTACTCACTTGAGTTTGAGAAGGGGACCTGAGGGCCAAAATAGAGCCTAAAATCATGCTAACGCTTTGTGTATTAGCAGGGAATAAAGTTGGGGTAGTTGATACAGGCGTTATGCTCATATTGAATTACCTTCAAGTTTTAAGGGGTTATTTAGCATCGCCGTCTGGGGATTGAGTATTTGCCTCTGACATTGTAGCTGCATACGACTGATCACGTCTTGCTCTATTTCTCTCTAATGCTCTTTCGATGGATTCTCTCAATTTATCTCCGATAGAATTATCCTTAAGGTCTAATTCTGTGATCTTGGTTTGAGCGAGCACTTGCGCTAGTGCCCGAGCTCCTGCTTCTCCGATGTAGTTATCACTAAGATCTAATTGTGTTATCTGGGTTTTCTTTAGCACTTGCGCTATAGCCTGAGCTCCTGCATCTCCGATTTTGTTATACCTAAGGTCTAATTGTGTTATCTGGGTTTTCTTTAGCACTTGCGCTAGAGCCTGAGCTCCTGCATCTCTGATGTAGTTACGCTCAAGGTCTAATTCTGTGATCTTGGTTTTCGTTAGCACTATAGCCTGAGCGCCTGCTTCACTGATGAAATTTTCACTAAGGTTTAATTGTGTGATCTGGGTTTGTGGCAGCACTTGACCTATAAACTGAGCTCCTGCATCTCCGATTTTGTTAATCCCAAGGTCTAATTGTGTTATCTGGGTTTGTGGCAGCACTTGTGCTATAGCCAGAGCGCCTGCAGCTCCGATATTGTTATTCCCAAGGTCTAATTGTGTGATCTTGGTTTTCTTTAGCACTTGTGCTATAGCCTGAGCTCCTGCCTCACCGATGGAGTTACGCTCAAGGTTTAATTCTGTGATTTGGGTGTGAGGCAAGACATCTGCTAGTGCCTGAGCTCCTGCATCTCCGATTTTGTTAATCCCAAGGTCTAATTGTGTTATCTGGGTTTGTGGCAGCACTTGTGCTAGTGCCTGAGCGCCTGCATCTCCGATGGAGTTCCAGCTAAGGTATAATTGTGTGATCTTGGTTTGAGCCAGCACTTGCGCTAGAGCCTGAGCTCCTGTATCTCCGATGTCGTTACGCTCAAGGTTTAATTGCGTGAGGCAGTCATTTTGAGGCTCAAATATTTTTTGGATTTCACTTTCCGATAATCGATCACTTAAAATTCCGTAAATATACTGGTTCTCTACGAAAACTGTTGAAGGAAACAAGGGGAGAATTTTTTTTAATAGATCGATATTAATATCTCTCCACACAGTTCTAGGCTTACAAGGAGAACCATCTATAATTGGAAAAACTGCCTCTAAATCAGCTTCCCGTAACATTGGATTATCTTTAGCTTTGAAATGTACAAGACAAGGAGATTCTAGCTTGATCATTCTAAGATTCTTGCATCTTGAAATGTGCAGGGTTTTAAGGTTTGGCATTCTAAGAGGTCTTGTTTGACCAAATCGGGTTTGTTCTGCTACCACTTCGATTTCCGTGCTGCTTAAATAAAGTTCTTCGAGGGAAGGACATTTTTTTGCGATTAACTCCATCATATCTGATTTAAGATTGGGGCAATTTCTTAAATCCAAAAAGCGCAATTCATCACTTAAAAATGGTCTGAGCGTTGACAGGGATATTTTTTTGCATCCTCTAAGCGAGAGCTCTGTAGGGACTCCATACGCACCCACCTTCTTTGCTGCTACTTTCAAAACCGTCTCATGTCGATCGGTTTTTTCAAACGGAACGTGCAACACACGGTGCTTCTCATCAAATTTTATATATTTTCCACCTGAAACTTGTTCGATGAGAGGGAAAAGTTCATCTTTTGCCTCCTCTAAGCTAAACCACTTTCTCTTTTCAATGTCTCCAGTGGAAGGGATAGAGCCTAAACTCGCCTTAAATCCATTGCCACTTGTCATGGATTGTGTTGCTCCTGTGACACTTTTCAAGCGTTCCTGTGGGGTTCGGTTGCGTCGTGTAAAGGCACCGGAATAGCGCAAAGCAACGCTTTCGCCAACTTCACTTCCCAATGAAACAAGCGTTTTCAGAAGGTCTTGAGCGGTCATTTGATAATTGTTTTCAATGAGCTCTCTTTGAAGGTGGTCGAACTGATGACAAAGTGTAGGTGTAGTTCCTTCTTTTAAAAGAAGTGAAGGGGTAAAACGATTGCCTTGTTTATCTTCTTTATACAGCTCAGCGCATTCGTCTTTAGAAAAAAGCGCGAGATATTCTTGTTCTTTGATAATCAATTCCGTCATCCAGCAATGCAGAATATCCTCTGGGGAGAGCATTGTAAAAGCTTCCAAAGTTGCTGGATCTAATAACTCTTGGTCAAAACAAAATAAAATAGAGGAGAAGTTTATCTTTAGTCCCATCAGGAGTCCCATCAGGGTTTTTTCAACGGGCTCTACAAATGAGATGTCATTATCAATGCAAAAAATATTCCCCTGATCATCAATAATATAGTTTGAGTCCAATCCATCTCCGGGTCGTGTCAATATGGACATCAAAAGCATTCGTGTTAAAGAGGCTCTATTAATATCTACTGCAGAGGCCATTTTTAAGGTGCTACCCTCAATCGCCTGCGAGATAAGGACAGGATACGCTTTTCCATTTACCTCAAAACGCACTAATTCTGTAGGAGGGGTTGATTTACCTACAGTCTTATAACTCAATGAGTGAATAGCATATTCCATCATGGGATGGTTGGGCTTTTGCTTAAAAAAGAGGTGGAAAGGGGAACATTCAGCAGATGCGACTCTATGTCTACAGCTGCTTTCGACTTCCATGATATTTCCTGATTCATCAAGAATCTGCTTTGCGACATCGGGATGCAAATACTTTCGGCCAATAGCTGAATGTTGTACCACCACTCCCGATGCAGGATCGTCAGTCGTGATATGTTGCAGTGCATCGGCCATATAGCGGATATCTTGAACTTCTGCATAACTCCATCCATCTCGTGCTTGGAGTTCTGCAAGCTCTTGGATATTAAATCCGTTCTTATCAAGAACCTGGAGATATGTTGAGGCTAACTCAACTTTATCAATCAATTTCCTATAGCTGCGCCCATGAAACTCCATTGAAACCCCAAGAGCTGCAAAATATTCGAAGAGACTCTTTGGGTTTTCATTTCCAATACTTAGAAGGGAGTCAAAAATCTCGTCTGCAAGAAGGTTGTTAACTGTATCACTGCAATAAAGTGGCTTGAGAAGAAGTAGATGGGTTGCTTGCAAGATTCGATTTTCTTGAGGAGTAAAAAAAATAGCTCCAGGACCTGATGTGGGAGCAGCATCTATTTCCGCACCATAGTGTTGATGCAAACGAATTCGCATCTGATAGATCGCTTCAACGCTCGTTTTAATCATGTTCTTGACTTCAGAATCAAAAAAAGGGAGTGCTTCGACAATTTTAATGGTATTGCTCTCTTCTATTCCCTCACGAAGAGCAAGAAGGTGGATCAGCAGATTGAGAGGTCGGATAAACTGCATTTTCAGGTCGAGTTTCTTTGATGGAAGCGTTTGGTCGAAATTCTCCTTTAAGAACTCAAATGCTTTTTGTACCCAAAGACTACGCACCGAGGGTGTCAGTTTTTCTGTAATCAATTCTCTATAGTTTGAATAAAGTTGGCTCCCTTCATCATCAGAAAAAATGGATACTGAAGGAAGAATTAGGTTGAAATAAGGCTCTTGCGAGAGATCGTACTTTTGATCGGGGTCTGGTGAATTTATCTCTGAAAATTCCTCGACCGTTCCCAACATGCGGGGATCGCATAGAGCAGGATGCGCGCCATCGTCCACACGAAACCCTACTCCTTCATGGGTTTGATCAATATCAGGAAACTTCGCAACAAAAAGATTGTTTTTAGTAAAAGGCGTTTTACCAAAAGCGCTGACAAGCATATGAATGCCCTCAGCAAACAATTTTAACTCGTCACTCTTCTCCTTCTCTTTCACTAACCCAAACCACTCGAAATCAGAAGCGGGGCATCCTTCATTGCGTGCAAATGATCCGATCAAACGAAAGTCATACCCTTCAGGTAGAGGCCCTATGAGATCTCGCATATATTCCATCATCGGGCGTAACATGTCGGTAAAAGATTCTAAAACGACTGAGTTGGAAACTTGAGCTTTTGGAAAACTGACAACAAAATCTTTATTAAATTTAGTTCGATGCCGCTTTGTCAAATAATCGGTAGAAGATGGGGGTGGAGACGATCTTCTCTCTTTAAAATGCCGAGCGCATTGACCCAACAGATTAAAGCGTGTTCCAGAGCTGCTGATAATGCCCGTGATAAACTCTGATAGCTGCTCGACCTCCTCGGCTGAAGAATGAAAAGAGAAAAGTTCATCGATCACCCGATTAAGTGCTTCCGGCTTCAATGTGCTGATACTTTTAGCCAACTTTTCGAATGTCCATTTTAAAAAAGCGATGGTTGCAAGACGATGTCGCTCATCGCTCTCTTGCCAATTTAGGGCCATAACATAATAAAAGTAAGCTTCTTGAAAGGAATTGTTTAGCTGCTGCCAATCTCCTAAGTCTGTAGCAAGCCTTGCCTGTTCGTTTGCGTGCTCAGATGCGGTGGGATGCGCAACTAATTTTTGGTAAACTTCAAGGACGTTAAAGCGCCTCATCTGTTCCCCTGAAAAAGCGGGCATTTGCTGGTGCAATGCTTGGTAAATATCCAAAAGGGTATTGCTACTCACCTTGTGATCAAGTGCTTGAATCTCTAGTAGGATATTGTTGAAATTTGAAAGGTGTCCTGAGTTACCAGCTCTGCCTACTGCAGAACCCACTGCAGAAACTGTCATCTCAATCCTCCATGAGTTAAGAATTTAAGAGGCTTGTCCCTCTAGTAAAAGAAGTCGAGCTGGGAATGGATTCGTCACACACCATCAATTCCGGCCTATCCGATTCTCTATTGAGAGGGAACACCTATGAACACGTGTGTCAATAGGATAGCAGAATAATCCTTTGATTGATACAAAATCGTGAGGGGATTCACAGCACAAATTCTACACAAGGATTCCGCAGGGTTCATAGTACCGATTGTATTGTTAGGGAAAACTAATGAGGAAAAAAGCCGAAGAGCCTGCTAAGCATTTTTTCTAACTGAATGATTTCAGCTGAGTCTAACTGAGGAATATACGATTCAAGTTCTTTAAAGGTTGTACTCACAAGTGTTTGCGAGGGAGAGGATCTCAAAATAGTGCTTAAGGTCATGTCAAAGCTCTGTTCCCCTTCTCCAGGAGTAGACACCGCAGTTCCTGTAAAAGATATGGGATTTGTTCTCATAAGATTTTTTCTCCTCAGGTGTTAGCAGAGTTTAGAGCTTTTTCGCGTTTTTAAAGATTCTTTCTCTGATGAAGAGTAGAATTTTGATGTCAAAGCATTTTAACGAAACAACTTTTTTACCGAAAATAAATTTAGACCTCTGCTGAAACTGACACTTGTTTTTGCGCATTAGAACCTTATTTGTGGGTATTTCTTTTGCAAGGCTTGTTCGGTATCAATTCCGATGGAGTTATTCCTAAGGTATAATTCTGAGATCTGGGTGTGTGGCAGCACTTTCGCTAGGGCCTGAGCTCCTGCATCTCCGATTTTGTTATCCTAAGGTTTAATTGTGTGATCTGGGTTTGTGGCAGCACTTGCGCTAGAGCCTGAGCTCCTGCATCTCCGATGTCGTTACTCCCAAGATGTAATTGTGTGATCTGTGTTTGTGGCAGCACTTGCGCTAGTGCCTGAGCGCCTGCATCTCCGATGAAGTTATAGTTAAGGTTTAATTGTGAGATCTGGGTTTGTGGCAGCACTTGCGCTATAGCCTGAGCGCCTGCTTCTCCGATGAAGTTACGCTCAAGGTTTAATTGTGTGATCTGGGTTTGAGGCGAGCACTTGCGCTATAGCCTGAGCGTCCTGCTTTTCTGATGAGGTTATGCTTAAGGTTTAATTGTGTGATCTGGGTTTTCTTTAGCACTTGAGCTATAGCCTGAGCGCCTGCATCTTCGATGGAGTTCCTCCCAAGGTCTAATTGTGTGATCTGGGTTTGTGGCAGCACTTGCGCTAGAGCCTGAGCGCCTGCATCTCCGATGTTGTTATCCCTAAGGTTTAATTGTGTGATCTGGGTTTGTGGCAGCACTTGCGCTATAGCCTGAGCTCCTGCTTCTCCGATGGAGTTACCCCCAAGGTTTAATTGTGAGATCTGGGTTTGTGGCAGCACTTGCGCTAGAGCCTGAGCGCCTGCATCTCCGATGAGGTTACGCTCAAGGTTTAATTGTGAGATCTGGGTTTGTGGCAGCACTTGCGCTAGAGCCTGAGCGCCTGCATCTCCGATGAGGTTACGCTCAAGGTTTAATTGTGAGATCTGGGTTTGTGGCAGCACTTGCGCTAGAGCCTGAGCTCCTGCATCTCCGATGTAGTTCCAGCTAAGGTTTAATTGTGAGATCTGGGTTTGTGGCAGCACTTGCGCTAGAGCCTGAGCTCCTACTTCTTCGATGGAGTTATGATCAAGATCTAATTGTGCGATCTGAGTTTGTGGCAGCACTTGCGCTAGAGCCTGAGCGCCTGCATCTCTGATGTGGTTTTCACTAAGGTTTAATTGTGAGATCTGGGTTTGTGGCAGCACTTGCGCTATAGCCTGAGCGCCTGCTTCTCCGATGAAGTTACGCTCAAGGTTTAATTGTGTGATCTGGGTTTGTGGCAGCACTTGCGCTATAGCCTGAGCGCCTGCATCTCCGATGGAGTTACCTCTAAGGTTTAATTCTGTGATCTGGGTTTGTGGCAGCACTTGAGCTATAGCCTGAGCGCTTGCTTCTCCGATTTTGTTATCCCTAAGGTCTAATTGTGAGATCTGGGTTTGTGGCAGCACTTGCGCTAGAGCCTGAGCGCCTGCAGCTTCGATGTCGTTATTCCCAAGGTTTAATTGTGTGATCTTGGTTTGTGGCAGCACTTTCGCTAGTGCCTGAGCCCCTGCATCTCCGATATTCTTAAGGTCTAATTGTGTGAGGCAGTCATTTTGAGGCTCAAATATTTTTTGGATTTCACTTTCCGATAATCGATCCGTTAAAATTCCGTAAATATACTGGTTGTCTACGAAAACTGTTGAAGGAAACAAGGGGAGAATTTTTTTTAATAGATCGATATTAATATCTCTCCACACAGTTCTAGGCTTACAAGGAGAACCATCGATGATGGGCATCACAGCTTCCAAGTCAGCTTCCCGTAACATTGGATTATCTTTCGCTTTGAAATGTACAAGACAAGGAGATTCTAGCTTAATCATTTTAAGATTCTTGCATCTTGAAATGTGCAGGGTTTTAAGGTTTGGCATTCTAAGAGGTCTTGCTTGCCCCAATAAGGGTATTTCTGCTAAAACCTCAATCCCTGAGTCACTTAAATAAAGTTCTTCGAGGGAAGGGCATTTTTTTGCGATTAACTCCATCATATTTGATTTAAGATTGGAGCAATTTCTTAAATCCAAAAAGCGCAATTCATCACTAAGGTCTAATTCTGTGATCTTGATTTGAGCGAGCTCTTGCGCTAGAGCCTGAGTTCCAGCATCTCTGATGAAGTTCCAGCTAAGGTCTAATTGTGTGATCTGGGTTTGTGGCAGCACTTGCGCTAGAGCCTGAGCGCCTGCATCTCCGATGAAGTTTATCGCAAGGCCTAATCGTGTGATCTGAGTTTGAGGCAGCACTTGCGCTAGAGCCTGAGCTCCTTCCTCTCCGATGGAGTTGTCCCCAAGGTCTAATCGTGTGATCTGAGTTTGAGGCAGCACTTGCGCTAGAGCCTGAGCTCCTTCCTCTCCGATGGAGTTGTCCCCAAGGTCTAATTGTGTGATCTTGGTTTGATGCAGCCCTTGCGCTAGTGCCTGAACGCCTGCATCTCCGATTTTGTTATCCCTAAGGTCTAATTGTGTGATCTTGGTTTGATGCAGCCCTTGCGCTAGTGCCTGAACGCCTGCATCTCCGATGTAGTTACGCCCAAGGTTTAATTGTGTGATCTTGGTTTTCTTTAGCACTTGAGCTATAGCCTGAGCGCCTGTAGCTCCGATATAGTTGTTATAAAGGTTTAATTGTGTGATCTGTGTTTGTGGCAGCACTTGCGCTAGTGCCTGAGCTCCTGCAGCTCCGATGGAGTTATTCTCAAGGTCTAATTGCGTGAGGCAGTCATTTTGAGGCTCAAATATTTTTTGGATTTCACTTTCCGATAATCGATCCGTTAAAATTCCGTAAATATACTGGTTGTCTACGAAAACTGTTGAAGGAAACAAGGGGAGAATTTTTTTTAATAGATCGATATTAATATCTCTCCACACAGTTCTAGGCTTACAAGGAGAACCATCGATGATGGGCATCACAGCTTCCAAGTCAGCTTCCCGTAACATTGGATTATCTTTCGCTTTGAAATGTACAAGACAAGGAGATTCTAGCTTGATCATTCTAAGATTCTTGCATCTTGAAATGTGCAGGGTTTTAAGGTTTGGCATTCTAAGAGGTCTTGTTTGACCAAATCGGGTTTGTTCTGCTACCACTTCGATTTCCGTGCTGCTTAAATAAAGTTCTTCGAGGGAAGGACATTTTTTTGCGATTAACTCCATCATATCTGATTTAAGATTGGGGCAATTTCTTAAATCCAAAAAGCGCAATTCATCACTTAAAAATGGTCCGAGCGTTGACAGGGATATTTTTTTGCATCCTCTAAGCGAGAGCTCTGTAGGGACTCCATACGCACCCACCTTCTTTGCTGCTACTTTCAAAACCGTCTCATGTCGATCGGTTTTTTCAAACGAAACGTGCAACACACGGTGCTTCTCATCAAATTTTATATATTTTCCACCTAAAACTTGTTCGATGAGAGGGAAAAGTTCATCTTTTGCCTCCTCTAAGCTAAACAACTTTCTCTTTTCAATGTCTCCAGTGGAAGGGATAGAGCCTAAACTCGCCTTAAATCCATTGCCACTTGTCATGGATTGTGTTGCTCCTGTGACACTTTTCAAGCGTTCCTGTGGGGTTCGGTTGCGTCGTGTAAAGGCACCGGAATAGCGCAAAGCAACGCTTTCGCCAACTTCACTTCCCAATGAAACAAGCGTTTTCAGAAGGTCTTGAGCGGTCATTTGATAATTGTTTTCAATGAGCTCTCTTTGAAGGTGGTCGAACTGATGACAAAGTGTAGGTGTAGTTCCTTCTTTTAAAAGAAGTGAAGGGGTAAAACGATTGCCTTGTTTATCTTCCTTATACAGCTCAGCGCATTCGTCTTTAGAAAAAAGCGCGAGATATTCTTGTTCTTTGATAATCAATTCCGTCATCCAGCAATGCAGAATATCCTCTGGGGAGAGCATTGTAAAAGCTTCCAAAGTTGCTGGATCTAATAACTCTTGGTCAAAACAAAATAAAATAGAGGAGAAGTTTATCTTTGGTCCCATCAGGGTTTTTTCAACGGGCTCTACAAATGAGATGTCATTATCAATGCAAAAAATATTCCCCTGATCATCAATAATATAGTTTGAGTCCAATCCATCTCCGGGTCGTGTCAATATGGACATCAAAAGCATTCGTGTTAAAGAGGCTCTATTAATATCTACTGCAGAGGCCATTTTTAAGGTGCTACCCTCAATCGCCTGCGAGATAAGGACAGGATACGCTTTTCCATTTACCTCAAAACGCACTAATTCTGTAGGAGGGGTTGATTTACCTACAGTCTTATAACTCAATGAGTGAATAGCATATTCCATCATGGGATGGTTGGGTTTTTGCTTAAAAAAGAGGTGGAAAGGGGAATATTCAGCAGATGCGACTCTATGTCTACAGCCGCTTTCAACTTCCATGATATTTCCTGATTCATCAAGAATCTGCTTTGCGACATCGGGATGCAAATATCTTCGGCCAATAGCTGAATGTTGTACCATCACTCCCGATGCAGGATCGTCAGTCGTGATATGTTGCAGTGCATCGGCCATATAGCGGATATCTTGAACTTCAGCATAACGTATCCCATTTCTTGCGGGGTGTTTGGCTAATGAAGTGATGTTTACTCCTTCTTTTTCTAATACAGATAGATAGAGGTGTCGAAAGGAATGTAGATCCTGAAGTGCGACGAGGACCTGAATATGAACTTCTAAATCACCATGCTTTGCCAGATGTCCGGCAAGATGAGGAAGAAAGAGTTTTAGGCTTCTAACATCGGGTTCTTTGATTAATTCATTGAGCGCTTCAATCGGTAGATTAATTTCACTTTGGGTGATAATTTTATCAAATGTGTTATATAAGGGCCTTAGAAGTAGCCAATAGGCACTATCGAGTATTTGCTGTTCTGTTACTTGAAGGTCAGAACGTTTCACTTGGTCATTATGCTGTTGATATTTTAGATGCACTCTAATGCGCACCTGATGGAGTGTGAGGGACACTTCTTTGATTAAGGCAAGAGTCGAGGGGGTGAACTTATTCTCCAAGTTGCCATGATAAAGATGAAGTAGATCTAAAAGGACATTAAGAGGGAGAATAAACTGTTCTTTGAGACTGAATTCTTGGAGCTGAGTCGGCAGAATGTTCCATTGAGTTTCAAAGTGCTCTTTTAGTGATACACAAGCTTCAAAGGCTCGCTGACGCACTTCTTTGGGATCTAGAGTCTTCTGGAATTCAGTAGAAAGATCGGGAGGGGATTCCAAAAGAGAAACTGACTGGAATAGTGTGAGACGAAGCTCTTCGTTATGATTAGGGGTTTTTCGTTCAGCCATCTCTTGGGGTGTGCCGATGAGATCTGGATGTCTTGCAGGGTTTGCACCTGGATCGATGTGAATACCCTCTGTTATCGTTAAAACGGGAAAGTCTGTTTCGCCTAAAGAGAGAAATTGAAGCGCGATCACCTCAGCTAACTGTTGGAAGTAAGTCCGATGTTTCGCATCTTCGATCAAAATAAAGTATTCGAGGTCAGAGTAGGGGGCTGGTTCATTGCGGGCTAATGATCCCATCGCTCGTATGTCGAACCGACATGGAGGACGACCGAGCAAGGTAAGTGCATCATCTAAAAGGAGGTTAAAAAAGGCCTTGTAGTGCTCTAGAGTGCAATGTTGTCGATAGATTTGCAGTGCACGCTGGTAGTGGATAGTAACCGGTTCAGTGGCTAAAGGCGGGGGGAGTAGGCTGTGTAGTTTTTCCGCACACAAACTAAATTGTTCCATTCGATTTTCTTTTGGGTCATCGATTAGAACATCATTGACTACTTCGCTAAGGATATGGAAATCACGCTCGTGATAGAAGAAGCGCTGCATTTTATGTAAGGAGTCCATCAGTTGATTGAACAGCCCAACATCACCCTCAGAGTAGGCCTTTTCTAATCGCCCTTTGAATGTATTGTTAATAAGCGCCCATTGGAGAAACACTTCAGAGGTGTGCCGATGGCGCTCTTCAACAGGTTCTCTTTGGAGGGCATAGGCAAAGTAATGCATTGCTTTTAGTGGATCTTTATTTTGAAGATACCATGTGCCGAGTTGTGTAGTTAGTTCAGCTTGTTCTTTGGAAAGCTCATTTGGGAAAAAGCTGAAGAGCTTTTTGAGTAACTTTTCTAGACGCTCAACTTCAACCGACTCTAAATGAGGTGTAAAGGGCTTAAGGTTTGCAAAAATAGTACTCACTTGAGTTTGAGAAGGGGACCTAAGGGCCAAAATAGAGCCTAAAATCATGCTAACACTTTGTGTATTAGCAGGGAATAAAGTTGGGGTAGTTGATACAGGTGTTATGCTCATATTGAATTACCTTCAAGTTTTAAGGGGTTATTTAGCATCGCCGTCCGGGGATTGAGTATTTGCCTCTGATGTTGTGGCTGCATACGACTGACCACGTCTTGCTCTATTTCTCTCTAATGCTCTTTCGATGGATTCTCTCAATTTATCTCCGATGGAGATTATTCTCAAGGTTTAATTGTGTGATCTGGGTTTGAGGCGAGCACTTGCGCTATAGCCTGAGCGCCTGCATCTCCGATGTTGTTCTCCCTAAGGTTTAATTGTGTGATCTGGGTTTTCTTCAGCACTTGCGCTATAGCCTGAGCGCCTGCCATCTCCGATGTTGTTATAACTAAGGTTTAATTGTGTTATCTGGGTTTTCTTTCAGCACTTGCGCTAGAGCCTGAGCGCCTGCATCTCCGATGGAGTTCCAGCTAAGGTCTAATTGTGTGATCTTGGTTTTCTTTAGCACTTGAGCTATAGCCTGAGCGCCTGCAGCTCTGATGAAGTTACGCTCAAGGTTTAATTGTGTGATCTGGGTTTTCTTTAGCACTTGTGCTATAGCCTGAGCGCCTGCTTCTCCGATGTAGTTGTCTCCAAGGTTTAATTGTGAGATCTGGGTTTTCTTTAGCACTTGTGCTATAGCCTGAGCGCCTGCTTCTCCGATGTGGTTTTCACTAAGGTTTAATTGTGTGATCTGGGTTTGTCTTTAGCACTTGTGCTATAGCCTGAGCGCCTGCTTCTCTGATGAAGTTATGCTCAAGGTTTAATTGTGTGATCTGGGTTTGCTTGAGCACTTGCGCTATAGCCTGAGCGCCTGCTTCTCCGATGTAGTTGTTTCCAAGGTTTAATTGTGAGATCTGGGTTTTCTTTAGCACTTGTGCTATAGCCTGAGCTCCTGCCTCTCCGATGTAGGTGTCTCCAAGGTTTAATTGTGTGATCTGGGTTTTCTTTAGCACTTGTGCTATAGCCTGAGCTCCTGCATCTCCGATGAGGTTATGCTCAAGGTTTAATTGTGTGATCTTGGTTTGTGGAGCACTTGAGCTATAGCCTGAGCTCCAGCATTTCTGATGAAGTTAAAACTAAGGTTTAATTGTGAGATCTGTGTTTGTGGCAGCACTTGTGCTAGCGCCTGAGCTCCTGCATCTCCGATGTCGTTACTCCCAAGATGTAATTGTGTGATCTGTGTTTGTGGCAGCACTTGCGCTAGTGCCTGAGCTCCTGCAGCTCCGATGTCGTTATTCTCAAGGTCTAATTGCGTGAGGCAGTCATTTTGAGGCTCAAATATTTTTTGGATTTCACTTTCCGATAATCGATCCGTTAAAATTCCGTAAATATACTGGTTGTCTACGAAAACTGTTGAAGGAAACAAGGGGAGAATTTTCCTTAATAGATAGATATTAATATCTCTCCACACAGTTCTAGGCTTACAAGGAGAACCATCTATAATTGGAAAAACTGCCTCTAAATCAGCTTCCCGTAACATTGGATTATCTTTAGCTTTGAAATGTACAAGACAAGGAGATTCTAGCTTGATCATTCTAAGATTCTTGCATCTTGAAATGTGCAGGGTTTTAAGGTTTGGCATTCTAAGAGGTCTTGTTTGACCAAATCGGGTTTGTTCTGCTACCACTTCGATTTCCGTGCTGCTTAAATAAAGTTCTTCGAGGGAAGGACATTTTTTTGCGATTAACTCCATCATATCTGATTTAAGATTGGGGCAATTTCTTAAATCCAAAAAGCGCAATTCATCACTTAAAAATGGTCCGAGCGTTGACAGGGATATTTTTTTGCATCCTCTAAGCGAGAGCTCTGTAGGGACTCCATACGCACCCACCTTCTTTGCTGCTACTTTCAAAACCGTCTCATGTCGATCGGTTTTTTCAAACGGAACGTGCAACACACGGTGCTTCTCATCAAATTTTATATATTTTCCACCTGAAACTTGTTCGATGAGAGGGAAAAGTTCATCTTTTGCCTCCTCTAAGCTAAACCACTTTCTCTTTTCAATGTCTCCAGTGGAAGGGATAGAGCCTAAACTCGCCTTAAATCCATTGCCACTTGTCATGGATTGTGTTGCTCCTGTGACACTTTTCAAGCGTTCCTGTGGGGTTCGGTTGCGTCGTGTAAAGGCACCGGAATAGCGCAAAGCAACGCTTTCGCCAACTTCACTTCCCAATGAAACAAGCGTTTTCAGAAGGTCTTGAGCGGTCATTTGATAATTGTTTTCAATGAGCTCTCTTTGAAGGTGGTCGAACTGATGACAAAGTGTAGGTGTAGTTCCTTCTTTTAAAAGAAGTGAAGGGGTAAAACGATTGCCTTGTTTATCTTCTTTATACAGCTCAGCGCATTCGTCTTTAGAAAAAAGCGCGAGATATTCTTGTTCTTTGATAATCAATTCCGTCATCCAGCAATGCAGAATATCCTCTGGGGAGAGCATTGTAAAAGCTTCCAAAGTTGCTGGATCTAATAACTCTTGGTCAAAACAAAATAAAATAGAGGAGAAGTTTATCTTTAGTCCCATCAGGAGTCCCATCAGGGTTTTTTCAACGGGCTCTACAAATGAGATGTCATTATCAATGCAAAAAATATTCCCCTGATCATCAATAATATAGTTTGAGTCCAATCCATCTCCGGGTCGTGTCAATATGGACATCAAAAGCATTCGTGTTAAAGAGGCTCTATTAATATCTACTGCAGAGGCCATTTTTAAGGTGCTACCCTCAATCGCCTGCGAGATAAGGACAGGATACGCTTTTCCATTTACCTCAAAACGCACTAATTCTGTAGGAGGGGTTGATTTACCTACAGTCTTATAACTCAATGAGTGAATAGCATATTCCATCATGGGATGGTTGGGCTTTTGCTTAAAAAAGAGGTGGAAAGGGGAACATTCAGCAGATGCGACTCTATGTCTACAGCTGCTTTCGACTTCCATGATATTTCCTGATCCATCAAGAATCTGCTTTGCGACATCAGGATGCAAATATCTTCGGCCAATAGCTGAATGTTGTACCACCACTCCCGATGCAGGATCGTCAGTCGTGATATGTTGCAGTGCATCGGCCATATAGCGGATATCTTGAACTTCAGCATAACGTATCCCATTTCTTGCGGGGTGTTTGGCTAATGAAGTGATGTTTACTCCTTCTTTTTCTAATACAGATAGATAGAGGTGTCGAAAGGAATGTAGATCCTGAAGTGCGACGAGGATCTGAATATGAACTTCTAAATCACCATGCTTTGCCAGATGTCTAGCAAGATGAGGAAGAAAGAGTTTTAGGCTTCTAACATCGGGTTCTTTGATTAATTCATTGAGCGCTTCAACCGGTAGATTGATTTCACTTTGGGTGATAATTTTATCAAATGTGTTATATAAGGGCCTTAGAAGTAACCAGTACGTGCGAAATAAAACGTTTTTTTCTTTTTCATCGAAAAAAATGTGCGACTGGGCTGCTGAACAGGCTGCCGAATCTCTTTTTTCTTTGTAAGCTAATTGCAGCCTCAACCGCATCCAGTAGATCGCAGTGACAGTTTCTTTGAGAAGTGTTCCTGTTGAGCGATCAAAAACTTTTTTGTCTATTAAGGCATCAATTACTTCAAGCGTGTTCGTTTCTTTAATGTCGAAATAAAGAGCAATCACTTCTATTAAGTGATTGATTGGCTCAATAAATTTCTCCTTTAGGTCGATTTCAACTAGATTTTCTGGTGTAGTCGTCCATTTGATAGCGATTGTGTCTAAAATCGTCGTATCAGCAGCCCATCCAGAAAGTGGTAAATGAGTGCCTTTGAGATACTTGAATACTTGCTCTGCCCTAGTGAGGTAAAGGGGTTCTGTTTCGCAGTTATCATCTGAATCTGTGTTTTGACGGTTATTTAAATTGGCCTTTAGCTCTTTTTGAAAGTCTATAGAAAGGGAGGGGTTATCGGTAGCAAAACTGCTTGACTGCAGTAAGCATTTTTGCGGTGTTGTGGCATCAAAGCTTCCCTCGCCAGGAGTTGTTCCACTTTTTGTAATCTGCGAAGCGATTGTTGTAGGGTTTCCAACGAGTTGACAAACCGTTTCATTTGAATCTGTGTTTTGACGGTTATTTAAATTGGCCTTTAGCTCTTTTTGAAAGTCTATAGAGAGGGAGGGGTTATCGGTAGCAAAACTGCTTGACTGCAGTAAGCTTTTTTGCGGTGTTGTGGCATCAAAGCTTCCCTCGCCAGGAGTTTTTCCACTTTTTGTAATCTGCGAGGCGATTGTTGTAGGGTTTCCAACGAGTTGACAAACCGTTTCATTTGCAGGGCTTACATCGATAAAAAGTCCTTTGCAAATACTGTTAAAAATAGGAATCTCTTTGGAAGAGGTTTCGCCAAGAGAGATGACGAGGAGTTCTAATACCCATGCAAGTTTTTTGAAGTAAGGAATATGATCTTCGTTTTCGATAAGAATAAACCATTCGAGATCGGAGTAGGGAGCCTGTTCTTCTCTGGCTAGAGAACCCATTGCGCGAAGATCGTAGGTGCAGGGAGGAGGGCCTAAAATGGCAAATGCATCATTGAGGAAAACCCCCATTAACGTTCTGAAATTTTGCAGCATCTGAGTCTGAAAGGAACGAATATCCTCTGTTTGTGCATGAAAACCGGCACGATATTTCTCGATCGCATCTCGATATATTTCAGTAGGGTACTTTTGGTTCAAAGGCGTATTACTAGAGCATCAATTCTCTCTCTATATTCTGTGAGAAGCTGATGTTTGAGCATATAGATGTCTGCGAACACGTTCGTGTAGAAGTGTGTAGTCTTCTTGGTCAGAACAAAAGCGTTTGAGTTCTTTTTCGATGTATGTAAGTTCTTGGCCAAATTTTTTCGCATCTCCCAGTCTGGCAGCCCGTTCGAGTGGGTTAAATAACCATTCTTCTTGTAGGAGCGCCCGAAATAGAGCTCTTGTGACGATTTTGAAGCCATCAGGACAATGCATCCTATGCGCTTTTGCATAGTAGTGAAGGGCTTTTTGCGGTTCCGTTTTAAAAAACCAATCCCCTAAATCGAGAGCTAATTGACTTTGTTCATCTGTCAAAGTGGGAAAATGTAAAAATACTGTGTAGTCTTTAACAAACTCTCCAATTTGATCCTTGTTGAGATGAGGAATGATGAGGTTCAAAAACGCATATGTCTTTTGCACCTCAACTAGCGTGGAGTTAATGTTAAGCCCAACTAATTGATACTTTAGACTTTCAAAAGCGCTGTTAAATTTTTGGTTTTCAATTTCACGCAAAATTTTGTCGACAGAGCGTTGTGTTGGGGCTGCAGCAATTGCCATGTTTTTTTCTCCTTGTTCTCCCGGGAGATCTCCCGGGAGATGATACTACTCTCATTAATGTCTCAAATGTTCTAGGCTTGTGTATGCTCCCTTCTCTTGTGGCTGAACATCATCGTCCGAACACTCGGCTTTCCCAAGAGCTGAAGGGGTTTTGCTATCTTCATCTACAGGATCAGCGGTGTGAGTTGGGTTCTCGGGTGTCTCCACGTTCTGTGGTCTTGCTCTTTTCCAAGAGACAGAGACTGCAGAGGGAGTTGTTCTATAACCGAATAAGGGATGATCTGTATTGGTTGAGCCGGAGTTGGGTGTCTTCACCCCAACATTCAAAGAAACTGTTGAGGGGGTTTTGCTGTATCCGAGTAGAGGATGATCTGTATCGGTTGAGCCGGAGTTGGGTGTCTTCACCCCAACATTCAAAGATACTGTTGAGGGGGTTTTGCCATATCCGAGTAGAGGGTGATCCTCTTCATCAGAAGTCTCATAGTCTGGTACGGTAGGAGTTTTTACATAGCCCCGAATAGGAGGGGGCAAGTCTTCCGGTCTAAATGCACGAACAGATGGAGGTTGACTATATCCACTAGGAGGTGTTGCTTCTACAGCTGCAGCCGCTACCGGTCTATCATCATTATCATCAGATGAAGATCCGCTGCTTTCTTGTAGACGTGCACGATGCGTGTTATCATCACTATCCAATTCGGATGCTTGTGCAGGAGCTTCTTCTCCATATTTCAGTCGTTGAAAGGCAGCTTGTTTTTCGTTTTCATTTGCAAATGGACTGTGAGGAGTCAAAATTTCAAGTGCTTGAGCAACAGTCATGCGGGTTTTAGGGTCGGGATCTAGTAACCCGATCACAACTTGTCTTAAGTGTTCCGGCGTGTCTTTTCTCAATCCCTGCTCTGCAATTCGTTTCATATAAGTATGTGACCAATATTTTTTTACCTCACTAGATATCGCAAATGGATTGTCTCCGTTGATCAGCTCGAAGAGTGTCTGTCCAAGTGACCATGCGTCCACCGCTCGCGCATCGATAGGCACAACTGTTTTTTTGCCAATAATTTGAGCATGGAGCTGGATACGTTCCGGTGAGAGTGTTTTTGTTCCGGCAACAATACCCTCATCTAATAGACCGTTGGGTAATTCGCGTGCAGTACCAAAGTCAATGATCTGTGCTTCACCAGTATGTTGAATAACAAAGTTATCGGTCTTAAAATCTGCATGAATCACGTGATCACTATGCATTCCCTCCATTCCTCTTGCGATGTCAAGAGCAACGCTAGTAAGGATGTCGTGTGCTAATTGTTTCTCAGGACATTTTTGCAATAGAGGGATGAGTGAATCGCCGTCTCCATATCCTGCGATCGGAAAGAATAGATAGAGTTTAGGCTCTCCTGTGCATCCTGTTGAGAGGATTGAATCCAAAATAGGCAAGATGTTTGGCTTGCCTGAGAGCATCATCTGAATGCGAGCTTCATTTTGCGCGCGTTCGATTTTCTTCGGATCGTCAATTTTTTTGACTACGATAAATTTACCCGTTTTTACATCACGCGCTAAACGTGCTTTTCCTGAAAATCCTTGCCCAAAGAAAAAAGGTGCTTTTCTTATCCCATTCACAAACCTTGTATGCACTTTGTATTGGTCCAACAGAGCTTCAGCTTCATCGCTTGAAATGCGGTTGAGGAGGGCATATGTACCCATTTCACCATGAATAAGGGTCGGTGTTTTCTGCATACGATTTATTGAATCATTTTTCACTAAAGCAGCAGGAGGCTCTTTGGGGGTTGTGGCTTTTCCATAGAGCTTTTTCTCAAGAAGCCTGATGAGTTCAGGGGAGGCTTTGATTCTCTTTGCGGACTCAATGAGTGAAATAAGAGAGCTTGGATCTGAGACTTCACCGGAATCAAAGAAGTTAGGGTGTCGTATGATCTTACGCACCATATTTGGCAAATTACAGTGCACAGCCATGTATAATGGCGTATAATCTCTCACTGTTCTTCTGTTAAGGTCAAGAAGAGCAGACTTGCACAAAAGGTCTGCCATCTGCTCATCGTTATTCGTTACAACTTGATGCAGTGAAGTCTCTCTTCCAGCCTCATCATTAGTTTGTGCATTGATATCAGCACCGTTTTTAAGTAAAAAATCCGCAATAGCGAGCTTATGCTTAAAAGTTGCTATGTGAAGGGGGGTTCTTCCCATTGACCCGAGTGCGTCAACCTTAGCTCCGTGCTCTATTAATAACTCGACAATTCTTGTATGTCCAGCCCAAGCAGCCCAGTGGATTGGCTCATACTTGTTAGGGATGTCAACATATTTGACGGAGGCTTTGCGTCCTAATAAAAATCCCACTGTTGGAACTTGGCCACAAAAAGCTGCGATCTGTAAAAGGGTAAAACCTCTAGAATCTCGCTGATTTATGGTGATCCTGTTTTTTTCATAAAAGGGAAGAGATAATACTCTTTGAATGTAAGCAATATCTCCCATTTGAGCAGCTAAAAATGGATTATCTATTCTATGAGCTGCGCGCAACTGCTCTCTTTCCTGAAGTAACTCCCGTTGTTCTGGGCTCGGTCTAAAAGCTTCAGTTGTGTGCCATGTTCTCTCATCAAAAAGTCGAGTGATTTCAGTCTCTCTTTCAGCAATTTTTTCTTCTAATTCGCGGATTTCACGACGAATCTCCGTTTCATAGCGATTAAATGGTTGAGCGAAGTACGGCTGAAGGCATGCGTCTAATCTTGCCTTGAAATCGTCTAAAAGTTGGTCTCGATTTGATGCTGTGATTGACACTTCGCGCTCATCAACAATCATTGTGCTCCGGGCTTTGAGAAGTGATTTGTGGTTTTCAACATAATCGTCACGGATTTCTTCTAGTTTTTGGGCAAAGCTTTTATTGGCATTTTCAAAATCTACATCTCTCCTGCCAGACTCAAAAAGCGTTTTCAACACTGACAATCGATCTAGGGCAACATCTTGAGCGAGTCCGACCTCTTCACGCAACTTTGTATCGAGCTCGATAACCGTGTAGAGATGATGCTGCAGCCTGCGATCGATTGCGCCAATACGCGCAGAGGTTTCATTGATTGCATCGCTAAATTCGATTCTGGGGGTTTGTATAGCCATTTTTTACTCCGTCATTTTTTGTTTATTATGATTTTTGATATGTGGGGGAGATGATCGCTGGGGTTTTCCTCAAGTTCCTTTGGAAGAGCGATGGGTTGCATTTCGAGGAGCCCTTTTGCGAATATCCAGTCAAGCTTCACATCTCCGACTTCTTGGTTTTTACTCGTCGGACTCTCATCACCATCATCCCTATAGTCTTTAAGTTGCTCGAGTCTGTTTGAATGCGTTTTATCCGAGTTAGCATCCATACAGAGCACCGTGGAGTCAGCCGACGGTTCTTGGAGAGAGGATAGCAGTTGTTTTAATTGGTCATAGCCCTGTTCTTGGCCGTTCCTGTTCTCTAGGTTAAAGCCGATAATGTGTGCAGAGACTATCCTGATTTTAAGTCGGGTTGCACGGTCTTCAAGCATTAAAATTGTCGTGCCTGCTATATTGTCGTATGTAATTGATTCATCTGCAATGAGTTTAAAACGCTTGTTATTCCAAACAATCGACGTGTCGTTGTCTTCATTACGGTGGAATTTCCACTCAGTCTTTGGGAAGAAAGCGCTCTCCTTGATATCGAAAACTTCTTGAAGGCCAATAAGGTCGAGGTTTTTAATGGAGGCAAATATTTTGCGGAACAGATCCTCACGTTTGCTTGGATCTGCATCATATACGCGCCGGTAGTCGGAGTCGGTGCCTACATTCCATGTCATCACGGTATACTCTTGTGGCTCTCTTATAACGCCAAATTTTCCTGCTAAATTCGATAGAAAGCTTGCTGCCATAGGTCATCTCCTTAGTATTTCATCGGTTTCCATATGTATTCCATTTCTCGACTATGTGGGGATCTTGATCGACTTGTGTGAAAAGCCGTTGAATATGCTTGTTTTTCTCATTTTCTCTTAATTCCGAAAGAGTTGAAGAAAGATCAAAATCCTTTGATAGGATATAAAGATGTTGAATCGCGCGGTAGCGCACTTTCCAAAATGGGGTATGCTTTTTTCCTTTCATACGGGAAAGACTGATCAATTCCTGAAGAGCTTGCTCTTTGATCTCTTGAGTCCCCTTCCGGACATGCTCAAAATAGATGTCCACGCTGCCTAAAGCAATTTTTGATTTCTTTCGTGCCTGTTTTGTGATATCTGCTCGAAGGTTTTCAAAAGTCTTCATATCTTGTGTTGATATACATCCCAACCATGAGAGGTAGAGAAGATCTGCAAACCAAGATTTACCTAATTGACCTTGCAGAATTTTGATTCTTTCAAATGCCGCATTGAAGTCACTATCTATGATTAACGAAATGAGGTCATCGAATAACCCGGAGTAGTCGAAAGTATCCATCGATTTTATCGCTTCCAAACAGCAGACAACGTTAAACTGAAGGACGAGTTGATTATCCAATCGCTGAAGATTTTTATCTTCTTTAAGGGCATCATAGAGATTCGAGAGTGTGTTTCTAAGAGATTCAATATCTTCGGGATAGAGCTTTCTTTTCTCTTGAGAACATTTAAAGGCCGTTAATTCAGTGAAGAGGCGGGCAGAACGCGCTAACTCGGTTCTCAGCTCATCCTCAAACTGTATTTTGGAATTCACAAGGGACTGCACTAAGCTTAAGGCGATGGGAAGAGGGTTTGCATGTTTATCTTCTAAAACCACGCGGGCGATATGCAGTTTTCCTTCACTAAATAAAAGCTGTGAGTTATTTCTAGCTTCTGGGATACGCCCAGCATCAATCGCCTCTTCGATTTGACGGGCTAGTCCGACTAAACGTTCAAGTTCTTCAGGATCTTCTTCTTTCCCTTTCAACTCCTGAAAAGCGATATATCTCTCTTCATCAGTAGAGAAGGGGGTGTGCTGAGATAGAAGATCTAGCGCTTGTGAAATTGATAATCTCTTTTTAGGATCTGGTTGTAGAAGGCCTTGAATCGTTTCTTTGAGGTGGTCAGGCGCCTCCTTTAAAATCGCTGTAACACGCTGTTGTGTATGCTCGTCAATTTGCTCGGCCCTTTTCTCAGGCGATGAAGAAAAAGCGCTCTTACTTCTAAAGAGTTCCAGTAAAGTTTCGCCAATACCCCATGCATCGATAAGAGCTGCGTTAAGAGGAGTGAACTCAGCACCTCTAAGCAGAAGTTGATGCGCTGTAATTCTTTCCGGTGATAGGATTCGTACTTTAGGCAGCGCTTCTCTCACTATTTGGCCATCTGTTAGCTTAGATGTGCTTCTAAAGCCACATACATTTGCTTCGCCCGAGTTATGAATCGCAATACTTTGGATGTTAAAACAAAAATGATAGAGATGCTCTTGATGCATCGCTTCCAAGCCTGTCAATAAATCGATTGCGAGGCTCGTTAAGATTCTATTTTTAAGTTCGGTATTTTCACACTTTTGAAGAAGTTCCGCAAATGCATTGCCTTCTGCATACCCTGTAATAGAACGAAATTGATAGAGTTTCTGTTTGCCTGAGGCGCCTCTCGAAAGAACGGAATCCAAAATAGGTCTGAGATTAGGTTTTCCAAGTAGTTCTTTTTCCAATTCAGCAGCAGCTTGTGCCTGTTCGATCATTTCAGGGTCTTCGATTTTAGTCACAACGACAAACTCACCGGATTCTTTACGACGCGCCAAACAGTTTCGCCCAAAACCTGAAGGTTCTTGAGATTGTTCCTGTTTACAGAAGGCAGCAACCTCTTCATCCGTTATAGGGTTGAGAAGAACATACGTCCCATTCTCAGCATGGATTTGAGTGCGCGTTTTCCCTGTTCTTGAGGCGTCATACACCGAATTAGATCGCAAAGTCTCTTTAGGTGTTTTGGTTCTACCATAGAGCTTCTTCTCTAGGATACGTTTCGCTTCGGTAGATTGAGCTTTTTCAATTAACGCATGTAGAGAGCATGGATCAGAATGGTCTAAAGGTGGCACAAAATTGAGATGTTGGACAATCAATCGCATCATGTTGGGGAGGTTGAGATCTGTGGCGTAATAGAGAGGTGTGTAGCCGCGTTCTGTCTTTAGATTCGGGTCGAGATGAGGGGAGCGGCACAGTAGAGCAGCCATTTCTTCATCATTATTAGTGATTGCTTGGTGTAGGGGAGTTTCTCGCCCTGCTTCCTCATCGGTTTGGGCATTAACATTCGCCCCCTGATGGAGAAGATATTCTGCGGCATATATATTGTGTTTGAAAGCTGCAATATGCAGAGGCGTCCGGCCTAAATCACCTCGCGCATCTACTTGTGCCCCATGCTCACATAATAGTTTCAAGATTTGGACATTTCCAATCCATGCCGCCCAATGGATCGTTGCGTACTTATTTTCTTGGTCGACATACGCAACTGAGGCACCAGAGCTTAAGAGAAATTTCACTGTCGGGACTTGATTGCAAAAAGTGGCGATATGCAATACGGTAAAACCTCGACTATCTCGTTTATTTAACTCTCTTGATTTAAATAATTTAGTGAGAGATCGAGCGATGTAATCGATGTTTCCTACTTGAGCAGCTACATAGCGATCTGTGATTTCACGCGCTTGTAGTAGATTTTGCCTTTCTTGGAGAAGCTGTTGGAAAGATTTGTCAGAGAGATTCGTGTCTGCGAGTTGTTGGATTCTCTCTTCGAAAATTTGATTGATCACCAAGCGCTTTTCAGCAATTTTCTCTTTAAGTCTTCGAATTTCATGGCGTATGCTTCTTTCCGAGTGCCTAAAATCTTTTTTAAAGAAAGGAGCCAGCGCTTCATCTATTCTTGTAACGAATGTGTGAAGGAATTCGTCCCTATGTCCGGAAAGATTCTCTACCTCTCCTTCGACGACAATTTGATCATGTGATTTTAGAAGAGATATGTAATGCGCAATATGTCTTTCCCGGAGCAAAGCAAGTCTTTCGGTAAACAACATTTTAGCCATTCGTGGGCCCGTTTCCGGAAGCTCTTTGAGAACTTCAAACCGTTCTAAAGCAACATCTTGAATGATGCGGGCTTCTTCAGTTTTTTCAGTGTTGAGAGCATAAAGATGACTTCTGAGTGTACGATCGATCTTTTCGATTTGAGCTGAGATACGATTGATTTCATCACTCACTTCAAGAGCGGGAGTAGAGATTGCCATAACCTTCCAGATAAATTATAAAATTGAGAATGTTTTACAAAATAAGCACAAAATCTAACACAGTCTTAATATTTTATAAATAAAATTCAGTCGACGTCTAAGCAATTTTTTTGAAAAAATAGAGCCGTCTAGGAGAGTGTTTTTACATATTCGTTAGGATTTTAAAAGTTCAACAACATTGCGATTGTTATCAAACAGCATATAACTTTTTTTAGAAATTTCCTGAATATCTTTGCTTGAGTTATTCCTTGAGAATTTCTTCAAGCGAGAGTTTACTATGTGCCAAATCGATCGGGCGATCGATATACAAACGAAACCACACTTCTAATATCATGATCGCCCATAATTGATGAAACATCTCTGCTGTTAAATAGGGATAACCTAATTGCTGGCGGATCCAGCGCCCCGATATGAAGCCTTCATCGACCAGTCTTCCTTCTGCTAATAATCCAAAAAGATGACGAAATTGAGAGTTGGTACGCCATGTCTCCATAAAGGAATCCGTTCGTTCTGGAAAAGGAGGGCATGCATGGCACAACCGCATCATCAATTGATGTAAAATCGCCCCCGGTTGCTTTGCCTCAAATTTCGTTTCTTCAGGAACTGTAGCTAAAAACTCCACAAGGCGAGTGTCTAAAAATGGGTTAATCACGCGTATGTTATAAGGGGTAAGCAGTCGGTCATATTGAATCAATAGACGATCAGGCAGTTGGGTTTTCGCATCATAATAAAGAGAAGGATCGATATTTCCGGGAATTGTGCTCAGGCGGTGAAAACGTTGAGCAAACACTTCAGGATCAAAGTATTTATATAGAAGAGGGGAGGCTTTTTTCCGAGCGTGCTCTTTAAATAGCGCAGAATTCATCAAGTAGATGACTTGATCGCGGTTGATCTCAACGTTGCGCAAAATACGGAAGAGATAATTTGATCCAAATAATTTCAATAAAGGCAGGACAACTCTCTCTCGGAATGAAGGGGGGAGTTGTGACAGCACAAAGGCTGTAGAAAGCTTTGACCTTTTTTGCCTTCCATCAGAGGTAAAATAACGAGAGCTGCCTCCAAGCATCTCTTCCCAACCAATATTTGTATAGGCTAAAGAGCATTCAGATGAGGCTATTTTGCCTAGATTCCAAGTTTGAACAACAAAAGGGTCGGCAAGGGGTTCATCTAAGTGCCAAACGATTTTAGGCAACTCTTCAATTACTTCATCCGGTTTGATCCGTTTTATCTCATGAGTGAGAAAGAGCGTTTTGGCGATTTCAGAGGAGAGATTGAGCTCCACTGGGTGAGGTTCATCGAAAACAGATGTGTATGCCCTAATGCGATCGCGCGTTGTTGAATGGCTTAAAAACCAATTCATTGCAGATGAACCAAGATCCCCGGTCAAAAAGGAACCGATCTCTCCCTCTTCAGGAAGAGAAATCCTGACTGCATCCTCCATGCATTTGCCAAAGCGCTCATATGTCTCTTCTGTTTTCAGGTGTTTTTTTTCCTTAATTAAACGGCTAAAGGACCAATACTGATCAAATACGGCACGTCGATCCAAGTCCACTTTCACATAGTGGCAAGGCAATAATTTGTTCACCCCATTTATAGGTGAATAGTCCTGGGGAATGAATCCAAAATGGAGATATGATGCAAAGGCTTCATTAGAAATGTTTTGTGGAACAATTCCTGTAGAAAGTAAGCCTTTAATTTCCGATGAAAAGAGCCAGAAATCCCCTTGATTTGTCCAGTAGAGGGATTTTTGTCCCATGCGATCTCGCGCGAGCAGGAGGGTTCTTTTCACTTCATCGAATACAGCAAGGACAAAAGGACCGTTCAGTTTAGATATAAAACCTTCTTTCCAGGCATCATAAGCAAATACGATGAGTTCTGAGTCGGTATTGGTAAGAAAATTGATGCCCAGTTGCTTTTTAAGGTCGCGTCTCAATTCATCAGCATTATGAATCTTCCCTTCAAGCGTGGCCCAGATCGTTTTTGCTTTATTGGTTGCGATGGGGGTATTCCATGCACCGATTTCGAGATTTTTGTGGCGATAGTAAGCAAAATCGTCTTGAGAAGGATAGATAGATTGCATTTCTTTGATGGTTTCTGTGACTTGAAATGCACTTGGATAGATAATGCCGGCAATTCGGGACATGCTTCTCATTAAAAGGACATAGTCATTAATTTTACAGAAAAATGAAGAAATGATTGTGCATCAGGACAAAAATTATACAAAGTCGAGTTCAACTAGACTTTGTACATTTTTGCTCCTCTCTGAAGATGAGTTCAAAAATGCTCAATGTTGAGTTGATATGAATGAATTCTAAACCTATACTAGCGCTTTCGTTTATCAATAACAATTGGAGAAATGTGATGGGACGAAGCTTTTTGTGTTTTGTGGGCCTTATTGTTTTATGCTGCACGGGCTGTGCCCCCGATAACCGTGACACAACTCTTTATCAACGTTCAGGAAGGCAAAAAGCAATTGTTGCTGTCCTTCCCTGTATCAATAAAGTGACTGATTATGAATTAACCTGGGATTTGTCTAGGGAGTTCACTGATGAAATTCGTAAACGGGTTTATGACTCTTCTCGCATCTATCTGCTCCGCGATCACGGTAGCTTGGAGATTGCTGAGAAACTAAATACTCCAAACCCTTCGATGATCTCCCGTGAAGAGATCAATAAACTCGGAGCCGCTGAGTTTGTGATTGTGGCTGAACTCATCGATCAAACCGAAGTGCCTTATAATCCAAAAAAACATGTCGATGACTCGTTCATCCGCAGTGATGTCGCTTCTGTATTGAATGTCTCTATGCGTGTACGTGTAATTGATATTCGAAATGAAGAACCTAAAGTTATTCTGCAAGAAATTTTGAATAACGAACATGTCATCGCAGGTGCCTATAAAGCGTGCGACTATAGCCGAACTCCATGGGGAACAGAAGCTTTTCAGAGAACACCTCTTGGAATGGCTCATGGTAAAATCGTACGTGAATTAGTGACCCGAGTCGAAAACTATGTTGAGGCGGTCCGCTAAGCATGGAGGTTGTAAGTGAAGAGCAAGCATGGGCAAGCCTTTTTTACGCATTTCTATTTGCTCTTGTCACTTACTTCATCGCAAGGAGGGTAGGCTATTTTCGCCTCCCTCCTGAATCAAAAGCCTCGCCTGTAACATTGAAGCAGACGATCGGCATCTTTTTAATCTATTTGCTTCTCGCATTGCTAATATTGCCGCTTCTCAACTTGGGTTTAGTGCGCTTTATCAATCACGGTTCGATGACTAAGGAATGGCTCGGCTGGGCTCAAGTAGGAGCTCTAGCTATTGTGTTTCTAGCTCTTCTCTCTTACTGCTTGCTTATCCCTCCTTCTACCCGCCACTATATTTTCTGGGGCGACATGAAAGCGAGCCTGAAACGATTCTACAAGGCGATTGGAATGGGAGGAGTCAGTTTAATTGTGAGCTACCCTTTTGTGCTGTTTATCAGTGCTGTGACAAACTTAATCTCTTTATGGATATGGAAAGAGGCCAAGGTGGAACAAGTTGCTGTAGAGCAGCTCAAAATGACTATGGGCAGGCCTGCTTTATTTGCAGTGATGATTGTGATGGTCGTCCTCATTGTACCGTTTATGGAGGAGCTCTTATTTCGAGGGTTTTTGCAATCGTTTTTAAAGCGGTATTTAGGGAGGTTTTGGGGTTTGGTTGTGACAGCTATACTCTTTGCGTTTGCCCACTTTGCCCCCAGCCAAGGGACAGGTAATTTCCAATTGATCACATCTCTTTTTGTGCTCGCGCTCTTTCTCGGTTTTGTCTATGAGAGAGAACGGACGCTATGGGCCTCTATCACCCTTCATGCGACCTTCAATTGCTCAAGCGTTTTTCTCATGATGTTATAAACGTACTTGTCCGGTAACATAAACGGCTTTTTCATCGCCGAAGCGTCCCTCGACATTGAGGCTGGCCACTTTACAGACAACATATGAGGCACCAAGTGCAAAACCCCAATCTTTTTTCGTTTCAAGGCTAAATAGCGTAGCGGAATGGGGGGTGAAGCCTGGCACATCGCGGTCTTTGAGTTTAAAAAATCCTCGGCTTAATTTTAGGCCGAGATAGGGGGTGAAATTGTGGATTTGGTGAGAGATGGCAAATCCAACCTGCCATTCATGATAGAGGGCATTATAATCTTTTGGATAGACGCTTGTTGTATCGTTTTGCGTTAGACGTATCACATCTGGCTTTGTATAGAAATATTGTGCCTCTCCTCCAATGAGTGTGCAGCCGCATTGCCAGATAATCCCTCGGATTCCTACACTCCATGAGAAGTCTGTATTTGTTTCGATTTCAAAACGACCTGATCCAAGAGCAAACGCTTTGCCATTTGCATCGATATAAAGTTTAGATGCCCCAAGTGTCACGAAAAGGTCTAGGCGATCCCATGCATTGAGCGCGAGAATGCCTGCACTTGTGAAAATCTCAGTTGTATCAAGGTCTGCATCGTGGTGATCTTCTTCAACTTCCATACTGCGATCAAAGACATAGTCTCCATAGAAACCAAGGCGTAGACTGAGCGTATTAAACCAGGTAGCGCAAGGGTCACGTGGATCTGCATAATGTCCTTCCCAGAAAAACCCCTCCCGCATCATCCCCGGTTCAGCTGGATTGCCGACCGGAAGAGCGTAGGCGGCACCAGAGCTTAGAATAGTCAATAGAGCGATCGTTAGTTTCTTCATTCATATACCTCGCGAGTGTGTAGCAATACGTATAGCCTTTTTGAGAAGATGGTGCAATAGAAAATAGATTGTGGGACGTCTCTCAGAGATAATGTCCCGTTTACTCGACATTATACATTTTTTAGACATGAGTTTTGCAACACTCTCGTGTTCCCAAGACAAGATGAATTAACATATTGTAAACTCACATCTAAAATTCGAGGTTTAGAAGCGTATTTGACCATTCACATGAAAGGCTTTTTCGTCTGAAAAGCGCCCTTCAGCTGTTATGCTTACTTTTTCACAATCGACAAGAGAGACGCCGACAGCATAACCAAAAAACTTTTTGTTCTCTAGGTCTGGTAGTGTAGCAGATACGCCTCCTAATCCGCTGATGAGAGCGTTATCCATATCGAGTTGTGCATGTGACCATTTTATCCCCATATAAGGGACGAGCAAGTTGATCCGATGGGCAATTCCAACGCCAAATTGCCACTCTTGATATTTCGCATGCAGGTGGCTAGCAGGGTAGACACTAAATTGTGATTCGCGAGTGACGCGCGTGATATGCGGCTTTGTGAAGAAATATTGCGCCTCTGCTCCAAAGGTTGTGCAGCCGCACTCCCAAACCGTGCCCCGCACGCCAATACTCCAGGAAAAATCGGTCTCTGTTTGAATGACAAATCGGCCTGTACCGGTAACTCCAAATGACTTTTCATTCGATTCGATGCGGATATTTGTTGCGCCTAATGTAGCAAATATATCGAAGCGATCCCAAAAATTGCCCACTAATAACGCTGCATTTGTATTCATTTCAGTGTGTTCGATGTCGTCATCAAAACGCCCTTCTCTTTCTAAATGGCGATTAAAGACATAATCTCCGTAGAAACCAAGTCTAAAACTAAAGGCGTCACACCACGTTAAGCACGGGTCGCATGGATCACCGCAATACCCCTCCCAAATGATGCCGTCGCAAAGCAAACTTGCATCAGCAGGGTTTCCGATCGGGAGGGCATATGCAGCTCCGCAGGTTAGGAGTGTTAGACAGGTTAAATAGAGCTTTTTCATACAGTTACCTCAAGAGGAGTTATTGCTTTTGAATCTACTTTAATTTTTTGTGTGAGAAATTTCAATAAAAAACGTACGCATTCGCAGGGTGTTCTATCACTCTAAGAGAGTCGTGAGGAATAAGTTTGCAATAATTGAGCAGAAACGTCGCAAATGGCGTGCTCGTCTTCTTTTGCAAGGGTGATATATCGTGTGAAAGCATAAAAAAAACGGGACAGACTCTTTTGAGTTGTCCCGCCGAATTTATCTAGGTAATAGAAAGGCTGCTATAGGCGAAATTGCGCGTTTACATAAACGGCTTTTTCATCTGCAAAGCGCCCTTCAACAGTGAAGCTTGCTTTTTCGCAGTCAACTACTGAAACGCCCACTGCATAACCCCACAACTTTTTGTTTTCTAAGTTGTTCAGGTAGGCAATGGTTGGTACGCTTTGAAAAAAGAATCCTGATATCCTAGCGTCGCCCATATCGAGTCGTGAACCGCTCAACTTAACTGCAAAGTAAGGGACGAACATATTAATCCGATGGGCAAGCCCGATTCCAACTTGCCACTCGCGATATCTGGCGCGGATATTTCCTGCCGGATAAACACTATAAGTATCTTCTTGTGTCAAGCGGGTAATATGGGGATTTGTGGCAAGGTATTGGGCTTCAGCTCCCAATGTTGTGCACCCACAGTTCCATATTGTCCCTTTTATACCAACACTCCAAGAGAAGTCTGTCTCTGTTTCGATCTCGAAACGACCGTTGCCCAAAGAGGGCTGTCCTTGTGCATCAAAAGCACTCTCGTTGGTAACGATGTCAAGATTTGTGGTTCCAAGAGTGACAAACACGTCCACGCGATCCCAGAAATTTCCTGCCACAAAAAATGCATTTGTATAGATGCTTGTGTGTTCGATATCCTTATGACGGTCATGATCGTCTATTTCCATATGGCGGTTGAAGACGTAGTCTCCATAAAATCCGATGCGCGTGCTAAATGCATCACTCCAAGTCAGGCAAGGATCGCACGGATCTCCGAGGTATCCCTCCCAAAATATTCCATCGCAAAGCAAGCTCGCATCGGCTGGGTTTCCTACAGGCAGGGCATAAGCAGCACCGCATGCAAGAAAAGTTAGAGTTGTTAAAATAAATTTCTTCATTGAGATTCCTTATTATTCTGTAAAAATGGGGCTCTCGAATGAGGCCCCAAATTGATGATTTCGCTTTTTTCTCTTAGAAGCGGATTTGGCCATTTACATAAAGGGCCTTCTCATCTCCAAAACGTCCTTCAGCTGTGATGCTTGCTTTTTCGCAATCGACGAAAGTAAGCCCAACTGCATAACCCCAGAGTTTTTTGTTCTCTGCGTTAAAAAGTTGTGAAGGTCCGGCCTGTGTGAATAGGGCGTTATCAAAGTCGAGGTCGCAGCCACTCCATTTGACCGCAATGTAGGGTACAAACATGTAAATACGGTGTGAAAGGCCAACACCGACTTGCCACTCGGAATACTTCGCATTGACATTGTTAGCTGGGTATTCACTGTTTGTCGCTTTATCTGTCACGCGCATGATGTGTGGGCGTGTTCGGAAATATTGGGCCTCAGCACCTAATGATGTGCATCCACACTCCCAAATTGTTCCTCTTACACCGACGCTCCATGAGAAATCAGTTTCTGTTTCAATTTCAATACGTCCAGATCCTGCTACGCCAAAAGTTTTTTCGTTTGTATCGACGAGAATTGAAGAAGCTCCAAATGTCGCAAATACATCAACGCGATCGTAAAAATTGCCGGCTACAAAACCAGCGTTTGTGTAGATTTCTGTATTTTCGATATCTGGATGGCCACGGTGCTCTAATTCCAGATGTCGATTGAAGACATAGTCTCCATAAAAGCCAGCGCGTACGCTGAACGCATCGCACCACGATAGACAGGGATCACAAAGATCGCTGCAGCAGTAGCCTTCCCAGAATAGTCCGTCGCAAAGTAAGCTCGCATCGGATGGGTTACCTACAGGCAGAGCGTATGCCGCTCCGCAAGCTAGAAAAGTTAACATTGTCGTAAAGAGTTTTTTCATACTCACCTCAAATAATAGTCCTGGTATTGCATCTTTCGTTATTCAGTTCTCCTTAGTGCACATTTCTGTATGACAGCCTTATCATCGAGTTTAAACTCCACCTGGCTGAAAGGTTACAGTGCGTGTACACTTCGAGATTATTGCAAAGGACTTTATCAAATCGAACTCTTTACAGCAATCGTCACTTAAGGTTTTTTTTTGGTGCAACTTTCCCGCTTAGAAAGTGTTTTGGAAGGGTTTGATTTGCAATGTTTTATAAAACGTTGTTGTTTTCTCAAATAAAGTTTTCATTAGCTTCAAAGTCGAAAATGATGTATAATTTTGTAAATTAAAGGTAATTTTATAGTGTTGAAATCTAGTTTTCATTTTAACAGTTTTGGCATCAGTGATGTGGGGCTTGTTCGCGAGCATAATGAAGATGTGTGGGCCTCATATCCTGAAGAGGGGCTTTTTTTGCTTGCTGATGGAATGGGCGGGCATGCCGCCGGGGAAGTTGCAGCGCAAGAGACCGTGAGTCAACTCTATGAACACGTCAAAAACTGGTTTCCCATCAAGCAGACGCCTTGTGATGAAGCGATATCTTTTTTCCGCGAATCGTTGATGCAAGTGAATACGGCCATTTATCACAAAGGGCAGTCCGAATCCTCTCTTAGCGGCATGGGAACGACTGTGTGCGCTCTTTATTTTTTTCATGAGTACGCAATTCTCGCCCATGTCGGCGATAGTAGAATCTATCTTTTCCGTGAGGGAAAGTTAGAGCAGGTAACGGAAGATCATTCGCTCGTTGCTGAATTAATTTCGATCGGGGCGATCAAACCCCATGAGGCGGATTCTGTTCCCTATAAACATATCCTGACGCGGGCAATTGGAACAAATCCTTCTGTTGATCCGACGGTGAGTTACCTTGAGACCCGCCCAAATGACTCTTTTCTATTGTGTTCAGACGGCCTTACGAACTATGTGTCTGATGAAGAAATTGAAATGATTCTAAATAAGAACCTTCCATTAAATGAAAGTGCCCAAAAGCTTATAGAGTTAGCTAACACGAATGGAGGGGGAGACAATATCACTTTAGTTCTCGTTGAAGTAAGCAATGATCTATCTTGATAATAATGCCACATCATTTCTCGATCCGCAGGTTTTAGCCGCGATGGAGCCTGTTTTCACAGGCGCTATCGGAAACCCATCGAGCATCCACCGTTATGGACAAAAAGCAAAAGCCTATCTAGCAAAGTCCACAAAGGATGTTGCCGCATTTTTTGGCGTGCAGACTTCCGAAGTAGTATTCACATCCGGAGCAACTGAAGGGTTAAATATGGTGATTCGAAGCGCTCCTAAGGGGAGTCATATCATCACCTCATCTCTTGAACATATTGCTGTATTAGAAGCTTTGAAAATTTCCGGCTGTGAGGTGAGTTACCTCGATCCCAAGCCGGGAAAGGGAGCGATTACGCTAGAACAAATTCAAGAGGCGGTTAAAGCTAATACTTCGATGATTGTGGTGATGGCTGCGAATAATGAGACAGGTGTGAAGACGGACTTAGAGCCTATTGCGGCTTTTGCTAAAGATAGGGGGATCGCTCTCGTAGTCGACGGGGTTGCGCTGCTAGGAAAAGAGAAGTGCATTTTACCCGATGGGGTATCTGCAGCGTGCTTTAGCGGCCATAAAATTCATGCGCCTACAGGTGTAGGTGTGGCGATTGTGAGAAAATCGATGAAAGCCAATCCGCTTATTGTAGGAGGTCACCAGCAGTATAATAAGCGGGGAGGGACGGAAAATTTAGCCGGAATTGTTGGGTTTGCCAAAGCGCTTACACTTTTCCCTGAAAGTCCTGATTCAATTGCAGCCTTGCGCGACCGTTTAGAAGAGGGGATTCTTGCTTCTCTTGAAGACGTGGAGGTACATGGAAAAGACGAGCCGCGTGTTTGCAATACGTCAAATATCGCGTTTTTTGGAGTTGATGGCGAGACGCTCTTGATGCAACTCGATCTTGCTGGCGTTGCGGTCTCTCATGGCGCTGCCTGCTCTTCAGGAACGCTTGAACCTTCGCGAATCCTATTAAATATGGGTTTTGCGCCAAAGATAGCGCGTAGCTCTATTCGCTTTTCTCTTAGCCGTTTCACAACTCCAGAGGAAATCGATCAAGCAATTTCCATCATTGTAGATGTGGTGAAAAAACTAAGAGCGCTATGTAGCTAGAGTTTTGATTGTAATTGATTTGATTCCTAAAAGAGTTGTTTCTTCTGCGATGAGCTCGAATTCATTAACAATCAACGTATCTCCTTCAGTAGGTGTATGATCGAGGAGTGCAATCATCAATTGCGCTAGTGTTTCGACTCCGTGTGTTGGAAGATGTGTGCCATACTCTTTGTTGATATCCACTATGCGCGTATTTCCGGGGAAAGTGCGCTCGATCATGGGGAGTTTAGCTTTTTTCAACGCCTCTTCAACTGCAGGATACTCCCCAAAAATCTCTTCTAAAATCGCATCAAGGGTGAGCATTCCGATTGCCGAACCATTGGGATCCAATACGACAGCTACAGTCTTACGGTTTCGGCGAAACTGACCTAGTATAGGCATCAATTTTGTAGTAGAGGTAATAAACCAGGGCGGACGGGCATTATCCCGCACATGTGCCGTATCAGGTAGCCTGACAAAATCGCGCGGAATCGCAATAGAGACAATATTTGAACGCGACTTATTATAGAGGGGGATAAAGGGCTGAGTAGAGGCTGAAATTTTCTTTCTCAAATCTGCAATTGTCGTGTTTGCACGTATCATCTCGATTTGCGAAAGGGGAGTCATGACCTGCGCTGCTGTTTTGTTGCGAAGGGCGAAGATATTTGAGACGACGATATTGAATTCGCTTTCCTCATCATGGCTTTCTAACACTTTTTGCAACTCGTCACGGCTTAAAAACACGTCATAAGCCTCTTCTTTTTTCCCAAAAAGCAGGTGGACAAAGCGGGTAATTTGACCGATTATCCAGATGATAGGGGCGAAAATGCGGTGAGTGGCATACACAATGGGAATGCCCAACATAATCACGTGCTCTGAAAAGCGGCGGGCAGCAAATAAAGGAGCCAGCTCGGCGAAAATCACCACAAGAAAGATCTGAGTGATAGGAGCAAAATCGGGGTTGAGGCCAATCGAACGGTAAAATTCCCGCGAGCTTTGCGAACCAACCTGCAGCGCGATATTTACGCCTAGCATAATGGTGCCAAACAACCGAGATGGCTTTTGCAAAATATATTGCAGCCATATCGCCCTCTTTATCCCCTTGCTCACGTAGTATTCTAAGCGGACGCGGTTGAAAGAGACAGCAGCCATCTCAAGCATCGAATAGAGGCCCTGAATAGCGATGCAAAACAATGTGATGCAGAACCAAAGAAGAGCATTATTCATGTTTCGTCCGCCTGATATAGACACGCCTCACACGATTTGGATCGGCTGCAAGTACTTGGAATAAAAATCCATCCCATACATATTTCGTTCCGCTTTTAGGAATGTCTCCCATTTGTTCTGTTAACCAGCCTCCTAAAGTAACCATATTATTCTCACTCGGCAATTCTACTCCGAATAGCTGTTCAAATTCATCGAGTTCAAATTTTCCGCTTGTGATAATGACATCGTTCCCGGCAGTTGTGTAACGCGATTTTTCATCCCGCCTATCTTCAATCTCGCCTACAACAACTTCAAATAGATCCTCTTGAGTGATCAACCCTGAAATCGAGCCGTACTCATCAACAACAATCCCCATAACCTCTTTTCTGTGGAAAAAATGATGGAGAAGTGTTCGTGCATATATTGTTTCCGGCACGTAGTAGGGTTTAGTTAGAAAAGGGATGATATCTTTTCCTGTCTCGATTTGATTGCGGTGTAGGAAAAAGAGTTTTGCCGATAAAATGCCGTGCATATTTTGAAGATCGCCTTCACAGACAGGAACGCGCGAGCATTCTTTATCGACAAATAGATGGATCAGCTCAGAGATCGGACTATCGATATCATAAAATAGGATTTCATGTCGCGGACGCATCCTCTCTTTAACGGTATAGTCGGTTAGCGAGAGGTAGCCTTCGACTAACTTAGTCTCATCGACACTTAAAATTCCTGTATCTTCAGAACTTTTTAAGACGTGGTACAGCTCATCTTTTGAGATTTCCTGCTCTTTTTTTAGAAAGAAAAAGAGGATATGAGAGATGTGTGTAGTGATATACGTCATTGCCCTAAGAAGAGGGCCGAGCAATTTTTGCAAAAATGAGATCGAGCGGACAACATGAGGTGCGATTGTGCGGTTATAGGAGAGAGCGAGCGTTTTAGGGATGATTTCGCCGAGCAATAGGGTGATGACAAGAGGGAAGCCTACTTTGAGCAGCCAGGATGAGTATTCACCGAATAACCCTGCAGAAATGTTTTGGATCAAGATATTGGCTCCAATATCGCAAAAGAGAAGGGTCACAAGTAAGTCGCGGGGGCGTGAGAGGAGCTCTGCCACCTTCAGTTTCCGTTTATCATGGCTTTGTTTGTAAAGCTTCAGCTCTGTTGAAGAGAGAGAAAAAAGGGAAATCTGTGAAAGGGAAAAAAAGCCAGATCCAAGAGTGAAAAGAATTAAAAGAATAAATAATAAGGTCATGGAACCGTGATGAAATGTACTTTTTTTTGTCCTTCAGGGACGAGCCCAAGCCTCCGCATCAATACGAGCTCGATAAACCCGTCATCACCTTGACTGGCAATTTGCAGTTTCAGATCTTCTTGTTTTTCTAATGCGCGCTCTTTTTCAAAAGCTAGCGCCTCTAGTTTTTTGCGCAAATTTGACTCGACTCGCATTTTATGGTGAATCGCCTGATCGTATGCAAAATAGCTTAGCAAGAAAAACAGAATTGTCCACCACGATTTAAGAATAATCTCCTCAAATAAGCGTGATCTAGACCTTTGGAACTGTGATTCCCGTTTGCTTTTGATATTTGCCATTTCGTTCCGAATAAGATACCTGACACATTTCTTTTGCTTCAAAGAAGATCACTTGGGCAATCCCTTCGTTTGCATAAACTTTTGCTGGCAGGGGAGTTGTGTTTGAGATCTCTATGGTTACATGCCCTTCCCACTCCGGTTCAAATGGAGTGACGTTCACAATTATTCCACAGCGCGCGTATGTCGATTTACCCAGGCAGATCGTCAGAATATTGCGCGGGATTCGGAAATATTCGATGCTGCGAGCTAAAGCAAATGAGTTGGGGGGGATGATGCACTCATCAGCTTGGATGTCTACAAATGAATCTTCCGTAAACTTTTTAGGATCAACTATTGAATTGTATACATTCGTGAAAACTTTAAATTCGTCTGAGATGCGGAGGTCATACCCATAGCTAGAAAGGCCATAGCTTACAATATTTTCATTTTTTTCGCTTTTGCGCACCTGCCCATCAACAAAAGGTTCAATCATTTGATGCTCGATAGCCATCTTTCGAATCCAGTTATCTTCTCTTACGCTCATCTTTTCTCCTTTTTAACATATGTATAGCCATTGAATCAGTTTTTTGCTACATTCTCGTCCAAGATGAGTGAAAATACTCGATTTATAGAATCTACATTGGTGCAAGAGGATTGTAGCTTTGAGATTCCTTTGCGTCCGCAGAGCTTATCTGATTTTTTAGGGCAAGAAGAGATCAAAGAACGCCTCGAGGTTTTTATCGGTGCGGCAAAAAAAGAGGGGAAGCTCTTGGGCATTGCTTGCTAGCCGGTCCGCCCGGGCTCGGTAAAACGACGCTTGCAAATATTATTGCCAAGACGATGGGTTCTTCTCTTATTGTGACTTCCGGCCCCATGTTGGAAAAACCCGCGGATCTTGCAGGCTTACTGACTAATCTCCAGGAAGGGGACGTTCTTTTTATCGACGAGATCCATAGAATGCAGCGGACTGTTGAAGAGTATCTCTATCCTGCGATGGAAGATTATGTGCTCGACCTTATGATCGATAGCGGACCGAATGCTCGCTCTGTCCAAGTCAAACTCAATCGCTTCACACTCGTAGGCGCCACGACCCGATCGGGCTTGTTAACCGCTCCTATGCGTTCCCGCTTTGCCTTTATTTCACGTCTCGATTACTACACTCCAGAAATTCTAGAAAAGATTTTAACCCGTTCAAGCCGATTGTTAAGCTTTGAAATAGAACAAGAAGGGCTGCATGAAATCAGCAAACGTGCTCGTGGAACACCTCGGATTGCTAACAATCTTCTCAGATGGGTCCGCGATTATGCTCAAATGCGTGTTCATGAAAGTCTAGTAAACCGTGAGATAGCACATAAAGCTCTTGAAATGTTAGCGATAGATGAACAAGGCTTAGATGAAATGGACAAAAAACTTCTTAAGGCGATCATAGAACATTATGATGGTGGCCCGGTTGGCTTGAATACTCTTGCTTTGGCAGTTGGAGAGGAAGGGCAGACGGTTGAAGAGGTATATGAGCCTTTTTTGATTTTACAAGGATTTTTAAAACGAACACCTAGAGGGAGGGTAGCAACAGAACGTGCCTACCGCCACCTAGGCAAAAAGAGGGAATAGAACAATGCGTGCGTTAATTGTTTGTGGATTACTTATGGCTGCGCCGCTTGGGGCTGCAGCTACATCTGGTTCAAAGATGCAATCAAGGCCCTTGCCAGAGGGTCCAAAAATTAGAGTTCTTTTAGAAAAGGACATTCCTTCCGCCCTACTAGAAGTGCGGGGTGGATATCAAGTGATACGAAGAGATTCCGGTGCATTTCTGAGTTCCGGCACTGTAGGCAAACGTTTTGTTGTGCATGCAATCTCTGACGGGATCCGCTGGGGTGAAGAGTATCCTGATGTGTATCAAATCTCTATACTTCCTACGAGTCCCAATACCTTGGTCTCGATCAATGGGATCCAATATAAGGGTGCCATTTCAGTTTTCCATGTGCGAGATAACAAGATCGCAATCGTAAACGAAGTCCCAATCGAAGAATACTTAAAATCGACTTTAACTATTAAGTATGAAGAAGATTTGCATCCTGAGGCGCTTTCGGCAATGGCGATTGCAGCGCGCACAGAGGCCTATGCGCGTGTTTTACAGCGGAATGTTTCAAACCGTCCTTGGGAAATTACAGCTAAAGAGGCTGAGTATTTTGGTAGGGGAGTGACGCATCGTCATAATGGAATTGAAGATGCTGTTGATGGCACCCGGTTTGTGGTGTTAGAGTCGCCTACACAGAAAGTGGATCTGGCACCGTCAAAAGCAGACGAGCTAGCGAACTTAGGGTTGGATGCAAGGAAGATTTTACAAGCTTCCTTTCCAAACCAAACGTTAGGAATTACGATTAATTCCGACGAAGTCGCTCTTCGATAAATTCTTTATAACCCGATTTCTGCCATCAGAAATCGGGTTTTTTTAATCTTGAGATCGTTGAAAAACTCTGTCTTTTTTCCCCTGTGGATCAAGGAAGTGGAATGATTCGTAAACAAGCATTTACACCAGCTCATATTCATGACACGAAACTTTTCAAAAAGCTCGTCTCTAAAGATGAAGAATTTGTCTATGGAGATAAGGGATATCCTTCAAAAGATAATCGTCTTTTCCTTAAGGAGAATGGGATCAAAGACGGGATTCTTTTCAAAAATGAAAAAAGGCACCCCATTTTTAGGAGATTTAATTTTCATGTTAGCGGCATCAGATCTCAGGTGGAGACGGCGTTTGGAGTTCTAAAAAGACATTACGGCTATAGCGCATAAGATATCGAAATCTAGTAAAAAATGCTTTGCCGTGAGGAAGATTTGTGCTCTTGAGTAGGGAAAAGAGCACTTTTGGGGATTTTGCTTATAGTTTTTCGATCTCGAACGTGGGCTGTATAGGCGATACGCCGAGTGAGAGATCGGAAAAATAGAACAAAATCATCCAAAAGAATGGCTTAGACTGTGTTATTCAACGATCCCAATCTTGAGCTTTTAAAACAAGAGCAGAATAAGGGGCTAAGGTCATTGTCTTGGAAGTGATGAGCTTGCCTTCATCCACAATATCATCAGGCGAAGGGTTGGCAGTATAAATATATTGGTGCCAGGGGGTATCGCACCAGGGAAGATGTACAGTCACCTCATGATAAAAAGCATTAAACGCTATATATAATGAGTAAGCGTTCAATGGATCTGGGAGAGAGCATGCGATAAATCGATTCTTTTCATCCCAAATCGGTTTGCCCGGCTCAATTCCATGCCATACAACTTCATTGCTCTCTAAAAAGCGGTACCTGGTTAAAACAGGGTGGCTCTTTCGAAAAGCAATCACTTTTTGGTAAAAACGGAAGAAGGCGGCATTCTTTTCTAGGGTGTCCCATTGAAACCAGTTGAGACGCGAATCATGACCCCACGTATTGTTGTTTCCATTTTTTGTATGCCCGTACTCGTCACCCATTAAAATCATAGGCACACCCTGAGAAACCATGAGGGCTAGATGATAGTTTTTGATTTGCCTTTCCCGAAGAGCTAAAATTTCAGGATTATTTGTTGTTCCCTCTACGCCGCAATTCCAGCTATAATTATCATTTGCTCCATCTCGATTCCCTTCACCGTTGTCATGGTTATGTTTCTCATTATAGGAAACCAAATCGGCAAGAGTAAATCCATCGTGTGCGGTGATGAAATTCACACTTTGAGAGGGAAGCTTGCCTTTCCCGTATAGATCTTCTGAGCCGCTAATCCGTGTGGCAAATTCTCCAACGGTTCCGTCAGTTCCTTTTATAAAACGGCGGACAGCATCACGGTATTTCCCATTCCACTCTCCCCATTTTCCCATTCCCGGAAAGCTTCCCACCTGGTAAAGCCCTGCCGCATCCCACGCTTCAGCGATCAATTTTGTATTGGCTAAAATGGGATCAAGCGTAATAGCCTCTACAAGCGGAGGGTTTGCAAGTGGGATCCCATCATGGGATCGGACCAAAATCGAAGCTAAATCAAACCGAAATCCATCCACGTGCATCTCGGTGACCCAATAACGTAACGAGTCGCGGATCAATCCTCGAACAACGGGGTTATTGCAGTTAAAGGTGTTGCCGCAGCCTGAAAAGTTGTAATACTCCCCATTGGGCGCAAGCATGTAATAAACAGAGTTCTCAATTCCCTTAAAAGAGATAATCGGGCCGTCAGCATCCCCCTCAGCAGTATGGTTGTACACGACATCGAGAATCACCTCGATTCCGTTAGCATGTAATTCTTTCACAAGGGTTTTGAACTCATTGATTTCACCATAGCGGTTCATTGGCGAAAAGAAATTTATCGTAGAATAACCCCAGAAGTTATAAAGCGGTTCACCTGTAACTGGATTTGAAAAAAGATTAGCCCTTTCATTGAACTCATGAATGGGCAGTAGTTCGATTGCATTGACCCCAAGTGACTTTAGATAGGGGATTTTTTCAACAATTCCTAGGAACTGCCCTTTGTTTTCGACACCGCTTGTGGCGTCTTGGGTAAATCCGCGCACATGCATCTCGTAGATGATCAGCTCGTTCACCGGGAGATTAGGGTGCCGGTCGCCTTCCCAGTCAAACGGAACATAGGGGTCGATCACTCCACAATGGATATGAGAGGGATCTTTACGTAGAGAAGAGCCCCATTTAGAGGAACTTGCAACCTGTTTGGCATAGGGATCTAGAACAATCATGCGATTGTCAAAATAATGCCCTTTTAGGGGATCGTAGGGGCCGTCTACACGGTAGCCGTAATGATACTTTGCAGGCACATCAGAAAGGAAAATATGCCAAACATTGCCCGTTTTATTTACCTGAGGATCGAGGGGGATTTCTAATACCGGGTCGTGCTCTTCAGGAGAAAAAAGACAGAGAGAGACTGCGGAAGCATGCTCAGAAAATAAAGAGAAATTGTATCCGTTATCATGCTTCGACACTCCAAAAGGTTGAGGATAGCCCCGTTTAGTTTTAAATTTTTCTTTCATAGCCATTACTGATTAACATGAGAGATAAGAAATATCAACAAAAACGTGTGCTGAAAATCATATACCTGTTATAAGGATTCATATTTTGCATGATACCCTATAAGGAAGGATAAGCCATGTCATTTGAAAACGCTAAAGAAAATTTAAAGGAATTTGGGAAGGAGCTTGGTCTTGAAGGGCTTGTTTTCGACGAGCATAACACGTGTATTCTCGGAATCGATGATGAGTTTTCAATGCACCTTACATATGAGCCTAATTCTGATCGGCTCTATGTCTATTCACCATTATTAGATGGATTGCCTAAAGACACAGGTGTCCGTATGAAGCTTTATGAAAAGCTTCTAGAAGGATCGATGTTAGGCGGTCAAATGGCCGGTGGCGGAGTCGGTGTTGCTGTAAAAGAAGAGCTGATTCTTTTACATTGCGTCATCGATATGGCATACGCCGTTCCTTCATTGCTACGGGCTTTTGCACCTCTTTACGTAGAGACTGTAGAGAAATGGAGAACGGTTTGTAGAGATATTTCAGAGGGGCGTGAACCTTCAGTTGATACAACGCCTCAGCCACCTCCAACTCAACCTCCACCACAACCCGGTGCAGGAATCCGAGCTTAAAGGTATTTTTCAATCCAGGCATCGATCTCTTTCTCAATGTTACGAGCTTCGTTCCTGGATTGATCTATTTCTTCATCAAGCTCTTTCATCAAAGCTTTGAATTCATCATAAAATTGATAAAAGCGCTCTCGATAGAGTTCACCATGCCATGGCTGGTTGGCCTCTTCTAAAAATTTAGATATAAAGTAGTGAAGCTTCTTGTTTTTCACTTTTTTATGGATACGTTCTCCCTCATCCATCCCTTTTTGAATTGCGCGAGCAAGCATCGCTTTCCTGTTTCTTCCAAATAGAAGCCCTGAAAGCTTTCCTCCATTTCTGGAATAGGCTCCCTCTTCTAGAGCAGATTCAAAGGGGCGAAGTATTTCTATCTCATCCCGGCATTCTGCCTCATTCCTTTGACAGGCAGTGAGTTTTTCTTTCAGTTTTTCAAGGAAGGGAGTGGATTCGGGGTGTAGTTCTTGTATGCTTGAGATCAAGTTTTGTTTTAGCTTTTCTGCTTCTTCCTCAGGGTTATCGCCTATCATATCCAGCGCATGGTCTAAGGATTTGAGCTCATTTTTCAATTCCACGCGTAATGCATACTCTTGCTCAAATTTGTTTTGAGAGTAAGCTGCATTTTCTAGCAGTTTGTCTAGCTCGAGTATTTTCTGCTCAACAGCATCCCTTTTCTGATGTAGCCTGGCGTGATCATTTTTGGATTGACAGCACCTCATATAGGCTTCTTTTATTTCTTGAAGTTGCATTTTCTTTTCCTTTCAGTTACCCTGCTTTTAACTCGATTAAAGGAGAAAAAGCACATGATTATTGTTGAAATTGCTGGCTTTCTTGGAGCAGACCCCGAAGAAAGGTTTACAGCTACAGGTAAAAGAGTGATTAGTCTACGCATTGCAACACGTGTTCGTCAAGGAGGACGTGATGAGACTGTTTGGTGGCGCGTTAGCATTTGGGGCGATCGCTTTGATAAAATGCTTCCTTACCTCAAAAAAGGATCCAGCGTGATTGTTATTGGAGAGATGGGAAAACCTGAAACATATGTTGCAAAGGATGGAACAACACAAGTTTCTATGAACTTGACTGCTGATATTCTTAAGTTTAGCCCATTTGGCAAGCCGGAAAACTCCGGAGGGGCTTCAGGACAGCAAGCAGCTCGGACACCCGAAACACAGCAATTCGCACAGGAACCGCAGCAATTTGCGGCTTATGGAGCGAGCACCGAACAAGATAACTTCTCAGGAGATGATTTACCCTTTTAAATATTATGATATTTTCAGCCATACCCCAATTCACAAAGCGAAAAGAGGCGCAGCTTATTGTTCTTCCTTTTTGGCAGACGCAAAAAAATCCAAAGCCAGCTGCCGCGATAGGCCCCTTCTCTTCCCTCGCAAAGTCCCCCATAGATTCAGGTGACTTTACAGGTAAGCAAGGCGAGACACTTATCCTCTACACAAAAGCCAATAACGAGAAACGCGTTTTGCTCGTTGGTTTGGGTAAAGTGGAAAAATTGACCGTTGAAGGGCTTAGAATCGCCTATTCCAATGTTGCAAAAGAGTGTCAGAAAAAAGCTGTTTCAAAAATTAATCTTGTTCTCCCATCAATCAGCGAGCTAAGGGGAATAGAAGTTAGCGCTTGTCTCCAGGGCATAGCCGAAGGCATTTTACTGACCAACTATTGTTGGGAGAGTTTGGCAACTCTAGATGAACAAACGGTTTTGTTAAAAAGCGTGGATCTAATTGGACTGAATCCGAAAATGTTAGATACAGTTCGCACTTGTGAAGCAATCACAGAGGGTACATATTTTGCCCGCGACCTTATCAATGGGAATGCTGACATCGTGACTCCCCACTATTTGGGAGAAGCTGCTAAAAAACTAGCACAAAAATTTCCAAATTTAACTGCCCATGTCCATAATCGCAAATGGATTGAAAGCCAGCAGATGGGGCTTTTTACAGCAGTTTCCCGTGCATCGGTTAATGAACCCGCTTTTATCATTCTCTCCTATAATGGGCACCCCCGTTCCAAAGACCATACCATCATAGTTGGAAAAGGGGTTACCTACGACACCGGTGGTCTAAATTTAAAGCCAACGGGAAGCATGGAAACGATGCGGGATGATATGTCGGGAGCTGCAACAGCTTTAGCGACAGTTGCAACAGCGGCTTCGCTCAAACTCAAACACAATATCACAGCTGTCGTCCCAGCAACTGAAAATTCAATTGACGCCAATAGCTTTAAGCCTGGGGATGTCTATAAATCCCTCCTGGGGACTACTGTTGAAATTGGCAATACAGACGCTGAAGGTAGGCTTATCCTTGCTGATGCGCTCAGCTTTTGTGTTAAAAAGCTAAAACCGACTCGTATGATCGATCTGGCAACACTAACAGGTGCTATGGTTGTAGCGCTTGGAGAAGAGATCGCCGGACTTTTCTCTAACGAAGAGAACCTTGCTGATCAGCTTTTAGATTCCAGTAAGCGTACGTCAGAGACGCTTTGGAGAATGCCGCTTCATGCTTCTTATAAAGAGTTGCTTAAGTCAGATATTGCTGATATCCGCAATATTGGAGGACGTGCTGGAGGATCCATAACAGCTGCTTTATTCTTACAAGAATTTGTTAGCGACACTCCATGGGCACATATCGATATTGCCGGGACAGCTTTTGGAAGCAAAGAAAGAGGCTATCAACCCAAAAACGGAGTCGGATTTGGTGTACGCTTGTTGATAGATTTTTTTCAAAATTTGTCGATTGGCTAAAATGTTGTGTTTTAGTCAGTTATGTTGATTCTCTCGGATTCGAGAGAAAGTTTTTAAAAATTTCGCTAAAGTCTCTCCTATCGTTTTCCGATCTATCGATTAGGCAATTGCTTAAAATTAACGATAGGAGGCAAAGCCATGTTGAGACTCCAACGACGTCGAGCATCTGCGTCAGCTACTAGCAGTCGTCGCACAAAGAAGAGTACTGCGAAGACAGCTGCGAAAAAGACAACAGCTCGAAGAAAACCAGCGGCTAAAAAAGCGGCTCCTAAGCGCAAGACTGCTGCTAAAAAGACAGCTGCTAAGAAGACTGCTACTAAGAGAGCAGCTCCTAAGCGCAAAACTGCTGCTAAGAAGACTGCTGCTAAGAAGACTGCTACTAAGAGAGCAGCTCCTAAGCGTAAAACTGCTGCTAAAAAGACAGCTGCTAAGAAAGCAGCTCCTAAGCGCAAAACTGCTGCTAAAAAGACAGCTGCTAAGAAAGCGGCTCCTAAGCGTAAGACTGCAGCTAAGAAGACTGCTGTTAAGAAAGCAGCTCCTAAGCGCAAGACTGCAGCTAAGAAAACTGCTGTTAAGAAAGCAGCTCCTAAGCGCAAAACTGCTGCTAAGAAGACTGTTACTAAGAGAGCAGCTCCTAAGCGCAAAACTGCTGCTAAAAAGGTGTCTTCAAGAAAAGCAACTTCTTCAGCACGCCGCCGTACTGAAGTTTCTGCTGCACCAGTTAGTCGTTCGACTAAAAGACGTTCTACACGACGCTCTTCAAGATCTCGCTCTCAAACAGCAGAAAACTGGCGTCGCAATGTCATGAAGCTTTACGGTAAAGAGTTATCTTACTAATAGCTTATGATTTATTTGCATTTGTAGCGAGTGGTGGCCTAATAGGCCGCCACTTTTTTTTGTTTTAAATTAGCCCATTCGTGTTATCCTTTTTCTGATGTATTTAATAATCGCCAAGGAAAGCGAAGAGCGTACACGTGCACTTGAAGAGGCTCTCAAAAATGAGAAAGCCCCTCCCTTAACCTTTAACGCTGAAAATTTTGATGCGTTTTTACAAGAGATCGAAACGGTCCCATTTCTCTCAAATTCAAAATGCATTGTTCTTGAAGAAGTTGATAAGCTTCAGACGGAGTCACTTGCACAAGTTTGCTCATATCTCGAAAGACCAAATCCTTGGATCTCCCTCTATCTCACTGCTGCTTCAATGTCTGCCCAGAGCAAATTAGTTAAAAAAATTGATCATGTCATACGCATCAAAGATGAAAAACCCTGGGAAAAAGAGAAGCGCCTTGCAAGCTGGCTTGTCGAAAAAGCGGCAAGCGCTGGTGTTGTCATCACTCTCCCTACAGCACAAAATTTTGTAAAAAATATTGATTCCCAGGTTCTTGAATCAGAGCTCGAGAAACTTATCTGTTTTGTTGGCGATAAACGTGAGATCACTCTCGAAGCAATCCGCTTGATTTCGACACCGGTACATCATGAGACACTTTGGCAACTTGGGGAGGCGATTTTCGAGCGTCGTTCGGCCTTAGCTCTCCAGATTGGTAGGCGTTTACTAGAAGACGGGATGGCGCTTTTCCCTCTTCTTGCCCATCTGCGTACACAGTTTCATACGACCCTTAAAATTCTAATGGCACTGCAGGAAGGTGGAAAGCCGGCAGTATCTGCGGCTTTGCCCTATTTGAAGGGAGGGCTTTTGGATAAAAAGGTTAACGTTGCGCAAAGTTATGGTTTTAAAAGATTAAAAGAAGGGATAGTACATCTTTTCGAGAGTGAGCTCAAAGCCAAAAACAGTGCTATAGATCCCGAAATTTTATTGGAAATTTTATTAATAAAAGTGACTTGAGAATGCTTTATCTACTACCGAATACATTAGGTGCTGTTGAGGATATCTATGCTTATTTGCCTAAAACTGTTAACGATGCGATGCAGAGAATAGATGGACTCATCGCAGAGAGCGAGGGTGAGGGAAGGCGTTATCTCAAACGATTTGCGACAAAGAAAAAGCCGCACGAGATGCCTATCGCCCTTTTAAATGAGCATACGCGTCAAAAAGATTTAGATTTTCTACTCGAACCGGTTTTAAAGGGAGAGATTTGGGGAGTTGTTTCAGATGCAGGTCTTCCTTGTTTAGCTGATCCTGGGGCTAACCTTGTGCGCAGGGCTCAGGAGCTCAAAATTCCCATCGAAGCTTTTATCGGACCTTCATCCATTACGCTTGCACTAATGCTTTCAGGTCTTTCAGGTCAGAGGTTTTTCTTTCATGGCTATATTCCGAAGAAGCCTGAAGAGAGGCAGGAGGCTCTAAAGAATTGGGAGAAAATGCGTGGGGTAACACATGTGTTTATCGAGGCTCCTTATCGAAATCAACACACGCTTCAAGCGTGCCTCAAGACATTACATAAAGAGACACTCTTTTCTGTTGCTGTTAATCTTACTCTACCCGATCAAATCGTGCACACAGCACGAATAGGGGAGTGGGAAGAGATCATGATTGGGAAAAGGCCAACAGTGTTTTTATTTCACGCCTATTAACCTGAACTTTGGGTTTTTCTCGCTCATCTTCAGGGAGTTTGCTTGCACCTCTTGTGCTTTTCGACCTTGTAAAGGGCCTTTGGCCATTCACTTCGGCCGAAAATCCCAAGATTTGCAGCGCAAACTCTTCTGAATCTGAGCGAGAAAAACCCAAAGTTCAGGTTATTAAGGTAGACTACAATTCCTTTTTTAAATGATTCATCGGCAGTTCCCTATTTTGAGACATGTGGAGGAAATGCCACAGTCCCATATTCTGAGACATGTGGAGGAAATGCCACGGTACCATATTCTGGGTTATGCGAAGGAGTTGCTACTGTTCCATATTCTGAGTCATGAGGAGGAAATGCGACGGTGCCGTATTCTGGGTTATGCGGAGGAGTTGCTACTGTCCCATATTCAGAGACATGTGGAGGAGTTGCCACGGTGCCATATTCTGAGGCATGTGGAGGAGTTGCTACTGTCCCCTATTCTGAGGCATGTGGAGGAGTTGCCACGGTCCCACTTTTTGAGACATGTTCAGGAGTCTTAGAATAACTATTATTTGTAATGATAGATGGTGTTTTAGAATAATTGCCATAAGGTCCTTGGTAATCAATAAATTCTGATGTTTTGTGCTTGGAATAGAAGATGTCAGCATAGTTTTCATCTTGATCACGCGGAACAAGCTTTCTTTTTTCGAAAACCTCTGTCTTTTTTAGATCCACAAAAAAGGCTTTCTGTTCATCATTTCCGGAAAATGCTTTGAGATGACGCAATAGATTGCGCGCTTCTTTTATACTTAAACGTGTCTCTGGATTCACATCCAAAAGCCTCTTGATAACCTCATTTACGCTACCTCGTTGTTGTAAGAACTCGATCCTGCTGAGTTTCTTTTGGAAATAATCGGTATCCCACTTGGTATACTTTTCCATTATGTCGCATTGATCAAAGGGATAGATTCCTGTAGCTAACTCTAGAAGTGTCAGTCCGAATGCCCAAGCATCGACTTTATCTGCTGCGATGGGATTAACTAGACCTCCTTGCCGGCTTATGTTCAGTCTTTCAGGGGAGAAATAACGTGTATCCCCAATGACTGGCTCATCGATTAGCCCGTTTTTGAACTCATTTGCGCATCCGAAGTCAATGATATATACCTCTCCATTCATATCTAAAACAAGGTTTGAGAGCTTGATATCGAGATGGTAAATGCCAGCTTTGTGCATATAATAGAGGCCGTTGGCCACCCCTTGTGCGACATGTATTAGGGGCTGAGGTTGTGTAGATTCAGTTGCATTAAGGTGTGCTTGTAACTCTTCTCCATTGCCAAAACCTGCCAAAGGCATGAATTGATAAAGCACAGGCTCACCTGTACTGCTAACACTCTCAACATAATCCCAAATTGGCATGATGTTGGGCTTGCCTTCGAGCTTGGCTTGTAAGATTCCCTCATTTCGGGATTCTTGGATTGCTAGAATTTGTTCGACCACTTCTGGTGTTTGCATACGATCCCCGCTTGTTAAAGTCAGGGAAATTTTATAATCATTCATATTTGACCTCCTGTTTTATAGGGGAGGGGGGTCAGTTTTTAATGCACGAAAGGGGTCAGTTTATACTGCGCGCCAACACGAGATCTCAGCTATAAACAGTACGTTTATATCTGGGCTGATGGGATTTACTTCAATATTCGTTTATCAGAAGAAAGACCGTGCCTTTTGGTGGTCATAGGTGCCCAGTTAGATGGGACTAAAGAACTCATAGCCATTTATGATGGAATACGAGAGAGTACGCTTTCTTGGAAAGAAGTGCTTTCAGACTTAAAAGCTAGGGGTTTAACATCGATTCCTCGTCTTGCTATAGGCGATGGAGCGCTAGGATTTTGGGCAGCTCTTGAAGAAGAAATGCCAGGATGTCGTCAACAAAGATGCTGGGTGCATAAAACAGCCAATATTTTAGATAAACTCCCCAAATCAGTGCAGGTAAAAGCTAAAAGTCTGATTCATGAGATGTATATGTCTCCGACTAATGAAAAGGGCCTGAAGATATTTAGTCGATTCCTAAGCCTTTATGAGGCGAAGTATCCTAAAGCCTGTAAGTGCCTTAACAAGGACAAGGAACAACTTTTTACCTTCTATGATTTTCCAGCAGAGCACTGGCAGCATATTAGATCGACCAATCCTATTGAATCGACGTTTTCAAGTATCAGGCATCGCTCGAGACAAACGAAGGGATGCGGATCTCGGAAAGCGACACTCTCGATGGTGTTTAAGCTCTCCATGGAGGCAGAGAAAAACTGGAGACGGTTGAATGGATCTATGCTGATTTCTAAGGTAGTCAGTGGAGTAAAATTTAAAAATGGGGAAGAGATAAAACAGGCAGCTTAAAAGCACATTTCGAGGATGGGCTCAAAACCTCGGGACACAACTTTTGACAATATCTCCTTCATTTTCAATGGCTTGTTGAAGCAGTTTTTTCGCTCCTTCCCGCAGAATGTCTTCTAAGCTTGTAGATAAGTCCGGAAAAATGAGATCCTTTTTCATGAGCGCATTCCTTTTTTTGAAGATTTATTTAGTAGTTAAACCTTCAAGGATACGCTCAACTTATTTTTTCTCCAGACACAACTTTCGGTTATACCTCCACATAGCAGATTAGCTGTTTGATGAAAACCCTATTGCGTTGGAAAAAATGCAACTCGTGACTTAGCAGATTTATGCACTCTTTGCTTTCTTTTTTCTGTAATAGGCAGGCTGAGCAGCTATCTGTGATTTAGTTGCTTTGCGTGATTTGACTGCTTGAACACGTTTCGTAACGATAAGATCATAACCCAAGGCGTGGAGTAGTTTTAAAATAGTACCAACTTCAGTAGCACCCTTCCTATTCATTAACTTATATAAAGTGCCTCTGCTTAAGTCTGCTTTTTTTGCTAAAGAAGTGATCTTTCCTTTCGCTCGAATAATATCGGTTAAAGAAAGTTTGAAAGCCTCTACATCTTCGTCAGCAAGAGCTTGATTTAAGAAACTCATAGCAAATTCTGGATTCTCTAGATATTCATCTAGGACTTCCTCAAAAAAGCGAAATTTTGGTTTCATTGCATTCTCCTCTTATAATCTTTTAAGTGCTCTTTCGCCTGGCTAATATCGCGTCGTTGGCTGCCTTTATCACCTCCGCCGATAATCAATATCACCTGACGGCCAACACGAGCATAATACACACGCAGTCCAGACTTGGAATGAATACGAAGTTCCCAAAGACCATCATCCACAGACTTGCAATCCCCAAAATTGCCAAGCCTGATGCGTTGCAACCTTTGGAAGATCAAAGCCTGAGTGTCATAGTCTTTCAAACTGTTGAATGGTTCTTTCCCCTTTTCAGTTGCGTATATCTTTAGCTCGTATTTCATACCTTCTCATATTGTACGCTATTGGATAATTTTGTTCAATATAGTAAACAAAAAAATAGCAAAAAGCACCTAAAAATGAAGAGTTTAAGTCTATAAAGATTTTAAAATTAGAAAGACTGATTTAGGTTTGAAAACACTTTTTCTTTGGCCTCATCAAGGACCTTAAGCGAGTGACTGTAAGAGCAAAGTTGACTTGTCCTAATTAGCCAAAGTACAAGTGTCCTATTTTCATCTGGACTGGAGGACACGATGGAGGCGATATTAGAGATGACGCAAAAAGAACTTACTAAGTATGATTTGATGATCCATGTTCAAGAAAAAACTATGAGTCAGAAGAAGGCAGCTCAGCTATTGGGTATTTCAGAGAGGCATTTTAGGCGGCTCCTGAAGGCATATCGAAGCGAAGGAGCGGCGGGTATTGTTTCTAAAAGAAGAGGCAAACCAAGTAATAATAAGTTCCCTGATATCACAAAAAAACGGGCTCTAGAGTTGTTGAGAAACCATTATCAAGATTTTGGACCCACTCTTGCATGTGAAAAACTACGAGAAAAACATAAGCTAAAAGTCTCATCGGAAACGCTCAGGAAGTGGATGATTGAGGCGGGGCTTTGGAAAAAAAAGAGACGAGTTAAACCTTCTATACACCAGTCTCGTAATCGTAGAAGCCGTTTAGGGGAGCTTGTCCAGATAGATGGAAGTCCCCACGACTGGTTTGAAGGTCGTTGCCCAAAGTGTACTCTTCTTGGCTTTATCGATGATGCAACCAGTAGAGTGATGCATCTCAGATTTGTCCAATCAGAGACTACAGAGGCCTACTTTCGTTCGATGAGAATTTATTTTGAATCTCATGGCAGGCCAGAAGATTTTTATAGCGATCGCTTTAGTGTCTTCCGAGTTAATAATGATCGAGCAGGCTACCGCGGTAGCGGGATGAGCGAACTCGCACGCGCCTTAAAAGAACTTGATGTTGGTTTGATTTGTGCAAACTCGGCGCAGGCCAAAGGAAGGGTAGAGCGTCTTTTTGGGACGTTGCAAGATCGGTTAGTAAAAGAGTTAAGACTTCGTGGGATTTCTAGCATAGATGAAGCCAATAAATATCTTTCAGAATACATTGAGGAGCATAATTTACGTTTTTCACATCAGCCTGAAAACAGAGAAGATGCTCATCGTCCACTACAGGAGAGCGAAAATTTAGATAAAATTTTGTGCTACAAGAGCTTTCGTAAATTAACCAAAAATTTAGAGCTAAGCTACAACAACCGTATCTTACAGGTTCAAGTAGATGAACCTAGCTACAGCTTACGATATGCACAGGTAGAAGTAATTGAGCTGCTGAGCGGGACAGTTCTCTTAAGGTATAAGGGCAAGGAACTCGATTATAAAGAACTTTTAGTCAAAGATAGGCAGGGAAATATTTTGAATAGAAAAGAAGTGTTAGCCAAAAAAAGCCAGCCAAAGAAGAGGGTGGCATGATAAACCAGGCCCATCCTTATAGGACATTTCTATTTTGCGCTAACAGCCTAAATCTAAATAAACACCTGATCTGTAAAGGTTAAAACCCGAAGTTCAGGTTAATAAGATAGTCTGTGTAAATATCGAGAATTTGTCTTTGAGTCATTGTTCCCTCCTAATTAGGAAGAAAAAATACTCCTTCAAAAAAACATTTTCAACTCAATCCTGCGTAAGGTGAGTAATTAATATTTCTATGACAACCTCTTCTTGTTTAAGAAAAATGAGACGGAACAGTTCCATACTTGCTCACGTATACATCACCGTAGTGCTCATTTTTGCGTCGTGGTGGAGGAGTTTCGATCTGGTGAGTGATTTCTACTTGTTTTAAGTGAGAGAAAGCCTCTTCTTGTTCACTTATGTCAGCAAAAGGACTCTTTCCAAGTATTTCTTGGGCTTCTTGGATAGTTAGGCGAGTTTGCGGATTGACGTCTAAAAGTCCTTTCACCACATCCAGAAGACTACCTGGAGTTGGGTTGTTCAATTGGGAGATCGCACCAAATTTGTCTTGGAAATAGGCATGATCCCATTTCAAACATTCTAAATAGGTCTCTTGGTCTAATGGATACTCTCCTAGCACTAACTCAAGCAATGTAAGTCCTAGTGCCCATGCATCTACTTTACTGGCATCGATAGGGGCTGGTGTTTGGTTTTGAAGCAGTTGACTAGCATATGCGAGGCGCTCTGGAGAAAAATACCTGCTATCCCCAAGCGCTTCTTCTCGGATTAGGCCATCTGAAAGTTCTTGGGCGCAACCGAAGTCGATAATGTAGACCTCACCACGATTGTCAAGAACCATATTTGCTGGCTTCAGGTCTAAATGATAGATGCTAGCTTCATGTATGCCTTGAAGGCCTCTTGAAAGACTTTGAGCGACATGGGTAATGCATTGCTCCTTGGCTGCGCTGTTTTCCAAACGCATCATGAGTTCTTCTCCGGTTCCAAAACCCGCTAAAGGCATGAACTGATAGAGTACAGGCTCTTTGTTGCTGCATAGGGATTCAACAAAGTCGAGTATTGGCATGATATTTGATTTGCCGTTGAGTTTAGCCTGAAGAGCACCTTCATTTTTAGATTGTTGAATCTCATCAGCTCCTTTAATTTTTTTAACAGCCACAAATTCATTGGTCTCACGATCACGTGCAATACGCAATTTTCCAAAATTTCCACTACCAAGAAAAACTCTTGTTCTAAATTTTCCATCCGGAAAAGAGATTTTGATGCCGGTTTGGTGATATAATTCGTCTGCTTCCTCGCGAGAAATTTTAGTGATAAGCTCGTATTTTCCTCCAATTTCTGTATGACCTTTCTCTTTGCGCTCTGAAGAAAGGGTGTTGTTTCCTGTTGAAACGACATTTCCTAATTCCGCTTGATTAGAAGCTTGGGCATCATCATCTCGAGAGTGCCTTTTATATAGAAGATAGCTCGCGCCCCCTATTCCTAGACAAGCCACTGCACCTAATGTGCCTAAAACAGGCCCAAGCCAAGAAATTGTATGGCTAGATCCTGAGAGAGTGTGAAGATGTCCTGTAGTCAATGGTTTTGGCTTATTAGAGGTAGTTGAGGCTGCTGCCGTAGTTCCTGTGGAAGGAAGAATGTTTGAGGTGGTTGAGGCTGCTGCCGTAGTTCCTGTGGAAAGAGTGATGTTTGAGGTAGTTGAGGCTGCTGCCGTAGTTCCTGTGGAAAGAGTGATGTTTGAGGTGGTTGAGGCTACAGCCGTAGTTCCTGTGGAAGGAAGAATGTTTGAAGTGGTTGAGGCTGCTGTCGTAGTTCCTGTGGAAAGAGTGATGTTTGAGGTAGTTGAGGCTGCTGCCGTAGTTCCTGTGGAAAGAGTGATGTTTGAGGTGGTTGAGGCTACAGCCGTAGTTCCTGTGGAAGGAAGAATGTTTGAAGTGGTTGAGGCTACAGCCGTAGTTCCTGTGGAAAGAGTGATGTTTGAGGTGGTTGAGGCTGCTGCCGTAGTACCTGTGGAAGGAAGAATGTTTGAAGTGGTTGAGGCTACAGCCGTAGTTCCTGTGGAAAGAGTGATGTTTGAGGTAGTTGAGGCTGCTGCCGTAGTTCCTGTTGTAGAGGAAAGAATCACTGATGTATTGAAAATTTGGCTAAAGATACCTAAGCCTGACCCATCTAGGCCGCTATCATCTTGCCATGAGACAACAAAATCTCCATTGCTTAAAAGGGATACAGAAGAATAGGCTTGATTTCCAGTCGTGTCTGTATTGACTTGAAATTCACCCCCAACTTTCGCACCCGTTGCATTGAACATTTGTCCAAAGATTCCATATCCTGCGCCATCTAGACTGGCATCGCTCCATGTGACTACGAAATTACCATTGCTTAAAGGTGATGCTGAAGGATTTATCTGAGTTAGAGCAGTGTATGTGTTGACTTGAAATTCACTTCCGACTTTAGCTGCTGTCGCATTGAATATTTGCCCAAAGACTCCGAAACCGCTTCCATCTAGGCCGCTATCGTCTTCCCAAACAACCACAAAACTTCCGTTGCTGAGAGCTGCGATAGTAATGCCTAACTGATTTCCTGTTGTGTAAGTGTTAACTTGGAATTCACTGCCGACTTTGGAACCGGTTGCGTTGAATACTTGTCCAAAGACTCCCACTCCCGAGCCATCTAAGCCGTTTACCGTTGAAAGTCCATCTGTCCATGTAATTACAAAGTCTCCGTTGTTTAAAGCTGTAACTTTTGAATTGTATTGATCCCCAGTTGTATAAGTATTGGCTTGGAATTGGCTTCCAACTTTAGAACCGGTTACACTAAATAGTTGTCCAAAAATTCCATATCCGTTTCCATCAAGCCCGCTGAAATCTGTCCAAGAGATGATAAAATTTCCATTGCTTAGAGCTGTGGTGGTGCTCACCCCCTGAATCCCAGATGTGTATGTGTTGACTTGGAATTCCACACCGACTTTGGAACCAGTAGCATTGAAAATTTGTGCAAAAACTCCATCTCCTGAGCCATCTTCCCCGCTCTCATCTGTCCATGTGACTACAATATTTCCATTGTTTAGAGAGTGTGTTGAAGGAAAATCTTGACTTCCAGCAGTGTATGTATTGGCTTGAAATTGATTTCCAACTTTTGCTCCGGTTGCATTGAATATTTGTCCAAAGACTCCAGAGTAGCTTCCATCTTCGCCACCATTATCCTCCCAGACAATCACAAACCGGCCCATGCTTAAACTGGATACTGAAGGGCTTGCCTGGTCTAAAGGCGTATATGTATTGACTGGGAATTGACTGCCAACCTTCTGCTGTGCGAGCACCTCAGGAAAACACCCTGTTAAGCCCACTAAGAAGGAAAGAGGATTTTTTGTAATAAGAGAGCCGGCTATTCCACTCGCAAGACTAGGAAGACAAGAGCTACTAAGTACTTGATGTCTGATTCGTGCAATTTTCTGATATGTCAAAGAGAGTGTTTGCTTTTGTGAATCAAGCAATGGAAGGGGAGTTGAATAGGTTGTTGTTCCTTCAGAAAAGTGTGCAATAGACATATGAACCTCATTAAATTGGAGGGCAAGTCTATAGAAAAAAAGGTTTTATTCCCAGGGTGTTTTTGTTCTTGTGGGAATGCGCTATTGGTTTGACAAGGCGGTCTGCAATTGCTCTACAACTCCCCCCCAATCTTTGGGCTTAGGTTGTCGAAACAATTTCAGAGAGGTATACCAGGGCGTATCCGAACGATCAAGCAACCAACGAAAATCGGGAGCAAAAGGCAATAAGACCCACCCTGGTCTATTTATTGCTCCCGCCAAATGAGCTACTGCCGTATCGACAGTGATAACTAAATCGAGCGACTTCATAATGCGTGCAGTATCGGTAAAGTTTTGGATGCTTGGAGCTAAATTGATAAGTTTTTCTTCTAGATGATGATCTGGAATCTCTTTTTCGCGTTCTCCCATTTGCAGACTAAACCACTCTGTTCCAGGAATATCAAACAAAGGCTTTAAGTACTCCAAAGGTATTGAGCGATTTTCATCATTTGGATTTCCAGGATTGCCTCCCCAGACTAATCCAATCCTGCGCGCAGTGCTTTTTTGACTCAGTACTTGAGGGATTTCTCCTTCCGGTGCGAATACATAGCCGGATGCGAGTGAAATCGTCTCTGGTTGTAGCCCTAAATAAAGGGGTAAGCTCATTAACCGTACTTGTTTATCAAACTGTTCAGGAATTTGACCACGCGGCACGATTGTAATATCCGGAAAGCTAGCCTGCAATAAAGGAATCAGGGGTGGTTGACACTCAAAAATAATGTTTTTGGGTTCAGCGCGCTCTTGTAAAAGAGGGATAAATCGGGAAAATTGGATCACATCACCTAAACCCTGCTCAGTTATTATGAAAAGTTGTTCCCCCTTTAAAGATTCACCCTGCCAGAAGGGGTGGGGTAGGTGGTAATCAACTTTTTTGTGTTCGCGCAATTGATGTCGAGATTCGTAATGACGCCACCCGTTTGAAAAATCGCCTAGGAGCAGTTCCGTAATGGCTAGATTAAACTCAGCTTCATGGAAGTTTGGGTGAATTTGTACGGCTGTTTCGAAACATTTTTGAGCTTCATTGGCACGGTTTTGTTGCTTGTAGCAGTTTCCCCAGCTATTGTAAGTTTCAGCATTCTTAGGTTGAATATGAACCGCTTGACGAAATGCCGTTTCAGCTTTCTCCCATTCTCCCATTTTCGCATAGGCGCTGCCGAGATTAATATATGCCGAAACATAATCGGGATTCAGTTGTAATGCGAGTTGATAGAGTTGGATCGCCGGTTGAAGCTGGTTCATTTCATAATAGACAATCCCCTTATTGTTCAATGTTTCCACCTGCTGAGGGCATAATTCTAACGCCCTGTCGTAAGCGGAAAGCGCCGACTCAAATGCTCGCGTTGCGAGATAGGCGTTGCCTAGATTGTGCCACGCCTTATATGCATTTGGCTCGGAAGTGACCACTTTTTGATAGAGGGGGATGGCTAGCTCGGACTCTTTTTTTTCTGATAGTGCGTCAGCAAGATTAAGAGTGGCATGAAGATTATTCGGATCTAATTTCAATGCCATCTGATAGGATTGGATTTCATCTTCCCATCGATTGCAACGGCGATATAACAGCCCCTCATTGATCCTAAAAATGGGATTTTGAGGAGCAAGCTCTATGGCTCTTTTGATATCCTTAAGTCCGCTTTCGATTTTCCCCAGCTCAGCTTTAACAAGCCCCAAAAGATGCCATGAATCACTGTGTTTCGGCTGTTGTTTCAAAACCTTTTCATAATGAAACTGTGCTTTTGCAAACTTATTCTGCTGATGAAGCTTTGTTGCTTGGGAAAAATGATGTTGAGCTGTATTGCTAGCCATCTTGACCTGCCAAAATTATTCTTCTCCAGAACTGCTGCTGCTTAGAACATCCATATTATTCAGCATAATCACATGTTCTTTAAGGTCATCGTCAATTGCATTTGGAAAGTAGGTTTTTGTGGTTTCTTGAATGAAATTTACAAGATCGCGCTCATCTTCTGTAAGGTACGGTGGTTCAAAGCTCTCAATGACATATGTCAGTTTTTTGACCAAAGGAAAATTATAGTCGTGTTCATTCGTTCGAGAGAGAGATAAACGCTGATCGTTTGGAGAAAGAGTCGTACTGGTTCTTAAAGGAAGTTTGATTACATGATTAACGACGGACCCGGAAGGAACACCATTTATTTTTCCAAGAAAACGCCTTTTTAAATTTTCTTTAACTTCTGGAGGCAAACGGTGTATATCCTTAAAATCAATGATAACTTGGGCTTTAGAAGCGAAAATGTTTGCGGTTAAAGCTGCGACAAATGACATTTCCATGGTCTCTTGTTTTCCACGAGCAAAAAACTGTTGATGGATATGCAATGTTTGTTTTGGATTCGTAACAGATAGAGTTGCTGTCATAAATTTTTTCCTTTTTAAAATTAATTATATATGAGCCTTAAAGACTCTCTCTAAAACCTCAGAGTGATAAGTTATAACATTCAGGAAAACTTCTTTTCAAGCTTCGAAACAGAGCAGCGGCATAAAGATAACTCAGTAGTTCAACAGTGCGAATTTTTTCCTTATTCAAAAACGATTGTATCCCAATTTTTGTGGACTAACATTTTTTGAGAGCGATATACGCACCGATAGCTGTGAGAGGCATCACAATTAAGACACCTATGCCGACAGATCCAAGAGGAATTGTTCCCATAAGTCCCAAAACCCCCAAAGCTAAAGTCGTAAGTGTTCCCGGGCTCAATATGCCTGCAGAGGTAAGGGTGATGGCTGCAGAGAGGCCGACAACTGCCCATGGGAATGCCGCACTTTGCATAGAACATATTTGAAGGGCGCCGAAAAAACCGACCGCAAATAGGGCAACTGAAAGAAAAGTCGTTGAGAGGCCCATTAATAGGGGAATATCTATGTCTGTTCGCTTTAGTTCGGGCTTCTTAGTGAATTCTCTTGTTACAGAATGCATATGAATAGTTTACTAATTTATTATTAATTCTGCAACAGTATCGTGAAATAATAAGCCTTTATTCGATAATTTTAATGAATTTTTTTCTAAATATCCTTCTGATTGAAGAGAAGAGTATACATTTTGAAGCTCTTGGGGCCACTCTTCTAATTCTTCGAGCATCCGCAAGCGTATGGCAAGTCTTTCTTTTAAACTTTTGATATAAGGGAGTTTTTCATAAAACTCTGTAGGGTCAAGATGTTCTTTTAATTTTTTTGCATACTTGTTGATATTTGGTGCGTTTTGGAAGCGCGCCCCTTCCCAATAGCTGAAAGCAGAGGGACCGTAGCCTAAAAAAGGGCGTCCCTTCCAATACCCTGTATTATGGCGTGAATAGAATCCGGGTTTGGCGAATGCTGAGATTTCATAACGCTCAAAACCGGCAGCTTCAAGCTTTTCTATAGCCATTTCAAGCATCATAAGGCTTGCTTTATCGTTTGGAATTTTAGGGAGTAGGGCGGCTTTATTTTTGTAAAAAGCCGTGTGGGGTTCAATTGTAAGATTATAGAGTGAGATGTGCTTAACAGGAAGCTGTACAGCGATATCAAGAGTGCTCTCCCAACTCGAAAGAGATTGCCCGGGAAGGTCATACATGAGGTCGATCGAAATATTTTCTACGCCCGTTTCAACCATTTCATAAACAGCATCTTGAGCCCTTTTTGCATCATGGATGCGGGTGAGGGTGTTGAGGAGTTCCGGATCAAATGATTGGACGCCAAGGCTGAAACGGTTGATGCCGGGGAAATAGGCTATATTTTCCGGATTAGCTTCTAGAGTGATTTCACATGTACTCGGGGGTGAAATCCAGGAAAGGATTGTTTCAATTTTTTCAGGTCCTAGAAGGGAAGGTGTTCCTCCCCCAAAATAGATGGAAATGAGATTGCCTTGCTTAGGCAAAAGAGGGGAGCGAAGAGTCCACTCTTGTTTGAGAGCTTCCATATAAAGCGTTTTGAAGCGATCATGGTTCGGGATGACATAGAAATGGCAGTACCCGCACTTACGGGTACAGAAAGGTACATGGAAGTATAGGGAATATTGATTACCACTCTGTGGCGTCAGGGTCAATGATGCCTCCTCGGCGCCAACGGTTGCGATCGCTGAAAGGATCTTCTTCTTCTTCCTCTTCAACCCGTTCTACTTCTGTTGTGGTGGTTGTCTCTTCTTTATCTTCTTCTGCTGTTTGAAGATCCATCGACTCCGTTTCCATTTCTAAACCGGCTTCAGTTGTCTCTCCAAATTCTACATCAGACATGCTGGGTGATTCGGGGTAAACTGCCTTTGGCGCTGTTCGCCTTGGTGCGGTGAATTCTTCGCTCTCACCGCTTTCTTTAAGAAATTGGAGCCGTTCTTTCTCTTCAAGAATACGTGCTTTGAGATTTTCAATCTCTTCCTTATGTCGCTCGAGTTCTTTTTTAGGGACGAGACCCAATTTCATCCATTGCTCGAGATCTTGTAATTCAGATTCAAATTTTTTTAGACGATCGCTTTTCATAGTCACCCGTAATAAAAGTGAGAAGATTTACCTTTTTGGCTCTTTTTTTTCAATCACCCTTTTTTTGTAAATGATTTTTTGTGAGAAAGAAGCCTATAAAGAGGAGCTCTGCTACGAGATAGAGATAGTAAAACAGCTCTCCTCCATTTCCAAAGCCGTAGCTATGCAACCCTGTTGCTAAAATATAATTGACTCCATACCAGGTAAAGGTAATTGCTGCAAGACCAATGATTGATCCGATCGCAAGTCCAAGGCCGCCTATTTTTTTGAATTTATAGGCGTGGATCCAGATCAGATAGAGGCCGGAAGAGATAAAAGCCCACGCCTCTTTGGGATCCCAGTCCCAGAAACGGCCCCAGCTCTGTGCTGCCCAAACACCTCCAAGAATCGTTCCGCCGATTAAAAATGCTGTTCCGATGTAAAGTGAGTTCAAAAGCGTTTTTTCAATCGCAGCGCTTCTTTTGAATAAATAGAGGTGCCCAAGACATCCAGCAAAAAAGAATATTCCATAACTTCCCACAACCATAAGTACATGGATGGTCAGCCACATTTGCGAATCTAAAACAGCTTGTACTGTGGTTAGATGCATTTGAGAGGGCAAAAAGAGAAGTAAAATAGCGGCGGCCAAAGCACCTTCCCTCTCTTTTTTGAAAAAGAAGCTTGCAAGAACAGCAACCCAGGGTACGTAGAGGATTGTTTCAGCCATATTGGAGACGGGCGGGCGGCCTAAAATATAGCAGTTCAAAGCAAGTAAAATTGTGTGAAATGTAAAGGGGATAAACGCAATTCTTCTTATAAATACTGTTATCAAATAGCCTGCGATTAAGACCCATTTAGCCGGGAAATAATGTAAAAAGAGCTCTGCTTGCAGCTGCCATTTCGAAGGATAGTAAAGCGCCTTGCCGTGCGCTTGGTTGTAAGGTTTTCCCTCAAGGGCTCGGTATTCTTCGAGATCGTCTTGAAAGGGAAGGCGTCCCTCTTGGCGTAAATTCTCTACATTTTGCTCCTCTTTGGGCAAGGCGCCAAAAGGTTGATATCTTCCATCTTTTAAAACAGGTGCCCAAGAACTAAAAGCCATCAACAGTATCAAAAAATTAACCATAGCGCTTACGAAGATAGAGAAGGAGCATTCCAAGCGCAAGAATTATCGCACCTGGATAGGTTAAAAAGTATTTGGCCGGATCGTAATTGACAACGATCTGCGCGCGTGTCGCGCTAAAAGGGTTTGTGACAAGATTGGCGAGATAAAAACGATATCCCTGCTTCTCAAAAACATGATTCATGCTGATCGTTGTCTCTTCCCCATCAACAAGGAGATCAGATTCGAAACTGTACGGTTGCTCGGATTGAGGGTAGTTAATCTGCCTGGCAGCGCGTAAACGGACATGAAGAGGGATTGTTTGTTCTAAGGATTGAAAGCGGAGTAGGTATCTACCTCCAAGGGCAGGCCATTTAAATCCCGTGGCGAATTTGTCATAGGTAAGTGTGACGATTTCTGAATTGGTGTCATCGGAAACAAGAACACGGATACGTGGCTTTAGATCCTCTCTCTTCTTGTGGGCAGGTAGTGTTTTAGAGATACGTGTGAGCGGGGCGACGAGATCGATTGGTTTGAAAGCTGAGGGAAGTGAAGCAAAGACCCCATAGCCGCCGAATCCTTTATCGAAAATATAAAAGGCTTGGTCTTCAAATGTATGCGTAAATTTCTCTCCATCATCGTTGAAAGCGACTAAGTGTTCTTTCTCTTGATCGTCCCGAATGAAGTAGAGGGCTGCGCTTCCGGGAAAGACGATCATTCGAGGGTCGCCGTTGCGCGCTTGAATCGTATAGTCTTCTGTTTTGATGGGGCTTCCATCGACAGCAAAAGGGGGAAATCCCGCAATATGCCCCCAGTTTCCCTTTATGAATCCCTCAAATCGTTCTTCAGCATGGTCTGTCCACTCGAGCAACCGAATGGAGAGAGTGTCGGTTTTCATTTCGCTTTTTAGGGGGAGCAGTTGGCGTGTTTGCGCATCTTCAACAAGTACGGCGTGGGTGTTAGGAAGAAAAATCTGCTCTGCTCCGCTCCCTTCTGCGATTCCCATCGCCCCTTGTACGCCAAAATAGCTTTTGACGAGAACGCCTGCAAGCAGCATCAGAAGACCGATATGTGTGATGATAAAAGGGATATGTGATTTCTTAAAAGGATAGCGCAGAAGGGTGGCGGTTGCGATATTGATAAAGTAGCCCCAGAGGAGAAGCTTAAAGACCGGACTATTGTAGGTGAAGTAAGCTGCATAGAGGTGCGAGCCGCTCCAGGACTCGAGAATTGTTCCTGCGATGACGAATAGGAGGGTAAGGGCGATCAGTAGGATCGCAAAATAGACACTTCCTAGTAGTTTCACATTCTTCGTGGGATTTCTTGGATTAGTTCAAAACTATTTGCAAAAAGAAAAAGTTCTTCTTTGTGTTTTTCGATGAGCTCTTCAGGGCCTGTTGCTTTGATCGTATAATCGGCGCTCATTTGCTTATAATGTTCTTTTTCAGCATCGCTATTGGCGAGAAAAGCGAGCGTTTGGTAGTGCTCAGTATCGAGCTGCATGCTCCATGCTAGGAGAGTAGGCGCCTCTAAAGCTATGCCCGCAAAACCTCCATGAGCGATCTGTTTCGAAAGGGTTTTGACATCACCGCTTAGCTGTCTCTTCCACCGCTCGACTTGTGCAAAGGGGGGGATTCGGGTCTCAAGGCTTGCAGAAGGAAAAGTATGCACTGTGACCTTAAGACCTTCTTCTATTTCAAAGGCGATATTTGGGATCTTGGTATCCATTAGCGATCCATCGGTTTCAATCCGCTTCCATCCACACGGTACTTTTGCTCGGTAGACTGGGCGTCTCACCCTTGTTTGATCACTCACAAGCTCATCTCTTCCTGTGAACTCTTGCATGGTGAAAGGGGGAACCTTTTCCGGACACTTACCACAGCTCGTAAGGCCACAGCTCGCAAGGAGTATGACTGCACAAAGAATCTTTTTCATAAGATTATGAATTTAACTACTTTTCCCATTTTTCGAGCAACAATGCCGATTTTTTCTCCCTATTTTTTCTTGTTCTTACGACCTATTCCGGTAGGAGTTTTTGCATACGAATGTTCTTCAGGCTTAACATCAGCGGGTGTTTTATTGTAATGTGCGTCAGCTTGAACTGCATCCCCATGTTCTCTCAAATAGACATCACCATAGTTTAAATCTTCAGATCGTGAGACTGGAGTCTCTATCTTGACATGAACATCCATTTGGCTTAACTGCTCAAAAGCAGCTTTTTGCTCATCTCGATTAGAGAAAGCATTTTCATTTAATAAACGGTTACCCTCACTTATACTTAAGCGTGTATTTGGGTTAGGGTCTAGTAACCCTTTAATCAGTTTAATCATCGGCTCTGAATCAGGTTGGTTCAGAAGAGGAATCTCTTTGAGCTTGTTCTCAAAATAATCGGAATCCCAATTGAATAACCTATGAGCAAATGAGGCCTGTTCAAATGGATATGAGCCAACAAATAGCTCTAGCAAGGTAATCCCCAGCGCCCAAGCATCAACCTTTTCTGCATCGATAGGATGAGGCGTTTGGTTTTGATAAAGTGCTTGCGCATATGCTAAACGCTCCGGTGAGAAATACCTTATATCTCCGAGTGCTTCTCTCTTAAGAATTCCCATTGGAAGCTCTTTCGCACAACCAAAATCGATAATATAAACCTTCCCATGTTGATCTAGAACGATATTGGCAGGTTTTAAATCTAAATGATAGATATCACCTTCATGCATATTCTGAAGCCCTGTTAGCAAACCTTGGGCAACGTGCATTACGATTTGCTGTTGGAGTTCATGAGGGGCATTTTGAAGTTGAGCTTCTAGAACTTCCCCATTTCCAAAACCAGCCAAAGGCATAAATTGGTAGAGCACAGGTTCGTCATTACTGCTTGAGGACTCAACAAAGTCGAGGATCGACATGATATTTGATTTGCCTTTCAGTTTAGCTTGAAGGGCACCTTCATCTCTCGATTGTTGAATCTCGCGTGTTCCTTTGACTTTTTTTACTGCGACAAATTTTCCGGTTTTAAGATGGCGAGCGATGCGCAGTTTGCCAAAATTCCCAGAACCGACCAGAACTTTAGCTTTATTTTTGCCTTCTGGAAACTCGACTTTGATTCCTGTTTGCTCGAATAAAATACGCGCATCTTTGCGTGATATTTTTCTAAATAATTCATATTTTTTACCAATTATCGTACGTCCTTCTTCTCTCTTAGAAGACATGCTGCTTTTAGTAGCATGCGTATTTACGGATCCAAGCTCTTCTGAAGAAATCCCTTCTTTTTCACTTTGCCAAGGACGCTTTTTGTAGAGGAAAAACGAAGTTAGGCCTAAGCAAGTGATGCCTCCCACTGCACCGACTACAGGCCCGATCCAAGAGTTTTAGAGTTACTTGTACTAGAAGAAGGTTTTTTAACGTTCCCTGTAAGAGTGCCAGTGCTTGCTGCTGAAACAGCAGTCGCATTGAATATTTGGCCAAAGACTCCTGTTTCGTTTCCATCTTCGCCGCTTTCATCCCACCAAGTGACCACAAAATTGCCAGTGCTTAAAGAGCAGACTGTGTGGGACTTTTGATTTCCAATCTTCTGATTCCCAGCTGTGTGAGTGTTGACTTGAAATTCATTGCCGATTTTAGCACCGGTCGCATTGAATATTTGTCCAAAGACTCCAGTGCCGCTTCCATCTTCGCCGCTATTGTCCCACCAAGTGACCACAAAATTTCCAGTGCTTAAAGAAGCATCAGATTGGCCATACTGATTTCCAGTCGTGTAAGTATTGACTTGGAATTCATTGCCGACTTTAGCGGCGGTTGCATTGAATATTTGGCCAAAGACACCAGTGCTGATTCCATCATAGCCGCTATCGTCTTCCCACGTGACGACAAAATTACCATTGCTTAAAGATCAACTGTAGGGACGTCCTGATTTCCAGTAGTGTGTGTATTGACTTGGAATTCACTTCCGACTTTAGCACCCGTCGCATTGAATATTTGGCCAAAGACTCCCCAAGCACTTCCATCTTCGCCACTGTCGTCCGTCCACGTGACCACAAAATTTCCATTGCTTAAAGAAGAAACTGTTGGGCTACCCTGATTCCCAGTTGTGTATGTATTGACTTGGAATTCATTGCCGACTTTAGCGGCGGTTGCATTGAATATTTGGCCAAAGACTCCAGTTCCGTTTCCATCTTCGCCGCTGTCGTCCTGCCAAGTGATCACAAAATCTTCCATTGATTAAAGAGGAAACGGAAGGGAGTGACTGATTTCCAGGTGTGTATGTATTGGCTTGGAATTCATTGCCGACTTTAGCGCCGGTTGCATTGAATATTTGGCCAAAGACTCCAGCACCAGTTCCATCTTCGCCGCTGTAGTCCTGTCCACGTGATGACAAAATCGCCGGTGCTTAAAGCAGATACTGAGGGATAGACTGACCCCCAGCCGTGTATGTATTCACTTGAAATTCATTGCCAATTTTAGCGCTGTTGCATTGAATATTTGACCAAAGACTCCCGCGCCACTTCCATCTTCTCCGCTTTGGTCTACCCAAGCGATCACAAAATTACCATTGCTTAAAGTGGAAACTGAAGGCACCACCTGATTTCCAGGCGTGTGTGTATTGACTTGAAATTCTCCTCCGCTCTTCTGCAGCGCAAGGACCGTTGGAAAACATGTGCTTAACCTCACTAAGAATGGAAATGGATTTTTTGTGATAAGGGAAGCGGTCATTCCACTCACAAAATTTGGAACACAAGAGTTACCAAGGACTTGATGTCTGACTCTAGCAGCTTTCTCATCTGTGAGAGAATTTGTTTTTTGTGAATCAAAGAGTGGAGGGAGGGATGAAAAAACAACAGCTCCTTCAGAAAAGTGCGCAACAGACATGGTATCCTCATTTGTTTTAATAGCCGGCAAAGATTATAGAAAAAAATGCCTTTATTTCAATATTTTAGATGAGGGGTTGCCTCCCTCAAGCTATTTAGTTTCATGCCAGCCAAGTTCTCGTCATTGCTTTGTGTTACGTGTGCTTTTAAATGACTGATAGCTTTTTTCTTCCTATTTTTTCTTGTTCTTAACCTATTCCGGTAGGAGTTTTTGCATACGAATGTTCTTCAGGCTTAACATCAGCGGGTGTTTTATTGTAATGTGCGTCAGCTTGAACTTCATCCCCATGTTCTCTCAAATAGACATCACCATAGTTTAAATCTTCAGATCGTGAGACTGGAGTCTCTATCTTGACATGAACATCCATTTGGCTTAACTGCTCAAAAGCAGCTTTTTGCTCATCTCGATTAGAGAAAGCATTTTCATTTAATAAACGGTTACCCTCACTTATACTTAAGCGTGTATTTGGGTTAGGGTCTAGTAACCCTTTAATCAGTTTAATCATCGGCTCTGAATCAGGTTGGTTCAGAAGAGGAATCTCTTTGAGCTTGTTCTCAAAATAATCGGAATCCCAATTGAATAACCTATGAGCAAATGAGGCCTGTTCAAATGGATATGAGCCAACAAATAGCTCTAGCAAGGTAATCCCCAGCGCCCAAGCATCAACCTTTTCTGCATCGATAGGATGAGGCGTTTGGTTTTGATAAAGTGCTTGCGCATATGCTAAACGCTCCGGTGAGAAATACCTTATATCTCCGAGTGCTTCTCTCTTAAGAATTCCCTTTGGAAGCTCTTTCGCACAACCAAAATCGATAATATAAACCTTCCCATGTTGATCTAGAACGATATTGGCAGGTTTTAAATCTAAATGATAGATATCACCTTCATGCATATTCTGAAGCCCTGTTAGCAAACCTTGGGCAATGTGCATTACGATTTGCTGTTGGAGTTCATGAGGGGCATTTTGAAGTTGAGCTTCTAGAACTTCCCCATTTCCAAAACCAGCCAAAGGCATAAATTGGTAGAGCACAGGTTCGTCATTACTGCTTGAGGACTCAACAAAGTCGAGGATCGACATGATATTTGATTTGCCTTTCAGTTTAGCTTGAAGGGCACCTTCATCTCTCGATTGTTGAATCTCGCGTGTTCCTTTGATTTTTTTTACCGCGACAAATTTTCCGGTTTTAAGATGGCGAGCGATGCGCAGTTTGCCAAAATTCCCAGAACCGACCAGAACTTTAGCTTTATTTTTGCCTTCTGGAAACTCGACTTTGATTCCTGTTTGCTCGAATAAAATACGCGCATCTTTGCGTGATATTTTTCTAAATAATTCATATTTTTTACCAATTACCGTACGTCCTTCTTCTCTCTTAGAAGACATGCTGCTTTTAGTAGCATGCGTATTTACGGATCCAAGCTCTTCTGAAGAAATTCCTTATTTGGCTTCAGGGTCAATATCAGTTACATCTCCGTATTTGGCTTCTGGGTCAATATCAGCTACATCTCCGTATTTGGCTTCAGGGTCAATATCAGCTACATCTCCATATTTGGCTTCAAAGTCGACATTAGCTACACTTCCGTATTTCTGTTCCGAATTCACATCGACTACAGAATGTTTCTTCTTCGTATTTGCAACTTTCACTGAACCGAGTTCTTCATCACTTCCTAAGGAAGCAGAAGTTAATTCTTTTTTATTTCTTTTTGAATATTGTTGATATAGCAAAAATCCTCCAATGGCCAAGCAAGTGACTCCTCCTGCTGCTCCTAATACAGGTCCGAGCCAGGAGATCATATGACTTCCACCAGAAGAGGATTTAACAAGGCTCCCTGTACTAGAAGCTGACTGTGCAGCAGTTGTACTTGTGGAACTTACTGTTGTGCCCACTGGTCCACCGCTTATAGATGTTCCTTGGGCTATGTGTCCTGTTGTTAGAGGAAGGGCTGTAGTGCTACTTGGTACAGCATTCGGATTGAATATTTGACCAAAGACTCCAAAGCTATTTCCATCATGGCCGCTATCATCCTCCCAAGTGACTACAAAATCGCCATTGCTTAAAGAGGTGACTGAAGGAAAAACCTGATTCCCAGGCGTGTATGTATTGACTTGAAATTCACTGCCGACTTTAGCTCCCGTCGCATTGAATATTTGACCAAAGACTCCAGTGCTGTTTCCATCGAGACCGCTGCTGTCCCACCAAACGATCACAAAATTTCCATTGGTTAAAGAAGATACTGAAGGGCCACCCTGATCTCCAGTGGTGTATGTGTTAACTTGAAATTCACTGCCGACTTTAGCTCCCGTCGCATTGAATATTTGACCAAAGACTCCAGTGCTGTTTCCATCTTCGCCGCTGCCGTCCTCCCAAGCGACCACAAAATCCTCATTGCTTAAAGTGGCAATCGATTGAGCGACCTGATTTCCAGTCGTGTATGTATTGACTTGAAATTGACTGCCGACTTTAGCTCCCGTCGCATCGAATATTTGCCCAAAGACTCCCTCACCACTTCCGTCTTCGCCGCTTTGATCTTCCCAAGCGACCACAAAATTCCCATTGCTTAAAGAAGAAATCGAAGGGTAGTACTGACCCCCAGCCGTGTATGTATTGACTTGAAATTCAGTACCGATTTTAGTGCCTGTCGCAGTGAATATTTGCCCAAAGACACCATAACTGCTTCCATCGTGGCCGTTGCTGTCCTCCCAAGCGACCACGAAATCCCCATTGCTTAAAGAGGAAACCGATGGGAATGCCTGAGCGTTAGGCGTGTAAGTATTGACTTGAAATTCAGAGCCGACTTTAGCTCCATTCGCATTGAATATCTGCCCAAAGACTCCCTCACCACTTCCATCCTCGCCGCTTAAGTCCTGCCAAGCGATCACGAAATCCCCATTGCTTAAAGAGGAGACTGAAGGGCTTTGCTGATTCCCGGTCGTGTGTGTATTGACTTGAAATTGACTACCGACTTTAGCACCTGTTGCATTGAATATCTGCCCAAAGATTCCATCACCGTTTCCATCGAGACCGCTATCATCCTCCCAAGTGACTACAAAATTACCATTGCTTAAAGTGGAAACTGAAGGCACCACCTGATTCCCGGTCGTGTGTGTATTGACTTGAAATTCTCCCCCAACCATTTTTTGCGCAAGTGCTTGTGAAAAACACGCGCTTAAGCCTACGAAGAATGGAAAAGGATGTTTTGTGGTGAGGGAAACTACTAACCCACTCGCGAGGGCTGGAACACAAGAGTTACCAAGGACTTGATGTCTGACTCTAGCAGCTTTCTTATCTGTGAGAGAATTTGTTTTTTGTGAATCAAAGAGTGGAGGGAGGGATGAAAAAGCAACAGCTCCTTCAGAAAAGTGCGCAACAGACATGGTATCCTCATTTGTTTTAATAGCCGGCAAAGATTATAGAAAAAAACGCCTTTATTTCAATATTTTAGATGAGGGGTTGCCTCCCTTAAGCTATTTAGTTTCATGCCAGCCAAGTTCTCGTCATTGTTTTGTATTGCGTGTGCTTTTAAATGACCAATAGCTTTTTTCTCCCTATTTTTTCTTGTTCTTACGACCTATTCCGGTAGGAGTTTTTGCATACGAATGTTCTTCAGGCTTAACATCAGCGGGTGTTTTATTGTAATGTGCGTCAGCTTGAACTGCATCCCCATGTTCTCTCAAATAGACATCGCCATAGTTTAAATCTTCAGATCGTGAGACTGGAGTCTCTATCTTGACATGAACATCCATTTGGCTTAACTGCTCAAAAGCAGCTTTTTGCTCATCTCGATTAGAGAAAGCATTTTCATTTAATAAACGGTTACCCTCACTTATACTTAAGCGTGTATTTGGGTTAGGGTCTAGTAACCCTTTAATCAGTTTAATCATCGGCTCTGAATCAGGTTGGTTCAGAAGAGGAATCTCTTTGAGCTTGTTCTCAAAATAATCGGAATCCCAATTGAATAACCTATGAGCAAATGAGGCCTGTTCAAATGGATATGAGCCAATAAATAGCTCTAGCAAGGTAATCCCCAGCGCCCAAGCATCAACCTTTTCTGCATCGATAGGATGAGGCGTTTGGTTTTGATAAAGTGCTTGCGCATATGCTAAACGCTCCGGTGAGAAATACCTTATATCTCCGAGTGCTTCTCTCTTAAGAATTCCCTTTGGAAGCTCTTTCGCACAACCAAAATCGATAATATAAACCTTCCCATGTTGATCTAGAACGATATTGGCAGGTTTTAAATCTAAATGATAGATATCACCTTCATGCATATTCTGAAGCCCTGTTAGCAAACCTTGGGCAATGTGCATTACGATTTGCTGTTGGAGTTCATGAGGGGCATTTTGAAGTTGAGCTTCTAGAACTTCCCCATTTCCAAAACCAGCCAAAGGCATAAATTGGTAGAGCACAGGTTCGTCATTACTGCTTGAGGACTCAACAAAGTCGAGGATCGACATGATATTTGATTTGCCTTTCAGTTTAGCTTGAAGGGCACCTTCATCTCTCGATTGTTGAATCTCGCGTGTTCCTTTGACTTTTTTTACTGCGACAAATTTTCCGGTTTTAAGATGGCGAGCGATGCGCAGTTTGCCAAAATTCCCAGAACCGACCAGAACTTTAGCTTTATTTTTGCCTTCTGGAAACTCGACTTTGATTCCTGTTTGCTCGAATAAAATACGCGCATCTTTGCGTGATATTTTTCTAAATAATTCATATTTTTTACCAATTACCGTACGTCCTTCTTCTCTCTTAGAAGACATGCTGCTTTTAGTAGCATGCGTATTTACGGATCCAAGCTCTTCTGAAGAAATCCCTTCTTTTTCACTTTGCCAAGGACGCTTTTTGTAGAGGAAAAACGAAGTTAGGCCTAAGCAAGTGATGCCTCCCACTGCACCGACTACAGGCCCGATCCAAGAAGTTTTATGAGTTGCGCCGGACGGGGAGTTTCCAATGGCTCCTGAAGTAGAAGTTATATGAGTGGTGAACTGTGTTGTTGTTGTACTTAAGAAACCTCCTGTTGTTATCATCGAAACTCCGGTTGTAGACGTTCCTTGAGCTGTTGATCCTGTTGTCCCAGGAAGGGCTGTAATGCTTGTGCTCGTTGAAGATACAGCACTCGCATTGAATATTTGGCCAAAGACTCCTGTCAGCGTTTCCATCTTCGCCGCTGTCGTCCTCCCACGTGACGACAAAATTGCCAGTGCTTAAAGAGCAACTGTTGGGAATCAAACCTGATTCCCAGCCGTGTATGTGTTGACTTGGAATTCACTGCCGACTTTAGCGGCAGTCGCATCGAATATTTGGCCAAAGACTCCATAGCCGATCCATCTTCGCCGCTGTCGTCATACCACGTGACGACAAAATTTCCGGTGCTTAAAGCAGGTTGACGATTGTCCATACTGATTCCCAGCGTGTATGTGTTGACTTGGAATTCAGTTGCCGACTTTAGCGCCAGTCGCATTGAATATTTGGCCAAAGACTCCATCTGATTCCATCTTCGCCGCTTCGTCTTGCCACGTGACGACAAAATTCCAGTGCTTAAAGAGGAACAGAAGGGAAGCGCTGATCTCCAGCGGTGTGTGTGTTGACTTGGAATTCACTACCGACTTTAGCGGCAGTTGGATTGAATATTTGGCCAAAGACTCCATATCTTGCCATCTTCGCCGCTGTCGTCTTCCCACGTGACGACAAAATTTCCGGTGCTTAAAGAAGAAACTGATGGGTCAGCCTGATTCCCAGTAGTGTATGTATTGACTTGAAATTCGTTGCCGACTTTAGCGGCTGTCGCATTGAATATTTGGCCAAAGACTCCATTACCGTTTCCATCTTGGCCGCTGGTGTCCCACCAAGCGATTACAAAATTTCCATTGGTTAAAGAAGATACTGAAGGGACAACCTGATCTCCAGTGGTGTATGTGTTGACTTGAAATTCATTGCCGACTTTAGAACCGGTTGCATTGAATATTTGCCCAAAGACTCCAGTGCCAGATCCATCTTCACCGCTGTAGTCTTTCCAAGCGACCACAAAATCGCCGGTGCTTAAAGTAGATACTGAAGGGATATACTGATCCCCAGTTGTGTATGTATTGACTTGAAATTCACTGCCGACTTTAGCGCTGTTGCATCGAATATTTGTCCAAAGACTCCATAACAGCTTCCATCTTCTCCGCTTTGGTCTTCCCAAGCGACCACAAAATTTCCATTGCTTAAAGGAAACTGCAGGGGTTGTCTGATTTCCAGTTGTGTGTGTATTGACTTGGAATTCTCCTCCGCTCTTTTGCAGTGCAAGGACTGTCGGAAAACATGTGCTCAACCCCACTAAGAATGGGAGCGGATTTTTTGTAATAAGGGAAGCGGTTATTCCACTCACAAAATTTAGAACACAAGTGTTACCAAGGACTTGATGTCTGACTCTAGCAGCTTTCTCATCTGTGAGAGAATTTTTTTTTGTGAATCAAAGAGTGGAGGGAGGGATGAAAAAGCAACAGCTCCTTCAGAAAAGTGAGCAACAGACATGGTATCCTCATTTGTTTTAATAGCTGGCAAAGCTTATAGAAAAAAACACCTTTATTTCAATATTTTAGATGAGGGATTGCCTCCCTTAAGCTATTTAGTTTCATGCCAGCCAAGTTCTCGTCATTGTTTTGTATTGCGTGTGCTTTTAAATG
>CAVVHU010000002.1:0-622757 GCA_963748195.1 uncultured Chlamydiales bacterium | reverse complement strand
GTCTTCAAAAAGTTATGGTAAGTCAGGCTTGAATTTATTAAAAAACACACAATTTACAAAATCTTTACTTTATTTTCTATTTTAATTTTGTTATAATGTTTTCAAAACAAAAAAAGGTACATATTATGGCTATTTCACCAACAGGTTCAGGAACAACTGCACAAGAAGAAACGTTAACCACGAGAGTGGCGCAAAGAGTAAGTGAAAGATTCAAGGTGGGAGAGAGCGATCTACCGATTCCTATTGTTGTGAAGATTCTTCAACAACTTGAATGTCCTAGAGACATAGCACGGTGCGCGGGGGTGAGTAGATTGTGGCACGAGGTGGCTAGAGATCCTGAGGTTGTGATGGCAGTGCTATGCCGTACACTGGGCTTAACCATTATTGATGAAGTCGCTTGGAAAGAGCACTTTGTTCTTCCAGAGAGTGTCAGTTTTGATGATGCCTCACAATTTAACCCAGTGACAGCGCTCCCGACGATTGATAGACATCTCTCCCTGCCGATTGAAGCAGATGCAGGAGTTACGTTGCTCACTCTTCCCCGTGGTCTGACGTTTAACAAGCTTGTTGAGCTTGGAAAGTCTCCCGCTCAGGTGAAGGTATGAAGTTTCGGTTCATATGGGATGGATTCACTGATGCTCATGGTGATGATGCTCTAAGCAGCACTAAGCGTATTGTGATCACAAATAATGTGCTCAATAATACACGTAAGAAATCGACTGACGATCAAAAGGCATTAGTTGGAGATTTAGGGTGTCGTCTGCCGCGTACTTTAGAGGCAGCAGCGCTTTGCACAACGACCTTTATCGCAACGGGTAAGAGGCTTTACAATGACTCACCTAATACATATACACGTTGTGAAGAGAATGTTCAGGGAAGGCAAATGTTCGTCGGGGGCCTTTCCGCGGCGGGCTTGCGCGTCGATCCACCGCCTCTGGGACTACGACTTCTACGGCGCCGGGGCGGCTTTGGAAGTCCTTTAAATTTTGGTGCTTGGTGCTTGGAACATTGGCGCTTGGCTCTGGTACTTGTTTCTTGGAAACTTGGCAGGTGCGGCTGGCTTGAAGCCAGCCGCCGTTTTTTTGTGTGTCTTCAAAAAGTTATGGTAAGTCAGGCTTGAATTTATTAAAAAACACACAATTTACAAAATATTTACTTTATTTTCTGTTTTAATTTTGTTATAACGTTTTCAAAACAAAAAAAGGTACATATTATGGCTATTTCACCGACAGGTTCAGGAACAACTGCACAAGAAGAAACATTAACCACGAGAGTGGCGCAAAGAGTAAGTGAAAGATTCAAGGTGGGAGAGGGCGATCTACCGATTCCTATTGTTGTGAAGATTCTTCAACAACTTGAATGTCCTAGAGACATAGCACGGTGCGCGGGGGTGAGTAGATTGTGGCACGAGGTGGCTAGAGATCCTGAGGTTGTGATGGCAGTGCTACATCGTACGCTGGGCTTAACCATTATTGATGAAGTCGCTTGGAAAGAGCACTTTGTTCTTCCAGAGAGTGTCAGTTTTGATGATGCCTCACAATTTAATCCAGTGACAGCGCTCCCGACGATTGATAGACATCTCTCCCTGCCGATTGAAGCAGATGCAGGAGTTACGTTGCTCACTCTTCCCCGCGGTCTGACGTTTAACAAGCTTGTTGAGCTTGGAAAGTCTCCCCGCTCAGGTGAAGGTATGAAGTTTCAGTTCATATGGGACGAATTCACAAAGGCACATGGAAACGATGCTCTAAGCAGCACTAAGCGTATTGTGATCACAAATAATGTGCTCAATAATACACGTAAGAAATCGACTGACGATCAAAAGGCATTAGTTGGAGATTTAGGGTGTCGTCTGCCTCGTACTTTAGAGGCAGCAGCGCTTTGCACAACGACCTTTATCGCAACGGGTAAGAGGCTTTACAATGACTCACCTAATACATATACACGTTGTGAAGAGAATGTTCAGGGAGGGCAAATGATCGTCGGGGGCCTTTCCGCGGCGGGCTTGGGCGTCGACTACGCGCGGCTGGGACTGCGACTTCTACGGCGCCGGGGCGGCTTTGGAAGTCCTTTAAATTTTGGTACTTGGTGCTTGGAACATTGGCGCTTGGCTCTGGTACTTGTTTCTTGGAAACTTGGCAGGTGCGGCTGGCTTGAAGCCAGCCGCCGTTTTTTTGTGTGTCTTCAAAAAGTTATGGTAAGTCAGGCTTGAATTTATTAAAAAACACACAATTTACAAAATATTTACTTTATTTTCTATTTTAATTTTGTTATAATGTTTTCAAAACAAAAAAAGGTACATATTATGTCAATTTCACCAACATCTTTAAGAGCAGCAGAACAAGAAGAAACATTAACCACAAGAGTGGCGCAAAGAGTAAGTGAAAGATTCAAGGTGGGAGAGGGCGATCTACCGATTCCTATTGTTGTGAAGATTCTTCAACGAACTTGAATGTCCTAGAGACATAGCACGGTGCGCGGGGGTGAGTAGATTGTGGCACGAGGTGGCTAGAGATCCTGAGGTTGTGATGGCAGTGCTACGCCGTACACTGGGCTTAACCATTATTGATGAAGTCGCTTGGAAAGAGCACTTTGTTCTTCCAGAGAGTGTCAGTTTTGATGATGCCTCACAATTTAACCCAGTGACAGCGCTCCCGACGATTGATAGACATCTCTCCCTGCCGATTGAAGCAGATGCAGGAGTTACGTTGCTCACTCTTCCCCGCGGTCTGACGTTTAACAAGCTTGTTGAGCTTGGAAAGTCTCCCCGCTCAGGTGAAGGTATGAAGTTTCAGTTCATATGGGACGAATTCACAAAGGCACATGGAAACGATGCTCTAAGCAGCACTAAGCGTATTGTGATCACAAATAATGTGCTCAATAATACACGTAAGAAATCGACTGACGATCAAAAGGCATTAGTTGGAGATTTAGGGTGTCGTCTGCCGCGTACTTTAGAGGCAGCAGCGCTTTGCACAACGACCTTTATCGCAATCGGGTAAGAGGCTTTACAACGATTCACCTGATACATATACACGTTGTGAAGAGAATGTTCAGGGAGGGCAAATGATCGTCGGGGGCCTTTCCGCGGCGGGCTTGGGCGTCAGCTACTCGACGGCTGGGACTACGACTACGACGGCGCCGGGGCGGCTTTGGAAGTCCTTTAAATTTTGGTGCTTGGTGCTTGGAACATTGGCGCTTGGCTCTGGTACTTGTTTCTTGGAAACTTGGCAGGTGCGGCTGGCTTGAAGCCAGCCGCCGTTTTTTTTGGTTGATTGGAAGAGATTGTTTTCAGTATCTTGAACGTGTCTTAAGAAGGAGAGTAGGTTTTGAGAATCTATTCCTTAAGGCAGTTCGTTTGACCAAAGCCAGAGTATTTTGCTTTACGGAGCAAAGTAGAGTGCAAAAAAAAATAGGACTTCGTGCTCATGCCTGGTGAGAGAAAAGCTCTCCGGATTAAATACAGGAAGAAAAAGGCAACGCACTTTTCTTCCAGTGCAGCAGAGGGGTATGAGCCCAAGCATAGCCTCAGCTCGTCGGGGGCCTTTCCGCGGCGGGCTTGAACGTCAACAACAACAACTGGGACAACGACAACAACGGCGCCGGGGCGGCTTTGGAAATCCTTTCCAATTATCCAACTGAGCACATATTGCTCAGTTGGATACGAACTTTAGCCATCCACCAAGCATCTTTCCAATTTCATGTAGCAGTGATTCAACTTCAACATATTGTTCGATGGTGATGATACGTGTCTCTTTAGCAAGTCGCATGAGAACTTTTAGTAGATCAAGTTTGTAGCTCATTTGGTGCAGAAGATTTTGTCGTGCACTTTCTTCACTTCCCCCAGTTTCAATCAAAAGCTCTAAAAGATTTAATGCCGTGTTGTCACATTTTTGCCATAATGTGTAGCGTTTTGCCTTTGGAATGCGACTGTGATGTGAATCAAGCCATTTGTTTAACTCATAAATTTTGTGAAAAATGGGAATTTCTAATACAGAACGTACTTTTGACATCTTAAATCACACATCTTCGTTGGTATATCTTTTTCAAAGTTGGGATCAGTTTAAACGGGGAAAGTGAAAAAAAGAAGAGATTCAAACTTTCGAACGGCATTTAGAGGATAATCTTTTTAGTCTGCACGAGGAGTTGCTATCGGGTTCATATAAGCATGGGGCTTACGAGCATTTTTTCGTCAACGATCCCAAGCAGCGACGTATTAGCAAAGCCTCAGTGCGCGATCGATTTGTTCATCACCTTTTCTATCAAGATTTGACGAAAATCTATGACCCTACGTTCATTTCCCACTCACTCTCTTCGCGAAAAGGGAAAGGGATTCATGTTGGGATAACTGCTTTAAAAAGTATGGCGCAGAAAGTGAGTCGCAACGGAAAAAGGCCCTGCTATGGCTTGAAGATGGATATCAAAAGGTTTTTTGATTCGGTTGATCAAGATATTTTGAAAAGACTTCTTCGCAAGCGCATATCAACCCCGCTCTTTCTCCACTGTCTCGATAGTGTTATTGATAGCTTTAATGTGCAAAAAGGGAAAGGTATACCACTTGGCAATGTTACTTCACAGCTTTTTGCTAATCTTTATTTACATCCTCTAGATCACTATATGAAATACGAGCTCCGCGAGAAGTATTACCTGAGGTATTGTGATGATTTTTTGATTCTCTCCCACGATCGAGAGCATATCTTTTCTCTGATTGCTCCAATACGCCATTTTCTTGCCGAACAGCTCCAATTAGAGCTACATCCTCAAAAGGTAATAGTGCGTAAACTAAGTGAAGGGATTGATTTTATTGGGTATGTGCTCTTTTCTCAACACATGTTGTTACGCTCTCGGACAAAACGACGGATGAAAAAGAGGCTGAAAGAGTCTTTTGCTCTTTGTATGGGAGGGCGGTTAGATGAGATCACAATGCATCAAAAGCTGCAATCATATTTAGGGATGTTATCTCATGCTAATCAATATGAGCTGACTCAAGTGTTAAAAAACTCAGGAGAAGAATGCAGCGCATTTTCCCTGTGACACTACATATTTGGCGCGCAGAAAAACCGGCTAAAGCAATCCTCTCATTTCCCATCGAAGAAAAGAAACTAGACCTTCAGAAATATAAGAAGAGTTGTTATCATGACTCTCTAACTTACGTAATGAAAGAGCTAATAACAGATGGATAGAGAGTTTCATTTTATAGGGATTGGAGGCATCGGGATGAGCGGATTAGCACGCATATTGCTCGATAAGAAGATGCGTGTCTCCGGCAGCGATTTGAGTCTTTCGAGCAATACTGAGCAGCTCAAAGACCGCGGGGCTGTCATTCTGCAAGGACATTCGGCAAAGCATATCTCTCCAAAGCATACGGTTGTCTACAGTTCGGGAATCAAAAAAACAAATCCTGAGTACATAGCAGCTGAAGCGCTTAAGTGTCAGATGCTACACCGTTCAGAGTTGTTAGCTGAGTTGATGCAAGGGCATCGGTGCTTTGTGTGTACCGGAACGCATGGCAAGACAACGACAACAGGTCTTTTATCCTATGTCTTAACGGAAGGAGAGTTCGATCCCTCATTTGCTGTAGGAGGGATGCTCGCCGGTGTGAATGGAAAAATAGGGAGCGGGGGCTTTTTTGTCGCGGAGGGCGATGAGAGCGATGGCTCGTTTCTCGATTACACCCCTGAAGGGGCGATTGTGACAAATGTTGAACCGGAACACATGGAGTATTTCCATGATGTTGAAACACTCTACGCAGCTTTTGATCGCTTTTTTGAGCAGGTAAGCGACTATGATCTAAATTTCTACTGTGGTGATGATGCTGAATTGGTAAAGATTGCTAAAAACCGAGGGGTCAGTTACGGCTTTTCAGATCATTGTGCATTGCAAGTTTCTCGCTATCGTCAACAAGGGTGGATGAGTATTTTTGATCTAGATTTTGAGGGGAAAAAATATCAGGATGTACAGCTCAACCTTGCAGGCGCACATAATGCACTCAATGCTGCAGCGGTTTTTGGGTTGGCGCTCCGACTTGGGGTAGAAGAGAGTAAAATCCGGCATGCTCTTGCCGCTTTTCCGGGCATCGGGCGCAGATGCCAGAAAAGAAGGGAGGAGCTCGGCGTTCTCTATCTCGATGATTACGCCCACCATCCCACAGAGATTGAAAAAACGATCGGTGCAGTCAAGCATGCTATGGAAGAGAGACGCTTGGTAGTGCTCTTCCAGCCCCACCGTTTTACTCGCACACGCGATACATTAAAGATAACGGGAAAGGCCTTTGAGATGGCTGATGAGGTTTATATTACCGATATTTACACTGCCGGTGAGGATCCGATTGAGGGGATTACACCAGAGCGTATTGTAGAAGAGATCGCTGCTGTTTCAACTGTACCGGTTTCCTACTTGCCTAAAGATAAATGGCAAGAGATTCCTCTCCATCCGCACGATGTCTTTTTGAGCTTGGGGGCAGGGGATATCACCTATGTTCACGACGCACCCCCCTTGCCGCGCAAAAAAACGCTCGGACTTGTTTTTGGTGGGGTTTCCTGTGAACATGAAATTTCCCTTCGCTCAGCCCGTTTTGTTTCAGAAGCGCTCGATCGCTCCCTCTATAATGTGCATTATTTTGGCATCGATAAGGAGGGAAAATGGATCTCAGGGACTGAAGCAAAAGAGATTTTAGAAAACCGGGCTGTTGTCAGCTCAGAGAATTGCTGCTCAATTTTCGAGATGGTAAACGCCTTCAAGGAGTGCGACCTTTTTGTACCGATTTTGCATGGTACTTATGGAGAAGATGGGACGATTCAGGGGTTCTTCGAGATGTTGGGTAAACCCTATGTCGGACCGGATCACAGGTCGGCTGCACTTGCTATGGATAAAGTTCTTACAAAAAGAGTTGTTGCTTCAGCTGGAGTCCCTACTCCTTATGATTTTTCCTTTAACTTTTCAGAGTGGTTAGAAAAGAGGCAAGCGCTCATTTCTCAAGTCAAAAAATTTCCCGTTTATGTAAAGCCTGTCCACCTCGGTTCGAGTGTGGGTATCAGTTGTGTTGAGAGTGCAGCTGAACTCGATACGGCTGTAGAAAACGCATTTCGCTATGATTCAAAGGTGATGGTCGAAGAAGCCGTCCTTGGGTGCCGAGAGCTTGAGTTTGCTGTTCTAGGAAATGACCGACCTGTAGCGCCTCCTCCCGGAGAGAAGTTAGCCGAGGGGTGTTTTGTCGATTATGAGAAAAAATATAGCACAAACTCTGTGAAAACGACCGTGACTCCCGATCTTGACCCAGAATTAGTCAAGAAAGGGCAGGAATTAGCTGTTAAAGCCTATGCATCTGTCGGGTGCTCAGGGTTGACACGGGTCGATTTTCTTCTCGATGCACAAGGGACATTTTGGTTTTTCGAGATGAACTCAATTCCAGGTTTGCAACAATTTAGCCTTTTTCCCAAAATTTGGAATCGCGAGGGAATCAATTTAGAAAATTTATTGAACAGATTGGTTGTTCTTGCGCTGGAAAGAAAACGGCAACAAGATAGACATTTCAGATGTTTAGCAAATTCATAAAGCCCGGCCCCAAGTATTCCTGGAAAAAAGTTGCCCTTATCCTTGCTTTGTCATGCAGTTGTATGGGAGGTGCCTATATAACGTATCTTTCCACTAAGCATGTGCAGGCGACTCACGCCACATCGATGATCGAAGCTGTTGTACAGACAGCTGCCGCTTATGCCCCTCTTCAAACCACTTATTTTGCAGAGGTTTTAGAACTTTCGCAAGATAGGCCGGCTAACTTCGCTCATTTTGATCTCGATGAGGCATATGAGCGTTTGATGGCCACTCAGGTGATCCGTAAGGCGCTCATCAAGAAAATAAAACCCAATATACTCTATATCGATTATGCGCTGCGTAAACCGATCGCATTTTTAGGGGACTACACAAATACTGCGATCGATGCAGATGGAAATCTATTTCCCTATCTCCCTTTCTACTCGCCGCGCCTACTGCCTTACGTGTATGTAGGGGAAAAGGCTCCCCCGAATCCTTGGGGAGAGAGAGTCGAAGTGAGGAGTGTCAACGCGATTCTATCTCGATTTGAACCGGGCGAGGTTGAACAGATTGACCTAGCACAAAGCGAAGCTGAAAGCGGAGGGAAGCGTCAAATCGTCGTGATTTTGAAAGAGGGAACTATTTTACGTCTCACCCCAAAAAATTATGCCCAAGAACTCACTAATTATTTTATGCTGGCAGAGCAGTTAACAAAATCACCGCGTGTGATCGATTTTAGAAACCCTGAAGTGGCTTATATAAAATATGAGTAGTGAATATATTCAAATTTATTGGACATGCGGCAGCTTGGATGAAGCGCGTCAAATATCGCGCTTTCTAGTTGAGCAGAAGCTGGTTGCCTGTGCCAATATTATCCCCTGGATCGAGTCGGTTTTTCTTTGGGATGAACAGCTCGACACAGCTCAGGAGACAAAAGTTATTTTTAAAACTCTTTATTCTCAATTTGAGGCTGTGAAGGAGGCTATTTTAGCACGCTCAAAGTATGAAGTGCCCGAGATATTAATGGTGCCTATCCTTGGAGGGAACCAAGAATATCTGGACTGGGTTGCACAAAACACAGCTGCTGTGAGATAGTTGATGTTTTGTACGTGTTGCGGGGTTTATCCCACTCGTAATAGAAACGTCGCGAACCAAGGAATCTGGCCTCTCCGACTCTATTACGCGAAGAAAACTCCGTAAGCACATAATGTATTTTTCTAGACCATTCCAACTTATAGGTATTCGTATGGAAGAATTTGTAGCATATATCATAAAAAATCTAGTTTCTAAGCCTGAAGATGTCACAGTTTGTTCTTCTTCAGATCAAGAAAAAACCCGCATTGAAATCCGCGTTGCTCAAGAGGACGTGGGAAAAGTAATCGGTCGTCGGGGCAATACAATCAATGCGCTGCGCACCATTGTACGCACAGTCGCAACCCGTCTTGGACAGAGGGTCCAGGTTGAGCTGATTCAAGCGGACGCTGAAGGTGAAGCTGTGGCTGCAGTAGAGTGCTCTTCAGATGAAGAGTGCTGTCAAGAAGAAGAGAGCGCTGAACTTGCTCTCGATGCTGAGCCAGTTCTAGCATAAACTCTTCTAAATTGATCTAAAAAAGGGCGATGCCTCAGCATCGCCCTTTGCGCAACAACCGAACCGTGTGCAAAAGTCAAAAATGTCTAGAATCGATAGTTGAATTAATATTCTAAATGCCGATAATGGAAAATAAATAAAGGACATCATATGGAAGTGCAAGTTGAAGAAAAAGGGGATATCGTTGTCATACGCGTTTCAGGACGCTTAGATGCAGCTTCATCTCCGCAGCTCGAAAAAAAAGTTAGCTCGATTATCGATTCGGGTCACTTTAAACTAGTTCTCAACTTTGCAGATGTCGAATATCTCAGTAGTGCAGGGATGCGCCTGATGCTCTCTGTTTCGAAAAAGCTCAAAAATCTTGAGGGAAAAGTCGTTGCATGCTCAATTCATGATGATGTCATGGATGTGATCAAAATGGCCGGATTTCATCAAGTTTTAGAGATTTATTCTACTGAAGAAGAATGTTTTAGTCACCTTTAAAAGAGTGTATTAGCGTGTGTGCTTTCACCCCTGAATGCGAAGAAGCACAAGTCCTTTCCTCTCTCGGAGCTATTCTTCCGCTTGAGAAGAAAATTAAAGACGTCAAACGTATAAAACCCCAAAAAGTGATCTTGATTGCGGGTCCTACTGCATGTGGTAAAAGCGACCTTTCGCTTATTTTAGCCAAGTTAGTCAAAGGGGAAATCATTTCAGCCGATTCGATGCAAGTGTATCGCGGCATGGACATCGGCACAGCCAAAGTTTCTGAAGAAGACCAAGCGCGCATTCCGCATCATCTCATCGATATCCGCAATATTCAGGAACAGTTCAATGTAGTCGATTTTTACTTTGAGGCGCGCCAGTGCATTGATTCGATCTTAGCCCGGGACCGTGTCCCTATTGTTGTGGGTGGATCGGGTTTTTACTTCCGTTCCCTGATTTACGGCCCCCCTAGCGGTCCTCCCGCTATATCTCATGTACGCGACGCGCTTGAAGAAGAATTGAACCGATTAGGTAGTCAAGCGCTCTATGATCGTTTAAAGGAACTAGATCCTGTATATGCAGCGACCATTACCGCAAATGATCGGCATAAAGTGATCCGCGCACTTGAAATCATCACGCTGACAGGTGAGAAAGTGAGTAAAAATCAATGGGAGCGGAAGAAGCCGCTTCCTGACTATGACTTCCATGCTTGGTTTATCCACCGTCCTCGAGAGGTGCTCTATCCGAGCATCGATGCCAGATGCGAGAACATGTTGGAAGGGGGGCTCATCGATGAGGTTAAAGAGTTAGAAAAGCAAGGGCTTTCGATGAATCCTTCGGCTTCTCAGGCGATCGGCTACCGTCAATGTCTCGATTTTCTCAAGACATCCCAGAGCGAGCTAGAATATAAAAAATTTGTGCGCAAATTCAAAACAGCTTCACGCCACTATGCCAAACGGCAGTTCACTTGGTTTCGCAAAGAACCTCTTTTCCACTGGCTCGACGTCGATGTCCATGATCTTGAAACAGCTGCCGAAATGATCGCGCAAGAATTTATTTCGACAATTTAACTTTTAATGTCCAAGAGATTATTTCATTCTCTGCTCAAGGAGCTTTCAATGGGACACAATCGTTACATCAGAACAGGAAGCCCTTTCTCTTGAAGAGATGGCACTGAATCGACACCCTCATACGTCCTGATCACATTGTAGAAGGCATCGCGCTGTGCCGGCTCAAAACCGGCTTGCCGGATCATTTGCAGCATATCATTATGGTCTGCCTGATTGATCCACTCAGTCGCACGATGCACATTCTCTTCCATGATCGTGCCGCCAAAGTCATCAGCACCATATTGAAGTGATTGGATTCCTATTTCTTTTCCTTCTCCAAACCATGAGGCTCCGATATGTTTGAAGTTATCGAGGTAAATCCGTGCAAACGCGAGAATACGGTAGTAGGCCTCTTCTCCCGCCCATGACTTAACCTTGCGCCTTAGAGCGGTTCGATTCCGTTTGTAGCTCCAGGGGATAAAGCTGCTAAAGCCCGGGATTTTGTCCTGGTGGGAACGGAGGGTTTCAAGGTGCTCTACAATATCTTCCGGCTCCTCCACATGTCCGTACATCATCGTCGCAGTGGTTTTAAAGCCGATTTCATGAGCGAGATGATGGAGTTGAATCCACCCGTCTGGTCCCATTTTTTTGGGAGAGACTTCTAGGCGAACCCGTTCAGATAAAATTTCAGCACCTCCACCTGGAATTGTACGCAATCCAGCATCCCAAAGCCGCTCAAGGACTTCTCTTAAGGTCAAATCTGAGATGCGTGCCAGGTTCCATAACTCAACAGCGCTAAAAAAATGGGGATGGATGTCTGGATAGCGCTCACGAGCCGTTTTAACCAGATCGACATAGTAATCAATTTTTAAAGCATTATTGACGCCGCCTTGTAGAAGAACTGTGGTCAGACCGGCATTGCGGGCTTTTTCCATGTGTTCCATGACCTCATCGACTGACTTGGTATAGGCATCTTTTGCTCCACCATGGCGGTAAAAGGCACAGAAGCTACAGTCAATATGGCATACATTTGTATAGTTTGGATTTGAATCGAGAACAAAAGTGACATGGTGAGGGGGATTTTTCTCGTTTCGCATCTCCTGAGCGCGCGCTTTGAGTTCTTCAAGGGGAGCCTCCCGAAATATCTCTATCCCTTCATCAAATGTAATTCTTTCGCCCATGCTGCTCTCCAACCAATTGACTAAAAACTTGTAGAAAGATTAACATCTCTACTTTAAACTTTTTTGTCAATTCACGTAAGCTACCCTCCAAATATATGAATCAAACCATCGCTATGGAAGAAGAAGAAACCAACAAAGATCTCAGCGTTGAAGAAAAACTGCAGGCACACATCGCCTTTATGCGTGCTGCACTCGCCCAAGAAGGGTCAGCTGACTTCAAAGGATTTTGGGAAGTGCGCAAGCAATGCCTGCCTCTTTTTAAGGAGCCTATTCCCGGACCGGTTCGTGCGCAGCTTTGGGATGATTATATTGAATTGACTCGAGAAGGTCGTAGACTCAAAGGGATACTAGATGAAGAGTCAGCCTTTGCTATCGAGCAGATTGAACTAGCGATCTCTGCCCTTGAAAAAGAAGCGATCGACTTTCGGGAAGATCTTGAAACAGTTTTGGAGAACCAACCTGACATCAAATTTCCTAAGGAGTCGGCTACATTGAAGCCTAGGGATGCTTTCTACCGAAACAAACAGAAGCAGCTCAATGTGCTCAATGTCCACGCATCAAGGATCAACGGCCTGCGAAAAGAGCTTATCCGTACTGATATGCGTATCCGTCAGAAGAATCAGTTCTTTCAAAGATTATCGGAATTAGGGGATCACGTCTTCCCTGTACGAAAAGAACTCATATGTGAAGTGAGCGACGCATTTGTCGAAAACGTTAATCAGTTCGTTGAGAGCAACTTCTCTTCAGAAAATTTCTCTCATGATGAAGTGCGCAGATCTGTCTTCTTTTTCCGTGAAGAGATCAAAACCCTGCAATCTATAGCTAAAATTTTAACTCTGAATACACATGCTTTTTCTGAAACCCGCGAGAATTTGAGTCAATGCTGGGATAAATTGAGGGGGATGGAAAAAGAGCTGAAAAAAGAGTATGCACAGCAAAAGCAGAAGTCCGGGGAGAATGTCGAGCAAGTGATGGAGCGCATTCAGGCCTTTACGACCGATTATGCTGAAGGGAAATACCCACTTGCTGAAGGGTTCAAGGAACTCGAGACAATCGCCCACTGGATGCGAGAGATCGAACTTACCCGCAACGATGTGCGCATGCTCAAAGAAGAACTGTCAAAGGCGAGAGAGCCGTTAGAGGCTAAACAAAACGAAGAAGCCGATGTACGGCGCCAGAAACAGGCGGAATTTGAAAGAGTGCGCCAGGAAAAAAATACAGAGTTTAAAGCTGAGGTTGAAGCACTTGCTCAGAGAGTTGAGGAGGGAGAAGTTGAGACTCTCTTGAACGATCTTGAAGAGTGCCGAAAAGTCTTAGCATCCCTTAATTTGCTAAAAGTAGAGCGTCAACAGATCGATCGGAGGCTTAAAGCGATTCGCGATCAGATTGTTGAAAAACAAGAACAGGCGCTTCTTGATCTTTCAGATGATGCACGCGCAACTTTAGACAGTTTGAACAGCGTACTAGAGCAGCGTAAAGAGCGACGTAAAGAGATCAAGGCTCAGGTTGAAGAATATCGCAAAATCAGCGGCGGATCGGGTCTCGATTTTGAAAAAGCGATTCGGATGCAGGAGTTAATGCAGGCTGAAAAAGAGCGTCTTGCTAAACTCGATGAGGGAATTAAAGAGATCGAAACAAAAATACGGAATCTAAAGAACGGGTGAGTGTTGCTGCCTTTGATTTAGACGGAACTCTCATAGAACAAAATAGCAGCTTCTCTTTTTGCCGTTTTCTGTATAGCCGTGCTATTTTAACCCGCTCAGATCTTCTTTACTGTTCAGCTCTTTACTTTTCTTATCTTTTTTTTGGTCTCGACCTTCATGCATTGCACAGTCGAGCCTTCAAACGCGTTTTTCGCGGAAAATCGATCGCAGCCCTTCAGCCGCATATTGCCCCATTTATCGAAACACTCACCTGGTATCAACCTGCCCTTGACCGTTTAAACCAATTACGCAAGAGCGGATATGAAATCTATATCTTATCCAATAGCCCTCTTTTTTTAGTGAGGCCCCTGGCTGCTTCTATCGGAGTTGAAAATGTGGTAGCGACCGATTACGAAATTGACAAGGCTGGACGCTTATGGAATATTGCAACACTTGTTGACGGAGAGAAAAAGCGGCAGATTTTGCAAGGTTTGAATAAGAAGACGATAGCCTTTTCAGATAGTCATCACGACCTTCCTTTTCTAGAGGGAGCTGCACAAGCAATTGCCGTAGCGCCTACCCGTCGGCTCCTTAAAGTCGCAAAAGCGCGCGATTGGGAGGTCTTGTCAGGATGAAAAAAATAGGCCTTTACGGCGGAACCTTCAATCCAGTTCATTTTGGCCATCTCAATTTAGCGTTTGAACTCATGGAAAAAGGAGGGCTTGATGAAGTATGGTGGATTCCCACTTCCCGCTCTCCTCTCCGTCCTGATGTCTTAGAAGTTTCTCCCGATGAGCGCTTTAAAATGGTAAAACTCGTGGTTGATGCGATTCCGGAGTTTAAGGTGCTGGATAATGAAATCAGACGAAAACCTCCTGCATACACCGTTGATACAGTAGAAGAAATTATACGCGAGCATCCGGATAAAAAATTTTATTTACTGCTTGGAGAAGACTCTCTTTTCCGTTTTATGGAGTGGAAAGAGCCCGAACGGATCATCGAGTTGGTTTCTCTTTTAATTGGCGGGCGTGAAGGGAGTAAAGCCTTTCATTTGCCCGATGCAATTCAGGCGGATGTTCAGCGTGGTTTTCTCAAAACGACTAAATTTGAAATTAGTGCTACGCACATTCGTGAAAGGCTCAAAAAAAGAATGTATTGCGGCCATCTTGTACCTGCAAAAGTCCTAGACTTTATATATGTAAATCAATTATATTTTACAGTCTAAAAATGAAGAAAGATCCCGAGAAACTTCTAAATCAGATCGCACAGGTTTTATTTGATAAAAAAGGGATCAATATAATGGCCCTTGATGTACGCGAGGTGTCGACATTAACCGATTATTTTATTATAGCCGAGGGGAATGTTGACAAACATGTTATTGCGCTAGCAAAATCGGTGATTGAAACCCTGAAAAACGAGGGAGAGTCTCCGGTTCATGTGGAAGGACTACATCAGGGTGATTGGGTTGTTATTGACTATCTGGAACTTGTGGTTCATCTCTTCAAGCCGGGCATTCGAGAGAAATACCGTCTTGAGGAACTATGGCACGAAGGTAAGATTGTCGATTTAGAATTAACGCTTCCCCGGTCGGGGACTATTTGAGGTAGGTAGTATGAGTAAAAAACGGATCGTTGTCACTGGAATGGGAGTGGTTTCGTGTTTCGGAAATGAGGTTGACGCCTTTTATGATGCGCTTCTAGCTGGTAAAAGTGGCGTGAAAACGATCACAAATTTCCCCTCCGAGGAGTATCCTACCCGCTTTGCAGCTGCAGTTCCTGATTTTGATGCGAGTGATTATATCGATCGGAAGCAAGCCCGTCGGATCGACCCTTTTATTAAATTTGCCACTGTTGCCGGAAAGAAAGCTTTAGAAATGGCGCAGCTGAGAGATGACGAGCTTGCCAAGCTCGATAAAGCGCGTTGTGGTGTGATCATCGGTTCAGGCATGGGAGGGTTAAAAACATTCTACGAGGGAACTGAGATGCTTTTGACCAAAGGGCATCGTCGTATCACGCCTTTCTTTATCCCTTTTATTATTACCAACATGGCTGGTGCATTGCTTGCAATCGATCTCGGCTTCATGGGGCCTAACTATTCGATTTCGACAGCATGCGCTACAGCTAATTATAGCATCGTAGCAGCGGCTAACCACATCCGCCAGGGTCATGCTGACCTGATGATTTGCGGTGGTTCTGAGGCAGCTGTCACGCCTGTTGGATTGGCAGGTTTTGTAGCGAATAAAGCTCTCTCTGAACGCAACGATGCGCCAGAAAAGGCTTCACGTCCTTGGGATCAGGAGCGCGACGGTTTTGTAATGGGTGAGGGAGCGGGTGTTCTAGTTTTAGAATCGCTGGAGCATGCTCTTAAACGTGGAGCGCCGATCATTGCTGAGTATCTCGGAGGGTCTGTGGGTTGCGATGCGTATCACATGACAGCGCCGCGAGAAGATGGTTCCGGTGTAGCTCTTTGTATCAAGCTGGCATTGGATGATGCGGGGATTGCAAAAGAGAGCGTGAATTACGTAAATGCCCATGCGACGTCTACACCTCTTGGCGATATGGCTGAGGTGAAGGGGATTCAGGCGGTTTTCGGAGAGCATTCCAAGAATATCAAGATGAACGGGACCAAATCGATGACGGGTCACTGCCTAGGAGCTGCCGGTGGGATCGAAGCGATTGCGACGATCAAAGCGATTCAGACAGGGAAAGTGCATCCTACGATCAATCTAGAGAATCCAGATCCCGGCTTAGGAGATCTCGACCCTGTGGCAAATAAGGCTCAAGACTTTAAGGTAGAGGCTGGGATTTCCAATTCATTTGGATTTGGCGGACATAATTCCACTGTAATTTTTGGTCCTTTCAAGCAGTAGAGTTTATAGGGCATTAAAACTTTTCCCAATGATCGGCTATGAAAGCGGAGAAAAATTTAAGAATGCGCAGATCCAGCGTATTCGAATCAAAAAGCGTCACATCTAACTCTTGTCCACCTATGAGATAGCCGAGGTTTCTTTCAGCTTCAGAGGTATCGAAAAGCGTAAATAGCGTGCCATCATTGTTAAAATAGGCTGAACAGAGATGCCTATTTTGAGAGTTGTACAGGTCGAACCTTGCCCGCCCAAGCGTTAATATTTTTCCATCGATCATGCCGATTTTTTCCCCACCATGATCATAGAGGTCGATTTCCCGAGCCCATGCATATAGAGACCCAACAGAGAGGGCTCGGCAGATGCCCTCTCCCTCATAATCGCCTTTTGAATCATAGAGGTCATAACACGTTCGTACCCGTATCGATGACTTAATTATGCGCCCAAGATAGGCCTCTCCCGAGACAAACTCATAATAAGTCGAGAGAGTATATCCACTCTTTATCACTGAAAAAGATATAGGTTCTCCAGAAAAAAGCGTCGAGCAGAAAAATACGAAGAGAAGAGTCAGCCTCATGAAAATATATTAAGGTTACGTAAACATATTTTTATACAAGAAAAATCAGTGAAATGAACATTTTTCTTGTGTTTGTTGTCAAAAGGTTAGATTGCGGAGAGCGTGCCCCCGTATTCCCCGGGGCAAATGCAACCGAAAGCGATGGTACAGCACGGGACGGTGTTTCCCCGGAAGAGATAGCTCTTCCAAAAAGCTATACCGAATTTGGCACTTACGGCTTCCAACGAAGTCGCAGCCCCAACAAGGGGAAAAAGTGGAAAAAGCGCTGGTTTATGCTTAAGTCTTATGGCTTAAGGACCGTTTTCGGCAGTGGTTCAAAGGATCGCCTCTCGATAAGTCCACCAGGCCCGAGAGAGCTGACCAATTTGGGCACAAGGTCTTAACCTTGAGCGTGAGCCGGGAACGCGCATACGAACCGCATTTTCCATGCACGCATTTTATCCCTATCTCATATATGAGATAGGGCTTTTTTTTTAGAAAAAAAAATGAATTGATATACACTTGTTATATGGAGCGATCATTTGGAATCATCCCACTGAGGTGTATTGGAAATCAATGGGAAACCCTTTTAGTAAAACATCAGAAGGGGCATTGGGCATTTCCAAAGGGGCATGCTGAACCAAATGAAACCCCTCAAGAGACAGCTTTGAGAGAATTAAAAGAAGAAACAGGATTGTCTGTGAAGGGATTTCTTCACGTGGAACCTCTAAGAGAATTTTACGTTTTTAAGCGGGAAGGTATTTTGACTGAAAAAATCGTTACATACTTTTTGGCAGAGGCAGAGGGAGAAGTGCGACTCCAAAAAGAGGAATTAGAAGATTTTTGTTGGCTCTCTTTCGAAGAGGCTAAAAAACGCGCGACTTTCCCGGAATCTAAAGCGCTTGCTCAAAAAGCAGCTCGTCTGATCAAACTTTATGAAAAAAACGCATAAAAAAAAGTGGTCTAAAGAAGTCACTGAAAAGAGCGATGCATTGGATTTAGAAGAGGGCGTTTTTACCCGCTCTCCTCGCGAAATCGCTCTTTCACTACAAAGGTCCGCGGAAATGAGTACAAGAAGAAAGTCTTCGCCGTTCCGCTCTGCGATGTCCATGCTCACTTTTTATCAAAATCGGGCAGGGAACAATCTTTCAGAGTCCGAAATCAAAAAATTAGACAAAGCAAAAGAAGAGCTTCGAAAACTTTACGGACGCGATCCAAAATCCAAAAAATGAAAGAGGCTTTACCTGCTAGAGAGTTTGTGTAAAAGATCTCTTATTTCAGGAAATTTGTCATCGTAATCTTGTTCTGCAAGTCTAATGACTTCCAACGCTTCCTTCTTGTCGTAGACATCCACGATCTCCATCCGGCGATGCGTGTGTTGGGTGAGATCTTCTGGGGACTCTTTATAAGTCAGGAAATAGTGCTTTAGACGATCGAGTAGATTCGGTGGGCAATCACTAATATCCTTAATATGTTCATAGACCAAATCGCCCACTAAAACGGCAATAATCTTGTCATCCGCTTCGTGTCCATCGATGGCACGCATTCCCCCAATAGGCCTGGCTGTCACAACAATGTCGCCCCGTAAGATCGGCTTTTCCGTTAAGATGCAGATATCGAGTGGATCATCATCACCATCGATGCCGGGGCGCCCTGTCTTTTTGCTGCAATACTCACCCACGCGCTTGCCGGCGTGTGTTTGAGGAATGAGTCCATATAGGGTGGGACAATGGTTAGAGTATTTTTGAGGGCGATCAGCTTTGAGTAGGCCTGTGGATTTTTCAAGTTCAAATTTTACTGTGTCTGTCGGAACGATTTCGACATAGCAGTGAATCTCGTCAGGTGCGTTTTCTCCTAGTTCAACTCCATGCCATGGATGAGCGCGGCATAAAAGATTCACATAATTCCAAAGAGCCTCTTTTTCCATATAATTCCTTTTTTAATCTGTAGAGGGGATAGTCTAATCTACCTAAATGCAAGAGTCAAGCAGCATTGGCTTAAGCCAGTGATTCCTGCTTAAAATCCTCGCTCAGCTTTCCTGTAACCCTCCCTGCGGTACAGTCTGCCCAAATCGGCTCGAGTGTAGGAGAGAAATGAGGGCTAGACTTTTAGCTCCAAATATGAGAAAATCTTCCTAAAATTTGAGGTGCGGCATGAGTGATTTAATTTTCAATGAGATTAAAGTAGACGACTATGAGCTTGTTCTTGAAGTAATTAATGAAAAAGTTGGTTTGCACGCCGTAATCGCTATCCATAACTCTAAGATGGGGCCTGCTCTCGGGGGGATCCGCGCCTACCCATATCCAACCTTCGATGCAGCCTTAACAGACGTCCTTCGTCTAGCTAAAGGAATGACATACAAATCGGCAGTTTCCGAAGCGGGAACAGGCGGAGCCAAAAGCGTAATCATTACGGACTCCCGCCAACCGAAATCAGAAGAACTTCTACGCGCTTTTGGCGAAGCGATCAACCGTTTGGAAGGAGAATACACTGGGGCAGAGGATGTTGGCATGCCACCCTCTGACTTAGAAGTTATAGGCAAAGAGACTTCCCACTTAGTTGGACTGCCAAATAGAAATTCTAGTGGTGATCCTTCCCGTTTTACTTCTTATGGGGGTTACTTAGGCGTTAAGGCAGTCGCTCAAAAACTATGGGACAATAATTCATTAAAAGGGAAAGTGATTGCTATTCAGGGACTTGGAGCCGTCGGCAGACGCCTTGCTGAACATCTCTTTTGGGAAGGTGCCCAACTGGTTGTAACGGATGTGAATCAAGCGGCAGTAGAGCAGGCTGTTTTCGAGTTTGGTGCACGCGCAGTAGATCCCGATGAGATTTATTCAGTAGATTGTGACATCTTTGCACCTTGTGCATTGGGTGGCATTTTAAACCCAACTACTATTCCACTTCTACGCTGTAAGGGTGTAGCCGGACTTGCAAATAACCAGTTGCTTACAGAAGCTGATGGAGAAGCATTGATGGAACGCGGCATTCTTTATGCCCCTGACTATGTGATCAATTCAGGCGGCTTGTTGTGTGTCTGTACAGAGCTTGAAGAGAATGGTTTTAACGCGTTAGTTGCCCGAAGCAAGGTGGAGCGTATCTACAATCAGCTTTTAACTATTTTTACGCTTTCTGATGAGAAAAACCTTCCAACGAACACTGTTGCTAACGAACTGGCTGAGTATAATTTGGAAAATGGAATTGGAAAGCGGCAAGAAAAGCTTGTCCTCAATCACTAAAATACTTGTCAACAAACCTGATTCGAGTATGTTAGAATGTCGCTGATGAAGACAATTCTAGCCACTTTTTACTACCTATTTTTGCGTTTAGCCCTTTCTTTGCGTTATCGAATCAGAGTGAAGGGCATGGAGCAAATTAAAAAAGAGAACCTTCCTTTTAAAGGTGGGATTCTCTTTCTCGCTAACCATCCGGCTGAAATCGATCCGTGCATTTTGCTGCGCGCCTTTTGGCTCAAGTTTCATGTTCGACCGATTGCGATTGATTATCTCTTCAGAAAACCTTTTGTCCGTTATTTACTAGACTTTATCGGCGCTCTTCCCATTCCCAATTTCGACAATTCCTCAAATAGCTTTAAGATGAGGCAGATAGAGAAAACCTATGATCGCATTTTTTCTTTGCTTGAAGCGAATGAGAACTTGTTAATCTATCCGGCAGGAGGCCTCAAAAATGATGCAGATGAGGTGATAGGTGGCGCTTCCGGCGTCCATTATATTTTGCAGAAAAAACCTGACGTGAATGTCGTTTTGGTGCGGACAACCGGGTTGTGGGGGAGCAGTTTTTCCCGTGCCTTAACAGGTAAAACACCTGACCTGTTAAAAGCGTTTCTTAATGGTGTAAAGATCATCTTAAAAAACGGGATTTTCTTCGCCCCACGCCGTGATGTATTAATCGAATGCATGCCGGCTCCAAAAGATTTTCCATATAAAGGTAAGAGGCTAGAGCTCAATCGTTATCTAGAAAATTGGTACAACAGCCCGGCTCCTGAGCCTTTAAAACTCGTCTCTTTTAGCTTTTGGAAAAAAGAGCTTCCCAAACCTTTTGTCCGCCCCAAAGAAGAGGAGATTCCTTTAGATGAAGTCCCTGATGAGATAAAAACTAAGGTTACAGAAGAAATCGCCGCTTTAACTAAAGTTCCGGCTGAAAAGATTTCACCTTCGCATCACTTGGCGACAGATTTAGGACTCGACTCGCTTGATATCGCGCAGCTTGTCGTTTCATTAAAAGAAGAGTTCGGTGTTTCAGGAGTTCAGTCGACTGATTTAAAAACAGTTGGCAGCATGTTGATTTATGCTTCACGGCTGAAAAAAGGGACTCAAACAGAAGAGGATGAGGAAGGAAATGGTGGGCTTTGGTCTGAACAAAAAGACCGCCCTTCTGCTCTTTACCCTGATGGTGATACAATCCCGGAGGTCTTTTTAAAAACCTGCGAGCGTTTGGACAATTATATCGCGTGTGTCGACAAAATTGCAGGGGAAGTACCCTATAAAAGATTCAAAATCGGTGTCGTACTACTCGCTCAAGCCATAAAGAAGTTGCCTGGAGAGCGGATTGGGATCATGATGCCGGCCTCTGTCGCAGTAAATGCAGTGATTTTAGCGACTATGCTTGCCGGTAAGATCCCTGTCATGATCAACTGGACACTTGGAGAGAGAAACCTCCGTTCGATCGTGGAACAGTCAAGGATTCAAGTCACTTTAAGCTCCTGGAGTTTTCTCGACCGTCTTGATAATGTCGATCTTAATGGGCTTGATAATCAGATCATCTTGATGGAGGAGATGCGCCGTGAGTTTACCCCTTTGCAGAAACTGACTGCTTTTTTACGTGCCCGTAAGAAGCCGCAAGCTCTTTTAAGATCGTTTGGATCTCATAGGAAAAAGAAAGACGATACCGCTGTGATCCTCTTTACAAGCGGTACAGAGAGCTTTCCTAAAGGCGTTCCTCTTTCTCATGACAACATCATGGCTAATCATCGAGGGGCTTTCGGGTATGTAGATGTGACAAGCGAGGATGTGGTTTTGGGGATTTTGCCTCCTTTTCACTCATTTGGTTTTTCCGTAACAGGCCTGTTCCCGTTGCTCGCCGGTTTGCGTGTTGCCTACTCACCTAATCCTACAGACGGAAGGCGGATGGCTTTAGCAATCGATCGTTGGGGAGTGACGCTTCTTTGCATTGCACCGACCTTTTTGAAAAATCTTCTACGTGTGGCAACTGAAAAACAGCTGAGTTCTTTAAGCTTAGTTGTAACTGGGGCAGAAAAAACCCCTCAGGAAGTGTTCGAAAAGATGTATGAGTTAAATCCCAAAGCGCGTCTTGTGGAGGGATACGGGATTACAGAATGTGCGCCGATTTTAACCCTCAACCCACCTGCAAAACCTTCTCAAGGTGTTGGAATTCCATTGCCGGAAGTCGAAATAAGGGTAGTGAATCCGGAGAACCTTGAGCCGGTTAAATTGGGTGAACAGGGATTGATTTTAGCGCGTGGCCCTAACATTTTTAAGGGATATCTCGACCCAAAACTCTCTTCTCCTTTTATTGAGTTTGAAGGGAAGAAATGGTATCAGACAGGAGATATTGGCTTTCTCGATCAGAATAACTACCTCACTCTTTCAGGAAGGCTGAAGCGGTTTATCAAGATCGGGGGAGAGATGGTCAGCTTGGGTGCAGTGGAAGAGGCGTTGATCCAGTCTGCTGATAAGCTCGGTTGGAAGATGGAACCCGATGTCCCTGCGATTGCAGTTTGCGCACGTGAAGAGGAAGGAAAGAAAAGCGAAATGCATCTTTTTACCATTTTTGACACATCGACTGAAGAAGTGAATCAAGCGTTACGTGCGAGTGGGATGAGCAATATTATCAAGGTGCGCTCCGTTCAAAAATTGCCTTTTATTCCTGTTCTGGGCACAGGCAAAACGGACTACCGAAAATTAAATGAAACTCTTTCTACTTAATTAGTCTTCTTTAAGGAAGATTGCGAAAATTGCCCGGCTTTTTGAAGCCCCATTTTGCCAGTTTCCCGCGGCTGATCATCCGTATTTCCTGACACCACTGGCGAAAAGACGAGACTTTTTGAGGCAGCTCCTCATAAGGGACATGAGGGGGATCTAACACATAAACAGGGATGGTACCCACATCATCGTAGTGTTCCTCAAGCTTTGAGGTAAGAATCTCACTAGGCATCTGCATTTTGTGATAGACTGCTTCTGTAAGAAGAAGATAGCGGTGAGAAGGGATATGATTTTTTAAAAGACGGTGTAAGATAATGACATCCACGCCGGTCAGTTCTTCAAAGCGGCCGATCTTTTCAATAGCTGCCTTTCCGCTATGGCCGATGATCTTTAAATCAAGTTTGTCTATGTTTTTGCAGGCGCCACATTGACATGTTGTGGAAAGTTTTAAATCTTGCAGACATTTTTCAAATAAAGAGAAGAACTTCAGTAACTTCTGTCTTAACCAGAGGGGATCTTTAGGTTCATCTCTTAAAAACATAAAGATCGCATCGCCTTCGAGCTTGGAAATCTCAAGGGGAAACTCAAGTCCTTTAAGAAGAGCTTCGATTAAAAAGGTAATCGATAACTTTCCATGCTCAGCTTCCATCTGATTGGTGAGCATATAGTTTGTATAGCCGCTAATGTCTGCGATGAAAAAATACATTATTCAACATGTAACCAATCGCAAAATAAGAAGCAATGTTGTAAAAAGAGAATCTTAGAAAAGGAGATGGTATGGTTGATTTAGGGGCTTTTGTCTTTCCCAAGCTGCCGATACAGTTTTATAATACTGAAAAGAGAAAGAAAGAGGTTTTCCATCCTCATTCGAATCACGTGAAGATGTACACTTGCGGTCCCACTGTCTATCATTTCGCGCATATTGGCAACTTCCGCACCTATGTCTTTGAAGATATCTTACGCCGCACTTTAAAATTTTTTGGCTATCAAGTGACTCAGGTAATGAATCTCACAGACGTGGACGATAAAACCATTCGCGGCACAATCGAGACACAAAAATCCCTAGAAGAGTTCACTCAGCCGTATAAAAATGCATTTTTTGTGGATATTCAAACTCTTGGCATTGAAAGAGCCGAGAATTACCCTGCTGCAACTGACTACATTACGCACATGATAGACTTCATCCAAAAGTTGCTCGATAAGGGGATCGCATATAAAAGCAGAGACAAAAGCATCTACTTTGCTATTGACAAATGCCCAAATTATGGACGCCTTTCGCATTTGAAACTAGATGAGCTTAAAGTGGGCGCCGGGGATGCAACTGTTGCCTCGGATGAATATGAGAAAGAAAATGTAAGCGATTTTGTTCTCTGGAAAGCCTATGATCCGGAAAGAGATGGTTCTATTTATTGGGAGAGTCCTTTTGGGCCGGGGCGTCCCGGATGGCACCTGGAGTGCTCAACAATGGCCATGCATCTTTTAGGGGAAACAATCGATATCCATGTCGGTGCCGTAGACAATATTTTCCCTCACCACGAGAATGAAATTGCACAATCAGAGGCTTTTTCAGGAAAGAAGTTTGTTACCTACTGGCTTCACTCGGAACATCTTATTGTGAACCATAAGAAGATGTCTAAAAGTTTAGGCAATTTCTATACCCTAAGAGATCTTCTGGATAAAGGATTTAATGGTATGGAAGCGCGCTACATGTTAATGCACATCCATTACCGGACACAGCTGAACTTCACCTTCGAGGGGATGGAAGGGGCTAAAACAGCACTCCATCGCCTCAATGATTTTGTGACGCGTTTGCAGGAGATTAATACATCGAAAACAGATCCCTCAAAGAGCTGTCGCAAACCGCTTCAAGAGGCAATCGACAAGTTCTGTGAGGCGATGGCTGATGATCTCAATATATCAGCTGCTCTCGCTTCTGTTTTTGATTTGATGCATATCATCAACGTTTTAATCGATAAGGGGAGTCTCAATAGCGGGGATGCTGCTGAGGTACTCCTTGTCCTTGAGGAGTTTAATCGCGTTCTTGGAGTCTTAACCTTTGAGAGCCAAGAGGAGGCGCCTGCCTATTTGCAGGAGATGCTTGTGCAGAGGGAAGAAGCCCGGAAAACAAAAAATTGGCAGCTTGCCGATCAGCTCCGCCATGAGATCACGGCAAGCGGCTATGTTATTGAAGATACAGCACATGGGCCTAGATTGAAGAAGTCATGACAAAAGATGAAAGGTTTTTAGTCGAGCTCTATAGAGAGCTTAAGGGGAATTTAGACGGGACAATAGACCCACATGCAATAGCTAAGAAGCTAGGACTTAAGGAACATCTGTTAAAAAATATTCTCCAGGGGTTGATTCAAGCTAACTTGGTGAAGCGCTATTCTCCAGAAGAGATAGGGTTGACAGAGCGGGGTATAAGTGTTGCAGAGTCGCTCTCATCTTGATACAATACCCTTATGGGGGAGAAGAATCAGCGGCTGATCAATTCAGAGGCGACAAGCGATGTGAACCAGCTTGCGCCGATTCAATATGCGTGGGCGTGGGAGCACTATCTCAACGGGTGTGCAAACAACTGGCTTCCGCATGAAATTCCGATGGGTGATGATATTTTGCAGTGGAAAACGGGTGCGATCACTGATGACGAACGCCTTTTGCTCTTGCGTAATTTCGGGTTTTTCAGCACTGCGGAGACGCTTGTTGCCAACAACCTTGCACTTGCAACCTACAAGTATGTGACAAATGCAGAGTGCCGCCTTTACATCTTGCGTCAAGCTTTTGAAGAGGCTGTGCATGCTCAAGCCTTCCTCTATCTATGTGAGTCGCTCTCTTTAGATGCAGATGAAATCTATAGCATGTACCGCAAGATTCCTGTGATTGCTGAAAAAGACGCTTATCAGATCAAGCTAACTGAGGATCTACTCGATCCCCATTTTTCCTCACAAACAGAAGAAGGAGCGCAACGCCTTTTAGAGAACCTGATCGGTTTTTATGTCGTGTTAGAGGGGATTTTCTTCTATGGCGGGTTTGCCATGGTACTTGCCTTTCAGCGCCAAAATAAGATGCGCGGCGTCTGTCAGATGTACGAGTTTATCTTGCGGGATGAGACCATTCACCTTAACTTTGGGATCGATCTTGTCAATGGGATTATTGAGGAGAATCCTCACCTGTTGACTCCAGATTTTAAAGAGCGGATCGTATCGAACATCAAAACAGCAGTTGATTTAGAGGCGCGCTACACAGAAGAGTGCCTTCCTCACGGTATTTTTGGGTTAAATCCAGCCCTTTTTAGACAATATATCGAATATTTAGCCGATCGACGACTTGAACGGATTGGGCTCAAAAGAGTGTATGGTATGGAAAACCCGCTTGATTGGATGAGCGAGGCGATCGATCTCTATAAGGAGAAAAACTTCTTTGAGCAGATCGTGACCGAGTATCGCCCCGCTTCAGAATTAAAGTGGGATGTTTAGCTCAATCTGATCACCATGACAGTAACATTATCTGTTGTTCCGGCATTAAGGGCTGCGGAAACTAAATGAGAAGACATTTTTTCCGGTGTATATTCTTGTTTATCCATTTTTCTAACGGCTTTGATGATTTCATTAGTAGAGGCGACATCATATAATCCGTCACAAGCAATGACGAGATAGTCTCCAGTTTTAAAGCCGATTTTAGCTCGATGCTTATTATCATCAATGTTGTCGTTGATTCCTTTTTCAAGAAAAGCAATTTTGGGACGTGCAGAAGCACTTTTGTGTCCTAATTCACGTGCAAGGCCAAGCTCATAATTAAGGCGAGGAGGGCCATATGCACCTTCACCTTCAAGGCGTCCGACAGGAACTTCCATATGCTCAACTGCTTTGAAAAAACGACGACTTGTTGTACTTGCATCTTCTGTAACCTGGAACCCTTTATTGTCTTCCTGATCAAAGTGCTTTTTTTTCACGAAAACAGCACGAGAATCTCCTACATTGGGAACAAAAATTTGATCATTGATCACAAAACAGCACGAGGCTGTTGTACCCGATTTACCTTCTGTGATCTCTGCCTGCAGCGTTTGATCCATTGTGACCATCATTTCCGTAAGAATTTCCGGTATTGTCGTTTCATTTAGGGCCTCCACCTCTTGGAGTTTTGTCTCGAGATAACTAGGGATGTGGTCTCTGAGATAAATAGCTGATTCCTCTCCTTTTGGGCCATGGCCATCAAATACACCTGCAAATAGAGCTTCTTTTCCATGGGTTTTAAAGCGATAGGCGATATGAGCATCCTGCATCGTAGGTCTTTTCCCTTGAGCTTTACTTACCCCAATGGCTTGATCCCGCATCGATCTGTCGATAAAACGTTCAGAATTTTCGTAATTAGAAAATACGTCAAATGGTTTAGGAGTGAGATGTTTTAAGAATGCATTGCTAATAGCAGCAAAATACGTTTGTCTTCTTAATTTTTTGACAACCGGATCGACCACGTATTCTGTGTTTAAATGATCAAAAAGATGGCAAGACTGCGTTAATAAAGAGGGGGGACTTTCGCTTTTCCTTGGCCGGGTTCGAGAGAGCGGGGAGGTTGGGGGTGTAATACGATCAATGGAAGTTGGGGGTGTAGTAATAGAAGCCATATAAAAATCTCTTTAAAATTAATGCAATCTTAATTTTATATTAAGTCAGGTATGTTGTAAAATATTTATGTAATAACATAATAATCAATAGTTTATTTTCTAAAAATGGCAGCTGTTTCACCTGTTTCACATACTCCTCGTTTAATAAATCCCCGGGTAGCTATCTCTTCTTTGCCAGTTGCCCTTGCGGTTCTTGGAGAGTGGCAAGCTTTGGATCCGGGATTATGCCAGCTCAGATATAAAGGCGAGGGATTAGGGGCAAAGCTCGAATGTCCCGAGCTGGGTGAGAAGAGTCAGGAGATTCAGATCACCCAGGTCGATCCTGCCTTCTGCTCCTTTAAAGTTGAGGGAAGGTGTAGGTTAAAAGAGGCTATGTGTCCGGGAGATATTGCGATCAATGGGGGATTCTATACCGCAAGCGATTGGTATCGAGGAGGGGTGAGTCAACATGATGGTTATCCCATAGGTGTGTTTAAGAGCCGCACTTTTGATTCGACCGATCGATTCTCTTTGGATGAGGCTTCTACGCAATATTGGCGCCGCTTTCTCTCTTCGGAGGCATCGGACGGGACATTAACTCCGACCCTTTATCGCGATTGCTATGGAGTCCTTTTGTTTGAAAAAAACCGCATCACACTTATGCCCCAAGAGGAAGTCGAGCGAGAAAGGCTAGCCTCTGTAGATTTTTGCCAGGCAGCTGCACCTATCCTTATTTCAAAGGGAGAGGTTGTCTTTCTCAAATCCCGCCTCGAGGAAGAACGGTTTCAATGGCAAGAAATTGAAGCAAAAGCTGGATTAGAACCGGGAGCGTGTCCTCCAGGTTCATTATATCATGCAGATCAACCAAATCCCCGCTCTGCAATCGGAATCGATTCCGAGGGAAAAGTCTATTTCGTTACCGTTTTAGGAAGGGAAGAAAACAGAGAGGGTCTGACACTTCCAAGCATGGCTCTATTGATGAAGAAGATTGGATGTGTGGAAGCGCTCAATTTAGATGGCGGTTATTCTGCCTATCAAATAAGACGAGAAAGCGAAGAGGAGTGGGATTCCTTCAATGCAGTCTCGCCTTTCCCCAAGTTTCCAGGTTTGATCGAGAGCACCTTTATCGTCGCATCTCCACTATCTAAAGCTGCGTCGTTTTCATAATTGGAAAGTAAAGCACATCCCGAATACTCGCTGAGTCTGTAAAGAGCATTGCGAGGCGGTCTAAACCAATCCCGACACCTGCAGCTGGAGGCATTCCCTGACAGATCGCCTCGATAAACTCCTCATCGAGTGGATGCGCCTCTTCATCGCCGGCTTCTTTTTTTAAGTTTTGCTCTTCTAGAAGCTCCCGCTGAACTTCTGGGTCGTTTAACTCAGAGTAAGCGTTGCACAGCTCTTTTCCTAGGAAGAAACTCTCAAACCGCTCCACTAGCCCTTCTTGACGGAGAGACTTTTCTCGATGGGGCTTGCAAAGAGGGGTTGTCTCGATGGGGTGATCGATAATATGATGGGGTTGGATCAGTTTGCTGACAACAAACTCATCAAAGAGCATCGCAATTAATGCACCACGCGTTGAAGAGGCAATCGCTTTGGGATCGATTTCCGTCTCTTCTTGCAAGACACGGTGGATCTCTAAATCGGTCATATGATCGACATCCAGCCCCGCATACTCTTTGATGCTCTCTTTCATCGTCATTTTGCGCCACGGCGCGCGCACATTAACCATCACCTCCTCTTCATTGAGATGGTAGACGATTTCAGTTGTCCCCAAGAGTTCAACCGCAAGCCGTTCGATCAAGTTTTCTACGAACCGCATCATATCGTTGTAATCCCAGTAAGCGGCATACGCTTCAAGCATCGTAAACTCGGGATTGTGGGTGCGGTCGATCCCTTCGTTGCGGAAGACCTTTCCGATTTCATAAATCCGCTCGATTCCTCCCACTAAGATTTTTTTCAGTGGGATTTCAAGGGAGATGCGTAAAAAGACGTCTTGATCGGTGGCATTGATATGTGAATGAAATGGACGTGCTTCAGCGCCTCCATAGATATTTTGTAAAACAGGTGTCTCAACTTCTAAAAACTCCTGCTCGCATAAGTAGTCGCGGAGGATGCGCATCATCTTGCTGCGCATTAGGAAAACACGACGCACCTCTTCATGTGTGATTAAATCAAGCCATCTTTTGCGGTAGCGCGTCTCTTTATCGATCAGCCCGCTATGTTTTTCGGGGAGGGGGAGAAGGCTTTTGCAAAGAAGGGTCATTTTCTTGACAAAGACGGTGATTTCTCCTTTTCCAGTGCGGAAAAGATGCCCCTCGACGCCGATAAGATCGCCTAGATCGACCTTTTTTTCGATAAATTTTAGGGGGGTAAGCTCTCCCTCTTCCAGCCCTTCGATCAGAGTGAGGTCTCGATTGAACATAAGCTGGATTTTATGGGTGGCCTCTTGAATGTGAGCAAAGGCATTTTTTCCCATCGCCCGAAATAGAATGAGGCGGCCGGCGAGTTTCACATATTCTGTTTCTCCCGTAGCGGCTTTTTCGCTGTCACCGATCGGATTTTCGTGATGTTCGTTGAGAATTTTGCCGGCAGTTGAGGTAGGTGTAAAGTGATGAGGGTAAGGCTCGATGCCGGCTTCGCGGATCTCTTTTAATTTTTGCGAACGATTTTGGAATTCTTCATGGGAGTGATAATGAGGTTTTTCAATCATTTTTTATGTACTCTTTTCCGCTCCGATGCATGTCAAACCAGAGATAAGGATAGAGGCAAAGGGCTGCGGTTAAGATGGTTATCCCTAGTGCGACAATCCAAAAAATCTTTGTGTGCAACGAAGCTGTTTTAAATGCTTTTATCATTGATAGCACTATACTCGATTGATTAATAAGTCGAAAGAGGGTCGATATCAAGATGGAGTTTTACCCCGCGCGGTATAGAGGAGAGCGACTGCAAAACGGTTGAAATGGGATAGATATTTTCCCCTCGAATCAAGCATTGAAAACGGTAATAGTCCTTGATTTTAGGCTGGCCGCAAGGAACGACGGGATGGATAAAATACTCTTTACCGAGGCTCCTGATCAAAACGGCACGCACTTGACTCGCAACTTCTTGGGTCTCGGCGGCATCCATGCCGCTAAATGTAAGTTTGACAAGCCGGGAAAAGGGAGGAAAACTAAACATCTTTCGGCTCTCGATCTCCGAGTGGTAGAAGGACTCAAAGTCCTGATTGGAAGCCTGTTTGATCGTTATATTTTCAGGATTTTGGGTTTGAATGATCACCTCTCCAGGCAGCTCGCCTCTTCCGGCTCGGCCTGCGACTTGCGTGATCAGCTGAAAAACATTTTCAGAGGCGCGGAAATCAGGGATATGCAGGCTTGCATCGCTATTGAGCACAGCGACTAGTGTGACTGCAGGAAAATGGAGCCCTTTTGTGACCATCTGTGTACCAATCATCACATCGGCCTTCCCTGTGCTAAACGCGCGGAAGAGCTTCTCATGGCTCCCTTTGTGGCGGGTTGTATCGCTGTCGATACGCAGGGCGCGCACGTCCGGAAAAAGGGCGTAAAGCGCCCGTTCCACCTGTTCGGTGCCGACACCGCGATATTTCAGGGTTTCAGATCCTTTGCAAGAGGGGCATGTGCTCGGAGGCGGCGAGAGACGGTAATCGCAGAGATGGCAGGCGAGCATCCTATCGCCGCGGTGGAAGGTGAGAGCTAAATCACAATGGGGGCATTTGAAAATATGCGCGCATTTTTGGCAAAAAAGTGAAGTGTTGTAGCCCCGCCTATTTAAAAAAAGGATGGTCTGCTCCCCAAGCGAGACCCGTTTTTTGATGCCTTCAATCAAAGCTTCAGAAAAAAGGGTAAAGCCTTTTGCCTTCTCAAACTCATGCCGCATATCGACGATATTCACTGAAGGCAGGCGTGCATTTGTCGCGCGCACAGTGAGTTTAGAAAGCGTGTACTTCCCCGTTTGTGTGTTGTAGTAGCTCTCCATGCTCGGCGTTGCGGTTCCTAAAACGACGGCACCTTTAGAAAGCTTGCCCCGCATCACGGCTACGTCACGTGCATGGTAGCATGGCTGCTTTTCGCTCTGCTTATACGCATTGTCATGCTCCTCATCGACAATGATCAGCTTGAGATTTTGTACGGGGCTAAAGAGTGCAGAGCGTGCACCGATCACAATTTTTGCCTCTCCACGGCGAATGCGATGCCACTCATCGTGCCTCTCGCCTTCTGCTAACCTATGGTGCAAAATGGCGATGGACGTGTCAAAACGGGAGCGAAACCGCTCAATTGTCTGTGCTGTCAATGAAATCTCGGGGACAAGCATAATTGTTCCCATTCCCATTTTCATTGCTTCCTCAATCGCTTGAAGATAGATTTCTGTCTTTCCGCTACCGGTAATCCCAAAGAGAAGATGTGTTTCAAATCGATTCTCTTTAAGCGTATTTACAATACGGTCGAGGGCTGCTTTTTGTTGATCTTTGAGCACTTTAGCTTCGGTTTTAAAGAAATCTTGGCCTGCAAGCGGCGAGCGGTCAATCTGGATCTGTCGGAGATGTAAAATGCCTTTATTCGCAAGAGTTTGAACGGGGCTTCTCGAGACAGCCGCTTTTTCTAGTAGTTCTGTGAGCAAAATTCCTTTTTGTGTGAGCAGGATGACGTCTAACACAGCAGCTTGTGAAGGATTGTCAATACGCAACTGCTCGCACATTTCCCTTAGCTCCTTTTTGGATTTCAGTGCAGAGACGTAGAATTGCTGTTTATGTGCCAGATTGTTGCGTACGCTGGATGGAAGCATCCGCTGAAGGACTCCGCGTAAACTTGTTGCGTAATACTTGCTCATCCAGATTGCAAGTTCAAAAAGCTCATCGGTGAGCAACTCCTCTTCAGAGAGGACTGCATGGATCGGAAGAACTTTTGAGAAAGAGCTTTCCTCTTTAATATCGATCACATATCCGTTTCTCATAAATCCACGGACAGGAACCTGAACATGTGAGCCTCTTTTCACATCGAAGGATTTAGGAATGCCATAATCGAGAGCTTTGTCGACGGCAACATCTAAGAGGATAGAGGCGTATTTGGAAAATTTTTCAGCTTGTTCCATAAATCTCGTTTCAAGTCGACATCATAATTATCAGCAAGTGGAAGGAGAGTGTGATCTCCGAGCTTTAAAAATTGGTGCAATTCTACCTGAGGAAATCTTTTCTTTAAAAAGGATAGAGGTGCAAGAACCAAGCGGACGCTTTGGCGCGTCAGCAGCAGATCGAGTTTTCCTGAAAAGAGGGCAGCGGGAGCTACTGTTCTTGTTAAAGCGCGGGCAACATTTTCCAAAAAAAAAGACTGGCTCTCATCTGTGATGAGAAGATAGATAGGAATGTCTAATGGAAGCGTCTTAAAATGCGCTGTAAAAGAGGGAGGATGCGCTTCTGGAACAGACATTGGTGTTAGAGACCAGTTTGTGGGAGGCTTATGTTCTTTCTTCGGCTCGACAATAGGTTTTGATTCTTGTTTTGGTTGAGCTTTTTGGGTTGGCTTAAGCGGCTTTGCTTCTCGTTGAGCGGCAGGCATATCTTGCTGCAGGTACTCTATTGTAGCTTTGAGGAGTGTAGCGAATTCCTTTTGACAGTTATACATTTGAGATTTCTGCCATTAATTTTTCGATTCCAGGAAGGAGGTGATGAAAGCCTTTTTGTGCCATTTTTTCAGATAAAAAATCCCTGTATGTTTCCAAGTTAGGCAGCTTGCTGTAATGTTTCTTCAATTGGTTATAGTTGCGAAGCACAAAGTAGAGCACATGAGGGTTTTCATTATACAGATAGAATTTCTCTAAAAGAAGGTCTCCAATTTTCTTAATTTCACGCTTTAAATGTTGGTGATTTTGATCGCACGCGTGCTTTTGGGCACATATTAAACTTTCCTCGATCTTTTCTAGAATTGAAGTTGTGCCAAAATGTTCTTTGTATAGTGAGCAGAGATGAAACATTCGGGGCAGATTGCCCTTTGCTTGGTAACAGTACATACAAGGAGAAGGTCCAAGGAGTTTTTCCAGCGTTTGAGGGGAGAGTTTATGCATGAGTTGTTGAGAAGAGGTGAGGCATTCATCTAAAAAAAACTGGTAGAGCAACGCCTCATTTTGATGAAAAAAGGCGAAGCAATTGTAACTCTCTTCTCGCTTCATGAATTCATTATAGAGAAGTCGGGGTTTTTTTCCAAAAAGAGCTCTTTCCAAAAGTAACTATTTAGCAATCCTTCTACGTTTCGACCTGTGAGAAGATAAGAGATATAGAGAGCTTCGATTGAGGCAAGTCCGTGTTTTTCCTCTTGCCGACGCGGATAGGCCGTCAGAATATTATTCGGGAGCGAGCGGCGGACAACTGTTGGCGGCAGAGAAAGGACACTCTCCATCTTTTCTGCAAGCCGCCACGTGGCATCTAATAAAAGAAGTCCGCGGTTGCTATCTTCCTTTGATAAAACTTGAGGAGCATCCACCGTTAAGAGTACGTAGTTCTCAATTGGAAGTGCAGTTTTGAGTGGATAAGTATAAAATTGAAAGTCATCACGTGATTCTAAACCACGTAGTGAACACTTCTTAAGTTTTTCTTTGCGGTGCCGCACGACAATTGTTGGACAGAAATATTTCATATTTAGTACGTTGAATAATTTAGGAAAGAAAGTGTACCAATATTTGTTTGTTTTTGTAAATTAGGGGCAAGAATTTCGTAACCTGGAGGAGCGTAAAATGAAGAAATATCTTTTAGCCGCATGTCTAATGGCATTAGGATTTACCCCACTCTCTGCAGCTTATCAGCAGCAGATGGGAAATGGATCAGCAATGCAGCAGGCAGGGCAGATGAAATGGTATAAAAGTTATAGTGAAGCTGCACAAGTAGCCCAGAAAGACAAGAAGCCTCTTCTCCTGTTTTTTACAGGATCAGACTGGTGTGGCTGGTGTAAGAAGATGGATCAAGAGGTATTTGCCTCTCCTGAATTTGCTAAAATGGTTGGAAATGACTTTATTTTTGTAGAAATTGATTTTCCAATGAACAAACCACTTCCTGCTCAACAGCAGCAAGAGAACAACAGTTTAAAGCAAAAATATGGAGTGAGTGGTTATCCTACGATCATCATTCTAGATTCTAACGGTAACTTCATCGCAGAAACCGGCTACCGTCCAGGTGGCGGAAAAGCCTATGCTGAGTACCTCAAGCAGCTTCTACATTAATCAAAAAATGGCCCCCCTTTTCTAAGGGGGGGCTGTGATTGGAGTCAAAAAAAATGCGTTGTGTTCTTTTATGTGTTCTCTCACTTTTTTCATCCATTTATGGTGACCAAATCAGCCAAATGGTTTGTGAGAAATCCGAGCTGGCTTGGGAAACAGACTATCAACAGGCTCTAAAAATGAGTCATGAGGATAAGAAGCCTTTGCTTCTCTTTTTTAACGGTTCCGATTGGTCCGGATTGGCGATGAAGATGAAAAATGAAGTATTGGATACTGACTCTTTTCGGGAGAAAATCTGCTCCCAATTTCATTGTGTAGAAGTTGATTTTCCCTTACACACAAAGCTCGCAGCTGCTGAGCAAGAGCAGAATACACGTTTAAAGGCTCATTTTGCAGTTGAAGAATACCCTTTGCTTCTCATTTTAGATTCAAATGAGCGGGAGATTGTTCGTTTAGGCTATCTTCCCGAAAACGAAGAGCAACTAGCAGGCGAGTTATTGCATGTTGTTGCTCAAGATGCCGAATTATGCCGCGGCTTGAAAGATTTGCCGCAAGAAGAGAACGCCCTTCGTCATCTCTATGAGCTGGCACAAGGACTCTCAAATAGTGATGCGCAAGAAGTTATTTTAACAGCAGGCGCTGAGGGCAAGATACCTTTTTTCCAGCTAGAGCGATACCGTTTGCTCGTCGAGGCGGGGGAAGATGTGAGTGCCTTGCGCGCGAGTCTTTTGAAAAGTAAAGACTATCAGGTGCATTTTACAATGGCGATGATCGATTTTCAGGAGCGGGCATCGACGTTAGAGGATCCCCGTGAGATCATCAAGCCTCTAGAATCCTATTTGGAGCGTTTTAGCGGGCTGGATAATGAAAATGTATGGCGCATTGAGATGATGATTGCACAGTTTTATTTAGATGCTGACGAATGGGGGAGAGCATTAGAACATGCCGAGACAGCATATGAGGCAGCGCCTGGCCCATTCCGTGAGGAGATCAATCACTCTCTTCTCTACATCCGTGAACAAATAAGATAACAATTTATATTAGGAAAGATTTGAGGTTAAATCTAGTAATTCCTGCTGGATATCTGAAAGCGTAGCAGAATAAGCTTGAGGAGTTGGACGTATATTGAGATGCAAATCTTTAGGCAAGTCGTGCTGTAACAAACGAAACGCCTCTCGCATCAAGCGCTTAAAACGATTACGCTTCGTAGCTTTCCCGTATTTTCGAGTGACTGTGATCCCTAATTTTAATGAGGGCTGCTTCTTGCGAATTTGCAGCTGGAGATAGCGCCCGGAGCGTTGCATGCTATGCCGCGCGCAGAGAGCATAGTCTCTAGAGCGCAGCAAACGCATGATTTTAGGAAATGTTAGCATGAAGTTAGCTGATAGCGGCCTACCTTGCGGCGGCGGCTCAATACTTTTCTCCCATTTCTTGTCTTCATGCGCGCACGAAATCCTGTTGCATTCTTCCGGCGTCTTTTACTTGGCTGATATGTACGTTTCATTGTTCTCCTCGAGTTTGAGAGGGCATGATAACAAACTTGAGTAAAAATGACAATTGCAAAGAATATCCAGATAGAGTAAAGTACCTTCTTCTCTGAAAACAGTAGGAAAACAATGAAAGTAAAAGCTTCAATCAAAGCCGATCCTTCTAAAGGCGATAAACTCGTCCGCAGGCGTGGGCGTCTCTATGTCATTAACAAAAAAGACCCAAATCGCAAGCAGCGCCAAAAAGGCCCGGCAAGAAAGAAATAATTTTAGAAAGGTAGGAAATGGCCAAAAAATCAGCAATTGCAAAGCAAAAGAAGCGCGAAAAGCTCGTTCGTTTAAATTTTGAGCGTCGCACAGAACTACGCAATAATGCAAAAAATTTGCACCTGAGTGAAGAAGAGCGTGAATCGGCACGCATTGCCCTAAATAAAATGCGCCGCGATACATCTCGCACACGTCTTAAGAATCGCTGCCAACTCACCGGCCGCCCTCACGGATACTTACGTAAATTCCAAATGTCTCGTATTTGTTTCCGTGAATTGGCTGGGATGGGAATGATCCCCGGTGTCACAAAAGCTAGCTGGTAAGCGTACAATAAAAATAATGGCTTTCTGTTTTCTTAAAGTAATCTTTTCTTTAAGATAACCGTCAAAACGATTGTGTCGCCTCCAACTAATCGAAAATTATTCTGGAGCGGGAGGGACACAATCACTTGAACTATCCCAATCGGAGGAAATGATGGAAGCTATTAGTCGATTTTTTAACAGCGCGTATTTAGATGCATTTGGTTTTCATTCTAACTTTATCTCAAGTCCAGATGCTCAATGGCGTGTTCTACGCTCAATTCCTGACCAGAGCTACTTTACACATAATTTGAATAATATTGCTGGTTATATCCCTCTTGTGGGAATGGTTGGAGGTGTGAGACATGTGATCAACGGAAATGGGGATTTTAGTGCAACGACGGCACGTGGGTGTGCAGAAATCGCTTTTTGTGGGCCTATCCTTTTCGTAATCGATATCCTTGTCACGCTGGGACGACTTTTCGGAAAAGCGCTCCTTTTTTTCTCTGATAAAATGAACTCGAGGAATGAGCCTCCTGTAGAGGGATCTCAACCAGTTGAAGAGAATGGTTCACAAGAGAGTATGCAAAGGGCTGCAGACTCTGATTCTAATACTCCTCCATCTCCAGCTAGCGATGGAGATTTTTTCCATATTTGAATCATTAATGGATAAGCGTTTCTTTAAGAAGCGCTTTTTATGAATCCATTTCTTGAATTAATTCGGGCATGTCAGCGAGCTTTTTCCACTCTTGCATCCCTTCACCCCAAACCAATGATTTCTCCGAGATTTGCTTCTCTTGCCGTAGTTTTGCAAGGTCAGGGAATTCAATAGGGCCGTGCTGCTGGTGTGCAGGGTCTAGGTAGTACCACAATTTTAACCATGCGTCACTCTTTTGTGGGCGGCGGATAGAAATAGGTATAGCAGGTATCGGCGCCGGTTTGCGGACAACAGGGAGGAGAAGGAGGGCAATAATCCCTATCACCCCGATAAATAATCCGATGATAAACCAGGTTATTTGATTGCGTCCCTTTCTTCTTGCGATATAAGAGCCCAGCAAACCGAAAAAGACCCAAAACAGAATTAGTTGCAATATTCCCATAAGTGGACTATATTTTAGCATGAAGATCACTATTTTTCAATCACGAGGTTTCTATGAAAGATAATCCTGCAGCTGACTCAAAAGAATTTGAATACCCTGAGACGGTATTTAGTCACGATATTGAAACACGTGTAATACAAGTAATTATTTTACAATCCTTAAGTAAAATTGAGAATGTCGGTCTAGTCGGCGGCACCTTAATTGACACTTTGTTAGGACGTACCGACACTGATCGGGTAAAAGGAATCTACGTTGAGCAAGACAGCAAAAACCATCAGGTTAAAGTAAAAGTCGAAATCAATGTAAACTACGGTGTGATGATTCCCGATAAGACAAAAGAAGTCCAGATGAAGGTAAATGAGGAGATCACTCGTCTTACCGGTCTTCATGTCGCTTCAGTGCATGTGGTGGTCAAAGGGCTTATCTCAGAAACAAAAGAGAAAAAAGAGAAGGGACAGGAAGAGTCATACCCAGCTTCGCTTCTCGGTGAAGAGCTAGAAGAAGAAGTCAATGCGTACTGAGCATCTTCTGGTATGGCTCACCGCACTTCTATTGAGCTTTGCCCTGATTGCATTCGGGGCGCTCTTCCTTCTTAATCCCGATAACGTGCTCGACCGTGACACGATCGGGATAGTTTCAATTAGCTGTGGTCTATTTTTTCTAATTCTAGTTTTTTTCAGCTCGCGCCGCCGTTATCTTTTGTTCAAGATGGGTGGGCTCGCGATTCATGAGCGTGTCCTGAATCATTATGTGCAACAGGAGCTCAAAACATTTTTCCCAAATAAGATAGTTGATTGCGATGTAATCGTGCATCGAAAAGGAAAGGTTGAAATTTTGGCAAATATCCCGTATCTCTCAGAAGAGAAACTCGAGGAGATGGAAACGTCAGTTGCTGCATCTCTCTCGAAATACTGTGGATATAAGGGGCCTTTCCTTTTCAATGTTAGCTTTTCTTGATCGCTTTTTTCGATTAAAGCACGAATCTACAACTGTTAGGCGTGAAGTGTTGGCCGGGGTCACGACATTTTTAACGCTTGCCTATGCGCTTCTTGTTGTGCCGACGATATTAAAGCAAGCGGGACTCGATTTAAATGCGACAATGGTGGCAACGGCACTTGTAGGAGCCTATTCCTCTTTCATGATGGCTGTAATTGCGAACTATCCTTTTGTGCTTGCGCCGGGAATCAGTTTAGCTGTCTATTTCACTTACTCAGTTGTATTAGGAAAAGAGGTGGATTGGCAAATCGGACTTGGCCTTGTCTTCCTAACAGGTATCATCCTTCTTTTGTTAAACCTGTTGCGTATTCGGCAGCTTTTAATTCAAGTGATTCCACTTTCACTCAGGCTGGCAACAACAGCTGGCCTTGGGATTTTTCTTGCTCTCATCGGATTGCGCAATGCCGAAATCATCGTCGCCGACCCGCATACTCTTCTTGCCTTTGGCAATCCGAGTTCACTTGAACATCTGATGGCTGCTTTGGGTATTATCACAGTGGGGACGCTGATGGTGCTCCGTATTCCCGGCGCACTATTTTTAGGTATCCTTGTCGTGTGGTTGCTCAGCCTGATTTTTGGCCTGGCGAAATTTGAGGGGATCGTTGCCTGGCCCTCTTCTCTTGCGCCCACTTTTTTAAAACTCGACGTTCCGGGAGCTTTTCAACTGAAATATCTAGGAGTGTTGATCTCATTTCTATTTGTTGGACTCTTTGACTCAACAGGCTCATTAGTCGGGCTTGCTGAGGAAGGAGGATTTATTGAAGAGTGCGATCCATCGGAAAAAAAATGCATTTTCCCACGCGTGACCCAGGCGCTTATGCCTGATACAACCGGGACGATTCTCTCTCCGATGCTGGGGACGACCTCTGTAGCTGTCTATTTAGAGTCTGCAGCGGGGATCACCGCAGGCGGAAGAACGGGACTGACGGCTTTGACCGCCGCGATCCTTTTTTTAGGTGCCCTTTTCTTTGCTCCCTTTGCTGCCTCAATTCCGCTTTTTGCCACTGCCCCTGCTTTGATAGTAATCGGAGCGATGATGCTGAAGTTTATCGCCCGTGTGGATTGGAAGGATCCTTCTGAATGGATTCCCGCTTTCATCACACTAGTGCTTATCCCGCTTACCTACAGTATTGCCACAGGGATTTCAGTAGGGTATATCTCTTATTGCTTTATCAAACTCTTTTCAGGGAAATTCAAAGATGTGCATTGGTTTTCGTGGGTCCTGGGATTTCTTTTTGTGTTGAAATTTATTTTTTTTCCGGGCACATAGAAATTTATGATGGCAGGACTTTATTTTTTGATGACATGCGCACTAGCGTTTATTTTCTTTAAGAAACAAGCTTGGGGCTCTGTGATTCTTTTTATCGCTCTTTTTTTCGCATGCCTTGTGCTGTGGTATCATGCAACAAGTACCCTACAGATTGAATGGTGATGATGGAAAGGTGGGAGAGAAATTTAAATGCCCTTCAAGCGCTTATTATCGCAAGTGTATTGTTTGGGGCTTTTGCAATTCAATTCTTTAAGCATGAGACGCCCTGTCCATTATGCTTGTTGCAGCGGATAGGGATGATCGGTTTAGCGACAGGGGCGTTGATGAATTGCCGCTTTGGTCCTTCTAAGTATCATTACGGCATCTCGCTTCTATTTTGCGTTTTTGGCGGCTTTGTGGCTCTACGTCAGATTGCGCTTCATGTTTGTCCCGATTTTCCCACATTTGGACACCCGTTTTGGGGTTTAAGTCTCTACACGTGGTCGTTTATTCTCTTTGCCTCCTCAGTTGCCTATATTAGCCTGCTTTTGATGATTTTTGATCATTCCAAGCCCTCTCAAGGGAAGATGTCTTGGTTTTGTTATGTCGCGTTTGCTGCGATTTTTATCGCTGCTTTTGCAAACATTTTCACTACTTTTGCTATTTGTGGTTTCTCTCCCTGCACTGGATAACCAAGCCGACGGACTATCCTGGGAATAAAAGCAACTTTTCTATAGCCTAAGTGCGCAAAATTAATAAATGAGGATAATATGTCTGTCGCACACTTTCCTGAAGGATCAGTCCTTGGGAGGACCTGGAGTCTTTGGTCTGTGGTAGGTGCAGCGGTAGGGGTCACTTGCTTAGGGTAATTTTTTTCTTGGTTGTGTCCAGAAAATTGTGCAAAAACTTTAGACGCGTGACCTTCTCCTGTTAATTATGCAGCATTTTCTATAGCTTCAAGCTGCAGTTTCTTCTCTTCTTTGTAAAAATCCATATTCACGCCAAAAATGCTTTCCAGCTAGAAGTACTTTCACGGTTTGAAAGTTCCACGCTCAAAATATGTCTCTTCCCTTGCATGTCAATTCCAATTGCAATCAAAACAGCCTGAGACCTTACAACTCCATCTATTCTAACTTTTTCATAGCGTGCATCCAAAATTAAATATGGAAATGATTCATCTAACTTTCTAGTAGCAAAAGCTTTAAGTTGTTTATCAAGTGATGCGTTAATATTGCTGATTGTACTGGCTGAAAATTCGTGCCCACATAGCTCTTCTGTTACTGCCTTAACCTTTCTGGTAGAAACCCCTTGGATATACATTTCGGCTAGAGCTGAAACCAGAGCTTTTTCAGAACGTTGGTAACGCTCAAATAATTGTGTTGAAAATCGGCCATCTCGATCTCTTGGCACTCTCAATTCAATTTTTCCTATCCGGGTAATCAAAGTCCGATTATAAAAGCCTGCTCGATATCCTTTCCTTAAATTAGATCGCTCATGATGACTTGCTCCCAGAAGCTCTTCCATCTCAGCATCAAGTATTTCTTGGATTGCTTCGCTTAGGAGAGACTTCATAAAATCGACATCTTGAGTAAAAAGAGCTTTCATCTCGTCTTTAAGTGCTTTATTCTTGTTCTTGGTCATGGCTACCTCCATTGGTTTGATCGTTAATGGAGAATTTCACACGCCATGACCACTTTTTGTCATCTCAGAATTTGCACACAATTTTGTACACTACCTTTTTCTTTGCTGCTCTTGCAAACTTTTTTACCTTTTGCGCTGTAAGGCCTCCTCCTTTAGGAGGGGGATATAAGGCGCAAATGCCCTTTATGACTCGAAGAGTCATTTAGGGCATTTTCTTTTTAAACGGGAGTCTTTTGATTTTCAATGTATTGCCTGATTATGGTTATAGGAGCGCCTCCGCAAGACCCGGCAAAGTAGCTCGGAGACCAAAGCATATCTTTGAGACAATAGCTCCTAATTTTTTTGTACTTTTTCCTTAACAGTCTCGAAGAAACTCCTTTTAAGCTGTTCACAAGTTTAGACAGGGCGCATTTAGGTGGATACTCCACAAGGAGGTGCACATGATCTTTCTCACCGTCAAATTCTACAAGTCGAGCTTCAAAGTTGTTGCAAATCTCCTCAAAGATCTCTTGAAGCTCAGTAAACATCTTCTTAGAGAAAACGGCTCTTCTGTACTTTGTGACAAAGACCAAATGCGCATGCAATAAGAAAACACAGTGGCGGCCCAGCGATTCTGTGCGAGCTAGGATTATCGGGAAAAAATGACTCCCCATAGTAAAATTGGTCATTTTGGCGCCAGCTTGTCATTTATGAAAACGACAAAAAAACTCTCCCCTCCATTGGCATTGCTTGATATCGATTTTTTGTATCACTCTATATGGACCCCCTTTTCTTTAAGTGCAACTTTTTCAAGATGAGTTCCAAATAAAGCGAAATTGCACTCGGTTCTGCTGTAAAATAGGGGAGGACAAGATTTGGATCCACGGCATACACACAAGTTGCTGCAACATATCCCTAGCAAACTTCATCAAAGAACGTTTCCCTCGTGCCTTTTTGCCTACTACGGACAGGCAAAATAGCTCGAATACGAAAAAGGCAATGAACATCAAAAGTTTCCATACCATTAGCAAATTGGGATCCGTGCGTACAATGTCATGCTGGATATCAAAACCTCGGTTTTTGCATGTATTATGTAGGTCCTCTTGCTGCCATCGCAATCGCCCTCTCTCTGCTCGACGAAAGCAAGTCGTTTTTGACAGTTTTTGAGAGCAGAGCCATTCACCTGAATACTTAGTCCCATTAGTTTCTAAATTTATCTCTCTAAATCTCAAAACATTGGTCTGGTAGCCATCTCCTACATCGATATTGTTAAACCACAGGGCTGAAAAACCGGAAATATTTGTACATTGGCGTAATGGAATGATTGGAGCGTTTGCCTAATGGAAGCGGTGTGAGTTGAGAGGCTCCCGCACCGTTTTGCGAGAGGCCAGAGGGGCAGTTCCTCTGGTCTACTCACCACGAAACCTTTAACACACTGAAGAACTTAGGATACAATTTTGAACACAATTACGGTCATGGCAATAGATGTCTCTCGACAATCTTTTGTCTTTTAATGCTGCTAGTATTTTTAGTCGATCAAGTTCAGGGAATGACTTGCAGCCTGTTTCAAGCAGTGAAAAAACAGGCAGCTTCCTTCCAATTTCTCTGGGAAAAATTGAGGGTCCTATTTGAGTATGTAGAGTGGCACTCATGGGAGAATTTATACCGGTTCATATTGTCTAGAAAACGACTGGATACCTCTTAGTCACAGAGCTATGTTCGTAGTGTTCAAGTGTGTATCCCAAACTATTCAGATATTTTTAGAAACGCCGATGATCTCCTATGTAAAGGGGAAATGGGAATGTTATGCATTATAAAACTGCTACAAAAAATCAGGTCGCTACGACTTTCCTAGCGGGAGCGGTTGGTTTTTTCATAGCTGTGTTCATCTTCCAAGGTGGAAGGGGTTTTAGCATATGTATTTTTTCCCCCATCACCCACTGAGGGGGTTCTTGCATACTCATTATCTCTTCCATTACCAACATTCGCAGGAGTTTTATTATACCCTGTCTCTTCTTCCACAACTTCTTCAAGAGCTCCATACTTGGCTTTAGATGAGGGGGTTCTTGCATACTCATTATCTCTTCCATTACCAACATTCGCAGGAGTTTTATTATACCCTGTCTCTTCTTCCACAACTTCTTCAAGAGCTCCATACTTGGCTTTAGATGAGGGGGTTCTTGCATACTCATTATCTCTTCCATTATCAACATTCGCAGGAGTTTTATTATACCCTGTCTCTTCTTCCACAACTTCTTCAAGAGCTCCATACTTGGCTTTAGATGAGGAGGTTGACTGCATTTCTTCATCATTGCTAAAGAGGTCATCTTCTGACCGTTTTTTATACGCAAAATAGCCTAGTATTCCTAAACAGGTGACGCCTCCTACTGCACCGACTACAGGCCAAAGCCAGGAGAGCGTATGGCTTCCCCCAGAAGAGGATTTCACACTGCTTCCTGTATTAGGAGCTTTTGAGGTAGTAGATTGAGCTGTTGTTGTACTCGAAGAAATTTGCGTTGTTCCTGAAGTACTGCTCATGGCACTGCTCATAGCTGATCCTGTTGCGCCGGGAAGAGTTGTAGGACTTGTGCTCGTAGGAGATACAGCAGTTGCAGTGAATATTTGTCCATAGACTCCAGTGCCACTCCCATCAAGGCCGCTGGCGTCCACCCAAGCGACCACGAAATATCCATTGCTTAAAGAGGAGACCAAAGGGGCTTGCTGATTTCCAGTTGTGTATGTATTGACTTGAAATTGACTCTTGATTTTAGCTCCCGTTGCATTGAATATCTGCCCAAAGACTCCATCACCGTTTCCATCTAGGCCGCTTTCGTCCCACCAAGCGACCACAAAATTATCATTACTTAAGGAGGAGACTCTAGGAGACCACTGATTCCCAGGAGTGTATGTATTGACTTGAAATTGACTACCGACTTTAGCTCCCGTTGCATTGAATATCTGCCCAAAGACACCGTAACCGCTTCCGTCTTCACCGCTGTCGTCCTCCCAAGTGACCACAAAACCGCCATTGCTTAAAGAGGAGACCGGCTGGTTCAACTGATTCCCAGCCGTGTAAGTATTGACTTGGAATTGATTGCCTACTTTAGCTCCCGTTGTATTGAATATTTGCCCAAAAACTCCATCACCGTTTCCATCTAGGCCGCTTTCGTCCTCCCAAGTGACCACAAAATCACCGTTGCTTAAAGAGGAGACAAAAGGCGTACCCTGATTCCCAGCCGTGTATGTATTGACTTGGAATTGATTGCCGACTTTAGCTCCAGTCGTATTGAATATTTGTCCAAAAACTCCATCACCATTTCCATCGAGGCCACTGTCGTCCTCCCAAGCGACCACAAAATTACCATTGCTTAAAGAGGAAACTGGAGATATCCACTGATTTCCAGCTATATATGTATTGACTTGAAATTGACTGCCGACTTTAGCGCCCGTTGCATTGAATATTTGGGCAAAGACTCCATAACCGCTTCCGTCTTCACCGCTTTCGTCTGTCCAAGTGATCACAAAATCACCATTGCTTAAAGAGGAGACTAAAGGGAGGAGCTGATTCCCAGACGTGTATGTATTGACTTGAAATTGATTGCCGACTTTAGCGCCCGTTGCATTGAATATTTGGGCAAAGACTCCATAACCGCTTCCGTCTTCACCGCTTTCGTCGTACCAAGCGACTACAAAATTACCATTGCTTAAAGAAGATGTTGAACTATAACCAAGATGCTGATTTCCAGTTATGTAAGTATTGACTTGAAATTGACGGCCGATCTTTTTTTGCGCACGCACGAGAGGAAAACACGCGCTTAGTCCCACTAAGAGTGGAAGCGGATGTTTAGTGATGAGGGAACCTGCGATCCCACTCATGAGATGAGGAAGGCAAGAGTTGCTAAAGACATTTTCACGGATGCGACCCATTTTCTTATCTGTGATAGAATGAATCCTAGGCCTTTGTGAACCAAGAAATGAAATAGGAGTTGAAAAGGTTATGGCTCCTTCAGAAAAGTGTGTGACAGTCATAGAATCCTTGTTGATCGTTGATCTTAATATTTCCAAGGAATGCTATCAAATCTTTCATTTTTCAGGAATGATATGTTTTTGCGAGCTTATCGATATCGTTTTTATCCAACAAAAGAGCAAGAGGTCTTGCTTAGCAAAACTTTCGGATGCTGCCGATTTGTTTTTAACCACTTTCTCAAAGCAAAAACAATTTCTTGGAAAGAGTGTGGTGCCTCTCTTTCTTATGCCGGTTGCTGCAAGCTTCTCACAGAGTTAAAACGAAATTTTCCTTGGCTCAAAGAGGTTTCTTCGGTTTGTTTGCAGCAATCTTTACGTCATTTGCTTGCTGCTTTTGAGAATTTTTTTAACAAAAGGGCACGCTATCCCAAATACAAGACTAAGCTTGGGAGACAGGGGGCAAGCTTTATGCAAAATGCCTTTCAATACAAAGAGGGGAAGGTCTACATAGCAAAATTAGGTTCATTGGATGTTCGGTGGAGCCGTCATTTTTCAGGGATACCAAAGTCTGTCACCCTTTCAACAGATACAACCGGACGTTATTATATTTGCTTTCTAGTAGAAGAGCCCATTGCCCCCTTAGCTTTTGTAAAAAAAGAAATAGGTTTAGATGTTGGCCTCTCTCAAATGCTTACGGATCAGGAAGGCAATACGATTGCCAACCCTCGTTTTTTAGAGAAGAGCTATAAAAGGCAAAGACGTCTTCAAAAAGCGTTAAGTCGTAAAGTAAAGGGGTCGAATAATCGCAAGCAGGCTAAAAAGTTGCTTGCAAGTCTTCATAGAAGAATCAAGGAAAAGCGTCTTGACTTTTTGCATAAAGTCTCCAAAAAGGTGGTAGATGAGAACCAAATTATCGCCGTTGAGACATTAAGTGTAAAAAAGATGCAGAAAAGTCGTTTATCTCGGCAAATAGGAGATGTAGGATGGTCGCTCTTTCACCGTCTTTTAGAGTATAAAAGTTTGTGGTATGGGAGAAGTTTTGTTCGTGTAGATAAGCATTTTCCTAGCAGCAAGCAATGCTCGAATTGCGGCAATGTTTATGATCAGTTAAAGTTAGGAGACCGACATTGGAGATGTACCTACTGTGGAGAAGAGCATAATCGTGATAAGAATGCTGCGCAAAACATTCTTCAAGAGGGATTAAAAAAACTTTCAGTACCGTGGGGCACACGGGATTTAAAGCCTGTGGAGCTTGTGTAAGACCTTTCGTGCAAGGAAGGCAATGGGCTGAGAAGCAGGAACCTGATTCGTAAGGATTAGGAATCTCCTCCGTTTACGGAGGAGAGGATGTCAATACCTTAGCCCTGGGTGACGTTTTTAACCTTCGCAACTGCCTTCAAAGGAATCGATCCGTTATATAAGTGGTAATATTTTTCGCTTTTCCCGGGATTGGCTTCATAAATCAGTTCTCCGGGAAGTTTTGATGTTTCCAGTGTGAGGATGACGTAGCGCGGTACATCTCTCCATCGTCTTTCCAACACTCTTTCGAGTTGATTCTCCTGGGATAAATGAATAAAAGCCCGATCCATTTCTGGTAAAAGGAGCGACTCATTTCCCTGGCTCTTTTCCCACTGATCCATAGACAAGACTTTATATAAGTAGGTTGGTCTCATTGTTTGTTTTTCTGCTTTTTAAGCGTTTCAATATCTTTTGCGGTAATCCCTTTCACTTCTCGCCACTCTTCAGGGTCTGCGTCTAAAATGCGCTTTAAACTGCCGAAACGACGTAAAAGACGTTGCTTTTTCACAGGTCCAATTCCCGGAAGTGTATCCAGGGCGCTCGCTAAACTTTTTTTGCCACGCCGCACTCTTTGAAACGTGATCGCAAAACGGTGCGCTTCATCGCGTATTTGCTGCAAAAGGAAGAGGATAGGGGAGTTGGGTTTTAAAATAATAGGCTGCTTTTGCTCACGCAAAAAGATCTGCTCGGCAGTGATCCCACGATCGTGACGCCCCTCCTCTTTTGCAACTGCAATCACATCGACTGTGCTGACATCAAGAGAAGAGAGCACTTCGATGGCTAAATTGAGATGCCCTTTCCCACCATCGATCACGATCAAGTCGGGAAGGTTGTCCTCTTCCAACGCTCGTTTATAACGGCGTGTCAAGACCTCTTTTAACGCTCCATAATCGTCAGAAGGACCTGCTGTTTTGATTTTATATTTCCGATAACACTTCGAATCTTTCTCTCCAGCTGAAAAAACGATCATCGCACTAACCGGCTCTGTTCCGGAGATGTTTGAATTGTCGAAACATTCGATCCTTTCGGGATAATTGGTAAGATGAAGCTCTTCTTCCATTTTGAGCAGTGTCTGTTCTTTGAAATTGGCTTGCCGCCTAAATTTGGCCTCAGCATTTGCATGGGCCATTTCCAAAAGGGCCCGTTTGTTTCCTCTTTTAGCTGCATGCACCTTTACATTGATCAAAGAGTCGAGAGAGGCACTCAGCTCAAGCGGAACGACGATCTCGTCGGGCAGAATTTCTTGATCGGAATATTGTTGCAACAAGAATGAAGAGAGTAAATCTTGATCCTCCTGCGCATTATGTTGAAAAAGGTGGTCGTTTGAAGAGATGAGCTTTCCTTCGCGAAAAAGCAGTTGTGTAACCACAACATTCGATGCCTCCCGATAGAGCCCGATGACATCGAGGTCTGCTGTGCCGGCCTTCTCAACCTGTTGTTTTTCAAGAGTTTTTTCGATGAACTGTAACGTCTGAAAAATTCGATCTGCTTTCTCAAATTCAAGCTCCTCTACGGCAGCTTCCATCTCAGCTTTTAATTCTCTGCGCACCTCTTTATCTTTGCCGCGCAGGAAATTGACTACCTGCTTGACAAGGGCGTCGTATTCTTCGTGGGTGCATTTTTCAACACAAGGGGCGATACACCGCTTTAGGTCATAGAGGATGCATGGGCGCGTCCGACTCGCCAGCTCTCGATCGGAGCATTGACGTAATGGGAATAGTGCGCGTAATAGCTCTAATGTCTCGCGCGCTGCATGCCCATGCGCATAGGGGCCAAAATAGAGATTGCCGGCTGGGGGCTTTCCCTTGAAACGGACCACTCGGATCATCGGCCACTGATGTTTGTGGTTGATCATCAGGCTAAAATATGTTTTATCATCTTTAAGAAGGGCATTGTATCGCGGTCGATGCTTTTTAATCAGATTGTTCTCTAAGATGAGTGCCTCTTTTTCGGAGCGCACGACAATCGTATCGATTTCCGCTACCTGTGCAACCAGATAGGGAATCATCTCTCGTCCATCACCCCCGGTAAAATATTGTTTTACTCGATTGCGCAGGTTTTTGGCTTTTCCTACATAGATAATTTTTTCCTTGTCGTTTTTCATGATATAAACGCCCGGAGATGTAGGAAAGTGACTTAGTTGTTGTGTGTTAAAACTCATAGCCTTAAAATAATAGAGTTTAATTATTTTTTAGGAAATATGGCAATACAAATTAAAATGACCGAGTCAATCCAAGACCTTTTGCCTCATGCACCCTTATTGGCAAAGGAGGAGAAAGGGATTTTAGCCCTTGATTTGGACTATACTCTTATCGCGCCACCAACGATCGCCAGCGATAATGTCATTCACTTTCTTAATGCAAGCAATGAAGTGTATGGTTATCAGCGTTATACACATTATCGATGGATGGATTTCTTGCGTGAACAAGTTCCCTTTCACCTCTGCGAAACAGCTGATTTAGTGGAGGAGGTCATCGAGTCATTTAGATCAAAGGGGTGGGAAGTATGCATTGTAACTGCTCGTGCTGATACGGTGCGGGAGCTCACTTTAACACATATGAAAAGTGCAGGACTAAATTTCGATCTGAAAGATGTGATTTTCTGTGGTCAAACGCCAAAAGATGAAGCGATTGAACAAAAAGCAGGGCCTTGTACCAGGTTGCGTGTTCTCTTTTTAGATGACAATATCTTTAATTGTCACAATGTAAATAGATTGGCTAAACGTATTGAGGGGGCAGTTGTCGAGTGCTTTTACTATAACCGTTGGCCTCAGTCTCCTCAACTTTCCGATACAGAGAGAAAAGAGCTTGTCATGCAATTGCACGACCGTAAAAGAGGAAAGGAGATTGGGTCCTATCTTGAATCTGATCATGTGCCAGCGATGAAAGCTCTAAACATGGAAAGCCTCGAAGATAGGGAATTGCACCGTGCGATTCGAGAAGTAGCTGAAAAGGATAATTACACCTTTAACGTGAGGTAAATGATGGCAGCTCCTATTCAATCAATTCGATCCTTACACGACCTTTTAGATCATACCGGTGATGATCGGTTAGGTGTCGTGGCACTTGATCTGGATTATACCTTAATCAAGCCCCCCTTGATTGCCCGCAATATCATGGATTGGTTTTTGGAAGAAAACAATGAGCGGTTTGGTTTTGCTCTGGATAGCCATTATGAGTGGTTTCAACACATGCAGTTACATCTCCCTTTTGTGCCGTGTGAAACCGCTCATGGGGTTGCAAAACTCATAGAGTCTTTTGAGGAGAAGGGATGGCATGTGTGCGTCTTAACCGCTCGCCCAGAATCCTGGAAGAAGGAGACTTGGTCACACATTAAAAGCGCCGGCTTATTTTTTAATGAAAATGATCTTATTCTCTGTGGTAGACGGGTAACAAAGGATATTGGTCTTAGGGATTGGATTCATGAACAACCGGCATTAAGAGGACGTGCCTTTCGCGTGCTCTTTGCCGATGATCAGACTGAACAATGCGCCTGCGTGGCAAATATAACTACCCTTATAGAAGGTGTGCAAGCGGCCTGTTTTAATTACCGGCGTGCGACACATGTTTCTTTTACTGAGAATGATAAACGTATAGCAGTGATGCAACTGGCGGCGCGAATCGATCAATGCGAGCTTCCTTTGGAAAGGGATTATTCAGATGACGAAGTTCAGGTAGCGATGGAAAAGCTTGGGATAGCGAGTTTAGAATCAGAAGAATTTCACAAAGGAATCAGGACAGTAGCGAAAGCAGAAGGGTTTCCTTTTGTAAGTATATTGTGAACTTTGGGTTTTTCTCGCTCATCTTCAGGGAGTTTGCTTACACCTCTTGTGCTTTTCGACCTTGTAAAGGGCATTTGGCCATTCACTTCGGCCGAAAATCCCAAGATTTGTAGCGCAAACTCTTCTGAATCTGAGCGAGAAAAACCCAAAGTTCAGGTTATTAGAAAAGGGTTAACTGTTTTTCGGGAGATTCTTTTTTGAGGCGGCGCACTCCCTCTTTGCGCACTTCTAGCTTTTTCAAAATCTCCTGAGCGCGTCCAATCACAATGAGAGGGAGTCCTGCGAGCTTTGCAACATGGATGCCGTAGCTCTTGTCTGTTCCGCCTCGCTCAATTTTGTGCATAAAGATGATCTCGTCGCTCTCTTCTCTCACGCTCGCATGGTAATTGACAGCGCCTTCGAAGCTCTCTTCTAAATCTGTCAGTTCCCAATAATGAGTGGCGAACAGAGTGTTGGCTTTTGTTTTGAGCAAATGCTCTGCAACGGCCCACGCAATCGCTACGCCGTCATATGTGCTAGTGCCTCTTCCAATCTCATCGAGAATCACAAGTGAACGGGATGTTACATTGTTTAAAATGTTGGCTGTCTCGCTCATTTCAACCATAAAAGTTGATTGACCCCGCGAAAGATCATCGCTTGCTCCAATACGTGTGAATACTTTGTCAACGACACCGATATGCGCCCGCGTGCAAGGGACAAAAGAGCCCATCTGCGCCATGATCACGATCAGTGCGACTTGCCGGATGTATGTCGATTTTCCAGCCATATTTGGGCCGGTGATCAACATGAGCCGCTCTGAATGGCTGAGATGAGTGTCGTTCGGAATAAATTTTTCTCGATGTGCAGCGGCAACGACCGGATGCCGTCCTCCTTCGAGGCGCAGCGTATCGCTCATATCGAGCGTAGGGCGGGAGTAGTCCTCTCTTTTTGCAACATGGGCAAGCGAGGCAAGTACATCGAGTTCTCCGATCGCCTGCGCAAGGGTGAAGATCGTTTCTTCATAGGCGGCGATCTGTTCGCGTAAGTTTTGAAAAAGCGCTTGCTCTAGTGTATGGATGCGCTCTTCTGCTGAAAGTACTTTTGTCTCATATTCCTTTAAAATAGGGGAGATAAACCTCTCTGCGTTCACAAGCGTCTGCCGCCGCTGAAAAGACTCAGGCATCAAATCGGCTTGTCCTTTGCTCACTTCGATGTAGTAGCCGAAGACTTTATTGTAGCTCACTTTGAGGTTTTTAATGCCCGTCTCCTCTTTGATTTTCGTTTGGTAACGGGCAAGCCACTCTTTTCCACCCTTTGTCAATCCGCGCAGCTCGTCGAGCTCAGCGTGGTAGCCATCGCGGAAAATATTTCCTTCGGTGATTCTAAGTGGAGGTTCTTCTACAAGCGCCTCCTTAATGTCGCGGGCAAGCTCTCCAAGATCAGTGAGGTGCGCAGCACGCTCTCCAAGAGTCTTTTTGATCGGTCCGATCTGTTCAAGAGAGATTCCGAGCGCTAATAGATCGCGGGGTGTTGCGTAACTCGAGACGATCCGCATCATCAGTCGTTCCATATCGCGGATGGGGCGAAGCTGTTGTCTTAAAAGAGCGAGTTCTTGAGGGGCGTAATAGAATCCCTCCACTGCATCGAGTCGTTTATCGATTTCCGCAACATCGAGAAGCGGACGTTTCACCCACTGGCGCATCAGCCGTTTTCCCATGGGCGTATAGGTCTCGTCCAAGACATTGACAAGGGAGTCGAGCTCTAAATTTTGCTGACTCACCCGATCGAGCAACAACGTTTTCGCTATCGAAAAAGGCTTAATCTCCCGAATGTGGGCAATAGGCAGCGCGAGATCGTCGTGCAGATAAGCCAGAAGCCCTCCCGCCGCATTGATCGCTGCGACCATTCCCTTTAATCCAAAACCATCGAGATGGGCCACTTTGAAATGTTCAATTAAATAGGCATAGGCCGTCTTATGGTCAAATTGCCAGGGCGAGCCATACGCAAGCGAAACCTTTGGCAGCTCTGTGTCGTATTTCTTTGCGAATTTTTCAAGAGTCAAAATCTCAGAAGGATTGAGACGGTAAAGCTCGCTCATTAAGTCTTTGATATTTTCAAATTCGATAACTTGAAACTCAGCTGTCGTTAAGTCGAGAAAAGCGAGTCCAAAAATTGAGCCGACTTGTGCGATGCTTACGATATAGTTGTTGGCAGTATCGGGGACATTGATCACCGTTCCGGGTGTGATAAAGCGGACGATTTCCCGCTTTACGAGACCTTTTGCTTTCTTTGGATCTTCGGTCTGTTCAGCGATGGCAACTCTAAAGCCTTTATTGACTAAGCGTTCAATGTATATTTCGCACGTGTGCCAGGGCACTCCGGCCATCGGTGTGCCTTGTCTTTTAGTGAGGGTGAGATCAAGGACGTCTGCAAGAATTTCGGCATCTTCGTGGAAGGCTTCATAGAAATCGCCCATTCTGAAGAGCAAAACGGCATCTTTAGCTGCTTGTTTGCAGGCGTGCCACTGTTCCATCATAGGTGTGAGAGTTGCGCTCATAAGGTGAAACACCTTATCAACAATCCACGTTTTGGGCAAAGGGTGTTTTGCAAGATACCGCTAAACGGTTATAGCACTCATTGCTTGAATCGTTTTTGTGACATTTTCTAGTCTTTTTTGAAAATGACTTTGCAATACTTCTAACTTTTGTTGTAATGGTGCAGTCCCTAGCATTAGGATTGGGTCTTGTAAGATTGCCTCTCTAATCTTAATGACCTTCTGCAAACCTTCTACTAGGTTCATTTCCCCAGCATTTCTTTCCAATTGAGTTGCCTGAAGGCATAGACTTGAGATTGTAGGTGACATTTTTTACTCGCTTTAGTTGGTTTTGAGAGATACATTTTTCTGATCTTCAACAAATTTGTCAACTTTGACTATTTCTGAAATGTCTCACATAAGCATTTAATCAATGTATATATAATATTTAAATTGAATTTATAATTTAATTATTTTTTTTTAATTTATTCTTAATAATAAAATGCTATAATTATTTAAAAATCAGGAGAATAAAGAGGGGTTTATGAGTTCTGTTTCAGCTAGTAATCCTAGCTTCTCTAGATATGTGATTAAGAGTAATGAGGACCTTCCAGAAGGAGTTAATCTAGAGGGTGCCTTTGCAATCACACGTGATGCAAACCACAAAGGGTTGCTGCACAAGTTGATTCATGTTGCTCAGAAAGTGCACCGCTTTTTTACAGGACGAAATGAGGGTGATAAAGACCTTTGTCACGGGATGTTAATTATCAATGGGAGTATAGATAGGCAAAGCATTATCATCGCGCACTCGGTTATACAAGGAATACAGACATCCAACTACAAATATAAGCAAGATCCTGAGATCACAGAACTTGTCATCTATGTTCCCAAAGATGAGAATTTACGCGAGATGTTAGTGCGGTATGGAAATCAGACTGCTTTTACGCATGAAAATCATCGAAGCGGGGAAATAACATATGGGGAACAAAAGCCTGAGTTCAGTGTGAGGGACATGGTGATGAGTGTTTTCCGCAACGGGAAAGACTATAAACCCTCTGCACACACCAAAAAACGTCTGGCATATGTGGTGGCTGATCTTTTGAAGGGCAAACAGATTCGTGATAAGAGGAAAGAAACAAAATCATTTTTCTGTGCACCCTATGTCACACTCATCTATCAGGCAACGCAAATCATTGATGCTGGAAGTTTTAACATCGAAGGAAAAAGTCGTGATGTGATTGCTGATGAGGTTCTCGGGAGATTAAACGGTGATCTTTCAAGTCTATTCGATGATCATCCTCTAATGCGTTTGAATGGGCGATATGCGATGTCATATAACGTGGCAATGGCATTAGATGAAATAAGTGAAGTGATTTAACACCGCCTCGATTTCATTTTTTGTTGCAAGAGTACGATCGAGATCCTCCTGTTTAAATCCAAAATGTTCAATGGTGGTCAAAGGTGTTAGCCCCCATTTCTCACCATCTCTCTGACAACTCGCACACCCTGTCACCATATCTTGTCTCCCAGTAGGGCGGGTCCGTGTCGCATGAACACTGTCCCCGCCCTGCTGGGAGACAATCTGTGGCAACAGGGGAGCGATTTGCTCAGAGAGATGATGAGAAATGGGGGTTAGGGGACGGCACTATCACTACTTCGGTTGCAGCGCTCACGGCGACGCGATCCAATTTTTAATAAACTATCTCAACCTCACTTTTTCCGAAGCTGTCGAATCGCAAGTTCTTTTTTAAAGCTGTTTTAGAGTGATTTGATTTTAACTGATTGTTTCCATAAAATCAGAAAAACCCAAAGTTCAGGTGAATAAGTAATGAGGAAGGACAAGATGAGCAAGTTGCCTGTTCATTTTAAAAAAAAACAAAATAGAAAGTTTTTGTAAGAGACATCATATTATTTACTTAGCCCTTTTTGGTTCTGTCTTAACGGCTCACTTTACCAAGGCAAGCGATGTGGACATACTTGTGAAATTCGACAAAAAATATACCCCTCATCTACTTGGTTTGATTAGAATGGAATCAGAGCTTAGCGAGATTATTGGTTTTCCAGTAGATCTTAAAACTCCAAATGATCTTAGTCCTTATTTTCGAGATGATGTATTAAATAAAGCCAAGACTCTGTATGGAAAATAAAGACCTTATTCGTCTTAAGCATATGTTAGATTCAGTAGTTGCTATTCTTTCTTTTGCAAAAGGAAAGAGAAGAACCTCATTAGATAGCAACCGACTATTTCTATCTTAAGAGAGCTAGAAATTATAGGAGAGGCTGCAGGTAGAATCTCTGAGTCTACCAAGAAGCAATATCCTGATTTTCCATGGAAAGAACTTGTTGGTATGAGAAACAGGTTGATACACGCATATTTTGATGTTGATCATGATATCATATGGAAAACAATTCGTGAGTATCTCCCTTCCTTTCAAAAACAACTTCAAAAAGTCATTCAATTTTTTGAAACAGAGAACTCTTAAGTTTTCATTAAAATGACAACGAATAATTCGGTTTTTTAGTACAGTTATTGCATGTTTACGCAAGAGAGCCTAGAAAACTTACGCGACAGAATCGATTTGATTGAAGTCCTTCAGTCCCACATCGATCTCAAAAGGGCAGGGAGTACCTATAAAGCGCTTTGCCCCTTTCACCAAGAGAAAACTCCCTCCTTCGTCGTCCAAAAGGGAGACCGTCACTACCACTGCTTCGGTTGCGGCGCTCACGGTGACGCGATCCAATTTTTGATGAACTATCTCAACCTCACCTTTGCTGAAGCTGTCGAAGCGCTCGCCGAACAGTTCCATGTCCCTCTTGAACGGGATGAACGGCGTGAAGAGAAAGGGCTAAGCAAAACAAATCTAAAAGAATGCTTGGAAACAGCCACTCAATTTTTTCATCACTACTTGCTTCACTCCGAAGAGGGGAGAGAGGCGCTCCACTATCTCTTTAAAAGAGGCATCACAATCGACTTTATTAGGCGTTTTGAAATAGGGTATGCCCCTTCAGCGCCCGCCCTTTTTATGCAGGTTATGCGTGCAGAAAAGATTGAAGAGCAAAGGCTCTTGGAATGCGGCCTTTTGGGCGAATCATCCCACCGTCCCTTCTTTCGGGAAAGGATTACCTTTCCCGTTCGCGAGCATACAGGACGAGTGATCGGCTTTTCAGCACGTAAAATTCGCGAAGAGACGTATGGAGGAAAATACATCAATACCTCGGAAACGCCGCTTTTTAAAAAATCGCGAACGCTTTTTGGACTCAATTATTGCCGCAGGCGCATTGCCAAAGAGAGGCGCGTTATTCTTGTAGAAGGACAGATCGATTGCCTCCGCTTGATCGAAGCCGGCCTCGACTTGACAGTCGCTGCGCTTGGCACTGCATTTGGGGAGGGGCACGTAGCTCTTCTAAAACAGCTCGGCGTCCGCCAAGCCTATCTTCTTTTCGATGGCGATGAAGCGGGTGCTGCAGCCGCTTCAAAAGCGGGCGATTTATTTCAGAAAGTGGGGATTGAGGGGCTTGTAGTCCATCTGCCCCGCGGAAGCGATCCCGATACTTTTATCACAAAATGCGGCACTGACAATTTATTAGAGCTTCTCGATAAAGCGGAAAATTATCTTGCGTTTCAGGTCAGTTTTCTCGGGAGAGAGATCAATCTCAACTCGCCTGCAGGTAAAGCTGAACTTGTGAAGCTGCTTAAAAAGCAGATAGAGGGATGGGAAGATCCTGTTATGGTACATGATAGCTTGCGCAAACTCGCTTCGATTGTGCAGGTGCCGGAAGAGACGATTGGGGTGAAGCAAAACTATGCTTCAAATCTCTATATCAATAAAAAAGCCGGCCTGCAATCAATTGATCCAAACCGAGTGTTAGAGCTCGATTTGCTCCGCTGGCTCATTTTGATGGGAGAGTCTTTCCGCAAAACCGCCCTTCACTACCTGAAAGATGAGCACTTTTGGGTTCCGCCTTGCCGAACCCTTTTTCAGAAGATTTTAGCAAGCGAACAAATCGATTTACTCTCACTTGCAGCAGATCTTGAGGACCCCTCTTTGATCGATGAAGTTTTAAAGAAAAAGGTGAATCGCGATCGTTCTGAGCAGCAATTCATCGAGACTGTGCAGAAGATGCTCGATCGGCAGTGGATGCAAACGCGTGAGCAAATCAAGATGGAAATTCATAGCGGTAAACACTCAAGTGAGGAAGTGCTTGAGTTCGCCAAACGGTTTGACGGGCTGAAGCGCGAAAAAGCTGAGATGATAAAGTGAATATAGTTTTTTATGATGGAACATGTCCTCTTTGTAATCGCGCTGTCCGCTTTTTGCTGGCTGTGGATAAAAAAAGAGTATTCTATTATGCGCCGTTAGAAGGGGAGACCGCAGCCGATAAATTAAAAAATTTACGCAGCAAGCACCCCAATCTCGATACGCTTGTACTCTATCAAGACGAAAATCGGATCTCAATTGAAGGTAAAGCCGTTTTCCGCATTTTTTGGCTTCTTGGGGGTAAATACGCCCTCATCGGTTGGCTGAGTTTTCTCCCTTCTTTTCTTTTCGATCTAATTTACCGTTTTATTGCCTGCTACCGTTTTAAACTCTTTTCTAAAAAAACTCCTATCACTAAAACCGACCGTTTCTTGCCCTAATTGATTTATAGTATTATCATTTTACCATGACAGCTACGATTTCGCGTGCTTTTCTATGGTCGAAGATTTTGAGCGTTCCGTTCTGGGTGATGGTCAATACGCTTTCGATCATCCTCTACAAGGAATTTCATGTCTCGCCGCTTTTTGTCACGTTTCTGATCGCTTTAAAACCGATGACAGCTCTACTCGCTTCCTATTGGAGCTGCCTTTTCTCAGGGCAAAACCGCACTTTTGTTCTCTCCAATCTTATTCGCTATGTTCCCTTTCTCTTCTTCTTTCTTGTCGACTCTCCCTGGATGATCTTGATCTCTTTCTCCCTCTATATGATCCTCAGCAGGGGGAGCATGCCTGTATGGACCGAGCTATTTAAGAATCACGTCCCAAAAGAGTCGCAACACCGCCTCTTTGCTCTTGGCAATACCTGTGAATACCTCGGGACGACAATCTTCCCTATCCTAATCGGCATCGCGCTCGATTATAACGCCAACCTTTGGCGTGTGCTGTTTCCCTTAACGGCGCTTCTCGGTCTTGCTACAACTTTTTTGATTATGCGCCTGCCTGACACGCTTTCAGAAACAGTTCCGATTCAAAAAAAGATGTTGCTTCCGTGGAAAAACGCCTTTTCCATCGTAAAAAGCGAGCCTGATTTCCGCACTTTTCTCATCGGGTTTATGTTGGGTGGGGCCGGCTTGATGGTGATTCAACCCGTTTTACCGATTTTCTTTGTCGATGAGCTTCAATTCTCCTATACCGAGATGATGATTGCGATTTCCGTCTGCAAAGGGATAGGGTATACCCTCGCCTCGCCTATGTGGGTGCGGCTTTTTAAACAGGTGCCCATTTTTCAATTCAGCACCTATGTGGTGATCTTAGCCTTCTGTTTTCCTCTTGTCTTAATTGGCTCAAAATGGATGTTTTGGCTCAGCTACGTCGCTTTCCTTGGGTATGGATGGATGCAGTCGGGTAGCGAGCTGAGTTGGCATTTGTCTCCTAATATCTTTTCCAAAAGCAAAGAGAGCTTTAGGTTTAGTGAAACAAATATTTTAGCCGTCGGTTTGCGCGGCTGTCTGATTCCTTTTATAGGAAATTTTTTATTTTACTTATTCAATTCTGTGACTGTGATGCTTGTCGGGTCGCTCTTCTGTCTTTTAGGTGCTTTTGTTCTGATGAACCACAAAAAGGCGCCTGAAAAGATTTCTGAAATAGCTTAAATTTTATTTAAACTTTAATTAAAGATATGATTAATTTATAATTAATATAAAACTAACTAATTAATTATATAATCATGACTTCTATAACAACTTTATATCAAAAACAGAGAGCGGAGAGTCCGCTCGCTTTTATTCCTGCTGAGCATCTTCAAAGAGCGCTTCTTGTCACGGCGATTGCCTGTGCAGTTATCTCTCTTATCCCTTCGCTTGGGTTTGCGGGTTCGCTTACACTGCGTTCCGTCGCAGGTGTCACAGCTGGCATCCACGTGTTGAACGGGAGCAAGAAAGAGCTTCCTCTCAATATGATGAGGGTAGCCTCAATTGCATTAGGTATAGCCTCTATTGCGACACAAGTGCATTTCTTAGCTCTTCTTTCTATAGGAATCGAGGGTGGTCTTCAGATGTTTGGGATCGGGAAAAGCGTTCACGACAGAAAACTTTTTGAGTCGTGCTGTCAGGCAGGTTTGCTTTGCGTCACTGCATTCTCGATGGCAGCGATGTTCACAGGGGCATGGCCTTATATGGTGACAGCGGCTGCTGTCAATAGCGCTGTGATGCTTCTTTTTGCGGTTAAGGCGGGATATGAAGCTTATAAAAAGAGTGATCCTAGGGGAATATTCGATGTGGTGTGCTATGTCGCTTTGATGGGTGTTGGAATTGCTGCAAGTGTGCGCGCTGCAGAGTTAACATCTGGTAAACCGGTGGAACACCGCTTCTGGTATAAGAATACGTTTAAAGATGAAACGCATTACTTTTATGATAAGCATGGCAACCTATTAGCAGAAGTGAAGCCGGGAGAGACAGTTGATTTTAAGGTAAATCATGATGATGTCGTCGCAACTGAAAGATTAGGCGCAGCATATCTATATGTTGAACAGGGAGGCTATAAAAATCGTCTACATTCAGTCGGCACGGATTGCCAAACAATTGTCTCTCAAGCACCCATGACTCTTCAAGAATTTCCTACATTGCCTGTAGGGGAGGCTTCGGTACTTGTAACACAAGCTGAGCCTAAAAAGAGAGAGCTGGAAAAGGTATTGGAAGAGTATTTAAAACCTGAGCTTGGTCCTACCATTCCGTTCAAAGTGCACGATGAGACATTGCCCACGATCACACTAAATGGAGAGCTGTTTAACTTGCACGCTGTTCAAACCCATTCTCAATTGCTTAAAAATATTCATGAAGTATTTCCTAATCAGTCGTTTGACGACATTCCTGAACCTGTCATGTGTTACCTGCGTGAGGAAAAAGTGAAACTCGGACGGCTTAAGGAGGAGGAGTTATTCGATCGGTATTACCAGATACTAGAATATGGATTGGGTCAGCTGGAAAAAATCTTTTTACAAGAGTTTGCGAGTCGACTAAGCGACTTGAGATGGAAGGATCTTTCTCTTTTACAAGGTGTTTGTGAGGGGGGAGACTGTGGCTTAAAACGATTAGTGTCGCTTATCAATTTTAGTGAGAGAGGTGGATCATGAGTGTGAGCCTTATTCCCTATCAAAAGCTTAAAGCAGAACATCAATTAGCACAGCTTCCTTCGAAGAGCATTCAACGCGCACTTCTTGCTGCCACAGTTGCCTGCGCTATTCTCTCTTTAATTCCTTCGATCTCAGTTATTGGATCGCTCTCTTTGCGTACAATTGCATGTGTGACAGCGGGGGTCCAATGCATCGACGCGTGGAGAAAAGATGAGAAAACGGGGCTTGCTCTTCAGATTGTCCGGCTCGCTTCGGTTGCGTTAGGTTTGGCGGGCGTTGCGATGAATATGATGCATTTAGTGATCGGTGCGATCGCTTGCAATATTTTATTCCAGGCATCGGAATCAGCATTAAGTTTAAAGGAGAAGAAATTTGACGAAGTCGCCATTCGTAGCGGATTGGTTCTGGTAGACACCTTTCTTATGATCGGCATGGCGACAGGAGCGTGGCCATATATCGTCACTGCTGCAGCGATCAGTAGTGTTGCGATGTTGGGTATTGGAATCAGCGTAGGTATCCGCGCAGGAATGAATAACGATAAGATGGGTGTATTCGATGCTACGATGCTAATCGCTCTCTCTGCAGTTGGTATTGCAAGTAGTGTCATCGCTGCAGAGCACCATGAGAGTCGTATATCAAAAAAGTACTTTTTCTTGAATAATGATTCCGAGGAAAAGAAAATTTACCATGATCTGAAAGGGAATGTCATCGCTGAACTTGAGCCTGGTGAAAAAACTACCCTCACCCTTGAGAGAGATCAATCTGTGAGCGGCTATCATGTCACATTTGTCAATAGAGAATGGGAAGATGTTATCGTTCAAGAGGCGATGAAGCCAGAGAACTTTCCGACGCTTCCAATAGGAGGTTCTGCTGTTGTTCTCAACGACCGAAATCGTTTGTCTGTGCAGTCCATAGAAGAGGTTTTAGAGGATTATCTCCAGGCGCCTTATCCAAATTGGATCTTAGAAAATTTGGATGAAAAGGAGCTGATCGAGCGATTTCGCACTTCCACAGATGAAGAAAGAAGTCTTATCGTCAAAGAGGTTGCGTTTCGTTTAAAAGAGTTTCGGTGGAGAAATACCAATCTTCTCCTTCCATTTTTACAGAATCCGGAATCCGAGCTTTATCCACTTGTGACTCTATTTGATTTAAACTAATTGAAACTCTTCAAGGTTCAAGTTTTCAAAGATGGCCAGATCTATGAAATGAGTTTTTCTCAAGGAAAATGGCAGAAAGAACTCGAGGTTGTCGGAACAACAGACAAGCGGGGAACTAAAGTCACGTTTTGGCCTGACGACACACTCTTTCCGATGACTGTTTTCGATTCGGATATTCTCTCCAAACGGCTGTGCGAGCTCGCTTTCTTAAATCGAGGAATCGATATTCGTTTCCGCGATGAACGGGATGAAGAGCGTCCTGATACACAGTTTTGCTATGAGGGAGGGATTGTTTCGTTTGTCTCTTACCTGAATGAAAATAGAGAGACCCTCTTTCCAACTCCTGTCTATTTTCGGGGAGCGCGCGAGGGAGATGACGGATCTATTGAATTTGAAGTTTCCATGCAGTGGAACGACGGTTATGCCGAGACCATTTATTCTTATGCAAATAACATTCCTACAAGACAGGGCGGAACACACCTTACAGGTTTTTCGACTGCGCTTACCCGTGTGCTCAACACCTACATCAAGAGTCATAACCTTCTAAAAAGCGATAAGATCTCCCTAACCGGAGATGATATGCGAGAAGGGTTGACTGCAGTGATGTATAGCTAACCTTCTTGTTGTCGGAAGCCAATTTCAAGTCAATACCAGTACTAACGGAAACCAGTATTCTAAATCCGTTGCTAAGTTAAACAATGGCAATTTTGTGATCGCCTGGGAAGATGACAGCGGCTTAGATGGTAGAGGTGTTGGAGTTTTCGCGCAAATCTTTGATGCAATAGGCTCTAAAGTTGGCAGTCAATTTCAAGTTAATACCTATTCTTGGGATAATCAGTGGGCTCCATCGATTGCATCTCTAAATAATGGCAATTTCGTGATCGCATGGACAGATGGGGTATCTTGGTCTAATGGTGCTGATGGGTCTTATGGAGGAATTTTCGCTCAAATCTTCGATGCAACAGGTACTAAAATCGGAACACAGAATTTTCGAGTTAATACCTACGTGATAGGTGATCAGGAGCATCCAGCAGTCGTTGGCTTAAACAATGGTGATTTTGTTGTTACATGGCAAGATTTTGGCGGCGAAGATGGTTCCGGAGCAGGAGTCTTTGCCCAGATCTTTGATGCAACCGGCGCTCAAGTCGGCATTCAATTTCAGGTCAATACTCACACCATCGGGAATCAGCAAGCTCAATCAGTTGCAGCTTTTAATGATAGCAGTTTTGTTGTGGCCTGGGAAGATGACAACGGTTTGGATGGCTCCGGTGTGGGAATCTTTGCGCAAGCGTTCAATACAACAGGAGGCAAACTCGGGAGCGAATTTCAAGTCAATACATACACAAATGGAAATCAGATCAATCCATCGGTTGCGACTTTAAGCAATGGCGATTTTATCATCACTTGGGAAGATGACAGTGGTGAAGATGGGAATGGATATGGAATGTTTGGCCAAATGTTTAATGCCGGTGGCACTCAAGTCGGGAGTGAATTCAGAGTCAATTCTTACACGCGATTGAATCTATTTACCCCTTTTGTGTCTTCTTTGGGTCAAGATAACTTTGTTGTGGCCTGGCAAGATACGGGTGTATTCAATCCTTATATCGGCATCTCTGCTCAAATATTTAATTCATCAGTTATTCTTCCTCCTATGACAACCGGTAGCGTTACAACCTGAAGCCTTTTGACAACCGGAAATCTTTCGACGACTGGGACGACCGGTTCCTATTCACACTCAAAAACAGCATCCACCCAACTTCACAAATCATCTCCTAACTCTTCCCATTCCATTTCTTGGCTCGGGCCGGTGATTGGAGGCGTTGGAGGCGCAACATGTATAGGGTTGACCACTTTTCTTGTATTAAGAAGACGCTCCAAGCGACAACATCAGGAATCCGATAAGATGGAGTCAGGCAATTCCGTAGATATGGATATCAATGTACTTGCTCCTTCACGCAAAGAAAAAGGACGGACAGTAATCGGTGAAAAATACGCCCTGATTAATAAAATCTCTCGAGATGAAGCGGAGGAACTGTTCGCAGAAACTGGAATAAGGATCACATTTTCCGAAAACGAATATACAACAAAAGTCCTGATAGGAAGCGTGAATTTTGGAAAATTACGTATTGCACAGCACCTAGAAGGAAAGTTTGTAGCGGTGAAAAAAATCAAAGGTTTTAATGAGATTCAGCAATCTAAAAATGAAGGGGCTCTTCAAGCAAAACTCGAAGGCAAGTCTAATATTATGCCCATTCTCGATTTTGTTGAATCGACTAGCAGTCAAAAAATGCCTGTTCTGTATCAATTCATGCCCTTAGCTGGCTTCGGAAATGGAAGTAGGCTTCGATCTTGTCTGCAAAAAGTTTCCCCCTATCTCCGAGAGCAAATCATCGTCCACGTGGCCCAAAGCCTCGCCACTGGGCTAAAGAATATGCATCAATCTGGAATTTATCACTTAGATTTGAAGCCGGCCAATTTCGTTCTTGATAAAGTTGGAGAGCTCTTCATCATTGATTTTGGCTGTGCGAAGGAGTTAAGTGATGGTGTTCTACGAGAAGAGGGTCTTGGCGATTCACGCTATTTTTCTCCTGAGCGGTTATCATTTATTAAAATACTATACCATCATCAGACCCCATATCCTATCCTTGCAGAAAAAGTTGATGCTTGGGCTCTTGGGGTCACGCTGTTAGAATTGTTGTCTGGAAGCTATCCCTTTAATTTTTTAGTGAGTGTTGAGGCTCTTCAGCAGGAAGCTATTGTCGATCGGGCTGAAGATCTCAACTATGGCGATGTTTATACACGAATGTATGGAAGTTCACCTGTATATGGAAATCGCTAAGCATTAAAATATTGTAAAATATGCTCTAATTGTGTAACATATTAACCGATAATTTAATAGGAAGTTAATATGGCTGCTCTATCAGTTACAAATCCCGATCGCGTCATTCATAAATTTAACAGTGTCTTTGCTTCTGGAAAACAAAATGGGAGGCCTCGATGTGTTGCGTTTTTAACCGTCGATATTTGTCCTGAGAAAGCGAATGTTGAGTTGGTTTTTAGAAAATATATTGGGTTGGATAGAGCGATTAGAGAGGATCTACGGAAGAGATTTGAAGTTGAGATAGAGGGAATTTCTCCTGATAAAACTATCTGTCATTTTATTCCCATGCCCTTGCAATCTGTGAATGATCTTTCTAAAGAAGATCAACGCCTTTCAATATCCTCAGATGTTAGAGGGAATTATCACTTTCCCCTAGTTAAGAATTTAGATTGGATAATCAAACATGTAGATTCCTCGGAAGAACTCTCAGAAAACGAACAATATTTATTAGACCAAACGGTTAAACCTGTAGTAGAAAAATTATTTCCAGAATCCGAAAGATCTTCAATGTCAACCGACTATGTGCAAGAAACAGTAGTTAGAACGAGAAAAAAGCGACGTGCTGAAAAAAGAGAGCCTACTGAAAACAATTGTGGTCAACAGTTATTGGCTGTTGCGCTATTAGGTCTTGTTGTATCGAGTGTCGCTCTCCAAGCACTTAGTCTTTATTAGACACCGGGTTAGTCTTCTTGCAGCTTGCTGAAATCGATGAGCGCCTCACATAGTTCCCACACCTCTTGCAATAAGCTTAGCCGGTTCGTGCGGATTTGGGCATCATCGTCGATCACTTTTACCTCTTCAAAAAGAGCTTCAACAGGCTTTTGCAGCTCGGCAAGCAAGGCAAAAGCTGCCTCATAGTTCCGACTTGCTGGATTACGGCGATCGATTAATTTGAGATAGAACGTGTTCTTAATCTCCTCGAGCTTTCTATACAGTGCCTCTTCGCTTGGATCTTGGAAAAGCGCAGCCTCAACTTTAGGGTAACGATTAGCTTCATCCTGTCCAAACCGCGCGTTTTGACTCAGTAAGATCTTCTTCGCTCGGGTATAAATCTCAAGTGTCGCAAGGAAAACCTCATGCTGCTTTTGTCTAAAAGCGTGGAGGGCAGAGAGTTTGCGGTAAAGGTCATAACAGTCGTTAAAGCCATGTGTTAAAACAGCCTCAATTTCATCTTTATCAAACCCTTCGTCGACCAAAATTGTGCGAAAACGGTTTGCAAGAAAGGCTCTGATCTCATCGAGAGAAGTGCCATCGACAGTTATCTTTGAGAAAAGCTCCATGGCTTGTTTCAAAACTTTATCGAGAGGGAGATAGAGCTTTTGTTCGATGATGATTTTGATCAAGCCGATCGCTTGACGGCGGAGTGCATAAGGATCGCTCGAGGAGGTGGGCTTTAGACCGATTGCAAAACAACTTATTAGGTTGTCAAGCTTGTCGGCTAAACTGAGTAGGATGCCTGTCGAAGTTGTTGGCAAAGGAGCTTTTTCTCCCCGTGGCATCCAATGCTCTTCAATAGCAGATGCAACAGCCTCTTCTTCACCCTGCATGCGTGCATATATGGCGCCTACATGTCCCTGCAGCTCAGGAAATTCGCCTACCAGCTGCGAAGCGAGATCGGCTTTAGAGAGAACCGCAGCGCGTTTTAAACTTTTTTGATCGCAAATGGGAAGATGCGTGTGCAAGATTGAAGCGATTCCCTCAAGCCGCTCTACTTTTTCCCAGACGGTTCCTAATTCTTTTTGGAAGGTCATCTTTTTGAGATCGGCATTAAAGTCCTCAAGAGGCGTTTTCAGATCTTCTTCATAGAGGAAAACACCATCTGCAAGGCGGGGGAAGAGAGCCTTCTGGTTACCGGCACGGATCAAATCTGTCGGCTTATTATTGCAGACAATAAGAAAGTGGGGAAGGAGATTCCCTTGTGCATCGCCTACCGGAAAATACTTTTGATGCTCGACCATCTCGGAAATCAAGACTTGGCTAGGCGCTTTCAGGAATTTTCTATCAAAATCAGCAGCTGTCACAAAGGGCCATTCAACCAAGTGCAGCACTTGTGCCATGACGCGTTCTTTTGCCAGCACCTGGCCCCCTAGCTCTTTCTCTAACGTCTCGAGTTGCTCGAGGATGGAAGCTCTTCGTTCTTCGATAGACGCCATAACATAGTGAGCGCGCGCCGACTCGAGATAGGCATGGGCGCGTGGAATCTGGAAAGGGTCTGGATCGAGCTGACGGTGTCCATGCGACGTATTGCCGGAAAGAATTCCTCCTATCACAAATGGAATGACTTCCTCCCCATAAAGGGCGACGAGCCACCTTAGAGGGCGGGCATATTCGATATCGAGATCGCCCCAGCGCATTTTTTTAGGGAATTCTGCCTTTAAAATGAGAGAGGGGAGGTTTTCAGCTAGAAGAGCGCGTGTCGATTTGCCGGCTTCTCGTAGGTTGGCAAAAAGATAATCCTGACCTTTGATCGAACGCACTTCAAGTTCAGGAAATTCATGGATCTGATCACGGGTCTGAACTTCTAAATTGAGCGAACGGAAAAAACCGCTTCCTGCTTGCGTCGGCTTTCCATCTTCAGAGAAAGCGGCTTTTAGGGGAGGGCCTTTACGCTCAATGGTTTTTTCTTCTGTGCCGCCAGCCAATCCTCTTACAAGCAGAGCGAGCCTGCGAGGTGTGCCGTAGACTTCAATTCCATCAAAGGGGAGCGCGTTTTCTTTGAGGAAGCGGTGTATCTGGCTCTCAAGATTTTGTAGTCCTGTCTCCACAAATGTAGCAGGTAGCTCTTCTGTACCAATTTCCAAAAGAAAATCTGCCCGCTCTTGTGGATTGCAAACAGTTGAGAGAGGGGGGATTTCGATGAGAGCTTCCTCTCTTTTCTTTCGCAAGAGAGGGTACTGCTGCTCTTCTCGGCTCTTTAAATAGTTTTCAGCAAGCAGCTTCGCAAGAGTGCGGATGCGGCCAATGTAACCTGTCCGTTCAGTAACAGAGATGACGCCGCGTGCATCTAAAATGTTGAAAGCATGCGAAGCTTTCATCACAAAATCATAAGCCGGGATAGGAAGTTGGTTGTGAATCAAGCGCTTCGCTTCGGCTTCAAAATCTTCGAAATGGCGGAGCCACATCTCGGTATTGGCTTCTGTGAAGTTATAATGGCTCCATTCCCATTCGCTCCGTTTGTAAATATCGCCATAGGTGAGCTCATCATTCCACATCAGATCAAAAAATGAATCGACCCCTTGTATGTAGAGGGCTAGCCGCTCCAAACCGTAGGTGAGTTCGCCGCTTACAGGTTTGACAGGAATGCCTCCGACAGCTTGAAAATAAGTGAACTGTGAAACTTCCATTCCGTCAGCCCACACTTCCCATCCTAGGCCCCATGCGCCGATTGTCGGATTTTCCCAATCATCATGGACAAAGCGGATGTCGTGTTTGCTTAAATCGAGCCCAATTTCTTCAAGGGACTGAAGGTAAAGATCTTGAATATTGATAGGAGAGGGTTTCAAGATGACTTGCATTTGGTGGTAGAACTGCACTCGATTGGGATTCTCCCCATATCGTCCATCGCTTGGACGTCGGGAGGGTTCTACGTAAACAGCAGAATAAGGTTCTGGGCCTAAACAGCGTAGAAATGTTGCTGGATTAAACGTACCTGCACCAACTTCTAAATCGTAACCCTGGTGGATCAAACACCCTTGCTTTGCCCAAAATTGGGTAAGCATTGAAATCATATCTTGAAAGTTTATCATGGGGATTAAGTATAAGAAAATATGAGAAGATGAGCAATACTAAAAGCCGTGAAAAAAAGGAATGGTCAGAGGCAGTCGAAAGGAAGCTGCTGCCGCATGAAGCGATAGAACCTCCTCTCGCGATTTCTTTAGTGATCCCTGTATGTGATTGCGCTGAGTCGATCGGTGCAACTCTTGAAAGTGTTGCAAGGCAGGAGTATGAGCCATTGGAAGTGATAATCATCGATGCAGGTTCTAAAGACCATACTTTGGAGATCGTAAATAGTTATACTTCTATTGTTTCAAGGATTTATACAGTTGCGAAGTTTAACTTAGCTGATATGTGCAATCGAGGGATTTCTCTTGCTTCGGGGAAGTATATCACTTTCCTCTTTCCGGGGAGTTACTATCTATCCGATTATACTTACCAGACGGTTGCACTTGCAGCTACCCAGCACAACTTACCCGATTTGACCTACTTTGGCAGTATTCAAAGAGAGTTGATGCGTCCGCCACACACTATATTTCTCCCATTTGAAAAACAAGTTCTTGAGAAAGGGGATAAACCGGCGACGATGCCGGGATGCTTTTTTCGCCGGGACCTGTTTGAACGTATTGGGAAATTTAATCCTCGGTTCTTAATACGCCCGGGCTTTGAGTTTTTCTGTCGTGTCGCATGTGAAGAAGGCTTGAGGATTCAACAGATAGACCGCATTTTTGTCGATTTTGATTATGGCCGTTTTTCCTATGGAAAGGCTCTTAGGTTTTCACGTGAGACATGGCGTGCGCTCTACTCACATTTTGGCTTACGCAAAGCGCTCGCTTGGTATTTTTCGATTAACCAGATTGCCCTTGCTAAATCGATATGGATTACAGCTATGCACCGCCTTTTTCAAAAATAGAGCCTGCTTTTTTTAATGAAATCTTAATATGGTTTTGTTTAGGATGTCCTTTTATACCTAGGAGAAAGTATGCCTGAAATTATTTTTGACGACTTGAGCATTCGAATCGTTCGAGGAGATCAGGATGTCTCACTATTTCAATATATTTATGGCGCAGTTGATGAACTTGCTGGCAGGGTATTGCATTGCATTAGGGATAATTGGACTCCTAGTGAGATTTATCTCAGCTCTAATCCATTAAGTCGTTATTGGAATCGGTCTGCATTTAACGAGGACGGCTCCCGCATCGTAGGTTTCAGCCTACTTTATATTCTCGGCATGGCAGGTTATGCTCTTTCTCTACCCTTTCGCGTCTTTATTCTAGCAAAAGAGATCCTTCATCTTTTTGTCGGCACTGTTACGGGTATAAAAAATGGAAATTTTAGTGAACAAATGCGTGTACGCGTTCTCTGTGTCACCGGAGCTATCGGTGAAGTGGTCGCGGCAACTGTTGGAGTTGTATGCCCTCCTGCAGGCTATTATCTCGATGAACAGATCAATAGATATTCTGAGATTCGCCACAATTTAGCAGGGGCAGGAAGTTTTGTGCATACGCGCCACTCAGCTTCTTTAGAATCCTCTTCCCTAGAACCTCTTCCACTGCCTGATCAATCTGATCTTCAAATCATTCAATCCCTTCCCTTACAAGCGGCTTTTCAGCTAGTGATAGCCTATTACAAACCTCAAGAATTAGTCTACGATCATGTGCGCAGACAGATTGCCTTAATTGCATTTTTGCTCGATTTTGATGAAAAATTAGCTGATGATCCTAATGTAAAATTTTGTTTAGGCAATCCTGATCACTGGGAAAGTATGACTGCACAATTCGATCCTGCAGCTATATTGCAGTTTTTAAAGTTAAAAGCTGTAAAAGATTGCGTGCTTGAAGAGGGAGAGGGAGAAGCGTTAGATTCACGCTCCTTTAAGCCTGGTCAAGAAGAGGCTCTTGAAGAAGCTCTTTTGGGCTTCGATTTTGAAGCAGATTTTGAAGCTCTGTATCAAGAATTTCTCTTAAAGAGTGATCATGTGGCTAACTGCTCAAACGCTTCTAGGCATCTTTGGGGACTAATGAGTCAAGTTGCGGGGAGTGAAAGCACTTCTTAGCAAAGAATTTAGGCAAAAAGAGGTATTCCTATTCCTGTCATGACCGGCAAAGCAATGAGTGTTTTCAGTATGGGTAAAACGTCTTAAATTTTTTTATGTAATCTTAATGATAGTTGCAATAAAGTGTAGTTAAATTTTGCATGAGGAAAAAACATGCTCTCTTCTCTTCCTTCTGGTTGGAGTCCAATGCGTTTTGGTATCTTGCCTCCAAATTTAAGAGCTCGCGATGAGTCCTCCTCACCTGCGCGTCAACTATTTCAAGATACTCAAGATGAGAACTTTTCTTGTGAAATTGGGCTGGATACTGATGTGTCCATCCAAACGGTGCACATAACCTGGCCAATTCGCCATGAATTTTTAACGCATAATCCATGTAGTGCTTTCTGGACGCGGCGCACAGTAGAGGAAAAACCCACACGAGTTTTTAAACTTGCAGGGTTATATGTTTTAGGAATTCTGGGATACGCATTTGAAGTTCCCTTGCGTATAGCCCTTTTTGTAAAAGAGTTATTTAGTGTTTTTATCTTCGTCTTTCATGAGCCAGCAAATCTGCAAAATCAATTAATCATTTTAGGGGGAGCAACAGGGAGGTTAACTTCTAGCATTATAGGGGTTGTCATTCCTCCTTTGGCTTATGAGATAGATGAGAAGCTATCAGAAAACGAATTGATTAATGAAAGCTTAGGGAGATTTGGCAGGCGTTCTGCCTCAATAGAAGAAGCTATGGCCTACTTACTTGATTAATATTGCCTTGATGAGTAGCCTGGTACAGAACGATTGAGGTTTATTAGATGTTATGACGTCTAAAGATCATTTGATTTTTAAAAAATTTCTATCGTTTGGTATTAATTATTAACGGCTTAGATGCGTGAGTATAGCAAATTACCTCACCTTTTTTCGAATTTTTATCACACCGATTTTCATGTTCCTCTACCTGGAGCATGATCTTTTAGGTATTAGTCTTGTTGCTCTGCCTTATATCTTGCTTATATTTTTAGGGGTTTCAGAGCTTACGGATGCATTTGATGGATACTTTGCGCGAAAATTCCATCAAGTCACCGACTTGGGGAAGCTTCTTGACCCAATGGCTGATAGCATCTACCGCATTTCAGTCTTTCTGACATTCACGCAACCTCCTGTCAATCTACCGCTGTTGATTGTGTTTGTCTTTCTCTATCGAGATTCCGTTATCAGCACACTTAGAACGATTTGTGCGCTGCGGGGGTTTGCCCTTGCGGCCCGAGCAACGGGAAAAATCAAAGCGGTGATTCAAGCAGGAAGCGCATTTTTAATCATTATTATGCTTATTCCCTACTCGCTTGGCGCCATCAGCCAACAGGCTTTGCGCTATACGGCTATTACCGCGGTTTCGATCGCGGCAGCTTATGCACTTTTCTCTGGGATAGAGTATATTTGGGCTAATCGCGAGTATGTGATACGGCTGCTTACCGACAAAGGCAGCAAAGAATGAAATACGAGATTATAGGCATAGGCGGCCCAATTCTCGATCAATTACTCCCTGTTCCTGATGACTTTTTAGAAAACGTTCCCGGAAAAAAGGGAGGCATGGAGCCGATTTCATATGAAGGATTAAAAAATATCGTTGCGCACAGTGGAGCGCAGTCACATTTTGTACCTGGCGGAAGTGCACGGAATACCCTCCACGGTCTTTCACGATTTGGTGAAAAATGCGCCCTTGTCGGAATGGTGGGTGACGATGAGCGGGGAAAAATATATCGCCAACTCCTAGAAGAGCAGGGGATAGAATCGCTTCTGGTCGAGAGCAAGACCCCTACTGCGATTGTTTTGTCCCTTGTCACGCCGGACGGGGAGCGCACGATGCGCACTTTTCAAGGAGCATCTACAGAAATTCGCGGACATCACCTTAAGCCTCATATTTTTGAAGGCGTAAAACTTGTCCATCTTGAAGGGTATACTCTATTTAATGAGGATCTAACTGAAACAGCGATGCGCCTTGCGCAAGAGGCGGGAGCGAAAGTATCCTTTGATCTTGCTAGTTTTGAAATTGCCCGAAACTTTAAAGAACATATTCTCTATTTGCTGGACCGGTATGTCGACCTTATCTTTTGCAATGAAGAGGAAGCGGCGGCTCTTTTGGATAAACACGAGGAGGCTGCGTGTGATGCCCTTGCTGAGATTTGTGAAGTAAGTGTCGTTTTGATGGGATCGAACGGATGCTTTGTGCGCAAAGGATCGCATAAACTCCATTGCCCCGCTTATCCTGTTAAGCCTCTTGATACAACAGGAGCTGGAGATCTCTTTACCAGCGGTTTCTTACACGGCTATATGCGTCACTATCCAATAGATATTTGCGCACACTATGGTGCGATAGCAGGTCGGGCAGTTGTCCAGGTAATGGGGCCTGTCATTCCCCATGATGCATGGGAAAGGATCTTTCAAAAACTCAAACGAGAGCTTTAGCCTGATAAATATTTAAGTAATTTTCAGCAGGCTTATCCCAGCTGAAGTCGGTATGCATCCCAGTATCGACGAGTTTTTTCCATTTCGGCGTATTCCAAGTTTCAAAGGCTCTATCAAGCCCTCTGCAGAGGGCATCGGCGGTAGGAGGACCGAAAGTAAAGCCGTTTTTTTCTTCAAAAACAGTGTCTGCCAAGCCGCCGGTTTCGCGAACCAAAGGAACCGCACCATACCGCATTGCAATCATCTGTGTCAGTCCGCACGGTTCAAAGATGGAGGGGACTAGAAAAAGATCGCTTGCTCCGTACACTAAATGGGAGAGCTCTTCATTAAAAGTGAGCTCCAAGTGCACATGGTGGGAGCCGGCTAATTTTCTTTTCAGACTGTAAAAATGATCATGGGTCTCTTGATCTGGAGCGGAACCGAGTAGAACAAACTGTCCTCCCAACTCGAGAGTATAAAGAAGAGCCGCCATTAGCAACTCAGGCCCTTTTTGGTGAACCAGGCGTGTAATGGATGTCACAAGAGGGCATGCTTCATCTTCGAGCATGAGACGTTTGCGCAGCTCATTTTGCACCTTTTTTTTACCAGCCCGTTTTTCCGCGCTAAACGAGAAAGGTAAAAAAGGGTCATGTGACGGATTCCAATAGCCATAATCAATGCCATTTAGTATTCCCGAAAGCTTCCCTTTATATTTTTTTAAAGTCTGCTGAAGGGATCCCCCAAACTCTTTTGTCAGAATCTCGTTTGCATAGTTTGGAGAAACGGTGGTGACATGGTCTGCGTAGACAATGCCCCCTTTCATTAAATTGTAACAATCTCCATCCTTGATCTTTGCCCCGTTCCATCCAAGGCGGTCTAACACGCTTTTATCACAGTGTCCCTGATATCCTAGGTTATGAATCGTAAAGATTACTCTTGCATCGAGTTCGGGATACTGTTCCTTTATTAAAGGAGCGGCTACTGCCGTATGCCAGTCATGTAGATGGACAACAGAAGGGTTGGAGCCTGAACGTTTTAAATATTCAAGGGCTGACCGGCAAAAAAAGGCAAACCGATCTGGATCATCAGGGCATCCATATATCTTTCCCCGTTCGAAGTAGGCGCCCGGCACATGAGCTTCGATAAAACTAACCGGAATCCCTCCCACTTTGCCATGCCATACAGAGAAAGAACCAAAGGACTCAAAAAGCTCCAACGATTCAATTCCATTCAGGTCCAGTACATCATATTTAGGGATAATAATCTCAACATCATGGCCTTGTTTGATAAGTGCCCTCGACAAGCCCCATAAAACATCACCTAGTCCACCAACCTTTCCTATAGGAGCGAGTTCTGCTCCCAAATGCACAATTTTCATATTATCTATATTTTTGTTTAAATATTGAGTCCTTTTAAAAGCGAAAGTACACTTTTTGGCACATATAACAAGTTTGCATATTTTCGTGGAGGGATAATCAAAACAGAAATCAGCAAAAAGGAAGATTCATTGCTTTAAATGTAAATATTGTGTAAATATCTTGCTCAAATTATGGAGGATAGATGTCTACAGTAGTTTTTTCCGGAAATACTATCACGCAAACGCACATTGCAGTTATCGGCCCGAAATAGAGAACTACTTTGGTTAAGGGAAAGAGCTCTCATTTTTAAAAAGTTTTACACAACTGCTGTCGGATTTGGTAAGGACGATACTCTTTTTATGGACGAAAATCGCTTTCTATAAATTTTATTTTTATTTTTTCGGGACGATTATTTAGTTTAAAGTTTTTGTAAAGAGCTCTATTATTTAGAATCTTCAAATTTAATACAGGTAATCAATGTCAATTTCCACTATAGCTTCATCATACGAAAATATTCACGCTCAAATTGTTGAACATAAAATCGATGATGCGTTTAAGAATTTTTGCTATTTAATCGATGGGCTCACCCTTCATTCTCCACAAGAGGACATACAAAAGGCTTATGCTTTATTGCATGAATTGATTCCGCATCTCGATGGTCAGAAAATCGCTACTTTTGCTACCGACTATTACGCTATTTTTTCCCATTTTCCTAACCTAAAAGATGAGCAAAGAGAGCTAGCTCTCGCTCTTGGAACATGGTACTTAAAAACGAGCCCAGATCAAGCCATACATTACTTTGCTCGAGCTACGCTCATGGGTTCTCCTGAAGGGCATAAACTCACTTCTAGAGCGATTTTCCAATGGTTTCAAAATGAAAAAACGTTGATGACAGCTTTGGAAAGAGTCGTTCGCTTGGGCGAGGCTGATTTGTTTGATCAAGTTCTCAGTCAAATTGAGCATTTAAAACGCTTTTGCTCTCTTTCTGAAGAGTATCAGTCTCTTTATGAACAAGTGCGAGACATCTATCTGATTAAACGTGAAATTTTTTCTGGGTTCAGAGAAAGGATCGATGCTTTACTCATGCCAAACCCCGAGAACTCACCCTTTCCAACCCAAGCCTATTTTGAAGCATTACAAGTTTATAGAGATGGTTTTAAAGTTTCTCCCAAAGAGGTTAGAGCTTTTCAAGCTCAGATGTATGTGAACTTTAAAGCTTTAATGGAAGTATTTCTTAAGGACACCTTTGCCCTGCTTGGACAACCACCCTGCGGCTATGATTTTAGAGCGATGGGCTCATTGGCAAGAGAAGAACACTGCCCTTATTCCGATTTAGAGTGGTTTATTATTGTAGATAACAAAAATTATTTACCCTATTTTCGAAATGCTGCCAAACTCTTGGAACTCCAAATCTCAGCTTTAGGCGAAACGGCCGTTTCAAATCTGCCCGTTTTTACAAGCATCTCCTCTAAACACCGTTCAGGACTCCATGTCGATTCAGGAGCAAATCCTGCGTGCGAAAACGTTGTCAAACTGATCGGGACTCCAGCCGAAATTGCAACGCAAATCCTAGCTCAAGATGAAGCCGATTTTGATCCGCGACTGCCGCAAAAAAGCCTTTTACAATCGATCAGTTTTTCCTCCAACTCTCAGCAGCTCTTCTCAGAATACCAATCTGAAATGCGAACAGTGTTAATGGGATCTCGAACCCATTTTGCAGATCAAATATTTGCCTTTTTAAAGAGGGAATTCGAAGAAAATTGGACGACAACTCCTGAAACACTTCAGGACATCAACATAAAAGGACTCTATATCGAACCTCTCAATCATTTGATGGAGGCAATTGCTCTCTATTTTGGTGTTGAGAAAACAAACACTCTCGATGTCATCGATGAATTGATCGCACGTCGTCTCTTTACCTTTGCAACTGGCGATTTGCTTAAAAGAAATATTGGAGCGATCTACGCGATGCGCGTGCGGCTTCACACCCTTTATGAAGAACAAAAAGATACCGCCCCTTGTTCGGCTCAAAGCGGTACCATTTTCTTTGATCGTTCTGAGCGAGAGATTCTCATTCAAACTTATTGGCTGCTGCTAAAGCCTCTCTATTTCTCATTCAATAAACTCAAAGGCGTTCAGACGCGTGATCTCTCTGCAATGACTCCTCAGGGGCGTGGGCGAGCCCAATGCAGGACAGGAGTTGAACTTCTGCAAGAACAGGGAATCGATCTTCCTAGAGAAGGATTGAGAGAGTTAGCGGAGATTCCTCTCCCGCAATCCTTCCGAAAATTCATTTCCTATTTTACTTCCTATGAGAGAGGGTTGAGCGGTTCTTCAGGGAAGTGGAGGGAGTACTATTACACTCTTTTGAATTCCCAAGAGCAATGCAAGCTCTATATCGAAGCATTAGAAGCGCAAGGGGTCGATTGCACCTCATTGATGGATATTTCCACGAGTGATGGATGGCGCTTTGCGCAACACCGTGATCGTCAAAAATTAATCCAAGAACTCCTCTCAATCACGACTGAGACAGAGACCCCATGCAAAGTGACGATTCCATCAGTTGGAGTGAGATACTTGAAAGAGGGAATTTCCGATCTCATTTTAGATAACGCTGGGAACGTGAAGAGGATGACTAGAGACTGCAATCACGCTGTCGCGTGTATCAGCAACGCTCATTCAGGCTTGCACTTTAAAGCGATTCCAAACAATCCTTTAGTAGAATCTGCGATTCACTCTTTAGCGTATCGCCTTTTTGGGTCTTTAACCCCATCGTCTCAGTTAGTGCGTTTTGAAGTCAAAGGAAGAACCTATCCTGTTTTGATCTCTCAAACGATTTTTGGAAACACTCTTAAAGGTAATCCAAAACCAGAAATAGATCCTGTCTCGTATACACAATTGCTTCTTTTGTCCATTCTTACACGGCCCGGTGATGGAAGAGCCTCGAATTATTTAGTCGATGCCCAAAAACGCCTCTATTGTGTGGATAGCGATGTTTCGTTTGTCGAGCCCGTTGTTAAAGAAAGGGGGAAAAATAAGATCAATTTCGTTTCGATCCTTTTTAGTATGGATCATATTCCATTAGACAGAAAGACATTACAAGATTTTGCAAACCTGGAACCCGATGTCATTTTGCGTGGATGGATCGAAGAAATGAGTGAAATTGAGAGGGGATCACTCCCTCTTTTCGACGAAGCAGAGCGGATGCAACTTTATGAAGAAGACCCTGAAAATCGCTTTACTCCCTTACTTCTTTTTAGAGCAGGCGCCATTGCGACTCTTTATTTGCAGTTCCATCAACTGCAGCAATCTATCCGATCTCTAAATTTCTCGACGACACCTGCCGGGCTCTTAAAAACGCTTCTTACGCTTGGGCGCCGTGCAGGTGCTCCTACTGAAAACATTGGGGAGCATATTGCAAAGCGATATCAAGAGGGCATGCCCCTTCTAACTCCGGAAAGAAGGCTTGAAAAAGCTCTGGAACTTCCTCCTGACTCTCCATCACTTCGTTCAACAGAGGCGATGCGAGCCGTTTTTGGAACAGTGCCTACTACAGAAGAGATTGAACGCCAACAGACATATAGCCTAGAAAAAGCAAAAAGCGAACTTTATACCCTTGCTTTAAAGAAGGTTCTAGGGGGAACTGCGTTAGAGAATGATGGGGAGGTCGTCCTCAGCGCTCCATTTCTTGAGATAACAGATGAAATGAGACAGGTGTTTCTCATTGAAGCATTTCGGGATTTGATGGCCATTGAAGAGTATAGCAAGCCTGCAAAAATTGCGTTCCCTCACTGTAAAGCACTAACAGATGAATCATTAGAGCCGTTTTTAAATCCAAATCTGCGCGAACTAGATATCAGCTATTGTCCTCATCTTACAGCGGCTATTGTTGCATCTATCGCTGATAAATGCCCAAACCTAGAAAAGCTTAAGATGCAGGGCACCTCTATTCAAGCCTTTGCAGTGGTTAGTTTTCGGGGGATTTTAAGGCGTACACCCCGATTTTCACTCATCGATATGCCTAAATTAATAGAGCTCGACATCTCGCGTTGCGAAAATATAACAGCCGTAAAGCTCCGCGCTGCAAAACTTGCGGCATTAGACGCCTCTCATAATGCGAAACTCTCAGCATTTGAACTCGACTCGATAGCGGCATCGGTGAAGGATACAGGCTCTTCTTTTCAATATCAGCCATTCCCATGGATTTCGCATCGCATGATTTCATTTGTCGAAGCCATTGTCCGGTTGGTTCCGCAAGGAATTATCCGTAAAAGTCCGGAGTGTTACGCACATTTATGCACAAGACTGGGCAAGGGACGTGTGGAAGAACTTCTTTCAGATAATCGCACCCCTCTTACCAAGTATCCCCTTACAAGCCATATAACCCAAGCAGAATTTAGATTGAGTATCTGTCAAACGATTTTCTGGAATCAATCGCTTAGAATACGAGAACTAGATTCAAGGGATGATTTGGTCGATTTGGAAACCATTAAAACTCTTTCTCTCGCAGTAGAACTCAACGACTCCTTAAGCGAGCTTGAATTCTATGGGGATACAATAGGTGCTGAAGGTGCGGCCGTTTTAGCACTTGGTTTAGCGCGAAATCCCTCTGTAAAAGTTCTTGCCTTTCATAGAAATTCTCTAGGTGTAGAAGGAGTGAAAGTAATCGCGCAGCTGCTCTCTCTAAACCGATTAGAACAGCTATCCCTCACCACTGATCCTATCGGAGATGAGGGAGCAAAAGTGCTAGCAATAGGACTTATACGCACTACTGCTTTACGTCTTCTCGATCTCTCCCGAAATGATATCAGAGAAAGTGGGGAAAAGGCTCTAGGTAAAGCACTGAAAAGCAATCGATCCCTTCAATATCTTTTTCTTCGTTCAAATCCTCTTACAGATAACTTTAATTATAAAACAGACAGAAGCACAACTTACTTGGACTCCTATAGCGAGGGAGGAAAAACGCTTGTTAAGGCCCTAAGAGAAAATGATTCATTAGAGGTTTTAGATATTATCCAGGGAGATATCAATCGTCATATGTGGCTCTCTCCATCAAAAAGCGGATTTCAATATGTAGCCGAGGTAATTAACAGTGTACTCAAAAATAACCGCACAATCCGTATGATTGGTTTTCGGAGTTCAGAAAAACTAAATTCAAAGAAAGAAAAGTTGCGCGGTCAATTGCTCCCTCAAAACTGCCAACGCCATTTTGAAAGTTTTTTTTCTTCTCCAGAAGTTAAGGCAAGAGAGAGTCTTTGCTTGGAAGCACCTTATCCTGGATGTGGACTGGATTCTCGAGGAGGAATGCTTCTAGCCCAATTTCTTGAACAAAACTCTACTTTAACCGAACTCACTCTGAGCAATGAGCGCTTTAAAGATAAAGTCCTTGATTTACTGGGGTTTGCGCTAGAAAAACATCCCACTTTGACCAAAATAACCCTTATAGGCATAAGTGATAATCCCTATAGTTGCGAGAGACTTGGTCAAACGTTATCTCAAAATAACAAGCTCAAAGAAGTGCGTATCCTGTATTCAGAAAAAATTGCATCTACATATGAAGTAAACCCGGCGTTGACTCTTCTAGATCTGAGGTTCCATAAATTTAATCTTAGTAAGAACTTGCTCTCTTCAGAAACAACTCAATTAAGAGAGCTTACCTTAAGTCATTTGCCGGAAATGCCTGATGATGCCATGAAGAGGCTCACAAAATTTCTTTCAACAAACTCTTCGTTAACAAGGCTAGATTTGAGCTATAACGAATTAGGGGATAGTGCTGCTAAAGAACTTAGGCAAGCATTGGGGGCCAACAGAACTTTAACTCAACTTGAGTTAACAGGAAATAACATCCAGGACAAAGGTGTTTTTACTGAAATCTCTGCTGCCCTTCAAAGAAATAGATCCAGAGATGAAGTTGTAAAATAACTAGAATTACGAGGTATAACCGAAAGTTGTGTCCGAGAAAAATAAAGTGAGCGTATCCTCGAAGATTAATGATCAAAAAAATCTTCAAAAACAAGGAGTACGCTCATGAAAAAGGATCTCATTTTTCCAGACTTCTGTTCAAGTCTAGAAGACATTTTAAAAGAAGGAGCTCGCAAGCTTCTTCAGCAAGCCATTGAAAACGAGGTTTCAGAATACTTGGAAAACCACACTGATATCAAAGGATCAGATAATCGAAAAATTGTTCGAAGAAATGGCTATCCCCCGGAGAGAAATATTCAGACGGGTGTAGGCCCTGTCAGGATCAAACAGCCTAGAATCCGCGGAGAGAAGTTTTCTAGCTCTATTCTACCTAAGTACATAAGAAGAGCCCCTAGCATAGAAAACTTAATCCCTGTTCTTTATCTCAAGGGTATTTCTACAGGAAACATGGGGGAAGCTCTTACTGCTACTCTTGGCAAAAATGCTTTGGGAGTGTCTCCTGCCAATATTGTCAGATTGAAACAGATATGGGAACAAGAATATGAAGAATGGGCAAGACGAGATCTCAGCTATAAACAGTACGTTTATATCTGGGCTGATGGGATTTACTTCAATATTCGTTTATCAGAAGAAAGACCGTGCCTTTTGGTGGTCATAGGTGCACAGTTAGATGGGACTAAAGAACTCATAGCCATTTATGATGGAATACGAGAGAGTACGCTTTCTTGGAAAGAGGTGCTTTCAGACTTAAAAGCTAGGGGTTTAACATCGATTCCTCGTCTTGCTATAGGCGATGGAGCGCTAGGATTTTGGGCAGCTCTTGAAGAAGAAATGCCAGGATGTCGTCAACAAAGATGCTGGGTGCATAAAACAGCCAATATTTTAGATAAACTCCCCAAATCAGTGCAGGTAAAAGCTAAAAGTCTGATTCATGAGATGTATATGTCTCCGACTAAAGAAAAGGGCCTGAAGATATTTAGTCGATTCCTAAGCCTTTATGAGGCGAAGTATCCTAAAGCCTGTAAGTGCCTTAACAAGGACAAGGAACAACTTTTTACCTTCTATGATTTTCCAGCAGAGCACTGGCAGCATATTAGATCGACCAATCCTATTGAATCGACGTTTTCAAGTATCAGGCATCGCTCGAGACAAACGAAGGGATGCGGATCTCGGAAAGCGACACTCTCGATGGTGTTTAAGCTCTCCATGGAGGCAGAGAAAAACTGGAGACGGTTGAATGGATCTATGCTGATTTCTAAGGTAGTCAGTGGAGTAAAATTTAAAGATGGGGAAGAGATAAAACAGGCAGCTTAAAAGCACATTTCGAGGATGGGCTCAAAACCTCGGGACACAACTTTTGACAATATCTCCTGCCTAGCCTCTGACTGGCGTCTCTCAGCAGCAGTTAGGCGGCGGCGAATGGATTGGAGTGGTTGGAGTGCACAATCAAGAGAAATTTTCAGTTCACTGAGTTGCTTTCTTTTATGCTGGGGAAGAGGTTTGAAATCCATGCATCGTTTTACAATATCATCGATGCGATCAACAAGATGCTCACTAGGTGCATCTTCTCTTTCAATGTTTTGGTGTTCTGCTTCGATTTTTTTTATGAATTGAAAGCCATGATCTCGTATTGTTTCATCAGCCAGATCCTGTATCTTTTGCTCAAGACGCTCAAAAGGAAGCTCTTGCTGCACAGGAACTAGTGGAGCAAGATTAAAGTCTTTATAAGAGTCGCTTGATCCTATTGCACTTGCCATTAGAGCTACCTAGTTGAAGATTTGATTTACACAGAACATTTTCAATCTCAATTTTTGCTGATAGAATTTCTTGTTTGTCTCTCCCCATAATTTTGAATTCAAAGAGCACCCTATAGGAAGGAGTGCCTCCAATTGTGTATATGCACCAGTCATCGCCGTATTTATCGCCATGTTTAGACCTCCTTAAATTTCTACTCCTAGACTGATGGCAAATTGTTCAGTTTTCTGATTCACGAGGGTTTCTGCTGTCGAAGCTCAGTATTAACGTCGGCCACCACCTGATCTAGATATTTGAGAGCTTTAGTGGCAGGAAAGGCTGCTCTATCCTCTTTTGCTAGCGACATATCGCCCTGGCCCCAATAAAGCTTGCATAGAATGTTTAGAGCAAGTCCATATCTGTGAAAATCTTCTGGCGTCCAATCCTTTCTATCTGGTTTGTGATAGAGAAAATATGTGCAAGCTTCCAAAGATTCTAGGCATGCGAGATTGAATTCCTTTTCTCGATCAACGTTGTGATGTGCTTTACCCATGATTTCTCCCTCCCGATCTACTTCTCGACGTCGCAGCTCAGCCCTGCTTGCCAGAAGAGCGGGATGCCTAGGTTCCCCTTTTTTGTTATTAAAAGCCATGCTCTCCGCCTCTCTCTCCAACCCTTGAGTATAGCAATCCCATGCTTGAGAAAAATGATGTTTGGGATCAAGACCATCGAGTATATCCAGCCTTGCCAGCTCTTGATAGGTCACCCCAGTAAATGACTCGAGAGTGATCGAACGCTCGTTTTCAGGAATTGCAAAAAACTGCAAACACTCGTTTAGTGTTTTTCGGTATGTGTCACGATCAGCCCGGCTACAAGCACTTTGATTGAAAATAGCCTCTGCCTTCAAAAACAGCGCTTTACCCAGATCGTGTCGGATCACGACAGGGTTGATTTTATCGGGCAAAGGTTCAAGACTCATTTCAAAAGCGAGTCGATGCTGTTCAAGAGACTCTTCCAACTTTTGTAAAACGACCTCTAAACTTTCCCCTCTCCATGAAAGCGATTCCGCCCAATTGTGAAGTAAAGAACCATAGTTGCTTCTCAACGAAGCAACTTTTGGAAGCAGAGTGCAAGCCTCGCTATAAGCCTGCGCTGATTTTTCTAAATCTCCATCCTTCCAACGACTCCGGGCAATTTTCGCTGTAATAGAGAGGACTGCTCCTTTGAGATATTTGCTCACAGGTGTTGATGCATCTATCGATTTTAGTAGCCTAGTCGCTAAGATTGAAGCCTCATCTAATTTTCGAGACTTGTAGACATATTGAAGTTGAGAAATGTCTATAAGGTGTTGAAAAATAACAATTTGGTTCTTAAGAGCTGCTACCGCCTCTTGGTTCTCCTTCACTCTTTGAAGAACTTGTTTGCGTTCCTGAATTTCCAACTGGAATTCAGCGATGTCTTGCTTGTGTTTTTGCAACTCTTCTTCGCTTGGAAACGTAAACAGATAAAGTCTCGAAAGAATGGCATTTTCACAGAAAGAGATAAATTTGTGCATCATATCGGCTCGGATCACTTGAGCATCGTGCGCCGAGAGTTTCTGTGATAACCACCGCAACTCTGGATAAGATCCAAGCACCAAACCCAACTGTTCTCGAAAGGATGAAGCACTCCCTTTAGAAACTTTCAGGTGCGTGGCATTTATATGACATTTTTTGAAATCTCTCAGCGCTTCCAAGTCGACACCATAGTCTCTTGAAACTCTTTGCAACTGTTCATCAGTTAAACCCTTGACGGTCTCAAGCCACTCGAGTTCTTCAGCAGTAAAATGATTCAGGTGAATTTCGCTTGGGTCAGCATCCACAGGGTTGTATTTCGCAATCTTAGAAACTAAAAAAGCATCAGAGGCACTGAGCTTACTTTTATCTGGCAGATCCTGCTGGTGTTGGTGCAAAATTTCTAAAAAGTGATAATACTCTCCACCTAGGGCGCGTAAATGTGGCCACTCATCGGCAACAAGATCGCGTTTCGGACGCTGACTCTGTTCATCGAAGGCATTGACGAGTTCTGACGAGGAGTGTGTTTGCAAAGTATAGGTTCCTCCTTTTGCAAGAGTGGAAAGTTTTAAATCTGGATATTTATAATCAGCGCAATTAAACGCTTTGCGTACGCCCCAATTAACCACTTTGTATTGGGAGAGGGCTAATTGACTTACATCAAAGGGATGAACTCCTTCAGGAACAATATGGTGAATATCACCTGTTTGCTCACGAATACAGTTGACGATGTTCGGAAGGGAAAGATAGTGTGTGAAATCCAGTTGCTCTAAATTGACCCCAACTCGGGGTAACCCCAAGAGTTTCTTCTTATATTTCCTCAGCACGCGTTTCGCACCAGGAGTGTCGAGTGTAACGACGTAAATTCCTCTTACCCCCCTCGAAAGCCCATAGAATGCACATAACTGTGATAACCATCCCCCAAGCGAGTGTCCAACTAACCCTACTCGGTACCCTTTTTCAGCCCCCAAGGTAAAAATTTCCCCAGCAAATGTGAATGCAGAGTTTTGTTGCCTCTCCACTTCATGTCCGACAACACCTATAAAGTTTGTCTGCCAATCAAAAAAATGTTCATGAGTTCCCCTTGTCGCAAGAATCATATGACCAGTGTTAGCATTCTTAAATGCCACAGCAAAATAGCCATTTTTCTCTGTCTCATCTCTGTGTTGTACATACTCCCACCCTTCTGGGAGCATCCCTGGTTTTTTTAGTTCGTCAGCGTTTTGGTAGACAAGACCAGCCAACCTAGCACAGACGCGGGGAGAGGGTCTTTCCTGAAAAGCCTCTCTTTTAGCCTGGATGCATTGATTGATTTTTTCAACTTCTTGGCAATCTTCACGTGTTCCCCACTCAACCCTGACATAATGATGCTCACCTTGCTCTAGCTCACGAAAAATTTTTGAGAGATGCTCCTTCGTCAGAGTAAACTCGGAAAGATCCAACACCCTCCCCCCTTGATATACTCTTCGACTCACACTTAGAACTAGTTCAATTTTGCTCTTAAGCCCACCTACATCATGTTGATGAGTGTTCCAAACCACTCCAATGAAGGGCTTTTCACTTTTTCCAAGCTCAGCATAGACTGCTTCGAGCTGCTCTTTAGACAAATTGTGCTCAGAGAAGTCGAGAACTTTTCCCCCCTTAGCAATAATATCTAAAACCGTTTCTGGATCTGTCTGAGCTTGAGCATTCGTTGTACGAAACTGCCCAAGGACTGCTACTGTTGTTAGAGCTGCTATTGCAGTATGAGCAGGAGAAACAGTGTAAGTGTGATTCTCTAATGTACATGTCCGATTTCCACTAGAAGAGCTCCTTGCTTGGGCTGGCGTGGGATGGAGAAAGCGCGCCACAGACAAGGATGTAACAGTGTTTTGTCGTATCCTACCATATCCAGGCCTTGTTACATTTCGACATGCTGAAAATACCATAAAAAAACCTCTCTGTACCAAATGTCAACTAAATGAATAAAGCAAAAAAAACTTTAAGGTAAAGCAAAATTTTTGGCATAACAGTTAAGCGAACAAGGAAGTAGGACATGGCAGCAGGATTGGCAACGACGAAAAGAGCGAACGGCGAAAGCCATCTTATTTCTGAGGCTGAATTTCAGGATAAACTCTCTTCAGTCCAGGCTGAGTTTGAAAACGAAAAAGTTCGCGATTTTGCTCATCAAGCACTTCATGAGATCCGCTCAGCAGAACGGATGTTAGCTCCCTTGATTGGCCGTGTAGAAAATGGAGAGTCTCACTACCGAGACCCAATCATTGAAAAGATCGAAGCTTTGCGAGCTGAGATTTTTTCTGAGTCTCGTTACCCTGTCGTTTTCAGTCGACTAATACTCAACCAGCTCACCAGTTTCCTTAGCCCCTATGAAAGGCGTTGTCAAAAGATTGTCGAGAAGGTGAGTGCCGAGCAACTCTCTTTGGAAGCTGATGATCGATTATTTCTATCTCAATGTGAAGAGAAAAGATCAGCGCTTCTTTTCAATGAGCAGCGAGAGTTGCACAAAAGTGAAAAATTCAAAAACTTCCTGAAAAATGTAAGACAGTTGTTTAAAGAGGCTGGAGCGTCACCACCCTCTGTTTACTTTGCTTATGCCTGGCCAACGGAGAAAAATGCCACCAAGGAAGGGGCTGTACAAGCATTTCTCAAACGGCTCCGCAAACATCTTTTGGATATCGGCTTTCGAGAAGATAGTAACACGGGTGTTTACTTTGATCGAGAGTCCAATCAAATTGGAGAAAACATCTACGAACAGATGAGAAAAGCAGAAACATCGAAATTTGTCTTACTGTTTGGAACAGAGTCGCTCCTAGAAAAACACGAGAGGGGCGTTCATGCTGTTTGCACTGAACTGATCCATATTCTTCGTAAAAGACGGACCGATCTAGCAAGTAATGCAAAAAGGGTCCTCCCCATTCTACTGACTGGTGACATCGAAAAGTCACTACCTCAGGAGTTTGAAAGGTACAGTACTGTCCGCGATTGGCGAGAATCATCTTACGTCGACAGCTTTCTTCACCTCATCCGGCGCCTGTATGAGCTCCCCAACCGACGGGATTATAAAGATCGTCTCAGAAATTGCTGGAAAGAAGCTTCAGGAGATGACTCCAATCCAACTTGGTACCAAGCAAGACGCAAAGAAGTGGAGTCCTGTCGTCGCAGAAGAGATCGAATCGGGCTTGAAGCCATTCCTTACATGCGCTTCGATCCTTCTCGTTCCAACCTCGCGTCATTGAAGGAACGTCTCCAAGAGCATTTCTCAGCAGACTTTATGATCCCTTTGTTCACTTTTCGCAAACATGGAGAGTGGCCCCTCCCTTTCCCCTCAAGTAAGCTCTATGTCCCCCAACGGCTCATCCCGAAAGCTCCTCCAGAAGGTGGTGAAGAGAGGCATTTTTCAAAAGAGGAGAATTGGTTCAAGAAACCTCTCCGTAGATTGATCACCGCCCCTGCAGGAATGGGGAAAACGACATATATTTCCATGCTCTTGAAATCATGGTCAGAGGGTAAGGCATTGAAGGATTTCGACGTGGTGTTCTGCATCAGATTGCGAAACCTCAATGAGATTTTCTACCCAAACGTGCCAAACATTACATATCGCGCCTACGATCTCTTACAGAGAGAACACCGAGCCCTGGGAATCGACTTCCAACAGCTCCTCGAGAGAAAAGATGACTTAGAAAAAAGCTTGCTGATTTTAGATGGAGGGGATGAGCTTCCACTTGAGGCGCGAACAGGACATCTCCAAGATGCGTTTAAGGAACTCCATAGGCTTTTTCCACACGTCTTAGTCACCAGTCGTCCTGGTAGAGTAGTTGTCGATATCAACGAGAAAAATGAGTTAGAGCTACAGGGCTTTCAGGATGAAATACTTGGTAGATATTTCTCTCAGTTTTTCAATGCTATAGAAAAACCGGATCTTACAATTCCTTTTGCATTTGAGATGAGTCGCCGTCCCCAATTGAAATCCCTTATGAACATCCCCTTCATTGCCTCCATACTCTGCTGTTTATTTGAAGCTGATCAAAAGAATTTCCGTTCAAACGAGTCTCTCTTTGGTTTTTTAGACCTCATAATCACACAATTTTATAAGGAGTTTCTTCGGAGGAAAGGAATCGATGAAGATCTAGCTGATCGGATACAACTTGAGATCCATCCCCAACTCAAAAGATTAGATCAAGCCTTGCAAAAGTTGGCTTATTACGCCCTGCAAAAAGATAAAGTAATCCTCCGCACTTCAGAAATTGAATTTGAACTCCCTCCAGAACTGTCTCTGAGAGAGACAAAATCTCTTGGTGTCTTCAGTATTGATCAGAGCGCGGGAAGTTTTATTCATCAAAATTTTCGTGATTACTACGCAGCAAAGTATATCGGAAACCTGTTTAAAAACGATCAAGATACTCCAGAGCGTATCAATCTCATTCATTCACAATATCACCGTCGCTTTTTTCCTGTGTTGAGGATGGCTGCAGAATACTTAGCATATCAAAATGAAGACGGATTCGAGCGCTTTTTGCATCAGCTGAAAAATGGACCAGAGGATCTTACACATCACTACCAGCTGGCTCTCCTTGCTGCATGTCATAATGCTCGCCCAACAGATGTCTTTGTAAAATGGTTTATTGACGAGCTAGAAATAATTCCATCCCCAAAGGATCAAGGAAAATTGATTGATCATACACCCAACCTCCTGTCACATCCCGAAATGATCAACTACTTTGTGGGAAAAATGAAAGATGGTCCTGGTTACCTCCTTGAGTTTCTTGACAATGTCTCCGATACAACACCTCTTCCCAAAGAGTTTATCCAAAAGCTGATTGAGTTGTTTTTCAATCTAGGACAAACAGAAGAGAATTTAGGTTGGTTTTTGTTCTGGGAAGGCGTTGGACAGTTGCTTATAAGAACATCTCCCGTTTGGCCTAAATTGGATCCAGACTATGAAGCTAAGTTAGACAAAATTATCTCGCCTGAGAGCGAAAAAGACTCAAATCTCTCTTCATGGTTGCGGGTAATGATGATAGTAGTAAAATCCAACTACATCTTTCCTGAAAAGATCGACGAAAAAACCCTTGCTGCTTTGATTGAATTCTACACCTCCGATTGTAAAGTAACAAAAAAAGCTGCTGCTGAGCTCATTGTAGATATATACAGAATAGGAACGTATCAAAGGGAAGATTTTATTCAGTGTTTGATCGAAATACTACTAGACACATCAGGTGAGATAGGTGATGCTGGAAATGATCTCTCATTTTTTATTGGAGTTGCCTCCTATTTAACGAATAAAACCTCTGAGCTGTCTGATAAAGTGGTTCACAGACTTATTAAAGAAGTTCAAAATCCTAATCGACCTGAATCTGAACGCATTATGGGAGCCATTAGACTGGGTGCAATATTTACCAATCGAGAAGGGATCGAATGGATCTTGCCTTTAATAAAAAATCCTGAAATACTCCCTTCTATTCGCAAGCAATTAGTCTATTCTCTTTGCCATGTGATTGATAATCCAGAACATATCGAGCCTGAACTCATCACTGCTTGTATAGAAATTCTCGGTGATGATACCCATCATGAAAAAGCCAGAGCGAGAGTTTGTTCTTCTCTTATTATGTTAGCTCAACATGGACATGCTCTCCCCACAATAATCATCAATTCCGTGGAAACTTTCCTTGGATCGAAGCCCCATGACCTTCTAGGTATAATCAAACTTCTCGAATATCTTGCTATCTCCACAAAGGAAGAGTTGAGAACCCAAGCATTGGAGAAATTAACTGGTTTGATCACAGAAACTCCGCTTGCTATTGCTGCCCTTAGCTCAGTTAGACAGCATGGAATTCTCGGTGAGAAGGTCGTTGAGCTAATAGTTCAACAAGCCAGACAAAACTCAAACCCAGAAATCCGAAAAACTGCACTTGAAGCAATGTGTGTATTTTACCAACAGGGAGATGAAGTAGATCAAAACCGTGAGGGTGTTGTGGCTTTGCTCTTTAATTATAAATCTTGGTCCTCACTAAAGTCTTTATACAACCTTGGAGCTACATTTGACCAATTGATTGAAAATAAGGCTCAAGAAGTCCTTAAAGAAACTTATGATTCTGACTTTTTGGAACAATTTGTGTTGTTTTTGGATACCCTCTGCCATGGCAGAGACCTTTCTCCAACTATGCAGGAGCTTATCCTATCACTTCTTCACCAGAAATCACTTTCTCACCGCACCCTTGGAGCAATTCTAGGGTTAATAGCGGGTACTAAACTACGCTTAAGTAGTGATCAAACTAGAAAATGTTTTGAGTGGTTTGACATACTCCTCAATGCTGAAAACGCCCTTAACACGAACACTTTGGAATCTTTAACCCCATTTCTCGTCACATTCTCAAAGAAATGTATCGAGAAACTAGAAAAGTTTATGAAGGGCCTAAAGAAAAAGTTATGTATAGAACACTTAGAGCTCCTGAAGAGGTTAATCAGTTCAACAGAAATTAGAATTGATGATGTTATCTTAAAGGGGATCTATGAAGATTGTGCCATCCCGGGCAAGTTACGATTTCATGCAGTTCAAGCGCTATCCTTGCAAAATAATCATCTCATTACCACCGAACAAGCTATCCAAGCTCTTTCTGGTGTGCACAATTCTTATGACATGAAGTTCATCATTGACTCAATCGGCACTATACAGGAAAGGCTTGCCAGTAGAGTCTTTGAAAACCTTTTTCAGTATGTAATGTCACAGGAAACAATTGAGAAATTTATGCAAAAATTTTCCGATGATGCCTTTTATGTCTTTAACAAGGTCGTTCAGGAATTCAATGAGCATAATCCCCTCACAACTAAAATTTCATGCCATTTGTTAGATGCCATTCAAGCCTCAATGCTTCAGAAGAACTTTCTACCACATCGAGAACTAGTGATAGAGATTTGCCAGATTACAGGACGTGCGTGTTATGAAATTAAAGGTGAGATTTTTATCTCAGATTAGTACATTTTCAGCTGAACATGACTTGATCTCTACAAATAAAAAAAGAATACTCTATGGCAAACCAGAGAGTCCCTTAATGCGGCGAAATTCGTAAATGGTGACTCTCATGATTAAACCGATCCTCGATAGCCTTTACGGCTTCAGAGAATATTGCATACTCCTCATTGGTAGTGGGGTTGGGAGTGAAAAAATCTTATTTCTTCCCGCTTTAAAGGGGCAGTAGATCCCCTCCCCGCTTGGAGGAAATCAGTTCTCCATTGAAGCAAGAGTTCGTAAGCGCATCCTAGCCCGGATTTTCTCTGAAACGGAAGTTCTGATGTGGTTCCATTGTACACTCCTTGTTTGAACCGGTTCATTATACCCTGTCCAGTTCAATTGGGGAACCACATCACGAGAATCATACAGGGAAGGCAAAAAGGTAAAGAAGCGCAATATAGCCAACCTTTCCAGCTGTTCTGAACAGGAGATTGCCGCAATCAAGCTCGCTTTAAAGCATAAAGCGAATCTTTCGGATCTAGAATTTCAAAATAAGCCAACAATAAAAGAGGGATTATCTATTGGTAGTGTATGGGTTGTATATGAAATGGCTCAACGCCTTGGCATTATCGATGCGCTTGGACATGGTCGTGAGGGGCAGTTGGCCTTATGGCAGATAATTACACGAGTTCTAGAACAGGGTTCGAGGCTTTCTAATGTATGCTCAATCAACTTTGGGTTACGATAGTCTGTAAAGCAACCACTTAAGCGCTTCAGAATGTGTGTTCGCTTTTCGACTTCTCGTAAGAGGAATGCGCCGCTGTCAGATGTGATATTTCCACCATCGAATTTCGCAATCACATCGCGCGAATAGAGGGGGTGTAATTTTAGGTCTTGTGATTTACACTCTGTTTTTATTTGAACCGCCTTTTTTGTGTATGTAAAAATTTGTGAGTAAATCTTTTATACCATAAAAGGCGGTCTTTTTTCATCAACATAGTGAGAAACCTCCATGAAAAAGCTGAACGCTTTTTCACAACTCCAGATGAAAACATTTGACTAAGAAGTTAAATTTTTGTAATTTCTCTTAAGAAATTACAAGTTGATTTTGCTGTCATTCTTCATTATTTAAGTTGGCGTCGGATTGTTAGATATACTGGTTTTTCCGAGGGAATGATCTATGTAGAAAGGTTAGTTTTCAGAGAAAATCCGGGCTAGCGCCTCGGCAGCAGATACTCGCGCCCAACTATCTGCCTCTTTGTCGACTAAAAAGTTGAAAAGATGTTTGTGAATCACGCACGTGAATATCTGAGTTTCAACCCCATCACAAGCTCAGCTCCATCAAAATAAAGAGCACGCCTGGTGAAAAAGCAAATTTTGGTAATTAGTTCGTGATCATCTCTAACTTGAGTAAGGTTATCGTCAGAAACGTTTCCTAGTGCCTCAGCTACACTTAGTCGAATAAATTCACTAGCTTTCTTGTCTTCGATAAAAGAAACCAAAGCACGCAAAATATCGGCTGAGACTATTTGATGTGAAGCAATCGCGCCAAAATTTTTAATAGCTATCCCCCTAATATCATCATCATTCCCATTCTCAAATAGTGACGAAAATAAATGAATAGCGTCATCCGGAATTTGTTGATGATTAGCAATAGATGCAAGTGCTTCAGCAGCAATACAAAATTTAACCCTATCTGTTTTAGTATTTTGCAAAAGAGATAGGAGTGCTTTTGAAGCATTTTCTGGAATTTTTTGCTGGGAAGCAATTGATCCAACCGCTTGAGCTGCATTGGCTCGAGCTGATAGAGTCTTTTTTTCATTTTCGATTAAATCGAGGAGTGTGGAAACACGATCCTCAGAAATCTCATAATGGGAAGCGATGACTCCGAAAATATTTGCACTATCAGATGAAAGAAGCTCGAACTCATCTATCAATGCGATGAGAACACTGATAACCGTATCTAAAATCTCTTTTTGAGATACAACAGATCCGAGGGCGCATGCAACCTCCACGCGCCTACAACCAACAACTGTCTCATCTTGAATAAATGCCTTAAGAGCTTGCAAAGCTTCGTCTGGAATCTCTTGATAAGAAAAACGAGTTACTAGGCCTAAAGCTATCCTGAAACGCAAGTCTGCACAAGTTGTTCCATCCTTCATCAAAGCTATAATTTCTAAAAAAGCATCATCTGAAATCGCTTGGAGGGAAAGTAAAGATTCGATGGCGAATGCCCCAGGAAAAACCAAATTAGGTTTGTTCTCTTTTTTGTACAATCCCAAAATAGCCTGCTGGATATCTTCTGAGAACTGTTGATACCGTGCAATATCTTGTAAAACATGTGCTCCTGAAGAGGCCTCTGAACTCGCTTTCATATCTTGAATCAGTCCTAATACAGCATGCAGAGCAGCCTCCGGGATCGCTTGATGATGAGCAACATGCTTCAAGGCCAGTGCTCCCTGGCAACGTGCCTCTAAGGAAATATTGTCATTTTGAATAAACTCAAAAACTTTTAGCACTACATCTTCTGAAAAATCTCGATGAGAAGCAACCAGTCCAAGATTGTAAACAGCAAAGCAACGATCTGTATCATCATTACTTTCATCATCAATGAATGAAGAAAACGCCTCAACCGCCTTAAATGGAATCATTTGATACGATCCAATGGATGCAAGAATGCTCATTGCATGTTTACGTTTCTCTTTATCACTAGATTTATCCTCGATTGTAGTAATCAAAGTTGAAACGATATCTTCTGGCATCTTTTGACGAGAAGCTATTTGTTCGAGAATATAAAATGCAGAAGTGTAAAGATGAGCATTGTCCATATTGCATTGATTACGATGATTGCTTAGAATGTACGCTACAAATGTCTGAATGATATCCCTCGGAATTTCTTGGTGTACAGCTATATTCCCTATAGCGCTAACAGCCGAAGGATAAAATACCTTTTTCCCATTTCCATTAATATCTAGAACTATAGACATTAAAGCTCTAAGACCCCGCTCTCCTCCCACTTTTTCAATACATGTTATAGCATTTCGGGGGTCTCCTTTTTTCTCCTCTATTCGAGTTACGAGAGTATCATAGACTTCTGATGGTAAAGTTCTCGTTGATTTAGCATGGACGTTAAGAATGTCATATATCCCGATTGAATCTTCCTCCTCCAAATGGAGTTGCCTTTGAACTTCTCTAATAACCGCTGGATGCCTCATCAATTTGCGAGATCTCACAAACACTACGTCCATTAGTGAGAGACATGGATGTGTTCGCATCATTTCAACGACTCGCTGAATATACTCCTCCTCATATTGGAAGAAAGCCGAAGGATCTTTGCACAACTCAAAACATAGACCCGTTGCGATAAGCTCATAAATTTTTGTTAAATCACGGGGCTGTTTAAATAGAGTATCAAAAAAACCTTGGAGGAGATTGGGACTTCTTTCGGATAATATACCTGCGGTTAGTGGAACAACAAAAAAAGCGGTGTCGAGGGATTTACGTCCTTTACTCCAAAACCTATATTTTGCAACCCATTGCTGGGCTATATCATAACGTAAAGGATCCTGATATTGGTTTGAAACATAACTCGCTGCAAAATATTCTTGGAATGTTAGATGAACGAAGTGTCCACGATCGCTGTCTATCCGAAATAAGCCAAGTTTTCTTAAGTCTGCTAACTCAAGATTTTCAGAAAAGAGGATCGATTGAATCCGCTCTCGGTCTGTATAAACATCTCCTTGTTCAGCTCCTTCAATTGCAATTTTTTCCAAACACGCATTGAGCTTACGAGCCTTAGGGTGCTCAGTAAGTCCTCGCCTAGAGAGGCGTAAATCTTCATTCGACACCCCTAATCGCAAAAGATATATTTTGAAGAACTGGTTTATAAGACACTCATAAAGAAATATTACGGAAATCGATTCTGGAGAACTTAAAAGTGTTGGATCCTGATCAAACAAAGAGCATAACATTGAGAGATTTATAGGCGTTCGGGCTAAACTTCGGACTAGGTGGGCCTGGTTTAAAATTTTTTTCATCCCGACAATCTTCCGAGAGGCATCCTCTGCCGTATTGAGTGCAGGAAAAAACTGAGAAATGAAAGAGTCGATCTCTGTATGGCCGAATCCCATAATCTCAAACTTAGCAGATGTGTCCATTTCCACAGACCCAGGACGAGAAGTGATGAGTATATGAGGGAATTTTTCTTGTAACTCCTGAAAAGCACTTTCAAGATGCCCTCCTTGCCTTGTCTCCACGGGTAATTCATCCCACCCATCTAAGATAAGCAAGCTTTTTTGAAGCACATCACTTCCTTCCAAAAGAGGTCTAAGCTCTATCCCTAGGCCTTTGAACAGCCTTTCTATTAGATCGATTGCATCATAATCCTTTCGTGCATTAGGAAACATAGCTTCGGTAAGATTGCGAAGAGGAACAATAAATAAGGTATCAAACTCTGTGAGTAATTCATTTTTCCCCCATCTATGGGCCAACATGGAAACATATGTAGTCTTTCCAATTCCAGCTGAACCATAAATTACCGCTCTTATGCGCCCAGCTTTGCGTAGTTTGTTCGTATTGAAAATCTCACTTGGTTCAATACTTTGTTGATAGAGTTCTTGTTGAACTTGGCCTTTAGCAATTGGATCTTGTGGTTTTTTTCCTTCAATCATAAAGAGCTTTGTATAAAGAGATTCCAGTGGAAGCGAAAGTTCCCAAGCATCATCCGGGCGCAAGGTAAAGACTGAGAGAGTACCCTGAGAAACGTAATGAGCTCGGAGTCGTTCTTTTAAAGCGGGTAATGATATTCGTTCGCCAAGACGAGACTTTCGTTGCACAAGGATTTTTTCCAATAAGCCTTCGTCTTGAGTGCGGCGAGCAGTATCAATCGCTTCTCGTTGAGTCTTGTACCAATCTGTAACGACCTCCTGCGAACCATGTGAGATTCTTTTCCATTCCCTTCGTAATTCCTCTTGATATTGTTCTGGTGGATAACCCCAAAGTTCAAGAAACAGTTTCTGGAATTGATCTAAGTAGTCTCCATCTCGCCAATCGCGTATGGTAATGTATCGTTCATACTCTTCAGGAAAGGCGTCACGAGAGTGTGAACCGCTCAATAGAATGGGGAAGACTCTCGTCATGTTGTTGTTTAGGTCTTGCTCCCTTTTTTTCATGATACCTATCAACTCGCTACAGACGATCCTGACCCCAGTTTCGTGTTTGTCGAGAAGGGACTCTGTTCCAAAAAGGAGCACATATCCACTATTTTCAGCACCCTTTATAAACTTGTAGATATTTTGCCCATACCGATTCGAAACGATGTCCATAACAACCGGAAACCCTGCTGCTGTGAGTTGGCCTTGTAGACGGTATAAAAATGGTTGCACCCATGATTCGCGAGCATGCCGTTCATCAGTAGGCCATGCGTAGGCAAAATAGATCGATTGTGGAAAGTTTTCAGCACTATACCGTTCTTTAATTGCCTTTAGATAAGCTCTAAAATTGGGATCGTTATCATACTCTTCTTGTGCATTCCTGAGGAGCTGACTTTTTTTTGCATCACACGCAGCTAAAAAATTCTTTTTGCATTGTTGTTCTTGACGTTCTTTTTTGGTTAATTCTTCAACCAAATCATCATAATATCTCTTAATCGGTATGAAAAGTGCTTTTAGCTCATCCAGTTGCCTTCTTTTAGGTACAAAAGGAAAGTACTTATCATTGAGAATGCCATTGATCACACCATCGACCCGACTAATCACAATTTTTTTACTCGCTTCATTACCTGCTTGTAAATCTGCAATACCGCGAGCAATTTCGATGTGCTCAGAGCGCAACTTGATTAATGCCAAACGAGCATACGCCCGAATCCTACGATCTCTGAAACGCCCATCGTAAACTTTTGCACGCAATGCATCAAAATCAATCTCTATCTCCGGACGACTGGAAGAAGCTCCTCGAGAAAGGGTAATGGTATCACCTGCTGTGATACTTCGTGCAGCAGCAGCTGTAGCCTTTTCTACTACAGAAGCTCGAGCAAATGTCACTCCACAGACTTCAGGACCAGCTAAATGGCTCCAAAGCCTTGCTGCAGGGGGAATTCGCCCCCCCTTGCCTTGAGGTGAAGCAACTCGGCTTCCAATAGTTGCTGCATATCGTATTGCTCTTGCTGCCATAATAGCCTGCCCGTCTTTGGTGGAGGTATAACCGAAAGTTGTGTCCGAGAAAAATAAAGTGAGCGTATCCTCGAAGATTAATGATCAAAAAAATCTTCAAAAACAAGGAGTACGCTCATGAAAAAGGATCTCATTTTTCCAGACTTCTGTTCAAGTCTAGAAGACATTTTAAAAGAAGGAGCTCGCAAGCTTCTTCAGCAAGCCATTGAAAACGAGGTTTCAGAATACTTGGAAAACCACACTGATATCAAAGGATCAGATAATCGAAAAATTGTTCGAAGAAATGGCTATCTCCCGGAGAGAAATATTCAGACGGGTGTAGGCCCTGTCAGGATCAAACAGCCTAGAATCCGCGGAGAGAAGTTTTCTAGCTCTATTCTACCTAAGTACATAAGAAGAGCCCCTAGCATAGAAAACTTAATCCCTGTTCTTTATCTCAAGGGTATTTCTACAGGAAACATGGGGGAAGCTCTTACTGCTATCCTTGGCAAAAATGCTTTGGGAGTGTCTCCTGCCAATATTGTCAGATTGAAACAGGTATGGGAACAAGAATATGAAGAATGGGCAAGACGAGATCTCAGCTATAAACAGTACGTTTATATCTGGGCTGATGGGATTTACTTCAATATTCGTTTATCAGAAGAAAGACCGTGCCTTTTGGTGGTCATAGGTGCACAGTTAGATGGGACTAAAGAACTCATAGCCATTTATGATGGAATACGAGAGAGTACGCTTTCTTGGAAAGAAGTGCTTTCAGACTTAAAAGCTAGGGGTTTAACATCGATTCCTCGTCTTGCTATAGGCGATGGAGCGCTAGGATTTTGGGCAGCTCTTGAAGAAGAAATGCCAGGATGTCGTCAACAAAGATGCTGGGTGCATAAAACAGCCAATATTTTAGATAAACTCCCCAAATCAGTGCAGGTAAAAGCTAAAAGTCTGATTCATGAGATGTATATGTCTCCGACTAAAGAAAAGGGCCTGAAGATATTTAGTCGATTCCTAAGCCTTTATGAGGCGAAGTATCCTAAAGCCTGTAAGTGCCTTAACAAGGACAAGGAACAACTTTTTACCTTCTATGATTTTCCAGCAGAGCACTGGCAGCATATTAGATCGACCAATCCTATTGAATCGACGTTTTCAAGTATTAGGCATCGCTTGAGACAAACGAAGGGATGCGGATCTCGGAAAGCGACACTCTCGATGGTGTTTAAGCTCTCCATGGAGGCAGAGAAAAACTGGAGACGGTTGAATGGATCTATGCTGATTTCTAAGGTAGTCAGTGGAGTAAAATTTAAAGATGGGGAAGAGATAAAACAGGCAGCTTAAAAGCACATTTCGAGGATGGGCTCAAAACCTCGGGACACAACTTTTGACAATATCTCGAATTATTCACTCCTCGGCTTCTGAAGAAACGGATAGCCACTCTAAGCTTTCCGAATCGGAAGAGCCTGATCTCACCCCTAAAAAAGATAGAGATTCCAGTGCTTCTGGAAAGCGGGAGAGGAAAAAGTGGAAATTGACTTCTTGAAAGAAAATAAAAGCCTCTGTAAGATAGCTCTTCATCTTCAATGGGGTGTAGCCAAGCGGTAAGGCAGCGGTTTTTGGTACCGTGTATCGGAGGTTCGAATCCTTCCACCCCAAATTAAACGCAGCTTTTTTCCGTGTGTGAGGTGACAAGCGAGATCGCCTACTCAATTAAGTATGTCGATCTCGCTTGTCACCTCACACACAAAAAAAATCAGGCGTTTAATTAACGCTTGGAAAAAAAAAGAAAAATTAAGTCGACCCCGACTATTATTCGAAAAAAAGCAGGCGTATAAAACTATCATATGCATCATTATACAATTGTTTCGGGAACCTCCCATCCCGACTTCTCCGCTGAACTCGCTGCCTACCTAGGCTCTCCTCTCGGTCATATCACCTTTAAACCCTTCCCCGATGGCGAAATCTACATGCAAATCGAGGAAAATGTCCGTGGAAGAGATGTCTTTGCAATCCAGACAATCGCCCGCAATCCAAACCATTACCTGATGGAATTGCTCATCATGATCGATGCGCTAAAACGGGCTTCAGCTAAAAGCATCATCGCTGTGATTCCATACTTCGGCTACGCAAGACAAGATAGAAAAGATAAACCGCGCGTCCCTATTACGGCAAAACTAGTCGCTGATATGCTCACAACCGCCGGCGCCGACCGAGTCCTCACAATGGATCTGCACGCTGGACAAATTCAAGGTTTTTTCAATATTCCCGTCGATAACCTCTATGCCCGCCCCTTCCTAGCTGACGCAATGGAAAAAGAGAAAGTGAAGGATCTGGTTGTGATGGGGCCCGACCTTGGTGCGATTAAAATCGCCCGCGCCTACGCAAATCATCTGAATGGCGAATTTGCTGTTATGGATAAACGCCGTATCAGCTCCGAAAAGGTCGAAATTTCCGCCATTATTGGAGATGTAAAGGGACGCGATGTCCTCATTGCCGATGATATGTGTTCAACAGGGGGAACGCTCTCTCTTGCCGCTGAAGTGTGTAAAAAAGCAGGAGCAAAACGCATTTTCGCCGCATTCACTCATGGACTTCTCGTAGGAGACTCTGTCCAGCGCTTGATAAACAGCCCTATTGAAAAAATCTTTTTAAGCAACACAGTCCCTCTTTTAGAAGAACACCGACACGAAAAATTTGAGGTCGTTTCAGTAGCTGGTCTCTTTGGAGAGGCGATCCGCTGCATCATTTCTGCCGAGTCCATTTCTTCTATCTTTTACTAAATTATGATATATCCTATACTCCTTTACTTTACGTAGGAGATAAATCATGGAACTAACTGTCGCCAGACGCGCTGCTGGAAAAAAAGCTGAAACAAAACAAATCCGCCGTGAAGGGAATATTCCCGCTGTTCTCTACTCTAAAGGAGAAAAAGGGCAAGAAGTGACTGTAGACGGAGGCGAGTTTCAAAAAATTCTTAACAAAATTGAACCGGGGACTCTTTCCTCTAAAGTGTTCACCCTTACTGTCGATGGAAAGCCTGTAAAGGCGATCATCAAAGATATTCAGTATACTGTGACAACCTATGATGTGATCCATATCGATTTTGAACAACTCCATGAAGATGTCCCTGTTAAATTGAACATTCCGGTGAAATTTCTCAATGCTGTTGAATGTGCAGGGGTAAAGCTAGGGGGCGTGATCAGACAGGTTATCCGTTATGTAAAGGTTATCTGCCTTCCAAAGGATATTCCAGCGCAATTCAACTTGGATATCAGAGATTTAGTGATTGGACAGTCAGTTAAACTGAACAAAATCGAGATTCCTAGCGGGGTAACGCCGATCACCAAGTTGAATGAAGTCGTTGTGGTTATTGCGAGAAAGTAATGCCGCCTTTTCTGATCGTTGGATTAGGAAATCCGGGTGAGAAATATGCGATGACCCGACACAACCTCGGATTTATGGTTGTCAAAGCGTTTGCTGAGAAGCATGGGCTTGAGTTTAAGAAAGGCTTTCGGATCAATGGGAAGATCGCAAATGGGATCGTTGATGAGAAGAAAGTCTATTTGTTAATGCCCACCACTTATATGAATTTAAGCGGGGGCGCGGTGCGCAAATGCATCGATTATTACAATATCCCTCTTCAAAACGTCCTTGTTATTGTGGACGATATCTACCTTAAGTTGGGTGCGATGCGCCTACGAGATAAGGGGAGCTCTGGAGGACATAACGGTCTGAAGAGTATTGAAGGGCATTTGCACACAAAAGAATATCCTCGACTCCGAATGGGAGTAGGGGGAGAATCGCTTCCCGAAAGGAATTTGGAAGCATTTGTCCTGGGGAATTTCAACACTGCTGAGCTGCAGATCCTGTCTCGCGTAATCGAGTCGGGCGAAGCTGTTGCAACATGTTGGCTGAACCAGGGAATTGAGCCTGCTGCTCGATTAGCAGGCGAGTTGATGAAGTAGGTAACTATGAAAGAAAGAAAGCAACTTTATGAGGGGATGTACATCCTCAACGCAACGTTAAGCGAAGATGCCCGTTCAAAGGCATTAGAGCGTATTACTTCAGAGATTACAAGCCGGGGAGGAGAGGTCCATAAGGTGCACGATCAAGGGCGAAAAAAACTTGCCTATGAGATTCGTGGGTCGCGCGAAGGCCACTATTTTCTCCTGTATTTCACTGCTCCTACGTCAAAATTGGCAGAGCTTTGGAGAGAGTACCACCTCAATGAGGATCTCTTACGGTTTTTAACTTTGAAGACTGATGAAGTGAAAGAATCACTAGAATTTAAAAAATTACCAGAATAAGGAATTTGAATATGTCAAAAATGTCGTCAGACTCTCCTCCACCGGTTGAGTCTCGTAGAAGACGCCCATCGTCTAAGCGTTGTCCGTTCACGGCGGCAGGTTGGAAGGAGATCGATTACAAAGATATCGTGACTCTCAAGCGGTTCATTACCGAGAGAGGAAAAATCCTTCCCCGTCGCATCACAGGTGTATCAGCACACTATCAAAGGTTGTTGAATACCGCCATTAAGCAGGCGCGTTATATCGGCCTATTACCCTTTGTAGGGGAGGAGTAATATCATGAAACAAAATTTATTACTCTTAGAAGATGTAGACGGTTTAGGGCGCAGCGGTGATGTTGTTACTGCAAAGCCTGGCTTTATTCGAAATTTCCTTCTCCCTCAGAAGAAGGCAGTTATCGCGGATAAGCAAACCTTAAAAATGCAGGCTCGCCTCAAAGAAGAGCGGGAAAAACGTGCAGCTGTCGACCGTAAAGAGGCAGAAGAGCTCGCTGCAAAATTTGCTGAACTTGTCCTTTCTACTGAGGTTAAAATCGATCCAGATGGAAAAATGTACGGATCAGTTACTACCCTCGATATTGCGCGTCTGTTGCAAGAGAATGGGTATGCGATTGAACGTAAAAATGTCCTTCTAGCCCATCCGATTAAAACGATGGGAGTTCATTCGATTGAACTCAAGCTTAAAGAAGGTGTTCCAGCTACCTTTAAGCTGGAAGTCACCCCTGAAGGCGGAGCGCTTCCAACTAAGGAAGTAGCACCGAAAGAGGAAAAACCGGCTGAAGAAGAGGTTGCGCAGTAATGCGCAACCTCACTCTCTTATCTCCTGCCAAAGTAAATCTATTTTTACGCGTTTTAGGCAAGCGACCTGATGGGTATCATGAACTTGCCTCACTTATTTCTACAATTGATTTAGCTGACACATTGACACTCACTCTCTCGAATGAGGATTCTTTAATGTGCACAGATAAAAGAATCGGCTCTAATTTAGTCACTAAATCAGTTGATCTGTTTAGAAAGAAAACCGGCCTCAAATTCAATGTCTCCATACATTTGGACAAGAAAATCCCCATTGAAGCCGGCCTTGGCGGAGGGAGCAGCAATGCTGCAACGACATTAAAGGGGCTCAATGAGCTTCTCGGTTTTCCTGTTGGTTCAGAAGAGCTGCAGCAGTGGTCTGCTGAGCTTGGGTCAGACGTTCCCTTTTTTTTCTCATCAGGGACAGCGTATTGCACTGGACGTGGGGAGTTTGTGCAGGATTTGCCACATTATCGATTTGATCAAAAGATCGAGATTGTTAAACCAGATGAGGGGCTCTCTACTCCTGATGTCTATAAAGCGTTTGATTTAGAGCATAGTTCTAAACGCGATCCCGAAGAGCTCTTAGAGTCCTTTTTGGCAGGCCGTCCAATCTTTATCAATGATTTAGAGCGGCCAGCCTTTCAGATAATGCCTTCGCTTAAAGGCATCAAAGAAAAATACAATGCCACAATGAGCGGCTCAGGAACCGCTTTTTTCTATTCCTAGGCTTCTTGCAAATAAATCATTATACTGGACCATATCGACCACAGTGACTTTCGCATTTAACCGACTGCTCTCGTTGAATAAAACATAATTTGGCATCTTCACTAAGGGAGACTGCGCGTTCTCTATAGAGGATACACAGTGTGTTTGCTGACTGCAATGAGCTCTTGATATTTCCATAATCCACCTCCTTTCAAAATATATGTATAACAGTTGTGGTTTTCTGTCGAATTATTAGCCTGTTTTTGTTATCTTTCTCTCTAATGAAACTCTTCGAAGATAAATACATCATTGTTACCGGAGGCGCCGGATTTATCGGGTCTGGTGTTGTTCGTATTCTTAACGATCAAGGGTTTAAGAATATTGTTGTGGTCGATAATTTAGGCTGCACCGATAAGTGGAAAAACCTTGTGAGAAAAAAGGTACTCGATGTTTTACACAAAGACGATCTTTTCGAATGGCTCAAAGGACGTGAACGGGATATTGAAGCGTTTCTTCACCTTGGAGCCTGCTCGAGTACGGTTGAACGGGATGCGAACTACCTTTTAGAGAACAACTACCGCTACTCCGTCCAGCTCGCTGAATATGCCCTTACAAATGAACATCGGTTCATTTATGCCTCTTCAGCTGCAACCTATGGTGATGGAAGCCTTGGTTTTTCCGATGACCATAGCACTCTTGAGAGCTACGAGCCCCTCAATATGTACGGCTTTTCCAAACATCTATTCGATCTTTGGTTAAAAGAACAAAATTTACTTGATAAAGTTGTCGGGCTTAAATATTTCAATGTCTACGGCCCCAATGAGTTTCACAAAGGGCGAATGGCATCGGCTGTGTTAAAAATGGTGCCTGATGCCCTCAAGAAAGGCAAAATCTCTCTTTTTAAATCCTCTGAGCCTGAAAAGTATGAAGATGGCGGCCAGATGCGCGATTTCATCTATGTCAAGGACGCTGCCAAAATGACAGTGCAATTTTTGACAAACGATCAAACAGGGATTTTCAATGTAGGGACAGGAAAGCCCGAAACATGGAATGCACTTGCTCAAAGCGTCATCAAAGCGCTTGACCGTCCTGTTGAAATCGAGTATGTCTCTATGCCTGAAGATCTTATCGGTAAGTACCAGAATTATACGTGTGCAGATATGCATAAATTCCCATTTCAACCCGAATTCACATTGGAAGCAGCTGTCAAGGATTATGTCCAAAACTACATCCTCCCAGAGAGATACTGGTAATGTTTGAAGCGAAAAGGATTTTAGTTGCGGGCGATTTCATGCTCGATGTCTACACAATGGGCGAGGTGCAGCGCATCTCTCCGGAAGCGCCGGTACCGGTATTGCGCGTTACAGATGAGAACCGTCTTCCAGGCGGGGCCGGCAATGCGGTCTTAAACCTCGTCTCTCTCGGTATGGAAGTTGTTGCCCTTGGGCGTGTTGGCTCAGATGAGGGAGGAGGGCACTTTCTCGCTTCACTGGAGCAAGAAGGTGTCGATGTTTCAGCAATTCTTGAGGATTCCCAGTTTCGCACACCACTTAAAAACAGGATGATTGCTGCCGGCCAGCAAATCGTTCGTATCGACTATGAAACCCCTATGTTGCTCTCTCAAGAGCATGAAAAGCGCCTTTCTGTAGGTCTACCCAAGCTGCTACAGGGAATCGACGTTGTTGCCATATCGGACTATGCAAAAGGCTTTTTGACACCTACGCTTCTTGCTGAACTGATCGGCCACGCCCGTCATTTAGGCATACCTGTGGTTGTCGATCCAAAAGGAAGGGATTTCCGGCGTTACAGCGGAGCGACTCTGATTAAACCCAACCTTTCAGAGGCAATTGCAGCTGCAGGATTGGGCATAGAAGCAACACTCGACGAAGTCGCCCAGCAAATCCTCCACGAAGTCGGGATTGAGACATTGATGATCACACGCGCCAAAGAGGGGATATCGCTCTTTGATCGGGAATCGCGTCAGGACTTTTCTGCCTGCGTGCATGAGATAAAAGATGTCACCGGGGCAGGAGACACTGTTTTAAGTGTCGTCACAGCAGCTCTAGCAAATAAAATGGGGTTGGCTGAAGCTGCTGAACTCTCAAATGTTGCAGCCGGTATCGCGATTGAACGGGTAGGGTGTGCACGTATTTCTCTTGCCGACCTCATGGCTCGTTTGGTAGAAAAGAATTAATGCAATTTGATTGGAACTGTCATCCGGAGGCTGAGGCGTGGCTCTATGCTCTACTGAAAGAATTTCAGGAGAAAAATAGCGCCCTTTTAACGCTTGAAGAGGAGCTGCAGGAGAAAACAAGCACCCGACTTTTTGATTGGATCGATCATTTCACAGTCGAGGGGGGCGCTTCAACAGAGCAAGCCTTAAGCAGATGCGGCTATGAGCAGTTGCTTGCCATGTCATCTTACCGCGTCTTTGCCCATAACGGCGCTAAGTTACCCTTTGTGTTGGTTCGAGAGGGCACTTCAAAACATCCGCTTGGAATCGCATTGAAAGTCGAGTCGATTGCCGATTTCCTAATGGTTAGGGGAGAGGAGCGGTGCATTGAAGGAAGCTTCTTGAGTCCCTATAGGCGTGCGCTTTTTTCACAGGAAAACGATGTGGCGATCTTGCTTGTTGAGCGTCGAAGCACGCTTGAGATGGAGCCAACTTACATGCCGGATAGTTACCTCGATGACTATTTGACTGCGTACGAGAGGTGGCAAACCCGCAATCGGAGCGACATCGAAGGTGCGCTGATTCTGGCAGAAGAGCTTGCGGGGATGCTAGGGAAAGATACAGCTGCTTGGATTGTTTTGGGTGTAGAGAGAAAATTTTGGCAAGCCCGCAACACAGCCGCTCAGATTCAAAAAAATCGGCAAGACCGCCTAGGAATGGGATGGGCGAATCATGATCATCATACATTTCGCAGCTCCCGAACACATTTCACCCAGCTTGTCCGCCTCTTCGAAACATTGGGTTTTCATGCCCGCGAACGCTTTTATGCAGGAGAGCAAGCGGGTTGGGGAGCGCAAGTGATGGAAAATCCTCGCTGCGGCTTGATTTTGTTTCTCGACGTCGATTTAGCTCCTGAAGAGCTTGAAATCGAGTTTGCGCACCATCCGCTTCCTGATCTCCAAAAACTTGGAACTGTAGGGCTTTGGTGCGGTTTGCATGGAGACTCTATCTTAGAAGCCGGCATGCACCATCGAGAAGCCCAGTTTTCCTTCGATAAGCTCAAGACTGATTTGCAAGGACTGGGCATTGGGATGATGGACCCTTTTAGTAATTTTCCCTATCTCAAGCAGGCCTTTACAGTAGGGGAGAAGTGGCCTGTTAAACCAAAACGGGTTGAAGCGCTTGTCCAAGAAGGCAGCATCACGCATGAAGAGGCCGATCGCTTTCTCAAAGAGGGGGCGATTGGCAGTCATCTTGAAAATCTGCAGCGCGATGAGGGGTATAAAGGGTTTAATAAAGACAACGTCAGTCTGATTATTAAGAAAACCGATCCCCGCCAGCAGCTACCTCACTAGCATTAAAGCGCTCAAACCTAGATAAATCGAGATGGTGATGATGTCTGACATCATCAAAACGACAGGACCTGCTGCCACCTTGGGGTCGAGATGAAGTGCGTGTAGAATAATGGGAAAAGTCGCCCCAAATAGGGCTGCTGCGATCATCGCCGCGATCACCGACGTACCAATAGCGATAATCGGTAAAATCTCAATACTCCATGCAAAATAAAAGAAACTGATGAGCACCGCACTTGTCATCCCGAGCAGAAAGCTAGATTTTCCCTCAATAAATATGCGGCGCCATACTTGCATCCAATGCACCTTGCGGATGTGCAAAAATCTAAGGCTCAATGTCATTGATTGAATTCCTATCGATTCGCTTAGGCCCAGCACAAGCGGAATAAAAAATGCGAGTAGAACAACTTCCACAAGAGGCGCCTGTAGGACCTCGGAAATAACAGCACAGATAAGCCCGCCCACCAGATTGCAAAGAAGCCAGGGCATACGGAGGCGGTATTCAATCCATGGCGAAGCGTATTTTTGTTGATCTACAGAGAATCCTATAAACTGGAAAATGTCTTCTTTCAGATTTTTGTATTGGATCTTCTTAATTTGGTGATTCGCTTCATGAGCGAGGATCTCTAAAACCCCGACAAATTGCCTCTCTTGGTTCACAACAGGAAGAATAAGCAATTGTTGAGACGCGAGAAGTTTTAGCCCCTTTTTGAGTGGGTCTTCTTCAGAAACCGAAATGACATCGGTGTCGATCAAATCAATAAGAGGGGTTTTCGGTGAACTAAAGAGGATATCGCTGAGATTTAGTACACCTTGAAGCTTATTCTCTTTATCCGTGATGTAGAGATAATGGACCTGTTTTTCCGCCTTTTTGGATTGAAGAGTAGCAAGTACCTCTTCTACAGTCTGATTGAGTGTAAAGATATAAGGAAAAGGATCAGTGAATTCTCTGATCGGTGATTCGAGGTCGTGCTGACTAAGTCTTTTGGTTGTATCAATTCTCACGTATTCGCTTTTATCTGATTTTCTTTTATTAAAAAAGTGTTTATCACGGTTAGAGATGCGACTCGTTTACTTGTTTAGTATTTGCCTGATTGTGGGCATGGTATTCTCCCAAATTTTCGATTTAACCCCTTGGTGGAATACACTCTCTTTTCTCACCGATATCTTTCTCGCTTATATCATGATGGAGGTTGGACTTGAGTTTACAATCGATAAACAGAACTGGCGCTCTTACATCAAAGATTATTTTATTGCCGCTCTTGCGGCAGCCCTTCCTTGGGTATTTTGCATCGTCTACTTCTTGATATTTTTTAAAGAAAACAACTGGAGAGAGATACTGCTGATTGCTCGGTTTGCTGCACCAACATCCTCAGGGATTCTTTTTTCGATGTTAGCAGCAGCAGGTTTGGCCATGACATGGCTTTTTCGAAAAGTTCGGGTTCTGGCGATTCTGGACGATGTCGATACCATTTTGCTCTTGATCCCACTTCTCTTTTTACTCGGTGGGCCGCAATATATTCTTCTCAGTGTTGTGGTCGTTGTTGTGATTCTCCTCATCTTAGCGTGGTTTTTCCTTCATCGCCTCCGCCTCCCTTCAGGTCGTCTTTGGCTTTTTGCTTACAGCATCATCATGGCTATTTTTATCCAGTGGCTCAATTTTCAGCTAGAAGTAGAGCTTGAGATTTTGCTCCCTGCATTTGTGCTCGGATGTCTACTCTATAATCCTCATGATCCCCGTCTTGTAAAAGAGCATGTACATGAGCACGCCTATATAGAACCTGAAGAGCGTCCCTTGATGTATTTCGACCGTTCGATCAAGTTGGGTTTTATGCTACTCGTGGGTATGCTCCTTCCGAGGATTCCTCTTGCAGATATAAATCCCTTGATAACAGCTACTCATGTTCTTGTGATTACTATTTTATCCAATCTTGGAAAATGTTTTCCCATTTTATGCTATAAAAACGAAGCGAGCCTGCGTGAAAGAGTTGCGGTGAGTGTAGGAATGTTTCCTAGAGGAGAAGTAGGCGCGGGGATTTTAGTCTTGGCAATAGAGCATGGTGCAGGCGGCTATGCGACAACAGTTGCGGGTTTAAGTTTAGCGCTTAACCTGCTGCTTACTTGGGTTTTTATTGCCATTGTGATCAGGCTGATAAGGGCGAAGGCATGAGTTTTCAAATTGCATCGACAGTGATTTTTTTTCTTGCTGTCTTGCATACATTTCTTACTCCAACTCTCTACACCTATTCTCAAAAACTGAGCGAAAAAAAAGAGATAATTCCCCGGAAATGGAAGCACTACCACTTTCTTTCAGAGGTATGCTACCTGCTCAGCGAAGTGGAAGTTGTCTTTGGAATTTGGCTCATCCCGTTGATCATCGTATTCACCATTTTTCAATCATGGGACCAGGCGCTTGCCTATCTCAACAGTCGGAGCTACACCCATGCAATCTACATCACCGTCATATTGGTTGTCATCGGGTCTAGGCCGATCATTACCTTTGCAGAAAGAGTGCTTGAATGGTTTGCCCGTCTAGGGAAAGATACGCCGGGGGCTTGGTGGTGGGCTATTTTGACAGTCGGGCCTCTTTTAGGAGCGCTTCTCAAAGAGCCTGCAGCGATGGCTCTTGCCGCGATCATGTTGAGCAAAAAGTTTTATCTCTACAACCCTAGCCGGAACTTTAAATACGCAACCTTAGGACTTCTATTTGTAAATATTTCTGTTGGCGGAATGTTAACAACCTTCTCCTCCCGTGCTCTTTTCATTGTCGCCGATCGATGGGATTGGGATTGGGTATTTATGCTCACCCATTTTGGTTGGAAAGTTGTTTTAGGCATTTTTCTTTCCACGGGATTGTACTACTTAGCATTTCGCAAACAGTTCAAAGACAACTTCCCCAAAAAACTGCCAACTTTAGAAAAAGATGAGGCTGAACATCCCACACCCTTTTGGATTACCCTTATCCATCTGATATTCATGGTTCTGATCGTGATATCAGGCGAGACAGCACCCCTGTTTCTCGGCATCTTTCTCATTTTTTTGGGTTTTTGGAAGGCGACTTCATTTTATCAGAGTCCGTTGCATCTCAAATCCGCTGTGTTGATCGGTTTTTTCTTTGCGAGTTTAATTATCCATGGGGAGTTGCAAGGGTGGTGGATGATCCCCTTAATGCAAAACTTAAGTCATTTTTGGGCAATGGAAGTGAGTTTTCTGCTCTCTGCGATTGCAGATAACGCTGTTGTGAGTTACTTAACGCTTGAGATTCCTGAATTTGATGATTTGAAGCACTATTTAATCGTTGCAGGAGCGATGTCGGCAGGTGGGCTGACAGTTATAGCAAACGCTCCCAATCCAATGGGGCACTCTATTTTGCGTCCTGCTTTCAAGGATAAGATCTCATTTTTCGGTCTCTTTCTTGGAGCACTTCTTCCTTCCTTGATCTTGCTCGCTCTTTTTTGGATTACACGTTCATGGGGTTTGTTTCCATCATAGCAGCATGTATCCTTAGAAGTGTTAATCGTTGGCGTCGCCATCGAATCTCTCAATAAGATGATTAATGGTGTCTAAAGCTGTTTGGACACGTTTGAGTTTCTGATCTCTCGGGACATTAGCATTATACCAAGTAGCGGTTGCCATATAGAAATCCAAGACAGGCTGATGCTCATTCAGTATTTCGCGTTTTTGTTCCTCGAGAGTCACTGCTTCATCCTCTTCATCTAGCCCATCTTCACCATTTTCCCAGCGTTTTGTAGCAAGATCTTCTGCTTGGTTTTGGGAGCGGCTTTTTATCGTATCATAGAGAGACGTATTGACAGGAGAATCTTCTTCAGAGCTTATATCTAAAAGACTATCGCTCATCGATTTTCGTCTATTTTTCACGGCCCGCATAAGAGCATTTTGCGGAAAGCGTCGACCCATTTTAAGCAGTTTTAGTTTTTTATTTAAAAAATGCTCTTTGAGTATTTGTAGTAACTCTGATCTCTCATCCGCATTTTCCATGCCTTCGAAATACCTCTGGAGTTCTGAGGAACGTTTTACAGCAGCATCGATAGTCTGCGTTGCCACTTCAAGGGCTTTTGCCTGAATTTGATCTGCTAAACCTATTGTACGAGGTTGGCTTTTTGGGTCCCAATTAGGAGGAGGTGGAGGAGCAGGAGGAGGACCGAAGTTTCTTGGAGGTGTTACAGTTACGTCTAAAATGGATGAATTGGATGCTTGCTCAAGTTCCTGAATCCTTGCATTGGCTTCTTGAAGAGCACATTCGAGCTCAGCAATATGATCTTTTAAATGTTTATCAGTTGAAGCGATAATAGTGCTAGCTGCACCATTTAATGCATCGAGTTGCTCTAGATTATTTATTGAAGCAGAATGAGATGATTCAAGCACTCGAAGACGTTGCTCTAATTCAGGAACTTGACTAGCTAATTTTTGAGCAGCACGCAGTTGTTCTTGCAGTTCTGATGTTTGGATATGAAGCTCTTCTAATTGCTGACGTAACGGGGTGACTTGTCTAGCTTCTTCTTGTGCGGCATGCAATTGTGCTTGCAGTTCTTGGATTTCTGATGTTTGGATATGAAGCTCTTCTAATTGCTGACGTAACGGGGTGACTTGTCTAGCTTCTTCTTGTGCGGCATGTAATTGTGCTTGCAGTTCTTGGATTGGCGCGATTTGGCCTTCGTCGTTAAATTCTTCAGGTACTTGCTGCGGTTGTTCTGTTAATTGTGCGATTCGAACATTTGCCCTATTTAAATCTGTTTGCATCTGCCCCACAAGAGCAATCATTGCATTCGTGTAGCTTGCATACTGGAAAATCATTTTCATGAAATCAAGAGTCATGAGACCTAGGCCGGCAGCAATCATCACTTTTGCGGCTTGAGGACCTATAGCTCCTATACTGGAGAACATGCCTAAATCTAGGATCCCTTTCGTTTGAAGAAGCACACAAGCTCCTACTCCGATTGCAATCGCGGCAAGTGCAATATCTAGAATAACAGCAGTTTTTTGATCGCGATTAAAAGCCGTTGGATAAGGGTTGTCTATGAGATCTGGCTTAGATGTAAAAGCCTCAATAGCATAAAATGCCATAGCTATTCCCCAAAAATATGAGATAAACTAATAAAATTTCATAAAATATTAGCATTATTCGAAGTATTTAGTAAAGAAGAAGGCTGTTAAAATTAATTTTATTTGCGATTAAAAAACCCAAGCCCTCAGAGAGAGCTTGGGTTATTCTTATTTTAATAGATAAAGAGGGTAATTACCTTTTTCTGCGTAATATATTTTTGAGTCCTTTCCCCTTAGGTTTGCTAGAAGCTGAAGCTGAAGCTGAAGCTGGAGCTGCTGTAGAATCATCCGGCTCATCATTTGATGCAGAAACATCTGATTCGAGTTGCTTTTGAGAATCTGCTTTCAGATCTGTTAGCTCTGTTTCAAGCTCTTTAACTCTTTGCAGAGCAGCATCAAGTTGGTCTTGAGTTTGAGTAGCTTGAGCGCGATCACTCTTTTGCTGACTTTCAAGTTCATCAACTCTTTGCTGTGCTTTCTCAAGTTGTTTTTGAGACTCAGCTTTCAGAGTTGCTAGCTGACCTTTAAGATCTTGAACTTTTTGTTGAGCAGCTTCAAGTTGAGCTTTTGTTTGAGTAGCTTGAGCGCCTCCGCTCTCTAGTTGTCTTTCCAGCTCTTTAACTCTTTGCAGAGCTGCATCAAGTTGAGCCTGAGTTTTAGCAGTTTGACCGTCTCCACCCTCTATTTGCCCTTCAAGCTCTTTAACTCTTTGGAGTGCTGCCCCAAGTTGGTCTTGAGTTTGAGTAGCTTGAGCGCCTCCACCTTCTAACTGTCCTTCAAGCTCTTTAACTCTTTGCTGTGCTTTCTCAAGCTTTGCTTGAGTTTTAGCAGCTTGAGCATCTCCACCTTCTAACTGCCCTTCAAGCTCTTTAACTCTTTGGAGTGCTGCGTCAAGTTGGTCTTGAGTTTGAGTAGCTTGAGCGCCTCCGCTCGCTAGCTGCCCTTCAAGCTCTTTAACTCTTTGGAGTGCTGCGTCAAGTTGGTCTTGAGTTTGAGTAGCTTGAGCGCCTCCGCTCGCTAGCTGTCCTTCAAGCTCTTTAACTCTTTGGAGTGCTGCTCCAAGTTGGTCTTGAGTTTGAGCAGCTTGAGCGCCTCCGCTCGCTAGCTGTCCTTCAAGCTCTTTAACTCTTTGGAGTGCTGCGTCAAGTTGGTCTGGAGTTTGAGTAGCTTGAGCGCCTCCGCTCGCTAGTTGTTCTTGAAGCACTTTAATTCTTTGTTGAGCATCATCCCTGTCTTGCACTAGCTGTTTTACTTCATCTAGAAGTGCTAGTTCGTTAGTTCTTAAGGCAGTAAGTTGTTCTTCTATTGTTCTATCGCGCTCTTCACTTATTGAGGAAAATTCTTCATCAGTATCCTCACCAGAAGTACTTTGAGTCTCGTAACGCTCATTTTGCGCAGGCCCTAGCGCCGCTGTTGGACTAGATTGGGGAGCACGTTCCCTGTTCTGTGCCTCTTCAGTAACTCTTCTTAGCTCGTCGAGCGTCTCTCTATCCAGAGTCTTCAGTTTATTATCATAACTCGCTTTTTGGGCAAATAAGACCAAAAGCTCAGACAGTAGAACGCCGGAGGCAGCCCCAATCATGATAAATGCGGTTTTTACCCCTAGCGCATTGATCGCTGAGAACATGCCTAGATTCACCATTCCAGTCGCTGATAGAATGACAGCTGTTCCTGCAACAAGAGCAATCGCAGCGAGTGCTACGGTTGTAGCAATAGCAGCTATTCTTGAACAGTTCCAAAAACTTGGATTTTCTTGATCTTTGATATTCGGATTCCACTCGCAATTGAATGCTGATAACGCAATATTCGCCATTTCACTCATCTCCTTCGCTTTATGAAGTTTTTTTTAAGAGGCTATCAAGTATTTAAGAATAGGTAAAGGAAAAATGGTTAAAAAAAACTCTATAACTATTTGAAATGGAGCGGTGAAGAACAACTCACTAGTAAAAACTCTTTGAGACGATTGGTTTCACCTTTTAGAAGTACGATGCGATTTTGAGCGATCCCCAAGCTTTTGGCAAGCAGCCTGACAACAGCTCGGTTTGCCTCGCCCTTTTCTGGAGGAGCGGTGACTTTGATTTTGAGGCGCTCTCCTTCCCATCCTACAATCTCTTCTCGGCGCGCTTTTGGAATGACTTTCACTGAGAGGATAATGCCCTCTTCTGTCTCACGCATTAGAGGCTCTTCTTTTCCGGTTGAAGTGTACGTTCAGAAACAACAAAACCGCTGAAAGCGAAGGCTAGGGTTAGAAGCTCTTTTGGAAAGGGTGGAGGCCACACTTTCCACACAGCAAAGCTGATCGTGCCAAGCACCATCGCAACGGCTGCAGACCGTCTATTTGGGCCTTTCATCCAAATCGCCATCGTTACAGGTACAAAAAGGATGCTCACAGCAAGTTCATAAGAGAACATGAGCATGGCTACGACATTATCAAATAAGAATGAGAGCCCCAAAATGGTCATTCCGACAATAAAGGTAATGGCTTGTGAGGCATATACAGACTTTTTTAGTTTTGGGAAATCACAGGCGATATTTGAGCTGATGGAACAAAGAAGGGAATCTGCTGTCGAGACGATGGCCATCAAAATTGCGCAGATCACAAATGTTGCGACCGTGGGATTTGTCATCGCCCTTACAGCTGTAATCAACACGCTCGAGCCTTCGGGGATCTCTAGCCCCATGAGAGCTGCTTGTCTGCCAAAGTAGATGGGGACAACCGAAATGAGGAGAAGGACACATCCTGAAACAAAGGCTGCAACTGTTACAGTGCGAGGATTTTTTGCAGCAAAGCAGCGCTGCCCGGTATCTTGTTCGATCAGCATGAAGAGCAGGGGCATCAAGAGCCAGGTAAGCCACGGCAGAGGCTCGGAGGATATGATTTGAGTGGCAGTTGCTGCAGATGGTTCAGCGGTGAAACTGGCAAAAAGAGCAATTGCAAAAGCTGTGAAAATAAAGAGTGTTTGCAAAATATCTGTACTGACAACCGCCTTTAGCCCGCCCATCACAGTGTATAGAACAAGAACAAGCCAAAAGCCGATAAAGAGAAGATGTCCGCTAAAGCCAAGAGAGAGAAAGAATTTACGCGCTGCAATCGCTTGTCCGATCATCACGATAAAGAGCGCTGTAATTGATAGGATAGAGGCGATCTGCCGCAGGGTGGGGGAGCGGTAGATTTTTTCAAAAATTTCCGGTACAGTGGTAAGATTGAGGCGGCGCAATTTAGCGCCATAGCCAAAACCGAGCACACATAGGCCAAGAACCATGCCGAGTGGATAAAAAAGGACGCCCCATCCTTGAGAATAGGCCTCTTCTGAGGCTCCCATGAGAGCGCCGCCGCCGATTTGGGTGGCGAGCAAGGTCATGACCAGGGAGAAGAGCCCGAGTTTGCGTCCCATTAAAAAATAATCTTCATTTGTTTTTTGGCCTGACGAGGCGCGCCGCCCAAGCCAGATAGAAGCAATGCCTAATATAAGAAGGAGTGAGAAAAATAGTTTGATGTTCATAGCGAGAATTTGGAAATATTAATATAACATCATAACCATTATTGAAATATGATTCAATGAAAGAAAGTTATTTATATACAGTAGACATCCGTTTTTACGATGGCCTCAACGATTTTTTGCCTCTAGAGCATAGAAAAAAGAGCTTTAAATACAAATTTTTTGGAAAGCCAACGGTAAAGGATTTAATTGAAAGCTTAGGTGTGCCGCATACTGAGGTCGATTACATTTTGTTGAATGGAGAGCCGGTCGATTTCAACGCGCATGTGCGCGATGGAGATCAGCTTTCTGTCTATCCGCTGTTCAAATCGATAGAAATCGAACATCTCTCTCCAAAACCGCCTCTGATGATTCGCTTTATTACGGATGTGCATCTAGGGAAGCTAGCCCGTTATTTAAGAATGCTTGGATTTGATACGCTCTATGATTCTGAGCTAGATGATGAGATGATTATTGCCCTCGGAGTAGAGCAGGAGCGCATCATTCTAACCCGCGATCTTGGTATTTTAAAAAATGGCCGTGTTTTGCACGGCTATTTTATTCGAAGCAGCAACCCAAAATTACAACTCCGAGAGATTGTGCGGAGATATGGATTGAAAGATAAAATTAAACCATTTTCTCTCTGCATGGAATGCAATGAATCTCTTCAAGTTGTTGAAAAAGAACTGATAGCAACGAAGCTGCTTCCGGAAACAGCTGCGGTATTTAATGAATTTTTCCAATGCCCTAAATGTCAAAAAATTTATTGGGAAGGATCTCATCATGAAAAGATGAGTCAATTTATTCGATTTATTTGTTCTTAAAGTCATTAAAATGTATAATTTTCTCATTATATAAACGTTAAGAAAGTGTATTTATGAAAATTAATTGTTGCACACAAAAAAACCCGTTAGATTGTTCGCGTATTAAAATAGATAAAAAATCGCATTATGCTGTTATTACAGCGGTTGCACTTGTTGCAATTGGTTTAGTAGCTTTAGGGTTAGCAGCGCACTTTCTTCCTCAAAGCGCCTTGGCGCTCCGTTTAGGTGCTCTTGGATCATATGGATCGATTGCTCTTGGTGGGGTTGTATTGATGGGGATCACAGCAATTTTAGTAAGGAATGCGATACATAGCTGTGCAAAAAATGAAGACGACACAGCACACAATAGCAATCGTGGAAGCCGAAATACAGATCATTCTGAAGAAGCAGGACGCTCTCGCTCAAATTCTAGAGTTGATACGGATGAAGGGAGATCTTCTTTAGCTGGTAGTGTTGTGATTCACAGCGATGCTGAGACTGAATTTAATTATGAAGGGAGATCTTCTTTAGCTGGTAGTGTTGTGATTCACAGCGATGCTGAGACTGAATTTAATTATGAAGGGAGATCTTCTTTAGCTGGTAGTGTTGTGATTCACAGCGATGCTGAGAACTAATTTTAATTATATGGAAGGGAGATCTTCTTTAGCTGGTAGTGTTATGATTCACGGCGATGCTGAGACTAAATTTCCATGGTTAGAATCAAATTCCATTCAAGATGCAAAAAACCAACCACAGACACCCCAAGATAGAAGACACAGGAGAAGAACAACTGAAGCTTTAAAGAATAGTTCTGAAAGAAGGGATAGTAGTAGCAGCTTGCCAACGCCTAGAGCGACAAGGACGGTCTCTCGAGATACGCTTTCTCCTTATGCGAAAAAACCTAGATCTTTACGCGGAAGGATTCCTCAGGCATGGATGGAAGAGCCTGCTGCCTCTTCTACTGACTCAAATGATCAATCCGCACTCGTTGAGCAGTACTTAATGCGATTTAAAATGAGTGCTCGAAGACTTTTTTTATCTAAAAAAGCACCATCAATAAATGGTTCGTTTAATACTGAACTCAATCCAGGACAACATCTCGACAAGGCTCTGAAGCAGATTCGTAGGGCAAATGGAAGAGAAGTTGAGGGTGTCGAAATCTATAGCAGTGGAGAGAATTGTGTGTTCGAAACAAAAGAGTTGCCTGGATATATCTTCAAGGTTAGCCAACAACAACCAGAGGATCGAACACAGGTTGAAGAATACATTCAACTCCGAGAAAAGGCGCGTAACTTATGTGAAATGCGAAACCTTTATATGATTAGGATTCCCAAATGTTTTTATATCGAAGTTAACGGTAAGTATTTCATTGCAGAAGAAAAAATAGATGAGCTTTACGGGGATTACCATTTTCAAAAGAGCTTATATAGATGGATTGAAACCCAGAAAGGTTTAGGGGAGTATTTTAAGGAGCTTTTACAGCAATTGGCCGATTTTGTTGTTCATTTTAACTTTGCTGATGTGAAGGCTAATAATATTCCGCTTGATGTGAATACTGGGCAGCTCGTCTTAATCGATCTCGATCAAGATGGCGCGCTTGAAGGGCTGACGGCAGGATTTGCGGAAAATCAAAAGGATGGAGTTTTATCTTATCTCCCGCTGAAGTGGTTTAATACTATCTTTCAATCAGCGATCGAAGATTTGCCACAAGAGGATCGCGAAGAATATGCTCTAAGAGGAAAAGTGATTCGTCAGCGTCTTGTAGAACGACAGAGGAGACTTCGGAAGTATAATGCCTTCTTGGGAGATAAAAAAAGGACAGATCCGATTGTCTATCAACCAAATACAAAAAACGAACAGACGATTTGTGATTTAGCGAGTACGACTGTAAGTGTACTCAACCCTATGCTTGTTTCTAGGGCATGCTGCGAACGTATCAAGGGAAGAAGTATTGAAATGGACCTCTCTCACAATGGCGAACTGTATAAAACTCAGGAGCAATTTAAGAATTTTCCTGAATTTCGCAGAACAGTTAGGCCGATGTTTGAAGAGTTGAAGGCTCAGAAGGCGATTTTTGACTTTAAAATAAAATCCCGCACTGGGGAGGCGATAGTTTATTGTTAGGTTAACTACTTCTTAATAATACCCTCTCTTAGTGAATAAAATCTAAAATATTTAATTTAAATAATTAGCATATTTTTGAGATAATAAGGGATGGGAGGAAAGTAAACTATTCTTCCTAAGGAGGATGTATGGGGACAGTTAAAGCCACAGAAATCCAACAGTCTGACATTCTCCGCCTCGAGGCAGAGATTAACAACTTATGGGGCGAGCTCAATACAAGTAACGTGCCGCACGCAAAGCGTAAGGAATTTGAGCAAAAGCTCTCAGGTTGCGAAGAAGAATTCAAGGCAGTTTTGGGAGGTCAGACTTCAATTAAGAAGTTGGAGGGTACTCTTCACAGCGTTGACACGATGATGGCTGAGTCAGCTATTCAACAAGCGGAAAATGAGATTCCAAAGGCTGAACACACAGCAAGTGCGTTTCAGGCATTGGAAAATGTCCGCAAAGATTTAGCTGCAGGGAATATTACCCCGATTCAGGCGCGTCATGAGGTGAAGTCAATTATGCGCCACCACTCTTAAGCAAAAAAAATCTTTCCTCTCTTGGGCTTTTGCTCAAGAGAGGTTTTTTTTTTACGTATTTTCGATTATTGAGAAAGCAAACGAACTTCAACGAAAAAAATGATTTTGGCAAGATAGTTGCTTAGACCAAGACGATGCGCTACTATTTTTTTGCATTTCTTGTATGTTTGGCGGGGTGTCAAAAGCCTGTTTCTCCGCCCACTATTCGTCCCGTTCGGGCGATGCAACTCAAAACATCCGAACTCGTCCGCCTCCATTCTTTTCCCGGAAGAACCCGTGCTGTTGAGAGAACGAATCTCTCTTTTCGCGTTGAAGGGCAGCTGATCGAACGTCCTACTTATGTGGGAAATGAGGTTATAAAGGGCGAGTTGCTTGCTCGCTTGGATCCGACAGACTATGAAGTGAAGTTGCAAACAGCACTAGGGGAACTTGAGAAAGCTCAAGCCGATTTGCGCTTTGCGGAAAATGACTACAGAAGAGCGCAAAATATTTGGAAAGAAGATCCCGGGGCGATCAGCGAGAGCCTTCTCGATCAGAAAAAAGAGGATGCGAACCGGCTTAAAGGAGAGGTGCACTCTTTAGAGGCAAAAGTTCAGCAAGCAACGGACCAGCTATCATATACATATCTCAAGGCTCCTTATAACGGCGTTGTTGTCGCAACGTACGTCCAGAACTACGAATACATTCAGGCAAAACAGCCGATTTTGCGCCTCCTCGACACTTCGCAAGTCGAGATGGTGATCGATGTTCCCGAGAACTTGATTGCCCAGATTCCATTTGTTGAAAAAGTCGTTGTAGAATTTGATGCGCTTCCGGGTGTGGAGTTTTTGGCGAAAATCAAAGAAATTGGAGCTGAAGCCTCTACAACAACGCGCACCTATCCTGTCACGCTAGTGATCAATCAGCCGGAAGAGGCGACGATCTATCCTGGCATGGCCGGTTATGCGTTTCTTTTTAGTTCAGTCTCAAAAGAGTTCAATGAAGAAGGGTTTCTCCTTCCACCTTCTGCTCTTGTAACAGATGACTCTCTCAATAAGACATATGTATGGGTTGTGGATACCGATACGATGCGCGTGCAAAAAAGGGAAGTGAAAAAAGGACGTCTTACCAGTCAAGGAATTCTGATTACAGACGGGTTGCATGAGGGTGAATGGGTTGTGACTGCCGGAGTACATTATCTGAAGGATAATCAGGAGGTGGAATTAGCTCCTGTCAAACTCAATGCCTCTGGCGAACAAATTCCAGCTGTTGAAGGTGCTGGATGAAAGGGCTGATTCAGTATGCTTTAGAGCATAAAATGGTCGTCTACTTTGTGACGATTCTCCTTTTTATTGGAGGTGCTGTCAGCTTTTTTACGCTTCCCCAACTCGAAGATCCCAATTTTACCGTGCGGACGGCAGTGATTTTGACGCGCTATCCAGGAGCTTCTCCCAAAGAGGTGGAGCTTGAGGTGACCAATAAGATTGAAACAGCCGTTCAGCAGATGACTCAGGTGAAAAATATCTACTCTATCTCTCGCCCGGGGGAATCGTATGTCAAAGTGAATATACAGCCGCAATATTGGTCGAACAGGCTGCCTCAGGTGTGGGATGAACTGAGAAAGAAGATCAATGATGTCCGCCCCACTCTTCCTCTCGGCGTGGAGGCGCCTCGGATAGGCGATGATTTCGGTTTCGTCTATGGCTTTGTTTTAGGCATTACAGGAGACGGCTTTTCCTACAAGGAATTAGAGAAATATGCGAAGGCGGTCAAAAAAGAGCTGAGCCTTGTCGACGGGGTTTCCCGTGTGGAGCTTTGGGGCGTTCAAAACAAAGTCGTTTATCTCGATATCTCGGAAAAGCAACTCGCTGAGCTCAATTTTACTGCTGAGACAATCCAGCAGACACTGCAAAAGCAAAATATGGTTGTAAATGCCGGGTTTGTCGAAGAAGGGGGACTTCGCTTTCGCATCGCGCCGACGGGAGAATTCACAAATCCAGAAGAAATTGGCGAGCTGATTTTGCGCCCTGCTTCGCAAGATGTGACTAGCAACGTCATGCAGGATGTGCGGCAGGGCGATACTTTAGCGGATGTTGTCCGCGAGATGGAGAAAGAAAGCACAAATGTGATCCGTATCAAAGATGTGGCAACAGTGCGGACAGCCTATCTCGAACCTTCGATTACGATGATGCGCTATAATGGACATCCATCGGTTGGGATTCAAGTGGCGGGCAGTGAAGATGCAAACATCGTAGATGTGGGTGACCGCCTAGAGCAAGCGATCGCTGCGATTACCGAGCATATCCCTATCGGTCTTGAAATGCATAAGATCGCATGGCAGTCAGATCTTGTAAGCGAATCGATCAACGGATTTTTTCTCAATCTTCTCGAGGCTGTGATCATCGTTTTGATTGTCTTAATCATCCCAAGCGGACTCCGCATGGGATTGATTATCGGCAGCAATCTTGTGCTGACGATTTTGGGGACATTTATTTTTATGTCGCTCATGGGGCTTGATTTACAGAGAATGTCTCTTGGGGCTCTTATTATCGCACTCGGTATGATGGTTGATAATTCAATTGTCGTCGCAGACGGAATGGCTGTCTATATGCGGCAAAAGAAGGGGCGGATGGAAGCGGCATTGCTCGCAGCGCAGCAAAATGCTTTTCCTCTTTTAGCTGCGACAGTCATCGCAATTATGACTTTTTACCCGATCTTTGCTTCTAAGGAAGATGCAGGGGAGTACTGCCGCTCTCTGTTTTTAGTGGTGGCGATTTCACTTGGTTTGAGTTGGTTTATTGCGCTCTTTATTACGCCGCTTCAGTGTGTCGATTTTCTTCCAGATCCCAAAGCTGAGAAAGGGGATGAATTTCAAAGCCCTTTCTATCGGAAATTCCGCGTAGTTGTCTCGAAGTTGATTAAATTCCGTTATGCAACGGTGGTTGTGCTCGCTCTTTTATTGATCGGCAGTGTTTACGGATTTAATTTTGTGAGGCAGATGTTTTTCCCCGACTCAACCCGTCCTCAGATGATGATCGACTATTGGACGGCAGCCGGTACGGATATTAGCCAAGTTGCAAAAGATGTCACAAAACTCGAAAGTGTCGTGCTTGCGGATCAACGCACTGTAGGGGCTTCAACCTTTATTGGAGCCGGCCCGCCGCGCTTCTATCTCCCCGTCGAACCCGAAAAGAACTATCCCAATTATGCTCAGCTTATTGTAAATTTCGATTCGTATAAAGAGATCAATTCTTTTATCGAAGAGATGGAGCCGTGGGCGCGCGAAAATATGCCTGAGGCGATGGTTCGTTTTCGCAAATACAGTGTTGGGCCGGGGAATGCTTGGAAATTTGAGGCGCGGATCAGCGGTCCTGGAGATGCCGATCTTGCAGAACTGAGATCTTTAGGGTCTGAGGTGAGGAAAATAGCGATGCGCTCACCCTATGGTGAAGATTGGCGCACCGATATGATGAATCCTGTGTTAAAGGTTGTGCCTGAGTATGATCAAAAAAGAGGGCGTTGGTCTGGAGTCAACCGTCTAGATTTGGCTGATGCAACAAAGAGGGCATATGAAGGGATTAGGTTAGGGCTCTATCGAGAAGGGGATGATCTCTATCCGATTGTATTGCGCAATATAGAGCGCGAGCGGCGCCAAGTGCTGACCAATTTCGAGACGATCCAGATACGGCCTACTCTCTCAACTCGAACCATTCCGCTCTCGCAAGTCGTCTCATCAGTTGAAACAGACTGGGAAGATCCTTATATCATCCGATGGAATCGGCGGCGGGCGGTGACTGTCCAGGGGGCGCCTCTTCATGGGATCACCTTCCCACAACTTTATAAGAGTGTGTATAAGGAGATTGAGGAGGTCAAGATGCCTCCCGGTTATAAAATTGATTGGGAGGGGGAGGCATCCAGTTCAAAAGATGCGCAAAAGTCTCTGATTCCTGGAATTATCCCGGCTGTTGTGATCATTTTGTTTCTTCTCGTGTTGGTTTTCAATGCTGTTCGTCCTCTTTTCATTATTTTATTGACGATTCCATTTGCGATGATTGGGATAACGGCCGGTTTGCTTGTGTTTGATATGCCTTTCGGATTTATGGCTCTTTTAGGGGGGATGAGTTTAGCCGGAATGATGAATAAGAACATCGTTGTGCTTCTCGATGCAAGTGTGCTCAACCGAAAAGAGGGGATGACGCCGTTTCAAGCGATTGTGGAGGCGGCTGTTTCGCGCGCACGCCCTGTATTTTTAGCTGCGGGCACGACGATTTTAGGCGTGATACCGCTTCTTCAAGATGTTTTTTGGCAATCCATGGCCGTCACTATTATGGCGGGATTAGCTTTTGGCTCTCTTCTCACTTTGATCGCGGTGCCTGTCTTTTATGCGATTTTTTATCGAGTCAGGTAAGGATGAAATCCAACGGCACATGATCGAGAAGGTTTAACCAGTAGGCAGCCTGTGCCTCGAGGACCAAACAAGAAAAAACTTTGAGAGGGGGCAAAAACGTTGCAACCCGTAATGCCAAATTTGTTAGGTAGCAAGATTTTTTTCTTTTATCAAAATGACCTATTCGATATTTTTCTTTCTTAATTTAATCTTAACGGAGAGAGGCATGGCTTCCGGAGTTCCGACAATCGCATATTTTGATATCAATCAGACAATCATGTTAGGAGATTCATCCCAGGGACATACATTTGAGCAGAGTTTGCAATCTCAATTTGCCAAAGCTACTTTTGCCGATTGGGCAGGCGACGGAAAAGAGACAGACTACGATAAGTATTTGAAAAGCACAATTTCCAATCGAGAAGAGCGAAATGAGAAACTCACACGTTTTGTTGAGTGGCTACCTACTTGGAGAGATGCAAATGGTAAAGAACATCTAGATCATGTCACAATCAAAGAGCGGTTCGACCGCATTGTAAAAAGAATGGAAGGGCAGTATTTTGTCCCCTCCTTTGTGAATTTGATCGAACGATGTGAAAGAGAGGAAAAAGAGTTAAGAATTGTTTTTCGCACTTTTGGCCGCGATCTTTTCACTACCGTAGATGAATATCGGAAACGTTTTCCTCAGCGCAGCGTGGTAGATATAGGTGGATTTAAAGGGCATAATCTTCATGTTAGCGGAAAAATGCTCACAACTGCCCAAGAGATTCACGATTATGTAATGGGGTTAAAGAGTGATGCCGCCTTCAATGATGATTATTTTCATTGGAGTGGTGGGAAAAATCATGCTCGCTATGCCAAACTCTTTCCTATTGGAAATGATCGAGTGTTTTTCCTTGATGACAACGGACGACCTGATTATGAAAACTATAATGCGATCTGTCCGATTGATTTAGAAACCAATCAATATGTTTATCCTTCGAGTCAGGCTATTCAGGCGAATATATTAGAAGCAATCGAGGATCCAGACTATTTTTATAACATCCTTTTTAAAGCTTAAGGATTGGCATTCGGTTCGCTTGAGAGTGGGAGATGAGATATCTCCTTTTACTTCTTATGCTGACCGGGTGCATGGTAGGCCCCAATTTTACCTCCCCACCCACTCGCATTGAATGCGAGTGGATGGAGTGCGAAAATGAAAGGATAGAATGCGATGAACCTTTCTGTCTGTCATGGTGGGAATATTTTAACGATCCCAATCTCAATGATTTAATTCGATGCGCTGTTTCCCAAAATCTTACCCTTAAAGAGGCCGGGATGCGCGTTCTTCAGTCGCGTGCAGAGTTGGGTATCGCAATAGGTGAATTTTTCCCACAGCTGCAAGAGCTTGTCGGTTCCGCTTTGAATGTTAAAGCAAGCAAAAACGCACCGAATACGACTTTTGGTGATTTACAGTACTGGGATTTTATTTCAGGATTTCAAATCGCTTGGGAACTCGATTTTTGGGGACGCTTTAGAAGGGGAATCGAGTCCGCAGATGAACGTTTATTAGCTACGATTGCGAATTTTCAAGATGTAATGGTGATTCTTCTCTCCGACGTCGCAGCAAGTTATGTCTCAATTCGGACTCTAGAGGCGCGCGCTGAAATATTGGATCGCAATATCGCTCTGCAAAAGAGAAGCTTAGAGATAGTGCAAGCGCGTTGGAAGGCAGGGATGGTTACTGATCTCGATGTGGAGCAAGCGAAAACGCTTCTCTATGATACAAGATCCCGTTTGCCACAGATTGAAAATGATTTGCGTATTGCGAAGAATGCAATGGCCGTGCTTCTCGGAATTGTCCCCGATCAAGTCGATGAACTGATTCCTCCTACCTACCACATTCCCGTCGCACCTTTCAAAATCGCTGTCAGCGTGCCAGCTGAGCTTATCTGCCGCCGTCCTGATGTGAGGCGGGCATTGCATATTGCCGCAGCAGAGAGTGCGCAGATCGGCATCGCCGTTTCCGATTTGCTGCCCCGCTTTTCACTTACCGGTTTTATCGGTTTCAACTCTTCGGATAGCTCCTCGACAAGAACAGGAAATGGTGGTAAATTTTTTGATAATAAAAGTTTAACTTATATAGCAGGCCCCGATTTTGCTTGGCCTATTCTCAACTATGGCCGGCTGATGAATAATGTGCGGGCGCACTATGCCCGCTTTTATCAAGCTGTATTGGCTTATCAAAATCAGGCTTTGATCGCTTTGAGTGAGGCTGAAAATGGACTCTCATCTTTTGTAAGGGCTCACGAAGAGGTGGGAGAACTAGAGTTGAGCGTAAAAGCAGCGACTCGGTCCACTGAAGTAGCGCAAACACAATATGTTGAAGGGATTGCAGATTATACGCGCGTTCTCGAAACCGATCGGTCCAAGCTGGATGTCGAGGAAAGGCTTGCAATTGCTCGGGGAAAGATTGCGTTAGGCTTAATCACGACATATAAAGCTCTTGGGGGAGGTTGGGAGCCGTTTACACCTTAAGGTTTTATTATGGCACAAGAAAAAGAGATAGAGGTAAAAGGACAAATACTCTGGACAGAGTCTCTGGGCAATCCGGTTAATCCTGCTATATTGTTAATCAGCGGAGCGGGATCGCATGCCTATTTTTGGTCAGACTCTTTTTGCCAGTATTTCTTAGATGCGGGATTCTTTCTTATTCGGTTTGATCATCGCGATACAGGTCTCTCTTCTCCTTGTGAAACGGAATACGATCTTCAGACTTTAGCAGAAGACTCAGTTGGAGTGTTGGATGCCTATAATATTCACGCTGCCCATATTATAGGCCATTCGATGGGAGGCTATATTGGACAGCTCATGGCCGTGCTCTATCCCACAAGGTTATTAACTTTGACGTTAATTTCCACGGGTCCATTAGGGGAGACAGAAGCAATGGTAAAACCCGCTACAGTGGAAGAGCAATTGACTATGCAAGATACATGGCGGATCATGATGCGGAACCGCCCTACTCAAGATTTTGAGAAGAGTTATGAGGGGTATGCAGTTGTTTGGAAGAGGCTTAACGGTAAAATCCCTGTAGACGAGGATCTCGCGCATGCATATACAGAAAAGATGTACACCCGTTCACGCTATCCCTTAGGTCCACATCCGCATCATATGAAGGTCATGCAAAAAGTCGCTGAGACACTTAAGGATCGTAAACAGATCTTCTCAAAGATCACATTGCCTACACTTATCATTCAGGGTGGGGAAGATTATCTAGTCTTTCCTGAGCGGGGAGGAATTGCCCTTGCAGAGACTCTCCCGAATGCACAACTGGAAGTCATCCCGGAGATGGGGCATATGTTTTTCAATCACAAGCTAGAAGCTGATATTGCCGGGAAGATGCTTAATTTTTTACAAAATCAATTTAAATAAAGTCAAGTTATATCTATTAATTGATAGATGGATTTTATTTAAAATATTTGATATAATTGATTTATGAAGGGGAGAATTGTTCCCTCTTCTAGAAAGGGGAGAATTAATTATATGTTTAATAAAGATGTAAAAAAAGTTCCTGAGGAAGATCTTCGTAAGATCGTAGGTGGTGCCGGTACTCTTGCAGCTAATACTACTGCAAGCTTAACCACAGCTCCAGCTCAACCAGCTTTACCTACAAGCGTAGGTGCTATTGGGGGAGTAGGATTAGGCAAAGTCAAAATCCATCATAAACATCATAAACATCATAAACATCACGAACGAGATGACGATGACGGAGAGAGGGACGACTAAAAGGTCTTTAGAAGAATGAACTTGAAATCCCTAAAGATTGTTTTAACAATCTATGGGATTTTTTTTTATCCAGATCATTTTTCGAATGAACAGAGTTGGCTATAAAGTTCACTCTTTTTAACCAATTCTAGAGTTTCCTCTCCTACAAGTTTTCCGTTCTCAATCGTTACAATCCGGTTGCATTTGCGAACTGTGCTCTGCTGTAGTTTTGAAGCAATTTTTTATTATTTAAATAAAAGTCAAGTTATACTTTATTGTCGAAATATTGATTTTATTTAAAATATTTGATATAATTGATTAAGAAGAGGAAAATTATTCCCTCTTCTGGGGAGTTTTTATGTTTAATAAAAATGTAAAAAAAGTTCCTGAAGAAGCTCTTCGTAAGATCGTAGGTGGTGTCTCTGCTGTATATCCTGTTACTGCAGGTATTACAGGAAGTGTAGCTGCAGGTCCTGGATTTACTTCACCAACTCCTGCAACTACTAAAGGTCCTGTAAGTATAAGCATTCCTGTAAGTACAGGCATTGCTGGAAATGTAGGAATAAGCAAAGGCCATTTTAAACATCGAGAACGAGATGATGATGACGAAGAGGGGGACGACTAAAAGTCCTTTAGAGAACTTAAAATCCCTAAAGATTGTTTTAAACAATCCATGGGATTTTTTTTTATCAAGATCATTTTTCGAATGAACAGAGTTGGCGGTAAAGTTCACAGCTTTTAACCAACTCTAGAGTTTCCTCTCCTACAAGTTTTCCGTTCTCAATCGCTCCAGTCCGGTCACATTTGCGAACTGTGTTCCGCTTTAAAGTTTTGTATTTATAATTGATAGATTGATTTTATTTAAAATATTTGATATAATATATTTAAGAAGGGGATGATTATTCCCTCTTATAGAAAGGGGAGAATTAATTATATGTTTAATAAAGATATAAAAAAAGTTCCTGAGGAAGATCTTCGTAAGATTGTAGGCGGTTCTACTACTTTAGGCGCTGGTGGCGGTGTAGGAACAAAAAGTAATGTTGTACTTCCGGCAAAAGCTCTTGATAATATGCCACAGCAAGCTTATCAGGCTCTAAGCTCTAGTGGCGCTCCGATAGCCATCTAAAGTCAGAGTAGTTCTTTTGTGAGCATAAAAATCCCTAAAGATTGTTTTAACAATCCATGGGATTTTTTTTTATCAAGATCATTTTTCGAATGAACAGAGTTGGCGGTAAAGTTCACAGCTTTTAACCAACTCTTCATGAGTTCCCTCTCCTACAAGCCTTCCATTCTCAATCGCTACAATCCGGTCGCATTTGCGAACTGTGCTCAGGCGATGAGAGATTAAAATAACGGTGCAACCGAGGGAGCGCATATGGGAGAAGATTTCTGCCTCAGTTTCTGAATCGACTGAGTTTAATGTCTCATCTAAAATGAGGACGCTTGGCTCATATAAAAATGCTCGAGCCAGTTCAAGACGCTGCTTCTGTCCCTGGCTTAAATTTGTCCCTCTTTCCTTAAGACGGGTATGATAGCCTGATGGAAAACGGATAATGTCTTCATGCAAAGCGGCCCTCTTAGCAGCCTCAATAACCATATTTTCCGTGACGGAAGGATCCCATAGGGCAATATTTTCATAAAGTGTGCCTGCGAAAAGTTTGATCTCCTGGTCCACGCTCGAAACGGATCTTTTTAACGTGCTGCGCACTTGCTCCACAGCTTTTTTTCCATCAAACAAAACGTCACCACTCCAGGGTTGGTGAAGAGCGGAGCCTAGACGGGCAACTGTGCTTTTTCCAGAACCCACCGGACCCACAATTCCTACTAACTCTCCTGGGTCAACTTTTAAGCTGAATTCTTTAAGAAAAGGAGGATCCAAAGGGGCGTATCCAAAAGAGACATTTTTGAAAACAACTTCACCTTTTAACTTTGAAGGAGGCAACTCCTCCTCTCTTGGAGCCATGAGAGGGTCGATGGGATGTTGAAGGACATCGTCTACACGTGCGACATCAACTTTTAAAGACTGATAATCAGCCCCAAATTGGACAAGCGCGCTAAAGGGTCTAAGAAAGAAATTCATCAAAATCTGAAAGGCAAAAAGCATACCGATCGTCAGTTCGCCTTGCATCACCACCCACGCACCGATTGCTAGGAGAAGGACGTTTGTGAGTTGTACTGAGAAATTGGAAAAGATTATTAAAAAAGCATCTTTTCGCCCAATCGACTGGAGAGCATTCACGCTATTGGTATAGTGGCCGGCGATCCGGGAGAAAAAGAAGGTATCGTTTGAAACACTTTTCATGGTTTCGATATTCTCTATGGTATCGAAAGAAATTCCTATGGTTTTGAACTCTTCTTGCTGGAGGCGTGCGTAGGCGTTGACTCGAGTCCGGTTGATCCAATAAAGAAGAATGATGTTAAAAAGAGCTGCAGCCATCCCTACAGAGGCAATGAGTTGGTTATAGAAAAATAGAATTGCTCCATAAACCACAATCATTATTAAACTTACAATGGTGCTTACAAAGCCTTCTGTGAAGACTGATGCGAGACGCGTGTTGAGAAGAATGCGGTTGAGTAGTTCGCCGGGATAACGTTGTGAAAAAAATGAGATGGGCAGTGAGAGAATATGGTGTACAAATTGAGTGTTAAATTTAATCGATAGGCCAACAAGAAGGCGGTTTACAAACCGCCCGCGTATCCAGGTAACGAGCGTGGCTGCAAAAAGTATCAATACGATAAACCACAAAAAATTGCCTTTCCACGAAGGAAGTTCTGATTTTAAAAAAGTATCGATAAAGATCTTTGCGATGGCAGGTAGAGAGAGTGTGAAAAGTAAGGTGACCAGGTCGATGAGGAAGAGATAGCTTAGTTTTCCTAAAACGGGTGTAAAACGCGCACTGAGCCGTTTTCTAAAAGAGATGTCTTCTCCACGTTTGGCAAATTTTGGTCCCGGTTTGAGAACGAGTACCACGCCGCTATAACTTTTTTTAAATTCATTGAGATGAATTTTGCGCGGTCCTGTCGCTGGATCATTGATCCATACACTCTCTCCCCGCATTTTCTCGAGAACGAGAAAGTGATTTTGCTCCCAATAGAGTATAGCTGGCTGCTTTAACTCTTTAAGGTCTTCCCAGCTTGTATAATAGGCGTCTCCTTCAAGGCCGTAATATTTAGCGGCTTGTATTATGCTGTGTGCGCTTACTCCATCACGTGAAACCCCACAGTTAATGCGCAATTCCTCTAAAGAGGCAAAGCAGCCATAATAACCAAGAAGAATCCCTAAAGCGGCTGCACCACATTCGACAGCCTCCATTTGTATGATTCTCGGTGTTCTCAAGGCACTACCTTCCTGATTTTCCACATTGGAATTAAATAAGAGATAGGGGGCTGCTCCTCGATGACGAGTTTTAGATTGGCAACCGAACCAGTTGGAATACTATAGGGCGGCCCTTTTTTTGAGGTCCATTTAAAGCCGCTTTTGGTGTTCGGATCGAGTATCGGCTCTACAAGTAAGTATGTTACAGCAGGTTTGTCGGCGAGCAGAAAGCTTACGATTTGTTTATTCCCAATAGTTTGAAAAAGTTCTTGCTCTGACACGGGATAGCTGAAAACTTCTTTCACTTTGCCTATCATCGAGCCATAATTTTGTGGATCGACGATGAGGGGTTCGATTAGAACACGCATACCGGGTCGCAAGCGTCCGATTACATCAGCATTCGTAGTGCTGTAAAAATACTCTGACTTTTTTTCTTCCATTGGGTATTCAAGCCAAAAAAGAGGCTCCTTTCGATCGATATGATCACCCTCATTGACATACACTTCGAGTATTTTCCCTTGTTCGGGAGAACGAATTAGGGAGAGCTCTGCCTCGATTGGATCGAGATTTTCGGTAAACGTTCCGTCTAATAACAGTGCACGTATTTTATGGATTTCATCTATTGAAGCCGGAGAGATAGTCTGAAGTTTTGAAAATAGGGTATCTATTTCTGATTTAGATTTTTCAAGGGCGATCTCCTGTTCGAAGACTTTGGCTTGTGACTGATCGACCACGAGTTTTGAGATCAAACCCTCACCAAAAAGCTCAAGATTTGTTTGGTACTCGCTTTTCAACACTTTAAGCTCAGTCTTTTGTTGCGTGATCGTAAATTCGGTCGCTTCTATATCTACCAATGTCGATTTGATATTGGGATTATAGATCATGCCGAGAGGATCATTTTTTTGAACTTCATCTCCTTCCTCAACAAAAACTTCTGATATGGTTCCTGAAGTATCTGAAGTGATAAGAAAGATGCCGGAGCTGCTCATTGCAACCCCTCGACCTGAGATTTCCGTCGGAATCCGTCCTATAAAAGCCCAGATAAGCAGAAGCGCTGCAAGTACTATAAGAGCGATGAATAGGATCAAATTTTTAGGAAAGACAAGTGTCAACTGCTGGGTAATCTGTTGATTTTGACTCAGTCTATCAATGTTTTCTTGGTTAATTTTACTCATAATCTCTCAATAAATGTTCATATTGGAAGGGATTTATGGTTACCTCTTGTGTTACTGTATCGATCAGCACAAGTGTTCCTGTCAAGAAAAGGAGATGGGCAATATTTTGTGCATACTGCTTTTGTACGTTTACCCGTTCGATCAACGTTCTTCGAAAACGGTTTTCAAAATCTATAACGACAAATAACGAACCGTATCCCGCTTTTGTACGTAAAATTTCATCGCGGAGGGCAATTTCATACCAATTGGCGGCTTCATTGGCATAATGAATCTCTTGAACAAGCTCTATTTGATTATGGAGCGTGGTTGCAATTTCGCTGTAAATTGATGACCATAATTCATTTTCGTGTAAATAGGCTTGGCAACGCTCTTCTCGTCTGCGTGTTCTTTCACCTCTTGCTTTGTCATTCCAGAAAGGGATAGAGAAGCGCAGTTCTGCTGAGAGATCCTTTTCCGCATCATCGAGGTAGTAAGAGGAAAAAAACGGTTTCGAGTTTTGATCTATGGTATTATTGCGAAATTGAGCTCCTAAAATAACGTCAAGAGAGGGAAGGATATTATTACGCGCAACACGTAATTGTAAATCAGCTTCTTGTACAGCAATACGCGCGGCAATCAGGTCGCCTCGATGCAAGTAAGCTTGTTGGAGTAGACAATCGATATCCCACGTTTCATTTTGACCTTCCGGAAGGATAAAATTTTCTAAAAGGAGATGAGGCAGCTTATCACTGAACTCGCACCTACGTTCTCCCATATGCAAAAGAAGAGCATTGTAAGCCGCATACACATCTTGTTTTGAGGCAACAAGGTCTCTTTTACTGCGTGCAAGTTCTGCGATCTGTTCGTTTAGCTCTGACGCCGCAAGGTTGTTTTTCTCTACTAAACGATAGGTTGCGCTGGTCAAGCCGTCTAAAATTTTCTCTGCATCTTCGTTGATCGACATGATTTTTTCAGCTGCTACCAGATCCCAATATGCAAGAATACTATCGAGCACAGTTTGTGCCATTGTTTGAACGAGCTGGTTGCGGGCGGATTCGACCTGAAGTGAGGAGACTATTTCAGTTACCGCCTCTTGGTTATAGAAAAAACGACGTAAGATCGGTTGATCGATTTGAAAGTTGAGTGATGATTGATTGTAATGACTATAGCTGGGAACGACGGAAACAAGTGAGGGGTTATAGACCTTTTGGACTGAGGTGCCTAGGCTAAACCGGGTTCCGATACGTGTCAGTTTTTCCATTTGCAGATTTAATTGTGAAATATTTCCTCGTTCGTTGGTCTTAAAGCCAATTTGTTGGGGATCGATAAGCATTGTGTTTTTCAGAAACGTGGTGAGAATCGGATCGAATGGACCGGCAGCTTCTTGCCATTTACCGTATCGTAAAGTCACTTCGCTTTCCGCGATTTCGACTTTCCACTGATCGCGTAGGGTTTTAGCAATTGTCTCTCTCAAAGAGATAGGAATGACAGGCTGTTCTTCTCCGGCAAAATCTACTATAGGATCCTCTTTTAGGATATTCTTGGATTTTAGCCATCTTAGAACCTCTTCTGGAGGCTCTACAGGAATTCCCTTCAAAAAAGCAGCAGCATTTTCCAGCTCTTCTTTTTTTGTAAGGCTTGTTTCAAGAGTGGGATTACCCGAATTTTTCCACTCATCCCCTTGAATAGACGATATTTCGCCAAAAACAGGAAGATTGTAAGCCAAAAGGATCACAATTGCCCATTGGCAATATTTTCCGGAAAGACTAAAAAAAAGGAATGCATGATGAAGTAATCGATCCACAAGCACTCACATCTCTTCAAGAAACATTAATTACCTCTAAAATAGAAACGCCTGCTACAACTGAAGGTAGCCTTCTTTTCCAAGCTTGTTCGCATATCGCACAAAAAATGGGATTTAGCTTACCTCTGCCTCTTAAAGAGGCTCCCTCAATTGAAGATATTTGCCATCTTGGGAAAATCCGTTATCGCAAGACGACACTCTCCGGCAACTGGTGGAAGCAAGATCATGGCCATTTTGTCGCTTTTTTTGAAAAAAATCGGAAGCCGGTTGCTGTTTATTTTTTAAAGAAAAGAGAATATTGGATTTATGATCCTGAGACAGGAGAAAATCAGCGGGTAAATGCAGAGAATGCCGCTCTTCTCGCTTCTGATGCTCTCATGCTTTATCCTCCGTTTCCGGAAGAAGCACAAACTTTCCGAGGCGCTCTTTTACTTATCATTTCAAAAATAAGGCGGGAGTACGTTTCCATCTTTTTAATTGGAATGCTATCAATTGTGCTTGGTTTTGCCTTTCCTGTTGGAAACAAAATTCTATATGATTACGTTATCCCAAATTACAACTATACCATTTATAATCAATTGTTTTTCGGTCTTTTTGTTGTTATCGTAAGTTCTGGGATTTTTTCATTTAACAGTTATTTGCTTGCCATACGTATCAAAGGTCTACTAACGAATCGAATCCAGATCGGATTGTGGGATCGCCTGCTCCGTTTGCCAATTCCATTTTTCCGCTCTTTTGAGGGAGGCGATCTTTTGCTGCGCACTCAGGTTTTCGATGAGGTCAAAGACCGTCTTTCAGATAGTGCCTTATCGATCCTCATAAATAGCTTTTTTAGCCTCTTCTATATCATTATTATGTTTGTCTTCAGCTGGCAACTCACGCTTATCGGCGTGAGCTTGATTGTCATTTGGGAGATCTTTGCAACGAGTATTTTAATTATCAAAATACGGTATGAAAAAGAGAGGCTCGCTTCAACCGCTAAGATTCAATCTTTTCTTGTTCAAGTGCTGAATGCTATTAACAAAGTGCGCACAACTGGAGTTGAGAAACGCATTTTTTCCAAATGGGCGCGCGATTTTGCGTACAATCAGTCCCTCACATTAAAAATATTGCAACTTAAAAATACTATTCAGGTTTCAAGTGTTTTCATCGGCATTCTCTTTCCTTTAAGTTTGTATAGTTATGTGATTTATGTGAAAAGTCAACCGGTAGGGAAAGATATGACTACCCAATTCATTTCAGTGGGTACATTCTTAGCTTTTTTGGGAGCCTTCACTCCTTTTACACAAGGGTTGATAAGAATGATAAACACTATTACTAAGCTCTCTGAGCTCATCCCTTTTTGGAAACGCGTTCATCCTCTTTTAAGTTCGCCACTTGAGGAGCAGGAGACAGGGGCAGACCCTGGGATTCTTAAAGGTAATATCGAGGTGAAGAATCTTCATTTTCGTTACGAAGAAGAAGGGCCGCTTATTCTGAAGGACGTGAACCTCTCTATCAAGCCGGGAGAACTGGTCGGATTGGTTGGAAAAACAGGCTGTGGAAAATCGACCTTATGCCGTCTCCTTTTCGGGTTTGAAAAGGGACAGCCAAACACGTTATTTTTTGATGATCAAGATTTAACAGAGCTCAATTTGTTGAAGATACGACAGCAGATCGGGTTTGTGTTTCAAGAGAATAAAATTTTCAACGGAAGTATCTATGATAATTTGACATGCAACCGTCCCTGCTCGGCGGATGAGTTGAACCGCATTTTAGCGCTGACTACCTTTGATCGCGAACTTGATTCACTACCCATGGGACTAGACACCCTTCTCTCAAGTATCGGAGGTCTTCTTTCTGGTGGACAGAAACAAAAAATACTCTTAGCGCGCGCCCTTCTCAATGAGCCGCAAATACTGATTATCGATGAGGGATTAAACACCCTTGATAATGCAACGCAACAGAAAGTTTTAAAAGGGATTAAAGAGCTTAACAAAACGGTTATTCTTACCTCGCACCAAATCAACGTGATGGAAATGACCGATCGTATTTATGTGATGGAAAAAGGAGAGATCACAGCCTCCGGTTCATTTGAAGAACTTGCACATCATGAGGGGATCTTCAAGCGTTTCCGCGATCAGCAAATCTTAAATGAATAGCTTTCTGCGTAGGTGAGTCCCAAAATAGCCCGGCACATTTAAATCCATTTGTATGGCAATTAAATGCTTACGGAAGCTTTTGACAAAGTGGATCATCGCACTCAGAATCTTTTCTGGAGGAATCGTCCTGTTCATATAACGGTTCCAAACGAGGGCCTGTAGCCAATGGCTATAGAGTATTTCTTCAATCATGCAAAATTCTCGCCTAAAGTGGTTTAGGCGCCACCTATGCAGTTAGAAATTCAGGTTAAGCCGCTTCTTCAAAAAGCTCTTTTTCAGGATCTTCGACAAATTCGATTTCTAGAGTTTATGTGCCTTTGACTGCTGGGAGTTGATAGCCATTCGTAATATGGAAATCATGTCCTTTTAGTTTGCTGCTTAAACCATATGATGTGCGTAAGTCTTCAAGCTGAGGCGCATCTAACCCGGGTTTCTCACCAACACTCGAGCCGATTTGGGCAGACTGTATTTCCAGATGTCGAAGAGTCATCCGAAGGGAGGGTTAAATTAACCCTTCCGAGGATGGTTATGAAGACAGATGGGGATACAGATGCGCAAAGCGGCCGAATGGTTGGTGAGAAATCCGGGCTAAAGCAATGAACCATAGCTTTTTCATCTGTCCATCAAGATTGGTGACCTTCACCGATCTCAGTTCTTTTATCTCAAATGTATAAACGCTTCCGACCTCCTGGACTTCCCACAAATCCTTTGCGATGCGTTCATTTTCATACATGACGCTAATATGCGCTCCGATCCCGTTTTTGCTTGTATAATCGTTTGAAGGGACAATACGGCCCGGACATTCAATAAGCGGAAGGATCTCGCTGATAAAAGCATCGCTCACCTTTACTATAGATAACCGTTATCTTTTTGCTTCAGTTCGCCAAAATTTTCCAGCACAAGGGCCTTCTCGATGACTTGAGGTTGGTTTTCTATCTGGTAATCTTCTTTCGCAAGAGCTGCGAAGGGAGTGACGAGCGTAAGTAACGCGACTAAAAACCTGAACTTTGGGTTTTTCTCGCTCATCTTCAGGGAGTTTGCTTGCACCTCTTGTGCTTTTCGACCTTGTAAAGGGCCTTTGGCCATTCACTTCGGCCGAAAATCCCAAGATTTGCAGCGCAAACTCTTCTGAATCTGAGCGAGAAAAACCCAAAGTTCAGGTTAAAAAGAAACTTTTCATGCATTCCTCCTATTTGATTTAGAAATGTGGTTAATTATTAAATGGTTAGAGAATGATGGCAAGACATTTTTTTGATGGGTTGTTGCTAATTGGCATAATGAGTACTCTATGCGTCAATTTGGAGGTATTATGATAAAATCATCTGATCTATCTTGGATAGTCGTATCTGATCTTAAAAAAGCAAAACAGTTTTTCACAGAGACAATTGGCTTAAAGGAACATTCTTATTCCGAAGCGTTTGGCTGGGCAGAACTTAAAGGAGAATCTGGCGGCGCACTTATTGGACTTGCTGAAGAGAGTCCGATGATGGAGGATATGAAGGCAGGGCAAAATGCAGTGGTTACCCTCACCGTTGATGATATCGAAAAAGTCTCTCAAGAGATTGAGAAAAAAGGGGTTAAGCTAATTGGGGAAATGATAGAAGTTCCGGGTCATGTTAAGATGCAGATGTTTAGTGACCTAGACGGAAATCTATTTCAACTTGTTGAACAATTAGACTAGATTCTTTTTCCCTGTTACAATTAATTGATAAGCCAAATTAGTTAGAGGGGGAAATAAAATGGCTGCAAAAAGAGGAGACCGTGTCAAAATTCATTTCACGGGAAAAACTACTGAGGGTCAAGTTTTTGCTTCGTCTTATGAAGAAAATGAACCTCTAGAATTCGAAGTAGGCCAGGGTGCGCTTCTACCTGGTGTCGAACATGCTGTAGAAGGCATGGAAAAAGGGGAAAAAAAGAACGTCACTCTTTCACCTGAAGAGGGTTTCGGTCACCATCATGATGAACTTATCATCCGTGTCGATCGTTCGCAATTTCCCCCTGGTTTTGAACCAGAGGTTGGTCAAACTCTTCAAAGTCAACAACCTGATGGGTCAATCGCGTACTTAACCGTTCTAGAAGTGGGTGATAGTGATGTTAAGCTAGATGGGAATCATCCGCTCGCTGGCCGATCAGTCACTTTTGAGCTAGAACTGCTCGAAATTTCTGCCTAAAAAATTAAGAGAGGAGCTATTAGTTTAGCTCCTCTTTTTTCAGTATCTTTATCTACGACGTCTATCAAATGAACGGTTATTGTCACGACTTTCGCGAGGACGTGCTTCGTTAACAATAACAGCACGGCCGCCAAAATCTTTACCGTTTAATTCTTGAATCGCGTTGTTTGCTTCATCATCATTACTGATTTCAACAAAGCCAAAACCTTTAGACCTGCCTGTATCACGATCAGTTATAAGCTGAACACTAGTAACTGAGCCGTAGCTTGAAAAAAGATCTTTTAACTCTTGCTCTTCTACTGAAAAAGGCAAGTTTCCTACATAAAGTTTCATTCTAATCTTCCTGTTAATCTTCACTATTGAAGTATTTCTAAGGAATTGTCGCATAAATGGTAGCATTATGCAAGAAAAACTGATTAATCGTTGATTTATAATTTAATAGGCTCTGCAGCCCAAAAATAATTTTCTATTTAATCTTCAGCAAAAAAATGGAAAGAAAGTTGCCTCTAGGGTATTCTCAGCGCTATGAGAGCGACTCTTGCTGGCGGCTGTTTTTGGTGTACTGAATGGGCTTTTCTGAGTGAACATGGAATCAAATCTGTGAAAAGCGGCTACATTGGGGGGACGGTTCCCGATCCTACATATCAACAGGTCTGCGAAGGGGGAACCGGCCATCGAGAAGCTATAGAAATTATTTTTGACCCGGATCAGATCACCTTCTTGCAAATCCTTGAGATCTTCTGGCGTCAAATCGACCCTCTCGATGGAGGGGGGCAATTTCTCGACAGAGGCCCACAATACCAAACGGCGATTTTCTATCATGATGCGATTCAAAAGGTGCAAGCCGAAGAGTCGAAAGCTGCCATTCAGCAGCTATTTGCCGAACCGATTGCCACAGAGATCCTTCCTGCAACAACCTTCTATCCGGCAGAAAGCTATCACCAGCAGTTTTGTAAGAAAAAGCCTGATCATTTTAACCGGTATCGAGAGGGACATGAGGCGCGGCTAAGGGCTCTTTGGGCAGGACGCAATGCCGCATCAGGAGCTTTAAAGGAGCGGCTTACCCCCATGCAATATCATGTTACCCAAGAAGAGGGTACCGAACCTCCCTTTGAAAATGCCTACTGGGATAATCATGAAAGGGGAATTTATGTTGATATTGTCACAGGGGAGCCCCTCTTTGTCTCTACTGATAAATACGAATCTGGATGCGGTTGGCCGAGTTTTACCCGGCCGATCGATGAAGAGAGCTTAATTGAGCGCGATGATTGGAGGCTAGGTGTTCTCCGCACTGAAGTGCACAGCAAAAAAGGGGGTGCACATCTCGGACATGTCTTTCCGGACGGCCCTGCTCCTACGCATTTGCGCTATTGTATTAATTCTGCCGCCCTTCGCTTTATCCCCGAGGATAAAATGGAAGAAGAAGGGTATGGTGACTTGACTTATCTACTAACCTGAGTTTTGGTTTTTTCTTGCTCATCTTCAGGGAGTTTGCTTGCACCTCTTGTGCTTTTCGACCTCGTAAAGGGCCTTTGGCCATTCACTTCGGCCAAAAATCCCAAGATTTGCAGCGCAAACTCCTCTAAATCTGAGCAAGAAAAACCCAAACCTCAGGTTGCTAACCTGAGGTTATTTTTATGCTAGCCCGGGTTTCTCACCAACACTCGAGCCGATTTGGGCAGACTGTATTTCCAGATGTCGAAGAGTCATCCGAAGGGAGGGTTAAATTAACCCTTCCGAGGATGGCTATGAAGACAGATGGGGATACAGATGCGCAAAGCGGCCGAATGGTTGGTGAGAAATCCGGGCTAGCACGTTGTTGGAGTGGGATGCCACCTGACATAGCTTCTGTTGCCACGGATGATGAGGCTAAAAAATTTAAAAAAATTCAATATAACAGAATCAGCGCAATTGCCTTATTTACGCTCGGACTAGGATGGGGAGCGGGGTATTTATTTTCCGCTCAAGATGGAAGCAAAGCTTTAGCGAGTGCGGCACCAATGGTAGCCATAATGCTTGGCGGAGCTGCTCTAATTATTTATGCAGAAAGCAGGAAATATAATTTACAAAGAGAGCTAATGGGAAGGCTCTGAGCAGGATAGCAGTTCGTTCAGTTTGTCCGGTCGATCGGTTATAATGCCATCTACCCCACACTCGATGAGATGTAACATTTTGGGATGGTTAAACTCGGTTCCCTCTTCTTCGGGATATCCCCAAGCGATCACCTTGATGCCTAATTGGTGTGCAAGATCGACCTGCTCCTTCGTAACATCCATTTGGTAGATAGACCAGCAACTCCCTCCCATCTCTTTGATCTCTGCAGGTGTAAATTCTTGCAGGCCGCTCATTGTAAGGTAGGAGGTCTTGATTTGAGGATTTAGGTCTTGTAATGCTTTAAGGTGCCGAATATCCATAGCTTGTATTTCGGATCGATTCACGACTCCTGTTTCTAGTAGAAGTTGATGGAGAAGATGGGGAATCTGCTCTGAGGAGCCTTTAATCTCAATTTGAATTCCAACAGGATGTTGTTTAACGTGTTCAATTGCCTCTTTTAAAGAGGGGATTTTTGCATGCGAAAAGGACTTCTGGTCGGGGAAATAGCTCGCGTATTTCGATTTTGGGTTGATTTGTCCAACGTTATATTTTTGAAGTTCTTCAAAGGTCAGCGAGTTGACCGGCAGGCTTATTTCGATATATTTCCCCGTTTCATCACGTGTGAGGTCGGGGTTTAACAGAGGGTCATGCATGACAACAAGAACATTATCCTTAGTAATACAGATGTCGAAGTCGATGTAGTCGACGCGATGTTCCAAACAGGCGATGCATCCTTCCAGAGTATTTTCTGCGACGAGGCCCCTTCCGGTTCTATGAGCATAATTTTCGATCATATTTTGTGGCGTAGGTTTTTCGTTATAACAGGCTACTGCTAAGAGTATCTTGAGTATCATATTAACCTGAGTTATGGGTTTTTCTCCATTGTAAACCCATCTAATTACGAGGAAGACAACCCATGATTCAGGTTATTAACTCGTAAAGTGTGATCGGCTCATCGAAACCTTTTAAACGCATAGGAGGTATTTCTTTGAATGTGAACTGTTGAGGTTCTGTTAGTGCCTCGATTGTATCTTTGGTAACAAGAATTTGCATAGGCTTAGCCGCAGCACACATTCTAGAGGCTAAATTCACATTAGCTCCGATGACAGTATAGTTAAGCCTATTTTCGGCCCCCATATTACCGGCGCATACAGCCCCCGTATGAATCCCAATTCCAATTTCAAGGGGCTTCTCATGCGCTGCATTCCATTTTTTTAAGTCATGAATCATTTTTTTTGCGGTCAGAAGAGCGCGATCAGCTTGATCTTCCATTTCGAGAGGCGCCCCGTAGAGCGCCATAATCTCATCGCCTACAAATTTATCGACAACACCGTGATTAAGGTCGATGATATGGCACATATGGGTCATGTATTGATTGAGCATCTGAATGAGCTCTTTAGGGGTAAATTTATTCGATAGGGGTGTGAAGTTGCGAATATCGCTAAAAAGCAGTGTGGTAACGCGCTCTTCGCCTCCGAGTTCGATTTTGCTCTTTAAGATCTGCGTGGCAACCTCTTTTGAGACGACTTTATTCAAAGCTCCCCGTATTTTTTCCCGATCTTGCAGGGCGATCACCATTCCTTCGAAAGAGTGGGTGAGCACAGCAATCTCATCTTTGCGATTGGCGACTTTAGGTAATTCGAGGTTTGTAAGATGTCCTATTCCAATCTCTTCAGATGCGTGCGCTAATTGAGTGATAGGACGGGTGAAGTATTTTGAGATGCGCGCAAGCATTAAAAGCGCGATTAAGAATACGGCAAAGGTGACGAGAAGAAGGTTTATGGAGATTTTTTTGACAAGCTCTCCTTTAAGTTGTGACATTAATTTTATGATCGAGGTCGCTTCATTTGATGGGGTGAGAAGCGAAATCGTTAGTTTTCCGATCTGGTGCGGTTCAAGAACGTACTCGATTCCTTCATAGTTTAAGGTGGTGCCGCTCGCCTTGGGGAGAATCGCTTGAGAGCCATCAGGAAAGTAGAGAAGACTTCTAGAACTCCCTTCTGAGAGAAGAAGAGGTCTTTGCATAATCGTAGCCACCTCAAAAGCAGCATTCGATAAGGAATACCCCAGCACGATTTTCAAATCGGAAATGGTAGTGGAGAGAAGAAAGTCAAGGTAAAAGGTACCCCCACTTTCGTGCAAAGCGATAAAAGGGAATTCAGTTAAAGGGATCTGTTCAACGGCGGGTTTGGAAAGAAAGACTTCACTGCTAAGAAGCGCTTGTCCTTTTTTAAAGGCAGGATCGACGTTTAATACACCTGCAGCCTTTGGATTTTTTGCCAAAATTTGAATCATTTCCACTTTTTCGATCTGTTTGTTTTCCTCCCACTGCATGTAGTTATAGAGCTCGGTTGGTGTATTTTTAGCAGAAAGGGTAACAGCAGTTTGATCAAACGGTGTGTATTCCTTTGCAATCTCATTGCTAGGATAAAGAAGGTAAGATCCTTTATTGGGCTTGGCTGTAAAGACTCTTCCATCGGAGAGTTTGATCGATAGTTCATCGTCGATTTTAGCCCATGAGGGCGTGTATAATCTTCCCTCTTCAGGAGCGATAACAGAGGTTTCGCCTGCTTCTGAGGCTTGGATATAGGAGAGGTTTGTTGAGTATTCGAGAATTTGTGCCGTGCGCTCTACTAGAGGTTTAGTTTTGTCTAAAAGAGAGTGCTGTCCAGCTAGAAGTTTTGTGAAACCTTCTAATTGGGTAAGTTGTTCGAGAAATTCTCCTGCAATCATTGTGGTGAAAGCGAGCTGAATTTTCTTCGCACTTTCTGTAAATTTATCTGAAAGTTGTGAGGAGGCGTGATTAATGTCTCTTTCGACAAAAAATTTAGGGATTGCGTAGCTGAGTATCGCAACGACGACCAGAATAATCCCAATACTGACGAAAAGTTTCCCGCGAATTGTCTTCATAATTTGCGGTATAAAACTTTTGCTGTTTTTTCCGAATCAATTTGAATGATTACATGGTAGAGAGTCTGTCGATAATCCTGTCTATATAATCTCTATCTTTGAGTGCAAAACTTTTAAGTAAACTAAGACATGGCCCTTTTGATGAAGGGCTAAGTTGACTGTAGTCTGCATCAAAGACTGTGAGATCATCAAACCTGTTTATTGCATCTAATTCCAAATTGATATGAGATAGGATTTTTAAAAATAACTTCGTATCTTTTAAGGCGTGAGCATCCGGCTCTCTACTGCCAAGGATGTGATCTAAAAAATGGATTCCATTTATCACATGTACACATGACAATGTTTCATTCCATTCTCTTAACGCTTGCTTAAATTTATCTCGCTTTGTTTCAGAGAGCTGATTATCTACACGCTGCAGTGCTTCTAAAAAACTCTTCTGTGTATTTGATAGGCGAGTATCTTTACTTTTGAGAGTCATGCTTTTTATCGTTTCACTAAAAGGAAGAGAGCTTTCGATATAAAGTGCTATAAATGCAGCAAATGTTGAAAGGAAATAGAGATTGTGAGAGTCCAAATTTGTAGAGGCGTTCGGCCAATTTTCATCTAATGTATGGACGAATCGAAAAAGGTCCGGTTTATTCAATTCAACCATAGGATGATTAAATTCTAGCTCATATGTAAGACTATAATGCCAAAACAGAGGTTGTCCTGCTTTAACATCTGCAATCAATTGAAAATAAAAAGTTGGCATTCCATTGTTTAAGCTGTCGATTGCGATCATGTTTGGAAAGGATTGATTGGCTAGTGAAAGGACGTTTTGCTCTAAGTTGGCATCGATAAATGTAGTGGAATAAAGACCTTTGCTTAAAGTTTCGCACCCATATGCATACATATTCCCAGGGGATTTAAGCCTCCCCAAAAAAGGTTCGCTTAGAAAGGTCCCGGCAGAAATATCTGCTAAAGCAATGAGATTAAATCCATATGAGGATTCGGGCAGTTTTCCAAAACCATATGCATCGGTCATTATTTTCACAGGTTCTTTATCTACAGGATAATAATTCCTCGGGTCCCTTGACCTCCAAAAATCATAGAGATTATTTGCTGAAGCGAGAATCCCCGTCGTATACTCTTTTCCCGTGAGCCTTTTATACTCTTCTGCAGTGCAATCCCTGACTGAACCATCTTCCTCTCGATACTTACAGACGACCTCGGTCGGCGGAGGCAGGTCGCGGGAGAGTATTTCCTGAAGATCTCTGTAGGTACCTTCATGGAGCGATTTTAGTCTCAAAGCCGCACTCTCTCCACCAACCCATTGAATTAATTGTTCCAATGCTATGCGATCATTTCTTGCAGCAGCATGGTGGAGGGGAGTCCAGCCAAGGTGATCCGGCTCTGTAAACTGAGCACCATTTTCTCGCAGCAGGTTTAGAACATCGAGCCGGCCGGCTATTGTTGCTATATGCGCCGGACTGAGTTGATAAAACTTTTCTGACCTTCGGTTTTTCGCCTGAGGATCCATTTTCAGGATCGCGCCAATATTTTTAAGGGACTGGTTTTGTGCGATCAAAAAATGTAAGGTTAAACCGCGAATTTGGTCTTTTGCCTCTCGGTTGCCACTCTTTGCCTCGTTATAAAGAGTCTTAGGAAATAGCGCGTTTAATAAAGGTTTGCAATCAAACATCTTTGCTATTCATCATTAGCATCGGTATTCAGCTGTGTGGAGGTTTTGGTATCCTCAATAAAGTCTTTAAGGGTACTTTTATAAGCCTCATATGCCTCATCATTTATTCCACTTAGTTGAACCAAATAAAGAGAAATCGTGCTGCCTTGCTCTTTTAATTCAAGGGGTATTGCTACCTCTTCTTCGCTCTTACCGGGAAATAAACGGGTGCAAAGAGAGTGGTGAAGCCCAAGAGTTACTGAAGAAGTTTGCTCTGAATATTGTAGGAATCCCAAACGAGATTCTTCTATAATCTGTTCATGTTGCAAACATCCCGTATTTTGGGAATTAATTGGCTTGATAACCAACTTTTTTTTCTCATTAAATTCCTCTATTCCTTTACGTGATAAATAGACAATGGCTTGATTCACTTTTATCCAACAAGCATCAGGCAAAGGCGCCTCTAAATCAATACCTTGTGTAGGTATGTCTTTGAAAGAGAATGTGGTGATTTCAGTACCAGGGATATTATAAGAGCCTACATTTAGGGAACTGCTTTCCTGGCTTTTCTGCTCAGCACTTGTGACTCTTAAAAAGAGATCATAAAAGGTCTCGAACGAAACTTTCGATTTTGTTCCTATTCCTCTAGGCCGAAGGGGAAGTATTTTATTTTTATCACTTCTAACGAAAAAACATTTAACTTTAAATTTGTGGAGCCAATGCGTTTTCTTTATCGCTTGCATAACCCGATCCGACATAAAAATAAGTGGAGCAAAGTCTACATTCTCCTGCTGGATCACCGCAATACGTTCTTCTTCAATAATCGTTTTATAATGTTTCATGCTATTGGGATTCTTAAGAGACATCGGTCAAAAAATAAGCGTTCTATTATGCTTAAAACTGTTTAAGCATTTGCGTGTAATATAAACCAAGGCATGTTTAGTTATATCTTTTGAAGATTGATAAACAAATGTTTTTACAGTTGTTGTGGGAATCACTCCCTTTAATTCAATTTTAAAAGCTGAGCTTGCTGCCGAAGCTGCCATAATTTTTTCCTTTGATAAAAATGCTGTTAATTAAAATGAATTATGAAACTTTTGTAAAGATTTTTCGTTTTAAACTAAAGAAAAAAGTTGATTTTTTTCTGAAAAGAATGAGATGGAAATGATATGTCCATTTCTAAAATTATTTTTGTGCTTATGGGGTTTGTGCTCCTCAGCGGCTGCGAATCGCCGGAAAAGGAGAAGCCGGCTCCTATTAAGGTAACGGCCTTCCGTATTGAACCGAAAACAATCCCCGCGAGTTTTCAATTTGTGGGCGTTGCAAAGAGTTCCCACCCTGTCGAAATACGTGCGCGGGTCGAAGGGTATCTCATGAGCATCGACTATGTCGAAGGGAGCATGGTAGAACCGGACGCCTTGCTTTTTCGAATCGACCCTAGTCAATTTGAAGCGAGCCTTCAGGAAGCAAAGGGAGAGTTGGCTCGGCAAGAGGCGATTCTTTGGCGCGCAAAGAGAAGTTTGGAGAGAATTGAACCGCTCTATGAACAAAATGCCGCAAGCCAAAGGGATCGCGATAATGCCTTGGCACAAGTTTTGGCAGCTGAAGCTTCTGTGATTGCAGCCAATGCCAATGTGATCCAGGCGCAGCTCAATTTGAGCTACACTTTCATTCGTTCGCCGATAGAGGGATTAACTGCGCGCGCTCGCTATCGTGAGGGAACTTTGATCACTCCTTCGATCAACGGCCTTTTGACTCAAGTCTCTGTGATCGACCCGATCTGGGTTGTTTTCTCGATTTCCGATGAGCAACTTTTAGAGGCGCGTGCAGAGGGAAAATCCAAGTCTCTGATCCTACCTGAGCAGCAAAACTATACCGTTACGCTTCAGCTTGCAGATGGTTCTGAGTTCCCTCACAAAGGGCAGGTGAATTTTGCCTCCCCAACTCTCGATCCAGAGACTGGTGCGCTTGTTGTCAGAGCCCAATTCTCCAATCCTGATGGAGAAATTCTTCCTGGGCAATTTGTCAGTGCGACGGTTTCCGGCGGCAAATGGCCAAATGCTTTGATCGTGCCGCAAGCAGCGGTATCACAGGGGCGAAAAGGGATGTATGTTTTTGTTGTGAACAAAGACAACACAGTCTCGTTGCGCACTATTCAAGTGGGACCGTGGTATAAAAACTACTGGATCATTGAGGGCGGGCTGCAACCGGGAGATGAGGTCGTCGTTGAAGGGACAAATAAGCTCGAAGAGGGTGCAGCAGTTGAAGTAACAAAAGTAGAAACTGAGTAGATGATTTCCAAGTTTTTTCTCAACCGGCCGATTTTTGCATGCGTGTTGTCGATCCTTATTGTCTTGGCCGGTTTGGTTGCGCTAGCAGTCATTCCTGTTGAACAATACCCCAACATCGTGCCGCCTCAAGTGCAGATCACCATTAACTATCCCGGCGCAAGCGGCCAGGTAATTGCCGATACTGTGGCAGCTCCTTTGGAAGAGCAGATCAATGGTGTCGAAGATATGATCTATATGTACTCTTCGAGCTCATCGACCGGAAGCTATGTCCTGAACGTCTTTTTTGAAATCGGCACCGATATCAATCAGGCGCTGAACAATGTGCAGGATCGTGTGGATGTAGCGATGTCTCAACTGCCCGATGAGGTGCAACGCGAGGGGATTATCGTCAGGAAACAGACGCCGACTATTCTTCTTGTTGTTGCAATCGAATCTCCTGACGGGCGGTATGATGATCTTTTTGTGAATAACTATGCAACGATCCATGTCGCCGAAGCTTTGCAGCGTTTGAGCGGCGTGAGCAATGCCATGGTGATTAATGCCGAGAATTATGCTATGCGCATCTGGCTCCGTCCTGACAAAATGGCCCAGCTCGGGATTTCAACCAATACAATTGTTGACGCGATCCGAGAGCAGAATACGGATTATCCTCTTGGAGAGCTGGGGATGCCTCCTACTATAGGCGATGTGCAGCTTGCCATTCCGGTCACCTCGCTTGGCCGGCTAGAAACACCGCGGCAATATGAAAATATCATCCTGAGGGCGAATTCAGATGGTTCGACTGTTACCATCGGCGACGTGGGGAGAGCTGAGCTCGGCGCGCAAAGCTATAGCGTGATTGGAGACCTGGATGGAAAATCGGCTGCTTTGATCGCGATTTATCAGGAATACGGCGCCAATGCGCTCGATATTGAGTCGGAGGTGAAAAAGACTCTAAAAAGCCTATCGAGCCGTTTTCCTCCTGGTTTGACCTACTCGATTCCATACGATACGACAACTTACATTCGGGTCTCAATCAACGAGGTAGAAAAGACTCTGTTCGAAGCAGCAGTTCTTGTCGCGCTCGTTGTGTTTGTCTTTTTACAAAGCCTAAGGGCTACACTGATCCCGGTGATTGCGATGGTTGTCTCGATTATCGGGACATTTATCGGCATGCATTTTTTAGGGTTTTCCCTCAATACGCTCACTCTTTTTGGGCTTGTTTTGGCGATCGGAATCGTTGTTGATGATGCGATCGTTGTCGTCGAAAATGTCGAGCGGAACATGCGGCAGAAAAAATTAAATGCTAAGGATGCGGCTTTTGCTGCCATGGAAGAGGTTTCTGGCCCCATTATTGCGATTGTTTTCGTTTTGTGTGCTGTATTTATCCCTGTGGCTTTTTTGGGAGGCGTTGCGGGTGAGCTCTACAAGCAATTCGCGATCACGATCGCGATGTCAGTTATCTTTTCGGGTATCGTAGCGCTCACGCTCAGTCCGGTTTTAGCGGCCTACTTTTTTAAGAAGGAGCGCAAGACGACGAAGATCGGCGACCTATTTAATCGCGGCTTAGGCAAAATCACTGATTTTTATACCAAAGGGGCTGAATGGCTGCTCAAGTTTTGGATTCTCGGCCTTTTCGGATTGGCGATCGTCGTCGCAGGGATTATCGTTTTAGTCAAAGTGATCCCCACAAGTTTTGTTCCTCAAGAAGATCAGGGGTATTTATTCACATTCGCAGAGCTTCCTGATGCTGCTTCCCTGCAGAGAACCCAAGATGTGACGGATGCCGTTGAGCCGCTTGTCATACAAAATCCCGCTGTCAGGAATTTCATAGGCCTCTCAGGCTTTAGCCTACTCGAAAACATCACACGGACGACTGTCGGCACATATTTTGTGATGCTTAAGGACTGGGATAAACGGAAAACAAAGGCTCTGCAAGCAGAAGGTGTTCTAAAAGAACTCAATCAAGAGCTCGGGTCTATCCCCGAAGCGAATATCTTTACTGTGAATCCGCCCGCTATCCCCGGTTTAGGCACGGTAGGAGGATTCGAGTTTTGGATTGTCAATCAGGGCGAGGGTGGAAACGATGCTTTAGAAGAGGCCGTAAAAGAATTTATGAAAACGGCCCAAGAGCGCCCCGAAATTGGAAGAATGGTCACTTCGATACAATCGGACTGCATGCAGATTTTTGCTGATGTCGATCGCGTGAAAGCGCGTGCATTAGATGTTTCGGTTGGAACGATTTACAATACACTTCAAAGTTTGCTTGGATCTGTTTATGTCAATAACTTCAACAAGTATGGGCATGTTTTTCAGGTGATGGTCCAAGCTGATCCTCAATTTCGCACGACGCTTGAACAGATGGGGAATATTTTTGTGGAGTCGACAAAAGGCGCGATGGTTCCCTTAAAATCCCTTGTCTCTTTTCACTATTCCAAAGGAGCAAATCTCGTCAACCGGTTCAACAACTTTCCTGCGGCAAAAATCAATGCGGGTCCGGCAGCCGGGTATAGTGCGGGACAGGGGGTAAAAGCGATGCAGGAGGTTGCCAAGCAGACGCTTCCTCTCGAAATGGAGTATGCGTGGAGTGGAATTGTTTACGAGTCTCAGTCTGCCGGAGGCTCTTCGCCGCTTGTTCTTGCCGCGGCATTTGTGCTTGTTTTCCTCATCTTGTCGGCTCTTTATGAGAGATGGTCGCTTCCTTTAGCGATTTTGCTCGGCGTCCCTTTTGGGATTGTCGGGGCGCTTTTGGCGATTTTGATACGCGGGATAGACAATGATGTTTATTTTCAGATCGGGCTTGTGACGCTGATTGCGCTTGCTGCCAAAAATGCGATTTTGATTGTGGAATTTGCGATCGATGCCCGCAAAGAAGGCCTCTCAGCGTATGAAGCCGCGCTTCAAGGGGCCAAGCAACGTTTTCGGGCGATTATCATGACCTCGTTTACATTTATTTTGGGTGTTTTACCCCTTGTGGTCAGCACAGGAGCGGGCGCAGCCAGCCGCCACTCAGTCGGAACGGGTGTGATGGGAGGGATGCTCTTTGCTACTCTCTTCGGGATCTTTTTCATCCCGCTTTTTTATTATCTACTCGATAGAGGGAAGAAATGAAACGATTTGTATGGATCAGTTCGCTACTCTTTTTAACCGGCTGCAATTTTGCGCCCCGTTATCACCGTCCTTGCATGGAAATTCCGTGCGAGTGGCGTACCCTGGCGGATGAGGAATCGACATGTGCGAATGTCCGATGGTGGGAGGAACTGGGCGATCCTATTCTCAACGCCCTCATCCTACAGGCACTTGCCAACAACAAAGACCTTAAAACAGCGATGTGGCGAGTATGCGAATATGCGGCTCGTTATCAAATCGAGAGTGCCGAGCTCTACCCTCAGGTCAACTCAGAAGGCTCTGCCGTTAAAGAAAAATTTCCTGTAGCCAGCTTTATTCCTCCCAACTTCAATCCGATCACGCCTCACTACAAATACGGCTTCAATCTCTCCTATGAAATCGATTTTTGGGGGCGGGTGCGCAATATTTCCCGCGCTGCATTTGATGAGCTAGTCGCCTCTGTAGAGGATCGGAGAACTGTTGTCTTGAGTTTAGTCTCTTCTGTTGCCGCTTCATACATTCAGCTGCGCGAACTTGACCGCGAGCTTCAAATTGCGTATGCAACACTGCGCGATCGGGAGGAGTATCTAATTATTGCAAAGAAGCGATTTGAAGGAGGGTTGACTTCCGACATTCAGGTAGAGCAAGCGCGCTCAGCGTTAGAAGAGACACGTGCGGTCATTACTGTGCTGGAAGCTGAAATTCCCATTCAGGAGAACCTGCTGAGTGTTTTACTGGGTGAAAGTCCAACATGTATTATCCGTGGCAAAGAGATCAGCCAATTCGATCTTCCACCGGAAATTCCTGCCGGTTTGCCCTCAGAATTGCTTGAGAGGCGTCCTGATATTATGGCTGCAGAGCGCACTTTGATGGCTGCCAATGCGCGGATCGGTGCGGCTCGAGCAGCGTTTTTTCCGAAAATTTCACTCACAGGAATTTTTGGCGGGGAGAGTTTTCAGTTGAATCAACTGTTTAACAAATCCTCGCGTGCTTGGGCAATTGGAGGGCAGTATGCACAGGCGATTTTTACAGGGGGACGGCTGACCGGCCAGCTAAATTTTGATACAGCTGTAAGAGGGGAGCTGCTCTATCAGTACGAGCAAACCATTCTAACAGCTTTTAAAGAGGTAAATGATGCGCTTGTCTCGCATAGACAGTCGATCGAGCTTGTGAAAGTGGAGAAGAAAAGGGTGGCAGCAGTAGCCGAGTACCTAAAACTCGCTTGGTTGCGTTACTATGAGGGACAGACAGATTACCTAACTGTTTTGGATGCAGAGCGGCAGCTCTTTAATGCCGAAATCGATTTGGCAAAAGCGCAAGGCGATGTCTTTTTGACCCTTGTAGATATCTACAAATCTGTTGGGGGAGGCTGGGTTGTTGATGCCGATAGCTGCTTAGCAGCCTACTAATCCCTGAAGCCTATTGAAAAAAATTATTTTATTTCGCATTCTATTCCGCTTACAGCGCAGCTTAAATTTTATGGCTTAAGATGCCTGAATATGAGAGAAATTTTCCAAACTCGATGTTATCAATGAAAAACTTTGAAATAAGATAAATAAATTATTGTGGCAGTAATTCCAGTTAATGGAAAGGATTCCGCCTATACATATTTCAAGGATGAAAATAAGCGAACAGAAAATTCTTTGCGGGTAGCGCAACTTGCGAAAATGCGAATGAGCCCTTTCTGGCAGGGTATGGACCGCACAAGCGCTGTGCGTCGTTTAAAGAGTATGCCTTCAGGTTCTTTTTTGATTCGGCCAAAAAAATCGAATCTTTTTCGCCTTTCTGCAGTGGAGAAAAATGGTTACGGCGCCTACTGTGTGATCCATCGTCTTTTTTCTATCAATCGAGAGGGTAAGGTAAATGAATGCAGAGTTGCGAATGGGCGAATTCGAAGGATAAAGAAAGATTTCGAAAATCCTCTCCATTTCGCTCGCATACAAATTCCTCTGTATATTCCGTTGGATAGTTCACTCAGCAAAACAGCACATTTACTAGCTCAGTTTGAGTGGAATATCACTTCGCGTAGTGCAGAAAGAACACTAAGAAATGAAGTGGGAAGTGCTTGTTTAACCCCAGGCGATACAGAGTGTTGTTACTTGTTGCATATCCTTGAAAAAAAGGGAGATATCCGCAAGTACGAACTGACTGTTCGTGATGAGAAAATACATGCAGAAATTGATGGTGAAACTGTAGAAGTAGAGAGCATGTCTCAGCTGCTATATCAAAAATTTAGAGGAAGGATTTCCCATTTTAAATTGGTACAACATGAGGCTTCAAAAGAGTTTAGGCTTTCTCAGATATTTTACCAAAATGCTCTGCAATTTATTGATGAGGTGTATTGGATTAGGGTCTCAAGAAGACAATATCAAGAGTTTTCTAACTCTTTTTACTTATCGCGCACAGGGGAAATCTATTTTCACCTGCATAAGAACGGGCCGCACGCAGTAAATAATGGTGGATATATAGACGGTGGTACAAATAAAACGATATGGCATCTAAAGGCGGATCGTTTTGAAGCAGAAAGGTTAGTGCGAGTTGCTTATGGGGCTGAGAGCGGTATCGATGAAAAGCTGTTATTATTCAAAGAGTTGAGAAAATCGCTGGATGATTCTCCCCAAAGGTATCTTTGGATCCCTCCGTTAGTTCAGTATCGCAGTGAAAAATACGATGTGATCAAATATGCCCAAATTATGCCTTTCTTGCCGGGAGATTTATTCAACATGCGAGTGCATCTCAATCCGGTTGAGAGATTACAAGCTGCTAAGCAGGTTGGATTGGCACTATCTTATCTGCACGATCTTGGTGTCGCCCATTTGGATGTTAAACCTGAGAATGTCTTAGTTAAACGTTTTCTCCCTGTTCACGTGATTCTAATTGACTTTGATTATACAAAAAAAATCGAAGGTAACGAAGAGATTCCGCTTAAAGGATCGTTGGAATATCTCGATCCCAATATTATTCGTGGAAAAGCATGGGGACTTGAAGATGCCGTTGCTGCAGATCAATTTGCTTGGGCAAGCATGCTATATATACTTCTTCTAGAAGTTACAATAAATCGAAGTCATTCAATCTATATAAACGCTGGAGAGGTTAGTGAGTTAAGCTTAGCGAGTCCAAATTTCTATAAACTCAGTCCTAAATTAATAGATTTATTGCGCAGGTGCCTCTATCGAATAAGAGATCAATCCAACTCTAGAAAACTGACCACTCATGTCGAAAGGCCTAAAAATATGCGAGACTGTGTGCAGATACTCAATAAAGTTATCATAGAAGATTTGTAAACTGATTGATTTAAAAAACCATAACATGTAATATGTTTTGTCAGTTATAAAATTTTGTTTTGATAAATTTATTTTATAAAATATGACTTCTTCTTTATGTTTAATGCATCCTGGATTTACGGCAGTATCTCTATTAGAAACGACCCGCAGAGCAAGTGATCTTGAGAGCACAGTTGCTAAGCTTACTCCTCACACGCGAAATCTTCCGGAAGTTATTAAAGCTAATCTTCCCAAGCTTCGTTCCGTCATAACTCGTACAAAAATCGAAAAGAAATCGAGCGCTAGTGAGCTGCAATTGCGTGTGATTAGGGAAGGACCCTATTGGTATGAAGTTGATGAAGCGGGGGCTAAACAAAGGCTGACGGGCATGCCGGCGGGTACCTTTGTGATGCGGCCAAGCTCATCTGAGCGCGGTATTTGTATTTCTGTAGTCACTAAAAGCGCGCGTCTTTTGCATTATCAGGCTTCTATAAATGAGAAAGGGAAATTCAAAGTAGACAAACGAGCTGTTGAGTATGAGAATCCGCTTCATTTTGTCCGTACACTAGCTCCTATATATATTCCTTTGCATCAACACATCACTCCCTATAAACATCTTCGAGCACAACTCGAATGGAATCTTACATTCAGGTCTGTTGAGTCTACCCTTAGGGGGAAAGAAAAAGGAGCTGCTTGCCTCACTCCCGGAGAGCGTGAAGGGTTTTACTTACTGCATAGTCTAGAAGAGGGCGGCACAATCTGTAGTAGGAAGGTATGGATAGAAGATGATAAAATTCACGCTGAAGTAGACGGAGTTTATTTGGCAGCTGACAGCTTGCCAAAGCTTCTAATTTATCTAGGCCTTAATGTTCCTATTTACTTTTCACAGGAGAAAAATACTGATTTGCCGGTCAGCAGAGCTTTTTATCAAGATGTGCTTTGGAGATTAGATGATGATGTAGATTGGTTTAAATTTTCTAGAAGAAGATACCCATTATCAAAATCGCTCTATGTTTCTCGTAAGGGTGAAGTCTATATTCACGCACACAAAAGCTTTCTAGATCCAAAAGGGAGCAAAATTCATAAAGGAGCTTCTAAGAAAGTCTGGAAACTGCATTCCTTGGATTCTCAATCTCAAAACTTAGTACGTGCGCGATTTCTATCTGAAAAATATTCCGAAGTAACAAGCGAGTTGTTTAATGCTGAAATGCAGAGGGTAATGGGTGTCTACAGGAAATTAAGAAAAGATCTCGCTCGCACTCATAACCGTGTTCCTATTTTAGTTCCCTCTATGCTAGTTTATGAACGGATGAAAATCGATAGGAGGGCTTTTGTGCAAATCATGCCTGAGAAGCAAGGGGATTTGTTTGAGCTGCGCCATCAATTCAGCCTTGTTCAAAAGTTAGATATTGCTGTACAAATCGCTTATGCTTTAGATTTTCTACATATCAGAGGAATGGCGCATCGCGATGTTAAACCTGAAAATGTATTGGTGGAAAACACGACCCCTAAGGTTTGGCTAGGTGATACAGATTCGGTGATGAAAATTGCTGATGAGAGTGTCTTGTCTAGAGCTGGGTCGCCTTATTATATAGATCCCAATTTACTGCGTGGACAGTTGAAGGGACTCTCGGGAGCGGTTGTAGCTGATCAATATGCATGGGCGAATATGCTTTATGTTCTTCTTACTAATCAAATGTTTGCCGGAAAGAAAGATAACGGACTAAAAGGGGATGCTGTTGATTTTGATCGTTTAATGGGAAAGCCTTATGAACAACTCCCTGAAAGCCTACAACGCTTATTAGCTCTTCTCTTGCTTAGAGAGAACTCACCTTCTTCCACCTGTTTAAAAATGCATCCCGATAGGCCACAAACCATGGGGGAAGTGATTAACATGCTTGAGAAGATCATCATAGAATTTGAGGAGGGATGATGATAAGTTGTTATTCTACACGTATTGGTCCTTCGGCAGAGTTTCAAGGAGTAGGGGACAACCGAACGAATCAAATAGCAGAAAATGTGGCCGGCTTTGCTAATGAACTGTTTGCGGGCAACGCACCCCACCCACAATTACCTCAGATGCGAGGTGTCACGCCTCCGTCTCCCGGCACTGTTTATACTCTGCCCAGCAAGTATCCTCATTTATCTTCTCTTGTCCTTGTGAATAGCGAATCCCAAATAGAACATTTTCTTTTTGATACCGATGAAGACGGGAAATTCTATCTATGGGCTGAAGTCAACCATGCTCTTCGAAGAATTGGAACTGGATATGAAAATATACGACATTTTGTGCGTTCCCGTATTCCCCGATACTTGCCTGATAGCCAGAACAAGACAGAGCACTTGTTGGCGCAGTGTGAGTGGAATATTACATTTAGAGAAGTGGAAGAGACGCTTCAGAATGCAGTGATTGGAACAGCTTGTCTTACTCCCGGAGAAAATGAGGGATGCTATTTATTGCATATTTTGGACAGTGGCTCTGTGATCAATCGAAAAGAGCTGTTTATTCAGGATGAAAAAATTTTTGCGATTGATGGAGAGCTTCAGGAAGCAGATAGTTTACCTGAGCTTTTATTATATAAGTTGGGCGTTCAAAACCTCTTCTTCGTCCGCAATGAAAATAATGCGCCAGAGAGATTCAAAGCGATTGAATATTATTATCAAAGCGCCTTTCCGTATATGATCGCTTCTGGTGAGAAATGGTTCAAATTATCTAGGGGTAAGTTAGGTTTAAGTTGTTCATTTTATATATCCAAAGATTGGGAGTTTTATTTACACAATCACAAAGAATTTTTCCCAAATGGTGCATTCGTAGGTAAAGGGAAGTGTAAGTGTTTATGGGAAGCGCTTCCGGTGGATCCTCAAGGGAAGCAATTAGTACGCGCCCGCATTCAGCCGGAAATTTTTTCATCCCCTAGAAAATTAATGCGATTTATAGAGAATCTGAAAACTCTGTTGAGAGAGCTAAGCAGCGACCTCAAAGATTTTGATGAAGTGCCTCTTTTAATTCCCGAAATTTTCTCTCATCAGCGAAGGAAAGACAATACGACAGTCTATGATCAAATGATGCCTAAGCTAATGGGCGATTTAATAGATGAGCGCAATAATTTAAATCTTAAAGGAAAATTACAAGTCGCTTTGCAGGTTGCGCAAGCCCTATCCTTTATGCACAGCAAAGGGATTGTGCACCGTGATGTGAAGCCGGACAATGTACTGATAGAGAGCTTAGATCCTGCAAAAAGCTGGCTGGGCGACCTAGACTTTATCGAAAAGTATACCGGAAATGAGCCTCTTTCACTTAAAGGGACTTTGATATATACCGATCCCAATGTGATTCGTATAAGGGCATATGGGTTGGAAGATGCGATTGCAGCAGATCAGTTTAGTTGGGCGCTTTTGCTCTACATTCTTCTTTTCGATCGACATGTTTATCGAGGTGAAAACCCTCTTGAAAGTGCACCTGCAGTCCCGGAAGAGTATTTGACAAACTCAGCAGATGATTTTTATTCCATTCACCCTAAACTGCAAAAAATTTTGCTCACCTTGTTATTAAGAGTCGAACCTGCAGATGGCTCTATGAGGCTCATCATGCATGAAGAGAGGCCAACGAGAATGGATGCGATTATAGAAGATTTAAAGCAAGTTATCGAGGAGATATCCTAGAATCGAAATGTGGGTTATGTTATAATCCTCCGTTATTATGACAGCCTCTTCATTTGATTTACACCATCCCTCTCTCTCTGTTACTTCTCTCTTAGCCGCTTTCAAGAGAGTGGGTTCTTCAAAGGGAAAAAAGTGCATCTGTATCACTCGTGAAGGGTTTCGAGCAAAGGATAGGGATTCTTTGCTGGTAACTGCAGAAAAAGCCGTCATTCTTACAGATGCGATTCTTTCCGATTATGTGAGCATATACGCTGCAAACGCAGAATTACAATTACATCTCACTTCTTTATTTTCTATTGTGAATCCGAATTTATCTTCCCAGGTTATGAGCAAAATTCGCAAAGGACCCTATTGGCGTGATATTGAAAAAAAGGATGCACAGAAAGAACTAATAGGGTGCTCTCCTGGCACTTTTATGATCCGACCCGACGATGATTTTAATGGTCTTCTCTGTGCTTCTGTTGTCGATTCTGATGGAGCAGTACAGCATTTAAAGTTTGAGGTAACGAGAGAAGGAAAAATCAATCAGCAGATAGAACATCAGTATACGATGGAAGTGATCTTAATTGATTATGAGAGTTACTTGCATTTTGTCAGGTCAAAAGTTCCCAAACTTATCGAATTACATTCGGATAATCAAATAGATAACTTAATTGGCCAATTTGAATGGAATGTTACAAGGTCTAGTGTATCAAAAACTTTAGAAGGAAAAAATAGAGGCGCAGCTTGTCTCACCCACGGGGATAGAGAAGGCGATTATCTGATTCATATCAATAACGGCGATAGCATTGACATATATAGAGTGGCGATTCACAACGAAAAAGTAGAAGCGATCGTGGAGGAAGAGCGTATTGAAGCGAATAGCTTGTTTGAATTGTTGTGGCAAAAATTGAACCTGGAATTTCCTCTAAATTTCTTACAAGATTTCCCAAAATTGTCTGAAGAATTAGAGCAATCTCGTCTTTACTTTCAAAAAACCCTTCCTGAAATGGTGAAAGACAAAATAAATGGAACGGATTTGTAATGGTGTTCGTCTTTTCTTTCTCGAAAAGGGTAGAGGGGATCTAGCTTTTCTTTTGATTCCAAGTACTGGAGGAGATCACACCCTTTTTTCAGCACAGCTTGAATTCCTTTCACAATATGGCCGTGCTGTTGTTGTCGATCCCCGAGGACATGGAAAGAGCGATAAGCCTGAAGGAAAGTACTCAATTGAGATTTTTGCAGACGATTTTATTGCCCTCTGCAAAGAACTCTCTCTAACGTGCGTCATTGTCATAGGTTCAAGTACTGGTGGCAATATCGCAATCGAATTAGCATGCCGCTATCCCAATATGATCAAGGGTGCTGTGATGATAGATTCTACAGCTTTCATGAGTGCAGAAGTACGCGCAGCAATCGGGAGATACTTAGAAACCGTCAAACGAGGCGACCTATCTAAGATGTTGGTCGACATCTCTAAAGGGAGTAGCTTGCCAACTGATCGGTGCAAGGATCATATGCGCGCAATAAACAAATTAGTTCCTGGGTATGTTTGGGAGAGTGTCTTTGAAAACTTGCTCATATGGGATCAAACACTTGAAGAACGCCTTCGATTGTGCAAAACACCTATTCTTTATATAGAAGCTTCAGCCTCGTCAAAGGAACATTCTGGTCTTGCAGACTTAAGCAAATTCTATGCAGCTTATCCTGCCCTGCTGACAGGTAAAGTGGTTGGTTCAGGGCATTATCCCTCTTTAGAAGTACCTGATCAAGTAAATGCTATGATTGTGCGGTTTTTGCAGGTTTCTAATCTTTTGTAAAGATTTTTTAAAGAAAAAAACCTTGTTTTAATGAGATTTGCAAATCATAATGCGATCATGGCATCGGAATTGTATTTTGGGACGTTGAGTGCAGGAGCTTCGCTCAAGAGTGCTGCAGAGGGGAATTGGAGGAGAGTTCTTATTATTCCTCTTTTTGGAAATGCTCTCAGAGAAGCAGGGAAGTATTTTAAAGTGGAGGAAGCGAACCTAATTGGAACCTCTATTCTCTTGGGTAGCATGGTTGTGTATCCTTGTATTTTAACAACTGCGGCCATTCGTATGTTAAGCAGTGATACTCCCAGAATGCGCTTGATGGCATTAATCGGAGGTGTTACAGTGAATGTTACGTTGCTATTGAGAGCATTTCATCAGATAAAAAAGCAGTGAAGCGTTTTCTTCTACTCATCATATTTATGAACATGTCATTTTTAATGGCTGCAGACCAAACTGTGGTTTGTGTGCATGGATTCATGAGAGGTAGAGGGAATTTTACCAAGCTTGCCAGGGTTTTTGAAAAGAAGGGTCATCACGTCTTTAATTGGTCTTATCCCAGCCGTAAAAAATATATCGAAGAGCATGGTGAAGCGCTAGTACAAGAGTTAAAGCGGCTAGCTCAAGAGACTCCTGGTAAACCGATCAGTTTCGTCACCCATTCAATGGGAGGACTTGTTTTACGCAGCGCTCTCAACCACCCAGAATGTCCCGAAGAAGCAAAAAATGGAAGAGCTGTTTTGATCGCTCCGCCCAATCAGGGTTCGATTTTAGCGCGGCGCCTTTGGAATTTAAAACTGTTGAGATGGATTATGGGGGACAAATCAGGAAAACAGCTTCGAGAAGTTCCTAGTGGGCATTTTCCTGATGAAATGCCTGTCCTTGTGATTGCAGGTAGAGCCGGTTTTAATTTTTTGATTCCCGGTAAAAATGATGGGAAAGTTTCCGTTGAGGAGACACGTTTAAGCACGCCACATGAGCATGTAACTGTGTGGGCTGGACATAGTTGGATCTGTTCCTCTCCTTCTGTAATTCATCGTGCGCTCAGTTTCGTTGAGTGAATAAAAAAAATATTTACACAAAAAATACTTATTTTGATAGTTTGCCGATAAGCTAGTATTTAGCTATAACAAATCATTTATCTAAGGTGGTAAGTATGTTTGTAGTAAGACTCATTGGAATGATTCTATTAGCAGTTTATCTGTTTTTCAGTGGCTTATTTGAATTAACAAAAATGAATGTGACTCCGATGTTTTCGTCCATGATTGGACTTGTAGCGATGGGAGCCGGCGTTTTAATTCTGATTTCTTTAGGAAAGGGCAGCGAGCGTTAGAAATTAACTTCGCTTCTATTCAAAAGCATTTAGAGTTTGTGACTCTAAATGCTTTTTTTTATTGCTTCCTGAGGGAAGGAATCGATACAATTTTTTTTCTTCAGGAGGTAGCCGTATGAAAAATATAGTTCTGTTAGTACTGGTTTTCTGTTCCAAACTCTTCGCGTTTGATACGCACTTGCTTTTAGACTCACCTTTTCCAAAGCATAAAATTGAGATCATGATACAGAAGTCTCCTCATACAAATGAGCAACTTCTCGTATTCCTTCATGGGAGTTCAGAAGATGGTCTAAAAGACATTTCTTCCTATATGCTCAACCTTTGGCTCGAGAAGGGGTTCACAGTAGCGGCTATTTCCATGCCAGGTTTTGGCAAATCGACAGGCACTCCCGATTTTTGTGGTTCATTTACCCTTGAGTCACTGCACTACGCTTTGGATTTTTTAAAAGAGGAGCTCAACAGCAAAAATTTTGGACTTATTGCTTTTGAGCAAGGCGGCTTGGCTGCCACACTTCTCACGACTCAACGCGACGATATTCAATGTTTGGTCTGCGCTAACGGCTCATACGATTTACTTCGGCATAATGTGCCGGGAGACCGGCTAATGCATGTTTTACATCAGAAGGGGTATGACATCGATTTAGCAGATCGAGAAGAGTTAGAGGCACGTTCTCCTATTTTGCTGGTTGAGCACATCGATACACCTATCTACTTGTTACACAGAAAAGGAACTGCCCTTATTACAGAGGGTGAAGTGCTTGATTTTTATCAAGCGATGCGCTCTGCAGGCAGGGAGTGCTTCCTTACTTTCAAAAAAGAAAATCCTGAGGAAAATCTCACCGATCAAGAAGTACTTGAAGATACTGAAGAGTGGATGGAGACATGTATGCGGACCGTATGTCATTGCTTTTCGGTTTTATAAAAGGAAAAGCTATCCGCACGTCATTATTACATACGATTATCTAAAAGCCTTTGAGTTCTTTTCTCAACCTCTTCTCCATAGCTTTCTCCGCCGAAAGAGAGTCGAGATTCTCCAGTTTTATTGTGCCAAGAGGATGATTAGATTGGTTTCCGTCTTATTCCAAACCTGCTGAACGGTTTTTGCTAGAGAACGGCCTAGCGTATGGGTTCGCAGCTAGGAATAATGTCTCCTTGGGCGCCATTGAAATAGAGCGTCTGAATGCGCTCTTCGAGTAGTTCTTGAAGATGGGTGCGCGTCTCTGCGACAAAATCAGCAGAAAAAAGGCGATTATCGCTTTTGAGTGTTGTTGGATGGACAGGGTAGTTAAATAAAACCGCTAGGGGAGTGTCGCTCTGATCGGTAACTTCGGAAAGAGGAGAGATTCCTTCAGGCTAGTCGCTCCTATAGCAACTAAACAGCCTCAGCGTGCCCAAATCCGATGCCGATTTTAGCTTGCATACGGTTTTGATACGCCTCGTTGATTGCATCAGCGGTTCTTTGGATATAAAAATCAGTGATTTCAGAATCATAGGGACCAGCCAGAATTTCACCTATTAAAGGAAGATTAAGGTAGCCCCACCTCCAGAGTGTGTATGCGAAGAGGCGATGAAAATCTCACATTGGGAGGGGACCCGCTCTCTTATCCTTTCTATCATCATAGGTAAAGCCTAAGTGGTCTACGCTGCAGAGAGCGATTTGTTTCTTCCCATTATCGAGAAAGAGAGCAATCGCTCGCAGCGGATGGAGTACGTTTTCCATGCCTGCGCCCTTCCTTTCCGCATAGGAATCCCAATTGGAGGGGGGATATCTGCCTCTCAGCGAAAATAGGGGTGATAAGGATCGTATAAATATAATCGAGCGGCAATAGAATTTAAAAAATATTTATATATTATTAACAATAAAATGATATAATTATCTTGAATAAAATAGGTGTTTTAATATGTCGTTTTTGGTTTCTAGTTTAGTGCAGATAAATCGTGGAGAACTTCCTGAGCAAAGATCCGTAAAAGGAAGAAATGTGGCTACGGCTCTCATCGATACGGTTGTGAGTGTCGGACTGCTCGCTATCGGTATTTTGAGTTTAACGGGGATTCTTCCTATAGGGACGCATGCTGCCTTCGGATTAATTGGTGGGGGTTGCCTTCTTTTAGGCATAGATTTGGGAGTTATTTCAAGAAAAGGCAAGAGGGAATCTAGTCGAGTTAAAGAGGCCGAAATTGTAAATGTTCCCAAAGAGAGGGAATCTAGTCGAGTTAAAGAGGCCGAAATTGTAAATGTTCCCAAAGAGTCTGATGCTTTTGAAGTCTATGAGGGTATTTACTTAGGCTCAAATGAGGAACTATGTCATGCAAAAGATGGGGGATATAAAACAGTAATCACAACCTGCCCTTTTGATCAAGCCAGAGGCAATCCTTCCAGAAGTCATAGAGATTTTGAAAACATTTTTGATGAGAACCAAATTAATTGGATCCGCGTCGGTGAAACTGCGCCCACATGGGAGCATTTTTCCTATTCCTGTACCTATATAGACGACCCCACAGTTCATGAGAATTTTGGGCCGATGCAAAATTTTGGGGAAACGTATTTATTTGGAAGAAAGACAAAAATGCGCTCAATACCTGAAAATGAGTGGTTTGAGCCAGCTTTTCAAGCTATTCGAAGCAGTGAAGGCAATGTTTTAATTCATGGGGACAAAGCACCACTTTTAATAGCTGCCTATCTGATTAAAGAGGGAAATACAGCAGGTACTGCAGTTAGAACTTTGAAGGCGAGAGGAATAGATATCAAGCACTATTTTAAAGACCTTGAGGCTTATGCAGAGGGTTTATGTAGCATAACAGAGCACTAATTGAGATTTTTTTGACAGTCGTGATCGACGATGAAGTTGTCGATGAAACAGCGGCCTATCACAGGAAGCTCAGCCGTGTCGAAGTAGTTGCTGTGCTAAATCGCTGAGAAAGAAACTTTTTTGAGTCAAAAAATTTTTAATGGAATTCAATATTATTTATTTATACAATTGTGCAAAGGAATTTAAGAATAGGATTTTGTGATGAAAAAACGAAAACTCGCGATGCTTGCCCTATTAGGTATCAATATGGGGCTGTTTTTAAACACCTCTCAATTATCTGCTAACGAGTCAATGACTCCCCAAATGCATCAATTTTACGAGCAGTTATCCCCTGAGGGAAAGAGACAATTTCTTCAGTTAGACTCTGAGCACAGACAAGCTGCTATCTCAACTGCAAACCAGGGTTGTAATAGTCCACATGGGTGTGGAACTACAAATGAGGAAGCAGTTCAAGAACAGTATAACAGTCAGATGCAAGGAAAATAATGTTATTTTGGGCTTTTATATTTTTCATAATTGCCATTGTTGCAGCTTTTTTTGGATTTGGTGGGATTGCATCAGGAGCTCAGACAGTTGCTGTTTGGCTCTTTTGGATTTTTATCATCTTTTTCATTATTTCCTTCATTGCAGGACTGATTCGCCGGGGACGGTGATCTTTAAGTGGGAAATATTCTCATTTCCGGGGCCGGGATTGCCGGCCCTACATTAGCCTATTGGCTTGCCCATTTTGGTTTTAGACCTACAATCGTTGAACGCTCTCCTAAACTTAGGGAGGGGGGATATATGATTGATTTTTGGGGGGTCGGCTATCAAGTTGCAGAGAAGATGGGCATCTTAGAAGAGCTCAAAAAGATTAGCTATTCCATTGGAGAGCTTCAATTTCTTGGCGATCGAGGTGAGCGGAGAGGAGGGCTTAATCTAACAAAATCCATCGAAATTCTCGATGGGAGGATGCTCAGTTTTTTAAGAAGCGATCTGGCTAGGATTCTATACAACGCCTCTAAGGAAAACACCCGTTATCTATTTGACGATTCGATCACACATCTCGAACAACACGAAGATGGTATCCATATAACCTTCCAAAAAGGAGAGGCTGAAACGTATGATTTAGTGATCGGCGCCGATGGCCTCCATTCAAATGTAAGAGAGATGGTTTTTGGCAATCAAGCCAATTTCGAGCGATTTTTGGGCTACTATGTCGCCTCTTGTACTCTCGATAACTTTATTGGAAAAGACTTTACCGGTGTTTAACGCGACTAAAAATTGAGAACAAACGCGATTAACTTTCGAGAATTTTTGGGACTCAGATCTCCTTCTGTTTAGTGCCCCCAAAATGACACCTTCTTCTTTGCATGTACACAAGACAGGACCTCTTAATTCCCATGGATTCCAACAAATATCCTGGGTGAAGATGATCACATCTATGTCAGGCACAGGATAAAGCGAAACAATCAGTTCCAGCAGCCGTTTTGGGGCATGATCACCATCTTCTCCATGCACTCTCCCGTTTATAATCTTGAAGCGATTGTAATTGTTTCCAAAAGAGAGATGGTCTCGGCTATTCATGACATCTTCGATCATATTTTGCGAGATGCCATTCTGAAAGAAGGCGAAATCTGCTTCGATTTGGCGATCCATCCATGCCCATTTGGGGTCAGAGGGGTCGAGTGCAGAGATTGCAAAAAGTTGACTTGTCGTGATACAGAACCAGAGGAATATCTTCCACATCTTCATATCCTTTTTTTATAGAAATTCGCGGATTTTCCCATGTTTTGCATTTTAAGAACATTTGCTTGGGTTTTCTAAGACCATCCCCTCTAGCTGTTCAAGATTCCCTACTTGTGTTTTTCTCCTTTCAGCCAATACAGGTGACGCGTCTTCTTCACTTATCGAGATAGAAATATCTTTAGAGGAAGTCTTCTCTGCTGAATCCTCAGATTTGTTTGTTGTAATAGGTATTTCATTGAGTTCGTGTGTTAAAGAATCGTCTACACTCCCTCCTGCCCGCTTTTTGAAACAAGCAATACTTGTTCCGATTAAGCATAAAACGGCTCCTCCAGCACCTATCAACCCCCATAGCAAAGAATTAGTGTTCTTGCTTGATGAAACTACAGAAGGTGTTGCTGCTTTTCCAGCTGTTCCAAGAGAAGTATACGCCGAAATTGTTGTTGTTGTTGTGGATCCAACACTACTTGCTGACGCTGGATTTCCAGTTGTCATAGGGGCAATTTGATCGCTGAAGATTTGACTAAAGATCCCCAAACCATCTCCATCCTGACCACTGCTTGACCACGCGATAATAAAATTACCGCTGTTTAAAGCTGCAACACTTCCTTCAGATTGACCCAATGCTGTGTAAGTATTGACTTGAAATTCGCCTCCATTTTTTGAACCAAGGCTATCGAATAGTTGACCATAGACCCCATAACTACTACCATCCTGACTGTCGCTTGTCCACGTTACAAGGAAAGAGCCATTGCTTAACGCTGTAACTTTTTGCTGGTATTGACTAAAGCTTGTATAAGTGTTCAACTGAAACTCGTTATTGATTTTTGAACCACTTCCATAGAAAATTTGGCCATATACTCCCGAACCACTGTTATCCAGACCATGACCGGGACTTTCCCAGGTGACAACAAAGTTTCCATTGCTCAACCCTGCGACTACGGGAATTTGTTGAGTACCTACTGTATAGCTATTAGCTTGGAATTCGCTCCCAATCTTCGTGCCGAAATTATCGAAGATCTGTCCAAAGATTCCTTCTTGATCACCATCCTGACCATAGCTATCCCAAACGACAACAAACTTGTTGTTGCCTAAGGCGGAGACTGAGGAATCGAGTTGTGCATTTGTTGTATAGGTATTGATCTGAAACTCACCCCCAACTCCTGAGCGACTCTCAGTGAGTATTTGGCCAAATATGCCATAACTGTCGCCATCTCCGTAACTCGTCCATGTTACCACAAAATAGCCGTTGCCTAAAGCCGCTACTGATGGATTTTGTTGTTGGCCTACTGTATTTGTATTCAATCGGAATTCATTCCCAACCTTCGTACCGGAACTGTCAAATAGTTGACCAAATATTCCATCTTGATCCCCGTCCTGCCAATCACTATCCCAAACAACAACAAAATTTCCATTATTCAACCCCTTAACATCAGGTGACATTTGAGTTGAAGTCGTATAGGTAGTGACATGAAATTCACTTCCAACTTTACCACCTGTCCCATCTAAGATTTGACCATAAATTCCGTTACCATCCCCATCCTGTCCATAGCTCTCCCAAATAGTAACAAAATTTCCATTGCCTAATAACGCAACCGCTGGCCCCTTTTGATCTAAAGTTGTGTAGAGATTGACTTGGGATTCTCCTCCAACTTTAATTTGTGCATTCGCTGTAGGGACACACTCCACCAAGCTCAATAAGAGAGGAAGTGGATTAGCCATCACCCATGAGCCAGCAGCTCCAGCAAAGAGGCTATTTAGGCATTTGCCATTCGAATCCTTGGGGTCAGTCTTTGCCTCCATAAAATCGCTTTGTCCTGTTTGACTTTAGACAGACTCTCTTGAGCCCGTAGACACGTGCTGTGCTTGGGGAAGTAGCTTGGCTCATTTCTTCCACTTCCCTCCAAGAAAAACGCCTTGACGCCGGCTTCGCTCCCTAAGGAGCTCGTTTTCCATGGAAAGCTCTCCAATGCGCTTTTTCGCAAGATCGAGCTGAGCTTGCAGGGGGTCTCCTGCTCGACTTTTAAGAGAGCTTTCTATCCCGCTAATAGCTGAATGATGCCACTCCTCGATCTGAGAGGCCGCAACACCGATTTCTCGGCTCAGCTCTTCAAGTGATTCTCCACGCATAACTCGTAGTACTATCTCCATTTTCCGGGTAGCTGTCCATCTTTTTACTGTATTTTCCATATCGTCTCCTTGGGTTCTCAAATAGGGTAAAGTTTACCCCAATTCTGTGTCCAAAGAAACTGGTGGCAGTATATTCAGACAATCGATATTATCGAGGGGAAAAAATGATCGATGGCGAGGGTATCTATGGTTTTTGCTTGCATTATTCGCTCTTGTTTGCTTTGTTTGGTAGTGCCTTAATTATTTTTTTATATCTTTGGCGCACTAAACGGCTCGGCATGGATGAAGAAGCAAAATACTTTATGTTTGATGAGGAGGAGTGATCATGAATGAAGAGATACCTGAATCAGAAGATCATAAGATTCCAAAGTTTCTCTATGTTACCTATCTATTCGTATTTGTCTGGGGGCTTTGGGGGCTTACTGCGTATTGGAATGGCTCTCATGGGTGGCTTGACAGAGGCTATTGGAAGCAACTACAGCGTGCAGCTCAGACGACTTATCCTTTTGAAGAGAGCGAGCTTACCTAGAGGAAAAGGAAGCGACCAACCAAACAAAACAATAAGATTAAAATGTTACCAATTAGACCAAGAGTTCAACCTTCTCCTTTACCATCCACTGAAAATAGAGTTGTCATAAAACCAGATGTCACGAGCCGTTTTGGCTGTGATGATCTTTGTGGCGTACCGCAACGCATATTTTACGGGTGTTACAATGTTTGGCGGTTAGGAAATCCTAGGAGAAACTTTGTTCCATTTACTGCTGAGGTTGTCAGAGATCCAAATGATCCAGATAAATATATAGGGATTCAGCAAGTTCAAATTGCATGGAAAAATAGTTTTTTCATCACCGATCCGTGGATTATAGCTGAAATTTATAAATCGAATCGCCTCGAATCCGATCTATTCAGTTCTTCTGATGCATTAGAATATATCGGTGACATTTTTCATCCAATTGTGATGACGCCCCCGGTAGATTTGCATAAAATGAGATATAAAGTCTATCTCAGCCATCTCATGCATATAAAATCTCTTCAAAATTTTGTCCCCATGATTCGTGAACAAATGCATAAGGTTCTGGATGACTTTGAAAATGGTCAAAAAAATAATATCTCAAGAAGCGCTGCTAAATTTGCTATTTTATTCGCAGCAAAAGGGCTTTTTGATATTGAAGTGAACGTAGATGAGATTATATCTCTAGCAGAAAAAGCAAATGAGTTATTAGATTCAAAACTTGCAAACCCAACCTTTTATCTAAAGGCTGAAGGAGCTGCTTTTAAAAAGGAAGCTCTTCGTGTATTGGGATTAGAAGATTCCTGGTCAAATTCTACAGCGCCTATTTTGCAAAATTTGAAAAGTGTTTTAGAAAAATATGTTCCTGAAGAAGAGCGAGTACAAGCTTATGAAGGGCTCTTATGCTCACTGCTTTTTTCTGCAGTTGATACGACAATGATTGCTTTGCCTAATATTATTAATGTTCTCGGTCATAATCCTTTATGGCAAAAAAAATTAATAGAAGAAAGGGGTCAAAGAGAAGAGGCATCTGCTTCTGACAGTGAATGGTTATGGCAATATTTGAAAGATAAAAATACTAATTTGCATAGAGTTTTTCTTGAAGCTATCCGTCTATATCCGCCTACCCTAACAAACGAACGACAAGTTTCCCAAGATATTGTCCTTCAGGAAAGGAATGGAGAGTTTCATAGGATTCCTAAAGGGGCAAGTATGATGTTGATGCATTACTATGCAGGTCGTAATAGTCAGCTTTGGGGAGAAAATTCTAACGTATTTAATCCAAACAGGTTTCTTGATGAGAATGTGAGGCAAATTCCGTTTCCACTCATCTTTGCGCAAGGACCGACTGCCTGCCCAGGAAGCAGAATGTTGGAACTTGAAGCTAAAATCTTTGTTCTTGAACTTCTTCAAAAATATAATTGGACTTCTTGCGAACATCTTGAAGATGTTACCTATCGTTCTCTGTTCTTATTAAAGCCAGATCACGATCTTCATATTGAGTTAAGCCAAAAGGAAAAAAAAGAGTAGAGGAGTAGTGTTTTCTCTTGATTTCACTATTGTGCAAAAAATGGCTTGGTTATACGCTTAGGATTCTTATGAACAAATAGAATCCATTTGTGAAATTCTTTATCGCCCTATTGCTTTGCTGCACAACAGTTTTAGCTAATGAAGACAAGGTTGTCGCAGCCTATTTTATCGAATGGGGCATCTATAAGCGAAACTATCAAATCAAAGATGTTCCAGCGGATAGTTTAACCCATCTGATTTACGCCTTTGCAAAAGTGACTCCTGAAGGGCGCGTGACCACTTTCGACCCTCATGCAGCGTTAGAAAAAAAATTTCCTGGCGATAAAAAGGATGAAGCTCTGTGTGGCAATTTCAAGCAGCTGAAACTGCTTAAAAAGAAACATCCTCATCTAAAGACATTAATCGCGATTGGTGGTGGAACACTTTCGGGACCATTTTCTTCGATTGCGGCAAGTCCGGCTTTACGTAAAACATTTGTCGCATCAGCTATAGAATTTATGAAGAAGTATGGCTTTGATGGTATTGACATCGATTGGGAATATCCCGTCTCCGGTGGCAGCTGTGGAGGGCGACCTGAGGATAAGCAAAACTGCACACAGCTTATGCGGGATCTGCGCCTAGCACTCGATCGACTGGGAAAAATTGAAAAACGCCACTATTATTTGACTATGGCATCTCCTGCAGGGGGGATGATGAAAAATATCGAGCTTGCAAAGGTGAGTTCTTATATCGACTGGTACAATTTGATGGCTTATGATTATCATAACGGAGAGGAAAATCAAACCCATCATCAAGCTGCATTGTATGCCAATCCAAAGGATCAGAACAAAGTCGCTGCAAAGCTATATAATGTTGATTACACAGTAACCACATATCTCAAATCAGGTGTTTCTCCCGATAAAATCGTGTTGGGATTGCCCCTTTTTTCACATATTTGGACAGGTGTTCCTTCCAAATATAACGGCTTATTCCAACAGGTGACACCAAAAGGAAAATCCGAGAAGATTATCGGTTATAACGCACTTTGGACAATGATTCATGCCTCTCCAGACAAGTTCCTTGTTTGTAAAGATCCGCATGCAAAAAGTGTTTGGGTTTACAATCCTACTCTCGATGGAGGGACGTTCATCACCTATGAGAGTAAGAATACGATGAAAAACAAGGTGAAATACGTCAAAAAGAAGAATTTACGAGGCGTCATGTTTTGGGAGTTATCAGGAGATTTAAAGAAAGGGCCTGACCGTCTCGTTCCCTGTATTTCGAAGTGTTTACTGCCAAATTGAAGGAGCGCCGGAGGGGCCGTGCGTGCATTGTGCATAACTAATCCCGCATGGTGACCCTTTTCAATTTCAAATGGCTATGTTGCACAATTCACCACAGAGCACACGAGAGATCACAGAGCGGATAGAGAGATTGATATTAGGCCGGAGCGCCAGAGGGGCCGTGCGTACATTGTGAACGAGGAGCACAGCATTCGATGGAGAGTATGATGAAATCCTTATCATCAAATGCATACAGGATTGAGACGCGCTGAGATTTGAGGATATGTGAGACCGGAACTGTCCCACCTATCGGCTAAGACCCCATATGGTTGGTGAAAAATGCGGGCTAAGGATTGAACTGTTGTAAAGAAGCATATTTTGCCAATACTTTATAACAGTAAAGCAATAAGGGCTCTATTGTAAGATTCTTCGATGCAAAAACGTGCCCTTGTTCAGCAATATCTTGAGCTTCCATATCATGAGTACGTGCCCACTCTATTTTTTCAAAGATGTCAGATAGATCATCCTGTAAAGGAATATAGTGCACCCAAGGCTCGAGTTGTTTTGAAAACCATAGTTTAATCGGGAATTTCGTTTAAAAACAGCACAATTAGAAAAGAGCTTCCATGCGGTCCCAGGCGTTGAAGCGACATACCCATCTAAGTCAATTAGATATTTATGTCCTAAATATTCTTGCCAAGAGGCTCTCTTTAAAGGAAAATACCTTAAAAATTCTTCCCGCTGTTCTTCTGAAGCAAATAACCAATAAGGTGCTCCTGTGAATGCGGCATCTATTTCATCAGGAAACTCTTGAGACCAGTATACAACTTTCCCCCGCTCAAAGCTTTTCCACTGTTCTAGCCCGTTTCGTAAATGATCAGGCCCATTAGCTGTTTAACGCGACTAAAAATTGAGAACAAACGCGATTAACTTTCGAGAATTTTTGGGACTCAGATCTCCTTCTGTTTAGTGCCCCCAAAATGACACCTTCTTCTTTGTATAAATTTGGCTGCAAACGAAGTTTGCATTTCTTTTTTCTTAAGGCGCGACCTTCTGTGCTTCTTTCCTTTTTTTGGCATCAAGAAATCTAACAGACTTTCCTTGATAATTCATAATTATACACTTATGCGTAAAACGGTCGATCAGTGCTGCTGTCAGCTCAGGGGTTCCAAAAACTTGCACCCATTTATCAAAGGATAAATTCGTGCTAACTGCTATCGATCCTCTTTCATACCGACTTGCAAATACGTCAAATAGAACGCGAGCCCCATTTTCAGAAAAAGGCACAAATCCCAGTTCATCAATCACTAACAATTGTGGCTTGGCAAGCATTTGCATACATTTGGCTAATGTATGGTTGGCTTTTGCCTCTTCTAATATATTGACTAAATTACAAGCTGTATAAAATTTTACTGTGGTTCCTTTACGACAAAGCTCTCTTCCTAAAGCTATTAAGCTATGTGTTTTTCCTGTTCCCTGTTGTCCCATTAAGCAAAGGTTCTCTTTTTTTTGAATGAATGAGCTTTTTCCTAAGGCCTCGATTTTTGAAAATTCTATTGATGGATTAAGACTCCGGTCTATATCGCGCCACTCTTTATCTGTTGGAAATTTCGCTTGAGATAAGCGTCTTTTATTTGATCGTTCTTCACGCTTTTCAAGCTCAGCTTGAAGGAGCGCGATTAAAAATTGTTCTCGATCTTTTATCGCGTCTAGATTTTCTAGTGCTTCTAATGCACCGGTCATTTTGAGATTTGTCAGCAAGGTCTTAATCATGACATCACCTCCTCACATAGCTCCGCATAGGGAGTAAGATCAAATCCCCATTGTATCTGTGGTTTAGGGATAAATCGATGGATCTCCTCTTCATCAATTTTGGTACTTGCTATTTCTGTTTGGCGTATCATTAGCTCTCCTGCTGCATATTCGATGGCTCCATAATTTAGCGCCTGTTCTACTCCTTTTAGCAACTCTGCTTGGGTGCATGTTCTTCTTAACAAAAGGATTGAGGCAAACTGTTTATTACCTTCTTTTTTGCCATGTTTTTCTGACAAACGATCCCATATTTCCAAAAGCATTGGATGAAAGCTGTGTTGTGACACGGCTTTTGTATAGCTAAATGCGGCTGGTTTATATAACAGTTGGTCTAAATAGTGGTCTAATTTAAGAGAATCTTGTTGGCCATATTGTCTTTGATGCAGCGCTATTGGCTCTCCATCTTTAAATAGTTCTATTTCAGTAGTTGTTACCGCCACTTGGATCCGATTGCCTACAAATTTTTCGGGAACGGAGTATTGATGATGATCGATTGTTACAAGCTGACATTTATTCACTCGACATTCTGTCCATCGACACCAATTTTTCTTCGGCGGCAAAGGGTAAAGTTGTTCTTTTACCTTTATTAACAGACCAGACAGAGCTTCTTGTGTCTTATAGTGTTTTCCATTTTCAATGTCCCTAGTAGAATAGGAGTTAAGAAGTTCATTTGCTGATTCCCAGCTTTGAAAAGTGGGGCATCCTGCAAGAAAGCGTCGCCGACAATAACCAACCGCGTTTTCTACTGCTCCTTTTTCATTACCCGATGCTACATTGCAAAAATGGCTTTCAAATCCATAGTGCTCTTCCAGGCTAAAAGAAAAATTCGTTTGTTTTCTTTGATTGCCAATAATTTCCTTCACCAAAACTGAGTCGTTGTCATAGATTACCCGTTGAAAAACTCCTTCAAAAAAAAGAAAGGCCCTTTCATGAAATTCTCCCCACGCTTCGCTTGCTTTCGTTGGCATGACTTGGCAATAACGCAACACCTGTCCAGGAACACTTGCTACGAATAAGTAACCTTTAACTCGTATTCCACCAATTTCTAAATCCACTTCTCCATGGTCTATTTGAAGGGCTGATCCAATAGGAAACTCAAGAGGCAAGAAGGAAGGGGTTTTAGTTTGGTTATACTTCTCTCTTAACGCTTTAACAACTTCCTGCATTCTCCGTAGAGAGCCTTGATAGATCTGTTTTTCTTTAAGGTCTTCATAAATTTTTCTGGCTGTATATCTTTGCTTTTTTTTCACAGCTTTTTGGGTTTCTTCTTCAAAGTATCCCTCGATGGCTTTAATTACTTCGGGGGTCATTATAGGTTTTTCACGATTTGAATGTTTGCCGCGATTTTTTAATTCATCGCGCTTCATCTTATACTGCTCCCCATTAAGGACATAAAAGCGCTAAGAGAGTAAACTAAATATATAAAAATAAGGAGTTTACACTTATGAAGCGTAGGAAATGGACGTCTGAGCAGAAGACAAAAATTATTTTAGAGGGGTTAAAGGGAATCCCAATTGGCGAGATTTGCAGTAGGCATCAGATAAGCCAAGCTCAATATTATCAATGGAGGGAGCAATTTTTAGCTAATGCCTGTAAGGCTTTTGAGGAAAAACAAAGTCAGAAGCAAGAAGAGCGACTGAAGCGAGAGAACAGTAAACTCAAAGAAATGGTTGCTGAGCTTACCTTAGAGTTAAAAAAAAACGACGAGGTATACGGATGGTAAAACGCAATCGTGCCTCAAATTTTATATTGCTAGATGATGTGCTAGCGAAGCAAATCTGCGAGCTCAAGAAAGAGCATCCATTTTGGGGATATCGCCGCATTTGGGCGTGGTTGCGGTATCGTGAGAAGCAACAGATTAATCAAAAGCGAGTATATCGAGTAATGAAGGAGCGTGGACTTTTGTGCCCCAAAAAGCAAAAGCGGGCACTGGCTGAACGAGAACCTAAAAGTAAACCGAGGGCGGTTCGTCCCCAAGAGCTTTGGGGTACTGATATGACGAAAATTCGCCTTGAGGATGGATCTTGGGCTTATATTGTTATTGTATTAGATTGGTTTAGCAAAAAACTTGTAGGCTTGGATGTAGCAGGTAGAAGTCGCTCGGAAGATTGGCTTAAGGCCCTAGACGAAGCGGCTAATACAGAGTTTTGCGAAGGAATAAAAGGCAAGGGCATCAGATTAGTCTCAGACAATGGTTGTCAACCCACCTCGAATGCTTTTCACAAGTACTGTTGTGAGACAGGGATAGAACAAGTGTTTACGAGTTATAACAATCCTAAAGGAAATGCAGAAACAGAGCGGATGATGCGGACGATGAAAGAAGAACTGTTATGGTTAAGGGATTGGAACAATCTGGACGAGGTGGAAGCGGCTCTTCGAGCATGGCAGAAGGAGTATAACAAAAACTACCTTCACTCAAGTATTGGATATCGCTCACCGGAAGAAGTGCATGCAACGCTTGTGAAGGTAGCAGCTTGATGGGTTATGGAGCCTGCCCCGATATAGGGCTGGATGAGTTGAGGAAGGATAGGAGTCAATGGCCGAGCATAGCGAGCCGAAGGGGAGCCTTGTCGCCTAATCCTGACGAAATAAAATCTTGCCCTGTAGGGGGCGAGGCGACTCTCTTAGATTTTGCTTGCTTAACGGGTAGCACTACAATCTCGATAATCCGATTAACAGTATCCCAAGCACGGTTAAACTTCTTGGCAATTTGATGTTTATTTTCACCATTTGTGTAAAAAGACTTTCTTATTTTGTTGATTTCATCCATTCTAAGCATCCTATTAGCCTCTTTGTTGATCTGTTGAATGTTCTTCCGAACAAACTTTTTAACAAATGAGGCTTTTTTTGTGGATCTGAGTAGGTCTCTCGATTTCAGGTCGCGCTAAGTCTCGATTTTAGTATGCGGAATACATTTATGAGTATACCTTTTTTTTCCAAGCTCTATTGGAAGAAATTTCTGATCGATCCGATCGTTCTCAAAGGTTATGAAAGCAGCTGATTCGAAAATCAGCTGCTTGTATCACGATGCTTAAAGCTTATTTGCCTACATTTTTCATAGGCTTTTCAAGCTTTTCAGAAGGTTGTTGTAAAGGAGTCATTTCTGAGTTTGATTCATAAGCGGTTTTATACTTTTTAGATTGTAAGTACTTATATGCGTTACTTCCAATCCCTTCATTCCCATTCTTAGCCTCACCATTATTCATATTAGAGTTGGATTCATCCTCAGTTTTTTCCTTAGAGTTATTCAATGTATCGTTGTTCTTATCGCTAGAAGCAAATGCCGTGATAGGCAATAGGGCCAAACTTGAAAACAACATACCACTTAATAAAACACGTTTAATGTTAGACATAAAGTCCTCCTATTTGTGTTTATTTATAAAAAAAACCCTCTCTAGGGTATTTTCTTCATTATAAGTGTTTTAAAATTATTTTTCTATCTTAACCTATTAAGGTGGAGAGAGAAAATAATTCTCTCTCCGAAGAATATAAGGATTCGATAAAGCATCATTTTAAAGGCTGACAAAAATCAGCCTTTATCAAGCTCGATCTAGCACCCCTGAATGCTTTCAGAAGGCGGGGTTTCAGGCATCATATGTTCTGCAGGTTTCGTTTGATCCTGATTTTGGTTAGATTCTTTATTTTCTTTATGTAAAGGAGTTGATGGAGTTGGTGGAAGTACTTTTTCTTGAGGTGTTACAGTCTGCATTTCGGTGTTGCCGTTGTCAGTAGCTGCAAAAGCTGAGACAGGCAACAACGCTAGACTTGATAGAAGCACACTACTTAATAAAACACGTTTAATGTTAGACATAAGTCCTCCTTTGTGTTTTTTTATAAGTACCTCTTAGAGGGTACATTCCTACGCCTTTATTATATCTATTTTTTTATTATTTTTGAACTTTAACTTTTTCTTATTAAACAACATAAAATCAATAGATTAAGAGACGAGTTTATTAAAAAAATCATTGATTTTATGTTGCAGCTATCATAATTCCCCTCTATAAAGAAGGATAAAATTTGAGGGTGAAAATGGGTCGTTCGGAAACTTCTCTTAAGATAAGTGCTCGCTATCCAGGAGCGCTCGTATTTATTTGGATAGGCTTTGTGTGTTCGATTAGTTTTATGGAGGCGTGGCTAAAATTTCGTGCTCCAAATGTGACAGTACCGATCGGCCTTAGCATTGGACGTTTGATCTTTGGTGCTTTGAACAAAGTTGAGTGGGTTATTGCCATCCTAATAACTGCGTGGGCTTCCTATCATAAAATAGGAGCTCGGTCTTTGGCCTTTTTTTTTATTCCTCTAGCTGTTCTTCTTTTTCAAACAATTTTCTTGCTTCCTGCCCTTAAATTGAGGGTGGATATGGTGCTGCAGGGCATTGAGCTTTCTCCTTCCTTACTCCATGTTTATTATTTAATAGGAGAGTCTTTAAAGGTTGTATTTTTATTTATTTTTGGGTTGTATCTGTTTTTGGTGTCAGATGAGCTTGCTTGATGCGAGTCGAGTTTATATAAAAGGGGGAGTTTTATGATGATTATGTTTGCGCAAGCCAAAACAGAAGGATGGGTGGATTTTTTTGGTGACTTGCATCCAATCATCCTCCACTTTCCGATCGCTTTGATTCTCATGACAGCTGTTGCCGAGCTCATGGGACTCATGAGTCGCTCTCCGATTTATAGGCAGGCAGCTCGGTTTATGATCATTTTTGCGGCGATCACAGCTATTCCGACTGCCTTGTTTGGTATCGCCTTTGGTTATCAGATGACGTACAAATATCCGCAAACGCTATTTTTCTGGTGGCACCGATTTTCTGGTTTAACAACAGCTGTGTGGGCTATTGTAACGGTGGTTTTAGAAGAACTATCTGTTAGAAACAAAATCAAGAAGAGATATTATATCTGGTCATTGGTGCTTTTGGTTATATTCGTGACGGTTACAGGATATTTAGGCGGCGAAATGACTTTTTATTCTTCAGAGTCCTAGAATTTGTAATAGCCTCTTCGGTATTCTTTCTAGCATCAAAAGTTAGATAATATTTATACATGCATCAAGAGTTGTCTCGTACATACTTAGGAGCTTGCTGCATGCTTATAGGAGCCCTTGTGCCGTGTAAATAACAATTTGGATTCCGTGAAGGAAAATGCTCAACCCTTGATTCAAGTTGTAATGCCAACAGTATAACAAGTATTAAATTTTTATTTTAATCTCTGTCTAATTTTATTTATTGGTGATTGTTATGTTAGTTTGATGTATAATTTCGTTTTATTTAAATAATGCTAATTAAGGAGAGAAAAAATGTCTGGAGTTATTCCTGTATCTAATGATCTTATAAGAAATACACGACAACCTAAGCTTCTTAGCACACCTGACCGGTTGCTGACAATCACAACAGTTGCTTTATCATCAATTGCCCTTGTTTTAGGTGTGTTGGTTACTTTGCAAATTCACAATGTCGTGAATTTAGGGGCGATGAGTACACTTTCAGCAATTGGGGCAAACGCTGCCTACATCACAACAGGTATTGCGGTGGGTGTAATTTTACTGAATTTCGTGAAGTTAGCGATTCAGCAAGCGATTCTTGTAAAACGTCTTCGTAACAATGTAACAGAAAGTGGATCTGAACTAGATAGACTTCAAGCGATATTAGAAAGAAGAGATGAAATGATAAGATTAGGGAAGGAGAACTTCAAGAGGTTAGAAGTCGTCTTTTTAGCGCGCATCGTGAAAGAGAGGGTGTAAATACTGAGCTTAGAGATGTCAGAGATCAACTAGCAAGTGCTCAAACCGCAAGAGATTCTAGCCTGGCCACTATTCAGGAGAGGGATAGAGAACTTCAACTCGTCCGAACAGCAAGAGATTCTAGCCTGGCCACTATTCAGGAGAGGGATAGAGAACTTCAACTCGTCCGAACAGCAAGAGATTCAAACTTGGCCACTATTCAGGAGAGGGAGAGAGAACTTCAACTCGTCCGAACAGCTAGAGATGAAAATACACGAGAACTGGAAAAAGCACGTGCTGAAGCAGGTCCGGATAAGGATCGAATTACTCAATTGACAAAGGAGTTGGTAGCTTGCAAAGAACAGATAGAGTCGCTTGAGTTGCAAGAAAAAGAGTCGGGCAGAAAATTTAGGGAGATCAGCGAACAAAATAGAAAACTAAATGGTCAGACTCTGATACTCTCTGTTGAAAAAGGAAAACTTACCCAAGAGATTACTAGACTTGAAGGCGAAATTCGTCGCTTATCCTCTTTAGGTATTGATCCAAGCGCTGTTCAACAAGTGGCTACTCGCGCATCTGTTCATCCTGCCTCTGCTGTGAATAGTACTGAATTCGCAGATAATGATGAGTAAAACTCAGATTGTTGGGAGAACCAAAAGCGGTTCTTCCAACATTTTTTTCATAACACATTCAATAGCGATTTAGTTATTTGGAGATCCTGCACACTCAATCCTGTAAGATCTGCAACTGTGATTTGCTTTGAAGATTCTCTCTGAAACGAAGGATTTTGGATCGCTTCACCTGATTCTACCAGGTCTTCTCTGTTGATAAGTCCAGCATTGTAGGTGTGGAATTCTGCTAACTTGAAGATATTTGGATCGAGCTCTTGTTTGCCAGGGGCTCTGCACCAACTGCAGTGAAAAGGGTAGTAACCTGAACTTTGGGTTTTTCTCGCTCATCTTCAGGGAGTTTGCTTGCACTTCTTGTGCTTTTCGACCTTGTAAAGGGCCTTTGGCCATTCACTTCGGCCGAAAATCCCAAGATTTGCAGCGCAAGCTCTTCTGAATCTGAGCGAGAAAAACCCAAAGTTCAGGTTAGTATATCTTTGTGTCCTGGATTTCATGAAAATGATGGAATGCAATAGAGCCCTTCCTACAGCACCTGTTATAGAAAATACCTGAATAGTGGTTCGCACTTTAATGATAATCAAAGGAATTTTAAACCTTTTTAGTAATGCATAATAGCAAAATTTTCATCCGTTTTGCCCTTAGAGGCAACGATTCTTGCTAAAGCAACACCTGGAATTGTCTCTAAAGTGCCCATAAGCATATTCCCACTGCCATTCAGTGCTATCTTGAGACATTGATTACGAAGTTCTTCCTTGGCTTTTGTATTCTTTTTATGAAATTCTTCTGAAAAGACAATGCCTTTATACGAAAACATTAACGAAGTCACCCTACTATAAAGGGCGCTTATTTGGTAGTAAGCTGTCATTATGATTCCGTAGAAAATCTGGCCTAATCCGAATAGGATTTTCAGGGCGCCTCCTATAGGGGCCAAAAGACAAGTTGCGGAAAGTTGAGAAAGCCGCTTTTCAATATGAAAAAAATCACTTTTGTAATCCTTTGGCAGCCATCTTGGAGTAATATTATTATGCATAAAATTAATATTGTTTAAAAAGCATTATAAACAAATATTGAATTTTATTCAAGAATAATATTTATGAAAAAACTTCCTTACTCTTTTCTGCAAAACGGCTTCCATCGTAGAATAGTTCAATCTTGACGATCAATCCATCTCGAAAGCTCATTAAGGAGGCGCCTGGGAAATCATTAGCTATTCCTGGGATATCTATATCATAAACGATCATCGCTTGATCTCCTGAACCAAACTTAGCCCGTATTCTGAGCGATTGAAACATATTCATGAAGTTGCTGGTAGCCTTGATAACGGTATCCTGTCCTTTTAAGGTCGCCAGGGGGCCGCAAAACTCAACATCTGGATGCAGATATTGTTTAATTCCCTCTATATTTTTCTCTCCTACAAGCGTATAGTACTCTTCAGCGAGTGGGATATTTTTTTCCATAGCAACCTCTCCTTAAAAATTTTGACGATTAAGTATTAAGTATAGTATGCTATATTGAATATAGCAAGGGATATCTAATATGAAGCAAAGAAGATCCTACAACTCAGTAGCACGGGATGCCCAGGCAGCCAAGACTAGATCTGTTATTTTGGGAGCTGCCAAAAGACTTTTCCAGGCGGAGGGATTCGATCGGGTAACGATCAACAAGATAGCAGAAGTTGCAGCCGTATCAACGCCCACGATCTATTCCATATTTAAATCTAAACGAGGTGTTTTGCAGGCAGTTATTGATGACGCTCTTCCTCCTGATCAATTCACAGCGCTTGTAGGTGATTCTATGCAGGAGAAGTCTCCCCAAAAACGTCTATGCGCCACCGCAAAGTTAGCCCGACAGATTTATGAAGCGGAAAGGGGAGTGATGGATATTTTGCGTGGAGCTTCAGTAGTGGCGCCTGAATTCAAAGAACTTGAACAGGAAAGAGAACAAAGGCGCTATGAGAGGCAGGAGGAGTATATTAGAAAAATGCTGGAAGAAGAGTGTTTAGCCGAAGGGCTATCTCTCAAAAAGGCACGCGACATTCTCTGGGTACTGACAGGCCGTGACATCTATCGAATGTTTGTTGAAGAGAGAGGGTGGTCATCGGATGAGTACGAAAAGTGGTTAGCCTCACTATTAATTAAATCGCTTTTGGATATCGACAAATAAACCGTTAAGGTATGGTGATTTGATAAGACCCATGTATAGGCCTAATCTTTCGTTTCTTAGGGTTGTATTTTTATCTATATGTTTATTAAGAAAATAATATCAATATTGTCTGCTTGTTTGCTCTTCACGCACTTGAGCGCAGCATCTTTAGATTCTTTACACAATGATCAAGACATTCTTGCTGCAATGCAAGAATATGATGTACAAGGCACAATGATCATTTTTTCCCATGATGATCAGATAATCTATATCTGTGATATGGAGAGAGCACGTTCGTCCCTTTCACCTGCATCAACATTTAAAATCGCTAACTCAATCATTGCAATTGAAGGGAATGTCTTAAGGGACCAACATGAAGTGATAAAGTGGGATGGGCAGAAGAGGTATTTAGAAGCGTGGAACCAAGATCGAAATCTGAAAACTGCCTTCAAATCATCTTGTGTTTGGTTTTATCAAGAACTAGCAAAAAGAATAGGGAGGCAAGAGTATGGTAGATCTCTTGAATCATTAAATTATGGCAATCGGCTTATTGGGGACAATATAACAACCTTTTGGCTTGAAGGTGGTGGAGATCTAAGGATTACTCCCTTAGAACAAATCGATTTCTTGAAAGGCATATATCATCGAAGGCTGCCAATTTCAGCTAGAACGTATGATATCTTGCAAGATATTATGTTTGAGGAGGAAGGATTAGGTTATAAAATATATTCAAAGACAGGCGCTGCTACCAAAGATTGGTTTGGACATGGGTGGTATGTTGGCTATGTGACTGTTGAAGATAATGCGTGGTTTTTTGTTACGAATATCTTAATTAATGGAATAGATGACTTGCCAAAAAGAAAGGCTGTCACAATAGCCGTTCTTAAGAAAAAAGGCATTATTTGATTGATTGAGCAATTTTATTGAGATGGATGCAAAACGAACCAAGTTGATTTTGATCTCCAGCTGCACAACAAGGCTCAAGATCAAATTTTTGTGAAATATGATTTTAAAAGACTTGCTTGGGCGATAGAAGAATACATTCCATAAAGGAAATATTCAAGCCATTGAGTCATATCCATAGCGGCGTAGCTGTTGCTGCTGCCCCGTCCCCTCGCCTGTTCGATCAGTCAGGCGCAGCCTGGCTGGTCGAATCAGGAAGACTTATTCAACAAGACCCGCTAGACCCAATTGTTTTAAAAGAAATCTCTAAATATCAACGCTTTTTCCTAGAAATTTCAATTAACCCACTAGGATGGTCATTTATAGATTAATGAAGTGCTTGAATCTTTATAAGAAGTGATGGGGCAAACAGGACTTGAACCTGTGACCTACGGATTATGAGTCCGCTGCTCTAACCAACTGAGCTATTGCCCCTAAAATGTTTTGCTCCTACAACTTTTTCTAATCTAGATCGGGAGCAGCGAACTCCTAATGAGTCCGTCTCGCCTGCGCTCTCCTGCCACCGGCAGCAGTGCTCAGCTCGATCTAACCAACTGAGCTATTGCCCCTAAAATGTTTTGCTCCTACAACTTTTTCTAATCTAGATCGGGAGCAGCGAACTCCTAATGAGTCCGTCTCGCCTGCGCTCTCCTGCCACCGGCAGCAGTGCTCAGCTCGATCTAACCAACTGAGCTATTGCCCCTAAAATGTTTTGCTCCTACAACTTTTTCTAATCTAGATCGGGAGCAGCGAACTCCTAATGAGTCCGTCTCGCCTGCGCTCTCCTGCCACCGGCAGCAGTGCTCAGCTCGATCTAACCAACTGAGCTATTGCCCCTAAAATGTTTTGCTCCTACAACTTTTTCTAATCTAGATCGGGAGCAGCGAACTCCTAATGAGTCCGTCTGTAAAAACAAGCAAGTGCAAAAACATACTAACAAGAGGAATTTTTCACAAGCCTACAGTAATATGACAATGCTTGAAGAGTAGATATTTATAACTGCGCCCTAAATATTTGCACTAGGATTTCTGTAAAAGGTTCATTCCAAATCAAATTTTGTGTACGGCATCATTTGTTTTCTATATTTCTCATCCCTCTAAAAATCTTTCAACCTTTTCTTGTCTGAAATCCTATTGGAAAATAAACTGGCTTAATTCAACTCCCACTTTATTATGAAATCTGTCCTTTACATCATTTCCTTCCTCGCAATTCCACTATTCGGCTCAGATGCCTGCTGCCCCGAACTCACAATGGAAGATATGTGGCAATGCGTCATCGATAACCACGAAGATATCAAAAGAGTAAACCTCGAAAACTACCAGGCCGGCCTTACCGTTAAGCAAACCCTCCGAAGATTCTACCCGAATGTTGGCGCCACCGCCTCTCTCATCTACTCTAACCCGACAGAAGCCGTAGACGGTGAACGCCTCATTCCAACCTCTTTTAGGTCGTATGGCCTCACTGTCTCGCAGCCTCTCTTCGATATGCGATTCAAGCCAGCTCTTAGAAGCGCTAAATGCCTAGAATTGGCAACCGCAAACCTCAATCAATTCCAAATCTACGAAATCCTCTATCTGGCATCCGAAGTCTATCTAGGACTTTTGCAGTCAAAAGCCCTCCTGGATGTCACCCAAAATCAAGTGGACCTGCTGAAAAAACAATACTGCGTTACAAAAGAACGCTACGAGAGGGGTGAAGTCCCTGTTACAGATCTGCTGCGAAGCGAAGAGGGAGTAAAACGGGCGCAAAGAATCGTTCATGATGTGATGAGCGATCTCAATATCTATGAGGAAAACCTCTCAAACTTCATCGGTGACGACGCTTCGATTTATACGCTCTCTTCCACTTTTTACATGCATTGGAATGAAGGGGAGTCGATCGATGACTTGGTTGCCGAAGCGCGTACAAGACGCCACGACCTTAAAGGCGCCTTCGCTGCTGTCGAAGCGGCTAAGCTGCGTGTGAAAACGGAAAAACGCAATAACTGGCCGAAACTAGACTTCCTCGGAGAATATGTTCTCGCATCACCGGAAACGCTGGCCTTCAGAAATAATTCCTGGAGCGCAGGTCTCTGGCTCACAATGCCCTTGCTAGACTCTGGGAGAAATTACCTCTCTGTGCAAAACGCGAAGACGGAAGTGGATAAGCTGGAACTGGCAGCAACGCGCTTATATAAAGATATCCAGGTGCAGGTGAAAAGCGCCTACTATGAACTGGAATCGGCGCAAGCGAACTTCTGCCTTTTGGAAAAGGAACTGGAAATCGCTGAGGAAAATTACTGCATCTTGTCTGAACGGTATGAAAGGGGACAAACCTCTAATATAGATCTCTTGGATGCGCTTCACGCTTATATCCAAGCGGAAGCAAACTACACAAGCGCTCACTATAATCTGATCCTCCTGCAAATTAAGCTGAAAAAGGCAACGGGGCTCTTTGATGAACTACTAAATGGAAGGAAATGTTGAAAATGAGATGGTCGCTAGCTCTATTTTTAGCTCTTGCTGTTGTCGGTTGCGGAAGCAAGGAGCCGCCTGAAAAGGAATCTAATGAGGAAGAGGCTGTGATTGTCTCTTCGATGGATGTAACGCCGCAAGATGTCACAAATTCTCTGCATTTGGTGGGGGAGATCAAGGCAATCGAACATGTCGCCCTCCATTCGAAGGTGAATGGAAAATTGGCTTCGTATGCTGTTCAGAAAGGGAAAAGGGTAAATAAGGGCGATCTGGTCGCTTCAATCGATCGGGATGAAGTGGGCTACACGTTTAACCAAGCCCCTGTCTATAGCTCTTTAACCGGTGTCGTAGCTTCTTTGCCTCTGGATGAAGGGAGCGAAGTGCGGATGGATCAACCGATCGCCTATGTCATGAATATGGATCAGGTGAAGGTGGTCTTCGACCTTCCTGAACGGTACCGCAATGCGGTGAAAGTCGGTCAAAAGGTTGTGGTGCATACGCTGGATCAAGTGGTTGTTGAGGCAAATGTTAGTGATATCGATCCGCTGATCAAGCGTGATTCGCATACGTTTACGATCGAAGCGAAAATGGATAATGAAATGGGCAGCCTCCTTCCGGGGATGTTCGCAACAGGTGAGCTGGTCCTGGAAACGTTCGAAAAGAGTGTTCTGCTACCGGAAGAGGCGATTACGGCTATCCAAGGGGAGTGGTTCATCTATAAGGTAATGGATGAGCATGCGGTTTTGCAAAAGATCAAGACGGGCATGAGAAAAGAGGGGATGGTCCAAATTGAAGAGGGGGTTTGCCCGGGCGATCACGTGATCGTGGGTGGGAATCATAAAGTAAAGGATGGACAAAAGGTTAAAAGCGCTGCGTTATGAATTTTTTAGAAATATGCATCAAACGTCCGATCTTTACGACTGTCCTTTCATTGATCCTGATCCTATTTGGAGTGGTGAGCTATTCTAAGCTCTCTGTGAGTGAAATGCCGAAAATCGAGTTCCCGATTGTCTCGATTACAACTCGGTTGCCAGGGGCAAATCCGGAAATTATCGATGAGTCTGTAACGGACCCTATTGAAGCGGAACTGAATACGATTGAGGGTGTGAAGCACATCACGTCGAAGAGTTTTGAGGGATTTAGCTTTATCACGGTGAATTTTAAAAGCGACCGGGCAATTGATCAAGCAGCGCAAGATTGCCGGGATGCAATTGCACGTATTCGCTCTAATCTGCCTAATGATATCGATGCGCCTGTTGTGGAAAAGCTGGATATTAATGCGTTTCCGGTTATGTGGATCGCAGCGAAGGGTGAGAACATTAAAGATACGGAGCTGACGCGTATTGCAGATAAGGTGATCAAAGAGCGTCTCCAGAAGGTGGAGGGTGTCGGGTCTGTGTTGATTGCAGGGGAGAAAAAATTCGCCTTGCGCGTCTGGCTCGATCCGGATCGTCTCGCTGCGCACAATTTAACTGTTTTTGAGGTGGCGCATGCGCTACAGGCAAAAAATTTAGAGCTCCCCTCAGGAAGAATTGAGGGGCTGAACCGGGAGTTTTCGATCAAAACTAACGGGGAAATTCCGACAGTGGAGGCGCTGAAGAATCTGATTCTAGCGAAACGGGGCACTGCGATTACGCGCTTAAATGATGTCGCAACTGTCGAGGAGGGAGTGGAGGATGAGAGAGGACTCTCGCGCTACTCAGCTAAGAAAGCGGTCGGTCTCGGGGTGATCAAAAAACCCTCTGCAAATACGATCGATGTGGCAAATGCTGTCAAAAAGGAGCTCGCAAGTATTCGGCAAGAGGGCCTCGATGTTGAGGTGGCTTTCGACTCTGCAGAGTTTATCCAAAAGTCGATCGATGAGGTGAAAGAGACTCTCTGGAGTGCAACGCTTCTTGTTGTCCTTTGCATTTTCATTTTCCTAAGAAACTTCCGCAGCACGCTCATCCCTGCCATTGCAATTCCGATTTCGATCATTTCGACGTTTGCTGCGATGCACTTTTTGGGCTTTACGCTGAATAATTTCACGCTTCTAGCGCTTGTTTTGGCGATTGGGGTTGTCATCGATGACGCAATCGTGATGCTGGAAAACATTTTTCGGCATGTCGAGGAGGGCAAACCGAAACTGGAAGCAGCTCTTTTGGGTGCGAAAGAGATGCAGCTGCCGATTATCGCAGCCTCGCTTGCGCTTATCGCAGTGTTTGTTCCAATCGCTCTGATGGAAGGGCTTGTAGGGCAGTTTTTCTTTGAGTTTGGGGTCACGGTTTCGATCGCCATTGCGGTCTCGGCTTTTGTCTCTCTTACACTCACTCCGATGCTCTGCTCGCGCTTTCTAAAGACGACGCCATCGCGCTCTAAAGTCTTTCATTTTATCGAAAACATCTATCTCGGTTTGGAAAGAGGTTATAAGATCCTGCTTGTGAAGGCGCTGAGGAAAAAATACTGGGTGCTTGCAGGTGCTTTTGCGACGATCGTTATCAGCGGGGTTGTGATGAGCAAATTGGGTAAGGAGTTTGCCCCTGATGAGGATCGCGGCAGTTTTATTATCTCTTTGAAAGCACCGGAGGGTTCGACGTTATCATATACAGACGGCTACCTGAAGGAGATTGAATCTATTCTGCAGCGCAATAAGCATGTGGAAGGTTTTTTTGCCGCACTGGCTCTAAAAGGGCCTGACCTGCCGGCAGTGAATAAGGGCCTTCTTTTTGTGAGGCTGACTAAAGATCCGCATAGGCCTTCTGCAACGGAAATTATGAACGATATCCGTGGGCGTCTTGCCTCTGTTGTGGGGGTCGATGCCTGGACGATGACTTTCAACCCTTTTGCGATGGGCGCTCAAACCAAGCCTTTCCAATACATTCTCGCGAATCAAGATTACGATGAGCTGAAAAGCCATGTGAATGGATTTGTTGACGCGCTTGAAAACACCCCTGGTTTCCGCGATGTGAGCGCGGACTTAGAGGAAAACCGCACTCAGCTGGAGCTTGCGCTCGATCGGGAAAAACTCTCTGATTTGGGGATTTCTATTCAGGAGATTTCTGCTGCCCTCAATGCGCTTTTGGCCGGAAAAGAGGCGACAAAATTCAAAAAAGAGGGTGAGCGCTACGGTGTGATCGTGCAGCTCGCAAAAGAGCACACGCGTACACCGGAAATTCTAAAGTCGATTGCACTGCGCGCGGCTTCAGGAGAACTCGTGCGGCTCGATAATGTGGCCTCATTTCATGAGGCTGTCGGCCCTAGTACGATCAACCGCCGCGATCGGAGAAAAGTGGTGACGATTGGCGCTAACCTTGATGGGATCACGCTGCAGGATGGGCTTGAAAAGGCAAATGCACTTTTCGACAAAACGCTTCCTAAGTCGTTTTCGCATTTAGTTTCAGGTGATGCGGAGGAGATGATCGCTGCCTTTACCTCATTTTTTGTCTCGCTTCTATTGGCGATTGCGGTGATTTTTTTGATCTTGTCGGCTCAGTTTGAAAGTTTTCTCTACCCGTTTGTGATCATGTTTTCGCTTCCTCTCTCTTTGATCGGGGCGCTGGGAGGTTTGTATCTCTTTGATATGAGCTTAAACATCTATAGCTTGATCGGCATGATGATGCTGATGGGTCTTGTGACGAAAAACTCGATTCTTCTTGTCGATTGCACGAATCAGTTGCTTCGCGAGGGTACTGAGATGACACAAGCTCTTGCCGAAGCAGGACGCCTCCGTTTAAGACCGATTCTCATGACAGCTACTTCCACGATTTTGGGCGTCCTTCCCATCGCATTTAGCTTTGGAGCGGGTGCCGAGTCGCGGCGTCCTCTGGGTGTATGTGTGATCGGAGGCATGCTCTCTTCAACACTTCTTACTTTGATCGTCATTCCTGCCTTTTATTTAGTACTCGATACTCTGAAGAAAAAGATGCGGCGGAAAATTTCTTTGCCGTTTTTCCGAGCTAAACCTGTGGGGTAAAATTCTATGAGCCAAAGCCCGCTCTTCCGTCTTCTAGCTTATCTTCGCCCCTATCGGGCGCAGTATCTGCTCGCGACACTCTATTCTATTTTAAATAAGCTCTTCGATATCGCCCCTGAGATCCTCATCGGGGTGGCGATCGATGTCGTTGTGCAGCAAAAAAACTCCTGGTTAGCCCAGTTGGGGATAAGCAGTATTCAAAATCAGCTGATCCTTCTGGGAGGACTCTCTTTTGTCATCTGGAGCTTTGAGTCGATTTTTGAATATCTCTACTCTTTGAAATGGAAAAATTTAGCACAAGTCGTACAGCATTTGTTCCGTGTCGATACGGTGGAGCATATCCAAAAGCTAGATCAAAAAACCTTTGATCGCTTGCGTACGGGCAACCTCATTACTATTCTCAATGACGATGTGAATCAACTGGAGCGCTTTTTGGAAGATGGGGTGAACCGTATCATTCAGATCATTTTTTCGACGCTTACGATCGGGGTCATTTTCTTTGTGCTTTCGCCGAGAATTGCCCTGTTTGCCATTCTCCCTATCCCTTTGATCGTTTTAGGGGCCTTCTATTTTCAAAATAAGTTAAGTCCGCGCTTTCTTGATGTGCGGCAAAAAGCGGGTGCGATTGCAAGCCGCCTCACAAACCTGCTTTCGGGGATGTTAACGATCAAAAGTTTAACGGCTGAAGAGCATGAGCTGAATGAGGTGCGCAAAGAGAGCGAGGCTTATCGAGAAGCAAATCGAAAAGCGATCCAGCTCTCAGCGCTTGTCACTCCTGTCATCCGGACAGCGATCCTGTTTGGATTTTTAGCGACCTTAATCTATGGGGGCTTGCTGACAATCAATGGCTCTTTGAGCGTGGGGATTTATGGCATGCTGGTTTTCTTGACTCAGCGCCTTTTGTGGCCGCTGACTCTTCTTGCAGAGGTCTCTGTGAACTATCAACGCTCAATGGCATCGGCGTCACGTGTGCTCGATCTACTGCATCTCCCTCTTGCCATTACACAAAAAGGACGCCCTTTTCCTTCTGTGGAAGGTGCGATTCAGTTTCAAAATGTCTCTTTTGCCTATGATAAAGGGCACCCTGTTTTCGAAAATTTTTCCATCAATATTCCACGTGGAAGCACGGTCGCTTTTGTCGGGACAACTGGGTCGGGAAAATCGACTTTATTGAAGCTGTTGCTCCGCCTCTACGAGCCTCAAAGCGGGAAAATCTCACTCGATGGCACACCGATCGATGAGATCGATGTGCGCGATTTGCGTCGTTCGATCGGACTTGTCAGTCAGGATGTTTTTTTGTTTCATGGAACTGTGGGAGAAAATATCGCCTATCCCGATTCCAATATTTCGCTCGACAAGATGATCGCGGCAGCAAAACTTGCAGAAGCGCATACTTTTATCGAGCGGCTTCCCCATGGCTACGAAACGATCATCGGAGAGCGGGGACTTAAACTTTCTGGCGGTCAGAAGCAACGCTTAACGCTTGCTCGCGAACTCATCAAAAACCCGCCGATTTTGATCTTGGACGAAGCGACCTCGGCGGTAGATAACGAGACCGAGCAGGCGATTCAGCGCTCTTTGGAACAGATCATCGATGGCCGGACGGTGATTATGATCGCCCATCGCCTCTCTACAGTGCGCAATGCCGATTGTATCCATGTGCTTGAAGAGGGCAGAATTGTAGAGAGCGGGAAGCATGAGGAACTGCTCGAACGAGGGAATAATTATGCAAATCTTTGGCATCTGCAAACGGGTCAGCATCAAAACAATCTATTAGCTATGTGGTAGAAAATATGCACAAAGCCCTAAAATTTATCCTCTTATTGGGGGTTGTCAGTCTCTTTGCCGACATGACATACGAAGGGGCGCGGAGCATCACAGGTCCCTACCTTTCCATTCTGGGGGCTAGCGGAGCGGCTGTCGGGATTATCGTTGGAGTAGGAGAGCTGATCGGTTATGGGATGCGGTTTGTCTTTGGCTATCTCAGCGATAAGACAAGCCGTTATTGGTTATTGACCCTTATCGGCTATTTCGTGAACCTTTTCGCCGTCCCTTTTTTGGCTCTCGCCGGCAATTGGAAGGTGGCTGCCTTTCTGATCGTTTTAGAGAGGTTTGGTAAGTCGATACGCGTTCCGGCACGCGATGCGATCCTCTCTTACGCAACGCAAAAGACGGGACGCGGCTGGGGTTTTGGTCTGCATGAGGCGCTCGATCAAATCGGCGCTGTTGCAGGGCCTTTAATGATCACAGCGCTTTTATTTTTCCATCAAAGCTACAAAATAGCTTTTGCAACTCTTGCCATCCCAGCTGCTTTTGCGATGGTCTTTCTCATTGTCACACGTTTTGTTTATCCCTCTCCTCAGGATATGGAACCAAGCCATCATAGACTGGAAGCAAAAGGATTTTCCAAGAACTACTGGCTCTACATTTTTGCAGCTGGCTTTGTTGCTGCAGGGTTTGTCGACTTTGCGCTCATTGCCTATCATTTTCAAAAAGCCTCTCCTGTCAACTCGGGATGGATTCCATTTTTTTACGCCGTTGCGATGGGAGTAGATGGAATTGCCGCGCTTATCATGGGACGCCTTTTTGATCGGCTAGGGATCTCGATCCTTGCTTTTGCGACAGCAGGCGCAGCCTTTTTTGCACCCTTGGTTTTCTTAGGGAATTTCTATGCGGCTCTTTTTGGGATGATTTTGTGGGGGATCGGCATGGGATCTCACGAGTCGATTATGAGAGCGATGGTGGCGGTGTTAGTCGTTCCTCAAAAGCGGGGCTCGGCTTATGGAATGATGAATTTAATTTTCGGCCTTTTTTGGGCAGCAGGGAGCGCGCTAATGGGTTTTTTTTACGATATCTCTTTGACCTATTTAGTCATCTTCTCTTTAGCAGCCCAATTTGCCTCTCTTCCACTCTTTTATTTAATAAAACAAACAAACAAGTCGAGGTAAAAAATGGCTGTTACGCTTAGTGGAGTTCAATACAGATCACTAACACAAACCAGTAGTGATGGAAAGGAAGAGGAGGAGGCTGTCACAGCTACTGCAACTGACATGATTCAAAAGTCAGGGCGTCAACTCTATCATGCGCTCAAAGATATCCGGAGCGGAAGACAAACTGCTCTAAATAGTGAGACGATAAGGTTTTTAAGTGCTTTTGATAAGGTAAATTATATCTCTTGTTTGGGTGAAAGCGAAGTGGAAGTTTATTGCGAACAAGGTGTTAGCGTAGCTGTTACCTCAGGGTTTCAACCAACCCATCAAATTCAGTACAACATTTCAAAGTTTGAGGTGGAAGGTCATGAGGCACTGGTCTATAGCTTGTTTGAAGGACTTTTAGGAGAGGCTTATGGTGCGGTATTCGCTCAGGTAAATATCCCGTCCCTTCTACAAAAGTTGCTTGAGCGTTCTCCCTCTCTTAACGATGCCGCGATAATCAGCGTGCTAAAAGAACATATGAATATTCTTAATAATGAGTTATTAAAATCTCAATCCAAAATATTAAAGCAGTACATGACAACAGCTCTTGTTGCCTTATACATAAAAGATAAAATATATATTGCGAATATTGGAGACTCAAAAGCTTACCTTTTTAAAAGTAGAAGGCCATCTAACCACTCCTATGCTTCCCAAACCATGAGTCTTCACTCTCTTACAGAACAGGCATTAGTTCATAAACCGCGATTTTCAAAGAATGTTTTTAATAATTTAGACGTCGCCAGAGCGCTTGGTTCTTGTGAAGCTAAACCCAAGATCACTTGTATAGTAAAGGGAGGGGAATCCACTATTGATGAAGAAAATAAAAGAGCTACCTTAGCTTTTGAAAGTGGGGATTTACTCATCCTTGCAACTAAAGGTTTTGCAAGCGAAGTCGACCAGAAACTCGTTGAGATCGGGATGGTTAGAATGTTGAAAAAAATGGTAGATCTCGAAGGAAGAGCTGCCTATCTCGCAAGAGGTGCTTATGCTTTAGGGAGTAAAGATCCTATTGGTACAGTGGTCGCTACATTATAGAAAAAATTTAATCGGTTGTTAGAAATTAATAAAAGATACTGGTTATGCATTCTTTGACTTTATCGGGTTGTTGTTTCTATTTAAGCACCTCGCCTCTCTCAAAATCACAAGAAATCTGTGTTTTAGTGAGCGCTCTTGCTGCCATTACTTTGCTTGGAGGCGCTCTTTTTCTTCTTGCAAATCAAGGTTTTAATTTGGGAGCGCTTAATGCTGTTGCCTCTAATGTAAGTGGAGGAGCTACCTATGCGATGTTGACAGTAGGAGGTGCTCTTCTTTTCGCCACTCCCATCACTCTTATTGCTATCAGAACATTTTTATCTCAGCGAAACTCATTCAACCATTTAGAGGATTTGGCGGCATCTGGCGATGCAGTTGCGCAGAATACATTGGGTCTTGCTTATTTACATGGAGTACATGCGGAGATAGATTTGAATAGAGCTGCCGCTCTTTTCCGACACTCTGCAGATCAAGGTTGTGCATTAGCTAAATGTGATTTAGGTCTTTGTCTGCTAGAAGGGTACGGAGTTGATCAAGATGAACAAGAAGCCATTCGTCTTTTTAGAGAAGCAGCTGAGGAGGGGGTTACTAAGGCGCAGTTTTTGCTAGGATTTTGTTATGATAAAGGTGTGGGAGTGGCGTCCGATATGGGAGAAGCGGTACTCTGGTATCAATTAGCTGCTGATCAGGAGTATCCCGAAGCTCAATGTAATTTGGGCATATGCTTACTAAATGGTTGGGGTGTAGTGGAAAATCCGGTAGAAGGTCTCCGCCTACTAAGGCGGGCTGCTGAGCAAAACATTCCTCAAGCTCAATGTCATCTGGGTATGTATCTTTGGGAGTCAGTTGAAGGTCTAGAAGAAGCTGTGCAGCTGTTCAGACAGGCAGCGGAACAAGGTGTTTCAGAAGCGTATTGTCTATTAGGATACTGCTATCTATATGGATATGGTGTCACGATTGATTATGGAGAAGCGCCGCGCCTTTTCAGGTATGCAGCGGAACAAGGTGTTCCTGCGGCCCAATATGAGTTAGGATGTCTCTTAAAAATGGGTCGAGCAATTGCGCAAGATCAATCAGAAGCGATCCATTGGTTTCAACGTGCAGCGGAAAAAAATGATGAGCGTGCTCATTATGAGCTAGGCCTTTACTATTATAGCAGTAATGAGACAGTAGGAACACAGGACTCTCCTTATTTTTGGATGTGGAAAGCTGCAAGGCAAGGACATGGAGAAGCCATTGCTTGGATAAGATCCACAATGAGGAACAACGAGCTTATTCCCAGTAAGGCAGAAACGATCCCTTCTTTTGAACAACCAAGCAAAATTAAAATTTACTCGAATGGAAATAGTTTTTTCTCTCGGGAAAATGAGAATAAGGCTTTGCAAGCACTTCTTATCCGCTTGAAATTATTCAACGCGACAAAAATTTCAATTTCTCAATACGGGATTGTGGTTGACGATACGATCCTCGAGCTCGATTATAATGATTTAAAAGTTCTAGAAACCCTTTTTACATATGTTCCTCGTTCTGGTGTGGAAGTTGAGATTGAACAAGTGGATGATCCGGAGATAGAGCTAAGAACAGACCCTGAGCAGCTTGGCGCATTTAATTTGGATATCTGGAAACATATTCTTGCAGATTTGGAAGTTTCAGCCCGGCTGAACCTTGGGAAGACAAATCACACATTTTATGCCTTAACGCACGATCCGTCCTTTTGGAAGAACTTTCGTATTTCAACATGCATCTCTTCCAATCAGCTATATGCTTTGTTGTGCAAATATGGGAAACATATTGAAACAGTCGAAATCGATGAATCAGCTCTTCAGAATTGGGGTGAGAGTGAAAAAGAGGAGTTAGATACTTTGATTCCTTATTTTTGCCCCGGTGTGATGCAGGCATAAGTCTTTCATCAGCTTCAAAATCGCAAGCTCCTTAGCTTTTGCTTCTATCTCTACCGTAAGCGGGTCGATTTTTAGCCATATCTTAGGAAAATCTCTTGGATCGATGTAATTATGATGCTTAAAAGGTGTGGGTCCATCCCATCCGTTCAATGGGCTTGAGAGATGGAAGAGAGGCTCGCGATTCCATGTCTTGAGGGCCTGCTCTGTAACCTCATTTTCAGCTAATCCATCGGGTAAACACCGGTGATGGTGCACATCGTACACAAAAGGAATTTGCAGCCGTCTGCACAAAGGGAGCAAATCGGCAGGTGTATAGCTCTTATCGTCGTTTTCGAGGGTGAGTTTTTTCTTAGCTGAGTTAGAAAGACGTTTAAATGCCGATTCAAAACGCTTTAAGGCTTCCTTTTTATCCCCATATGCGCCGCCTGCATGGATGTTGATCACATCAGCCCCGATCAAATCAGCAAGAAGTGCTTGGTATTCAATTTCTTCAAGGGATTTATCTAGAACCTCTTCATGGGGAGTGCTGAGGACAACAAATTGATCGGGATGAAAGGTGAGGCGGATCGCGTGTTCACGTGCAAGAGTTCGGCATTTTTTAAGTGCTTTTGTGATGCTTTTGGGGAGCATATCAAGTGTGTAACCCACATCAGGATGGGTATAGGCAGGGAAGAACCGGCTATTGATGCGGAAAGAAGCGATTCCTAGTGCTTCGCAGCAGAAAATAGCATGCTCAAGTGCTGCTGCATTGTCCAAGATAAGCTCAGCTAGAAAGGGGAGCCGCTCCTTCCCGAGTTTTTGTAGATATGTCGCTGTTGCGACGCGAAACCTGATCGGCGCTTTCTGAAACGTGCAACAAAGTCCAAAATGAATCATCAAGTTATCTATAATCTTGCGAAATAAGCATCGCAACTTTATTTTCTAATCATGCGTATTATCTTGCTGTTTACAGCGCTTTTCTTGAGCTCACCGCTCTTTGCACGTTTGGTCGAATACTCTCCGCCATCCCGCTCAGACAATATTCCGCTTGGGCATGTGGCCTTTATGGATGACGAATACATGACCGGCTATGTGCAAGCGCTTCTCGATATGCATTATTACGAATTTCAAGTGCGTGTGATTGCTCGAGAAGGGACGGTTTATGTCTTTAATCTTCCAAATAACGAACAGTTTGCGTACAGCATAGTCCTCTTTATTGGGGATATTCCATGCGTGAACTGTGTGGAAGTTATTTGTTGTTCCCCCGAAGAATTCCTCTGCCAGCTCGATGCGCAGACTGCAGAAGAAATCGGGTGTTCGCAAGCCTATCAATCGATCTGTGCTCCGCCGCCATGTTGTCAAATCCGCGCCATCTGGCTTCCGCAAAATACCGTTCTTTTTAAGCCGCTTATTGCCGACCCTCGCCAGGTAATGAATGCAGCTTCGCTCCGTTTTAATGATGATGTGATTGGGAAACATGTGGGCGCCGCCTCTTTTGGAGGGGATTTTATCATTATTCGTTTGAAGGATGTGCTTTGGTGGCATGGGGATATGGATCTAGGCGTCCAAGCAGGGATTTTCTCTGTATTTGATCTCGACCATATTGAGGCATGCATGGTGAATACGGACTTTTTTGCCTCAGCGCTTGTGACATACGCTTTCGATTGTTGGTCTTTCCGCGCTCGCCTTTGGCATCTCTCTTCGCACTTAGGGGATGAATTCATCCTCTCCAATCCCTGCCATGAGCGTTACAATTTGAGCGATGAAGGGGTCGATTTCTTCGCTTCGTATCAATTCGGCTATGCCGTCAGGCTTTACGCGGGAATAGGTTATATTTTCGATCGCGATAAAACATTTCCTGAAGACCCGTTTTATTTTGAGTGGGGTTCTGAGGTCCGTGTTTTTGGCGGCAAAGATTGCTTCAACAAACTCTATGTACAACCCTTTTTTGCGATGCACTTCAGGACATGGGAAGAGCACGATTATGATATCGACCAAACCTATGCGCTTGGTGTGGAATGGGGAAAAGTTCAAGGCATCGGGCAGAAGTTCCGCATCTTCTTGGAATACCATAGCGGCTATTCCAAAGAGGGGCAGTTTGTGCGAGAGCGCTCGAACTATTTTGCCGTTAAGGTAAATTATGGGTTCTGATGAACTCGATGAAAAAGACTTCATTCAGAACCGCAATTCCAAATACACCTGGACATTCCTCGTTCTCTTTCTTTTAGCACTTGCCGTTATCTGGAGCGTTACGCGTTGGGAGCGCGTCCTTGTGAAAGAGGAAGTCGCAGAAGATCTGTTTTATCAGGTAACAAATAGGGAGTTTTCGCTTTTTCTTTGGCAAAATCCTGAGTTTATGCGCTCAAATGCGCACTTATCAGAGGCCTATCTTCCCGATTTTCATACGAATGATAATGTGCATGTGATTCCAGAATTTGCAGACAACTATGTCTCTGCCCCTCCTGTTATTCTCTATCGCTATCATGTATGGAAACGGCTTATCGGAACGCCTATTGCACCGCACTCAATCGCTAAACAGAACTTTGTGATATTTTTGAATAAAAATCCGGAGTGGCTCCCTGAATTCTGGAAAGCCGCCCCAACAAGATATAAAAAAATGCTGAGCGATTTGCCCGATAATATCGATACCCTTCCATTAGACGTGCAAATGGCTTTTCAGGGATGGTGGAACTACACATACGAATGGGATAAAATAGAACGCATCTTTCCTTCAGAAAGGGAACTAGAGCAGTTTTTGAAGAGATATCCCCACTATGGAAGAAGCTACTGGCGCAATCTTATTCCACACTATCTGCTGAATGAGATAGAAGAGCGCCCTATAAGCGAATTAGACTTATCTCCATTTCTCAAAGTAGGGCTATTCAATTATTCAACGATGACAAATCCCTCTTTATAGAGCGGTCCTTCAGGGCCGATGTCGAGCGTGCCTGCGAAGTAGTCCCTATAGATGCGCAATCCTTGCTCAGCGGTCTGGATGCAGAAAAAGCTATTGCTCACCCATTCAGAACCTTTAATTGTACCGGAGGATAGATTGCATCGATATCGGTGCGTGATCTTGCATTTCCAGTACTCGGGCGTCCCGAAGAGTAAAATCGGCGCAAACTTGCGCACACCGACTTTATGGCGAAGCTCTTCTAAGGCAAACTCAAAGTCCGTGCCAATCCCTCCCATTACAAAGATAGGGAAATCGAGATAAAACTCCGCTTGCCTCTCGATAAGACGGTCGAGGCGATAGGTCATTTTTGCTTCAACATAAGGATTTTGCCGTTGCTCGTTCACCACGGCATCGGGTTTGATCTGGAAATCTACGATGTTGGCGCAGGATAAGATTTCAAGCTGCTGGGCCATGCGATTTCCCACTTCCATGGCGCCCGGCCCACCACCCGTTACAAGCGCTAAAGGTGTTTGCGGATTGAGAAGATGATGGTCTACAGAGCTGCGAAGATCTAAAACGCCCTGCAAGAGTGTTTTAAGCTCTTTTTCAAAATTTCCTTCGATAAGATTCGAACCGTAGATGCCAAAAAATGTGGCGTTTTTAAACATATCAACTTTGTTCAATGGAACGAACATTCCCGATGTCTTCTCTGGACGCTGCACATATTGCAATACCTGCCCGCTCAACTCATCAGCCCAGAAAATAGGGATCCCAAACGTGACCAAATCGTGCAGCATGGCACGGTCTTCTTGAGAGAAGTAGTTGCCATTTGAGCGCGAGGGGATTTGAAAATAAATAGCCATGAGGTGCGATTGAACATAGTAAGAGAGCAACATCCTTTTCATGAGCGGGGAGGGAAAATAACGGGTGAAAAGGACACCTTGGCTGGTGATTAAACCGCTCTCAATCGCCTTGAGAAAGGGATAACAGGGTTGTTGTTCAATATAGCGTTCGACCATGAGGGATTGGCGCGCTTTGTGTTTAATGCCGGGAAATGGCTGAAGGGGCGGGTTGCGCACGATCCAATCTTCTTCTTTTAAACGGAGCATCTGGCTTCCTTTAACGATAAAAACAGACGCACGATGATTCGACGGGGCAGGAGAGGTTTTAAAGGCATCGAACACTGCTTTGGAATCCTCTAAGCACTCCTGAAGTTGATCGCGGTCTGAGAAAAAGACGTGCTCTCGGTGTGGCTCAAGCGTGAAAAATTCAAGTGGAATATCATAAATTTCATTCGGGGAATCTCCAAAAAGCTCATAAATATCGCCGGAGGCTTCTGTGTCCGGTTGTAAGATGTTCGCTGTAGTATGCTCGATCCCTTTTGGTAAAAGCGAGTCGACAACTCGGGCAAAAACAGTTCTGATATGCAAAGGGAGAGAGCAGACAAGAAGAATTTCATCGGGTTTTACTGTACGATCTACATTAGACTTCCAAGTTTGATGTAACCGCAACAAATCCCGCAATGGCATTTGTTCTTTAAGCGCCAGGCCCAAAGTGGGGAAAAAACCGTGAATCGACGGTTCATAATCGATACGCCCCTCTCTTAGGGTGAGAAAAGCGACGATCCGGCCATCGATTTTTTCGATTGTGAGCCGTTCGCTCCCTTGCATGCCGCCTAAGGAGAGCAGGGGACGTCCATCTCGGTCAGAGCGGCCGAACATGCGGGCAAGATAATCGGGATTGCGGACACGCCTTCTTTCATCTGCCGCAAAGAGCTTTCCGATATAGGCGCCAGGTGTTAAATAAGGCAGCATTTCACGTGCAAGTGCTCCAATGGCTGAAATGCGCACACGCACAAAAGCTTTATGTGCAGGTTTATCAAAAACGATCTCCTCACCCACTCCATTTAAACCGATCTGGGCAAGTGCGCTTTTGAAGTTGAAGACGATTTGTTCAGGTGGGATCAGATAGCCGATAAAAGCAGGTGATATTTCCTCAATCACGACGTCTGCACGCACTGTTGTCTTACTGATATTCTCAATTTTAACGATTTTTCCGTCAGGTGTGACTAGGTCGAAATGGGCTGGATAGAGATAACTTGTCATAAAATTATTTTACGTCATGTGCGAGTTTTTAGCTACACAGGAGCGGCTGCGCCTTTTTTTGGAATCACTTGAGATAAAAACAACAAGTTCGTGTTTTGTGCGCTGTTTTTATAAGGAAATATCCGCTTAAGAGAGCATGGGTTGTGGAAATTTTGTTTACAGATTGTGTGTATCTGATCGCTTATGAGGGTAAATTAGAGTGTGTCGATTGTTTATAACTTTCAAGGTAAGGGTGGCAACTCATTGCTTGCACAAAAATCGGAAGTGACTAAAATCAATTGGTTAAGTTGGAGAAATTTTGAAAATACCTCGCTCAATAGGCATCCATGATGGGACGTTTCACGCTGATGAAGTGACAGCTTGCGCCTTGCTTGTTGTTTATGATCAAGTCGATGTGGATAAAATCATCCGTACACGTGATCCTGAAAAACTTGCTGACTGCGAGTTTATCTGTGATGTGGGTGGCATTTACGATCCGAAGCAGAAGCTTTTCGACCATCACCAAGCGAGCTATCAAGGTGAGCTTAGTGGGGCGGGAATGGTCCTTAAATACCTGCATGAAAATAACGTCCTTTCAAATGAAGAATTTCGGCATTTTAACCAGTCGTTGATTTTGGGAGTGGATGCTCATGATAATGGCCGTTCTAAGCAGGAACTTGGCGTCTGCACATTTTCCCATGTAATCGCTAACTATAATCCAATCCATTACGATGCAAGCCCTGAGGAACTGGATGCAGCCTTTATGCAAGCACTCGAGTTTGCAGCCGGTCATTTGCGCCGCTTTCATGAGCGCTATTTGTACCATATTTCCTGCCGAAAAGAAGTTAAAGAGGCGATGAAAGGAGATCCTATTTGCCTCTATTTTGACAGAACCATACCGTGGCTGGAGAACTTTTTTGCGCTTGGTGGCGAGAAAAAACAGGCGCTTTTTGTTGTGATGCCCGCTGCGGGACACTGGAAGCTCAGGGGTATCCCTCCTGATTTCAACCATCGTATGCAAGTGCGACTGCCTCTTCCTGAAGAGTGGGCCGGATTGCTGGGTGAGGAATTGAAGGAGATCTCGGGAATTGAAGGAGCGGTTTTTTGTCATAAGGGACGTTTTACCTCTGTTTGGGAAACCAAAGCAGACGCTGTACGCGCTTTAAATTATGTTCTGAAACAAAACAAGATAGCTGATGAAGACACTGTTTGAAAAAATTATCGATGGCGAGCTGCCGGCAGAGAAAGTATTTGAGGATGATAAGGTTGTAGTCATTAAGGATAAATATCCTAAAGCACCGATTCATCTTCTCATCATCACGCGTAAAGTGATACCCGATATCGATTCACTTGAAGATGAGGATTTCCCTCTGATCGGCCATATTTATCGAGTAGCTCAAAAGATGGCAAAAGAATTTGGGTTGACTGACGGAGGCTACCGTGTGATTGTCAATAACGGTCCGAATTCAGGACAAGAGATCTTGCATCTCCACTTCCACTTGATGGGTGGACATCCTTTAGGACCAATGGGGTAAATATGTTGTTCGATAAAGCGCACGTTGGAGTATGGGTCGTTGATGTTCAGGAAAGACTCTTTCCGCATATCGACCGTTCTTGTGAAATCTTAGAGCGCATTTGCTTTATGATCGAAGCGGCAAATCTTCTCAAGATGCCGATTTTTATAACGGAGCAAGTTCCTGAGAAAATGGGCGAAACTGTTCAGCCGATCAAAGAACGGCTCCCTGAGGGACAATTGATCTATCCTAAAACGACCTTTTCAGGAATGCAAGATCAAGTAGTAAAAAAAGCGATTGAAAAACTCGGTGTAGAGACATGGATTTTAGTTGGAATTGAAACGCATATCTGTGTATTGCAAACGGCAAAAGATCTTCTCAGCGCGAAAAAACAGGTCATTGTTCTCAATGATGCGGTGAGCAGCCGCTCGCTTTTTGATTTTTCAACGGCTATAGGAGAGCTGCGGGACATACGTGCGCGCATTAGCAGCACGGAGACGATCGTTTATGAATGTATTCAAGATGCCAATACAGAGATCTTTAAGTCCCTTCTTCCAATAATCAAGAAATATGCGTAGCTTAACACTGCTCTTGCTTCTCCCTCTCTCACTTTTCGCTTCTGAACCAAACCTTCGACGCATTCAGGCGCATTTATTGATTGGGGATGCAGCCGAGGCTGTTAAGGAGGCGCAAGCAGCGCTTGCATTAAATCCAGATGACCCGAAGGTTTATGAGCTTGCTTTAAAAAGCTTTAGCTCTGCCGGAGATGAAGGGAAAATGTTAGCGGTCTGGGAGGCATTTCACACCCGTTTTCCTGAAAAAGCGCTCGAACAAGAAGTGCTTGAGCAGATGTGCTGGGGCATATTACGAAAAGGGGAGCGGGCGCCGGGTGTCACTTCGCAGCTCATCAGTATGATTGGTGCGGCTTTGGCGCAAGATATGTACGCCGTTCCCTTTCTCTTAAACGGACTGCGCCATACAAATGCGCATATCCGTTCGGTTGCCGTCCAACTTGCCGCACTCTATGGAGATTATCCTCTTCGAGAGGAGATTGCGCGGATGTTTCATACAGAGACTGCCTTGGATGTGCGGCTCGATGTGATCCGAGCTGTTTCTAAGCTCCGCCTCGACCATTTAATGCCGGAGCTTATGGAGCGGATTAACGATCCAAAAATCGGAGCGCTTGAGAAGCGTGCAACTCTAGAGGCAATCGTCAATTTTCGAGAGACAGTCACACACGAAGAGCTAGAAGTTTTTGCGGCGAGTTCAAGGGCTGCGTTGCGTGAGCTTGCGTGTGAGGCGATCATCCATTGCCAACTAAGTAATGAAACAGATCTTCTTTATATGCTCGTAGGTGATACACATCCCGATGTGCAAGCAGCCGCATTAAAGGGGCTGGGTATTTTGCGGGCAGAACCAACAGAACAGATCAAGCAGCTTGCTTTAGAGGCTAATGATCCCCTTGTAGGGATTTCAGCGGCATGGGTTTGGCTTTTGTCAGAACCTGAGAGTGGCGAAAAAGCGTTTGGGTGCTGGCTGAACCATAGAAATAAAGAGATTCAAGCTATTGCAGCCTCTGCAGTCACTGCTGCTGGGCCCTACGGAGTCGATTTAGCAAAAACCTATTTGGATAGGGCGAAAGATCCTTATGTAAAGGTGAATTTAGCTCTTGCATTAATTGGGCAACGCGTAGAAAGCGAACGCGCTTGTGCTATTCTCGATAGATTCATGCGCAACACTAAAGAGAAATGGATGTTTGTCGAAGAGGGGGTGTTTCAAACGCTTTTAAAGAGCACTGTAACGCATAAGCCGGCGATCCCGAACTTTCCTGAGGTGGTGAACCAGACAGTGCGTCTTGAGCTTTTGAATTTGCTCGCGATTTTAGAGTATCCAGGAGCCGAAGAGGCGATTAAAGCGTTTCTTAAGCAAAGGCAATGGGGTGTGACAGGTCTGGCGGCAGAGACATTGTTAGGAGAGGGAGATGAGACAGCGATCGATCATGTGCGCGATCTTTTAGATGATCCTGATCCGCAGATCCAAGCGGAGGCAGCGCTCGTGCTTGCATCTTGGGGGCGCGATCCAACAGCAGTTCCTTATTTGCTGAAGGCGTATCATAAAGGTGATCGACAATTGAAGATTAAGATATTAGAGACATTAGGTCGGATAGGCGACCGCGAGACGATTCCATTTTTGATCGAACGGTTGAAGGAGCCCTCTTTGATCTTGCGCGTGATCGCTGCTTCCATTCTTATTCAAACATTAAACAGTTAGTATGACGGCAATACTTCCCGATGAGATCATGAAATGCGTTTTTGGATTTCTTGATCTTATCTCCTTTGGGCGGAGCGCACAAGTTTGTCGAAGATGGCGATGGCTTTCAAAAGATGAGCGGATACAAGAAGCGATTTTCGAGCGGCGTGCCCTTCCATCCTTTATCTCCCTTTTTGATAAACGAGATTGGGAAACGCATGTCGATTTAGATGCTCACTCATTGAGCCTTGAGGATGAGCCTTCCCTTGGAAATATTATGGAAGTTGTGAGGCAACACATTTTACTCCCATTAAGATGCGATGAAGGTGCGTCGATTTTAACAATCCCTAAAGGTTTAAGTGTAAATAAACTGATTCAAATTGCTGTGTCTCCTAAAGATGGGTACAAACTTTTATTTGGAAATGTTTGTCCTATACTTCTAGACGCAATTGGGGATTGCGTTACTGAGAAAACATATCGAGTTGTGATTTCCAACGATGTTTTAGAAACAACGCGTAGCAAGAGCCTTGATGCACAAAGAGAGATTGTTGCGAGTTTAGGATGTTCACTTCCAAAAGCTGTAGAAGCATTAGCTCTTATTGTTTTCATGTATATAAAATCAAGAATACCTATCTTGTGTTATGAAGAGTATAATGGTGGTTTTATTTATTTTTATACGCGTTGTGAAGAAATGATCGGTGATGAACCGGTATGCATAGGAGGCTTAGATAACAATGGGTTGGATGTGTACCCGGGAGTTGAGATCGGTTTTCGTGGCGTGATGCCGGCGCGCCGGATCAATGGCTAAATCTCTCTTCCTATATTATTTGAGTGAAAAAATGAGTCCTCTTTGGTAAAGACTGCGGTTTTTATCTTAAAAACGAGGTCAGAGAATGAAGAGAGTAAAACGGATGACGAGTTTTTTAGTCCTCCTTACAGTGACAAGCAGCCTGTTAACAAGTTGCGCTACGATAGTAAGTGGAAGATATCAAACAGTTCCCATTTCAAGCTCCCCATCAGGGGCATGTGTATTTATCGATAATCAACCTGTAGGATGCACGCCCTTGAAGGCTGTTCTTTCAAGAAAGGACGACCATCTGGTTGTTGTAAACCTCGAAGGATATGAGCCTTTTGAGATCTATTTAACAAAAGGGCTGAATGGTTGGGTATTTGGAAACCTCTTATTTGGAGGGCTAGTCGGAGTTGGGGTCGATGTTGTCTCAGGAAGCGTCTATAAGTTTGATCCTAAGCAGTTAGACATTCAAATGCGTCCAGAAGATATCGTCTACCGTCAAGAGACGACTAAAGGATGTTTTGCGATGGTGAACAATCCTTCTGAGGAGTGGGAACTCATCGGGCACATTGAAAAAAAATAGAAATTAACCAGCCTCTCTCGCAGCAAACAGCGAGAGAGGTAAGAAAAAAATTGATCGATTCAAGTCAAGATTCTTGATTCTTTTGCGTCGTTGTTGTCATAGTGGCGTTATGGAATTTGAAGAAAAAATTGACCGCATTCAGGCTCGTCTTCAAGAGCAAGAGGTCGATGGTTGGCTCATTTATGATAATCACGGTTCAAACCGTTTTGCCCATGAGCTTCTCTCAATTCCTCCTTACCAAGTGATCACACGTCGATTCTTTTACTGGATTCCCAAAGATGGGATGCCGCAAAAAATTCTTCATACCATCGAAGCAGAAAGTCTCGATGCTTTGCCAGGGAAAAAGCACCTCTATCTCTCTTGGATCGAATTAGAAGCGGTGCTCACTAAAGTTTTAGGCGACGCCAAATCAATTGTGATGGAATACTCGCCACGCAATGCGAATCCAAATGTCGCCGTTGTGGATGCTGGTACGATAGAGTTTATTCGCGGGCTTGGCATTGAGGTGCAGAGCTCTGCCGACCTGCTTCAGCATTTTACGAGCGTGCTCAATGAGGCGCAGATCGCATCACACCTCGAAGCCTCAGCTGTATTACAGACGACCCTTACTCGTGTATGGGATTTGATCGCCGATCGCCTTCGGGCAGAAAAAAAAATTACCGAAAGGGATGTACAAAAATTCATCTTAAGTGAGTTTACAGCCCAGAATTGTATTACAGAAGATGGACCTACATGCTCGGTAAATGACCATTCTGCTTTGCCGCATTATATGGCGACAAAAGAATCTGCGAGAGAAATTTCAATCGGTGACTTTATTTTAGTCGATCTCTGGTGTAAAAAAGATGTGCCTCACGGCATTTACGCTGATATCACCCGTGTTGCTGTGGCTGCCCCTCAACCTACACCTCATCAAGAGAAGATTTTTCAAATCGTAAAAACCGCACAACTCAAAGGAATTGAGCTCATTCGAACTCGCATGGAGAAGGGCGAAAAAGTGAGAGGAGCTGAAGTCGATGATGTGTGCCGAAGATACATCGAAGAGGCTGGCTATGGTGAGTATTTCACGCACAGAACGGGACACAATATCGATACAAGCGTCCATGGTGCAGGCGCAAACTTAGATAACCTGGAAACTTCGGATAACCGGAAGATCTTGCCGGGCATGTGCTTTTCAATAGAACCGGGGATTTATTTACCTGGGGAGTTTGGGGTGCGGCTTGAGTCGAACGTGTTAGTTCATCACAGTCGTCATATTGAAGTTACAGGTGGCTTAGAAGAAACTATTATTTGTTTATTATGAAAAAATACCTAATTTTGCTTCTTTTGCTGATTCCGCAAGTGTGCGATGCGGTTTGTTTATTACCTAATTACTGCCGCCGTTTCCAACTTCCGGGATGGTGGGGAAGCGGTGAATATCTTTTGACGTGGCGTAAAGAACGTTACTATCCCCCGCTTGTTTCGACAGAAGCGATAGGAACCGGAGTGATCCTATTTGGAGATAAATACTATAGTGATTCTCCAAAATCTGGGGGGCGAGGTGATCTAGGCTTTTGGATGCTCCCATGCTTTGGTTTTGGAGCCACCTTTTTTGCTCTCGGGGAAGAGTCAGTACACTATTCAATTACGGGTGATGCGAGTGGAAATCCAACGTTTGGCCGCCCTTACTTTGACGCAAATGGTACAAGTGAATTTGATGTAATTTCCGAAGCAGGTTCTAATGGAAGTGGTTTTATCGGAATTAAGACGACAAATGATATCTGGTGTTATGATCTGTATACGCGTTATCGCTACTTAGAAACAAAACGTATTAAAGTCGATTTTTTAGCTGGATTTCGGTCTCTTTCTTTGCGTGATGATTTAAACATTGCAACGGATACAACAAATCTAGGTGTCGGTGGCGAACAAACGCATGAGGAAGATCATTTTAGAGCAAAAAATGATTATTATGCAGGAGTTCTAGGAGTTATTGGAGAAGCCAGGACCTGTAATTGGGGTATTCAGGTGATTGGCAAAGTTGGTCTCGGAAATATGGTGAGAAATGTCGATATCAGCGGACTGACTCGCATTACACAATTGAGCGGACTTGTAACTGAAACAAATGTAGGCTTTTTAGCCACAACTGCAAATATCGGGAAACACTCGCATAATAAATTTGAAGTCATTCCAGAAATCAATGCACAACTACAACTGCGTATCTGGTCGCATATGTGGCTCACTGCAGGTTATCAATATATCTTTTGGCCCAGTGTCTTCCTCTCTGGAGAAGCAGCCAATATACACAGTAACATCAATACATCTCCCCCTGAATTTTCTTACCTAAATCGAACCAGAAGCTTCTGGACTCAAGGGTTTACCACCGGCATTTACATTTTGTACTAACCTAGTTTATTATACTTCCCAGTCATTAATATAGGGTTTTGATGTCGCATAAGAAAGGGAGTATTCTGGGGGCTACATTCCTTGTCGCGGGTACGTGTATCGGCGGAGGGATGTTGGCGCTCCCTGTTGCAACCGGGGTCGCGGGTTTCTTTCCCTCAATTATTATGATGCTGATCGGATGGGCTTTCATGACGACGACAGCCCTTCTTTTAGCTGAGGCCAACCTCTGGATGGAGGAGGGGGCTCACGTCATCACACTCGCATCCCGTCTTTTAGGGCCTCTAGGAAAATGGATTGCCTGGCTGCTCTATCTGTTTATCGGCTATGCTTCGCTTGTCGCCTATACCGCAGGGGGAGGCGAGCTTTTTTCTGCCGGGATGCAAAAATTCTTTGGCATTCATCTCCCGGAAACGTGGGCAGTCGTCATATTTGTCGTCGTTTTTGGAACAATTATTTATCTCGGCAATGTAGTTATCGGTAGAGTCAATACTCTTTTGATGGCGGGACTCATCATTGCCTATATTCTGCTTATCAGCATGGGCGTTTCCCATGTTAGATGGCACCTTTTGCTTCGGAGTTCTTGGGGCAATACCCTGATTGCGATCCCTCTTTTGCTCACGATCTTTAGTTTCCAAACGATTGTTCCCAGCCTTACCATTTACTTGAAACAAGATGGACGGGCGCTCCGCCTCTCAATTGTATTAGGCACCACTCTTGCTCTCATTGTCTATGGGATCTGGCAGTGTCTTGTGTTGGGGACGGTTTTGCTCGATGGGGACCAGGGACTTGCCGCTGCTCTTGCAAATGGAAAGCCTGCGACTGAATTTTTAGGTGTGGCGACCGGTAATGTTTGGCTGGGCGCAACAGCTGATTTCTTTGCTTTTTTTGCTCTTGTCACATCATTTTTAGGGATCGCCTTGGGACTTTTCGACTTTTTAGCCGACGGGTTGAAAATCAAAGAGGAGAAGTGGGGAAATGTTTGGTTAGGGCTGCTTGTCGCTGTTCCAACGCTCTTTTTTGCTCTCAGCATGGAGCGCGTCTTTCTCCGTGCACTCGATACCTCAGGTGGTATCGGGGACTCAATATTAAATGGGCTTTTCCCTGCACTTATGGTGTGGGTCGGGCGCTACCGTAAGCAGTTGCAATCTGAATACAGCTTGCCGGGAGGGAAACCACTGCTTGCGATCGTCATTTGCTACGCCCTTTTTGTCTTCATTGTAGAACTACTAGGCAAATTTGGCCTGATCGTATCATTAGGAGGTTGATAATGAAATTAATACGCGCCTTTAAAGCTTTTTTTAATGCGTTTAAGGATGAAAAAGAAGCACCGGCTGCCGTTCAGAAGTCGGAACAGCCGGCTCCTGATATCGCGCATTTAAGGCTGCTTTCCATTCTGCAAAAAGAGGGACGACTTCTCGACTTTTTGCAAGAAGATATCGCGAACTATAGCGATGCGCAAGTGGGCATGGCAGTGCGGACGATTCATGCGAAATGCCGTGAAAGTATCGAAGAATTTGTGACTCTCCGCCCCGTTTTTACCGAGGACGAGGGGGAAAAGGTCACCGTTCCGCAAGGGTATGATCCCTCAGCAATAAAAGTGATCGGAAGGGTAAGAGGAGATCCTCCTTATAAAGGGATATTACGTCATAAAGGGTGGAAGGCACACAAACAGTCGCTCCCCAAACAAATCGCGAAGGGCGATCTATCAATTGTTTGTCCTGCTGAGGTAGAGGTAAAATGATCGGGATTGATCTTGGAACAACGAATTGCACAGTGGCGCTTGGAGCGGAAAATGGAATTGAAACGCTTCCCATTTTGCAGCGCATTTCCGAAGATATGGAGGCGGAAAAACCGATTCTTCCCTCTTTTTATTGCTTCCCGTTAGAAGGGGAGCCATTTTTGGGGTGGTATGCGCGAGAAAGAGGCGAGGAGCTTCCAGATAGGGTGATCGCTTCAGCTAAATCGTGGCTCAGCCATGGCGCAATTGATCGGCGGGCGCCCATACTTCCTCTTGCTGACCCCAAAATGAGCCCGGTTGAAGTTTGTACCGAGTTACTCAAGCATTTAAAAAAAACTCTCCCTAACGAAAAGCAAGTGTTGGTCACTGTGCCTGCTTCCTTTGATCCCAGCGCACGGCAGCTTGTTCAAGAGGCGACCGAGGGTGCAGGATTTGAGTCCGTCATCTTATTAGAAGAACCTTTAGCCGCTTTTTATGCCTGGTTGAATCAGCACGAAGAGGATTGGCGTAACATTTTGCAAGTGGGTGAAACCGTTTTAGTCGCCGATATTGGAGGAGGTACAACAGATTTTAGCCTCATTTCCGTCGAAGAGAGGGAAGGAGAACTGCATCTCGAACGCTTAGCTGTAGGGGATCACCTGCTATTAGGGGGAGATAACATCGACCTTACCCTAGCCTACATGGTGCAAAATAAGTTAGGCGAAGAGCGGGATGGATTGATCCATGCCGTACGCAAGGCAAAAGAGACCCTTCTCGGCGACAATCCTCCTGATTCGTTTGACGTGCATATTCAGGGGAGAGGAAGTAGTCTGATTGGGGGATCGACCACAATTACGTTAGAGCGTGAAGAGGTGGAACGCGCACTTGTTGACGGCTTTTTTCCGTTTGTTGAATTAGATGTGCCTGTTTTAAAAGAGACTCGGTCCGGAATTGCAAAGCTTGGGTTGCCTTACGCACGTGATCCGCGCATTACGGCGCAACTTGCCCACTTTTTGCGTCAAACAGAGGCTCCGGTTCCTTCAGCAATCCTTTTTAATGGAGGGACCCTCAAAGCTGTTGCCTTTCAAAAACGTCTTTTAGAGCTTCTTTCAAGATGGCGAGGTGAAGAAGTAAAAGCGCTTCCCGATCCTGATTTTGATTTTGGTGTGAGTCGGGGAGCTGTCTACTATGGCAGGACGAGAGAGGGAAAGGGAATTCGAGTGCGCGCAGGCACAAGCCGCAGCTACTACATCGGGGTGGAAGGAACCGCTCCGGCGGTTCCAGGTGTTCCGCCACCAATAAAGCCGGTTTGCGTTGTTCCTATGGGGATGGAAGAGGGGAGCGAGCAGACCTTAAACGAAGAGACTTTTTCGCTTGTTTTAGATGAGACGGCTGCCTTTCGCTTCTTCAGTAGAACGGCAGAGCATGCCCCCCTTGTAGAGCTTCATCCCATTGAAGCCTTGATGGAGTCTCAAGGACAAGAAGGAGGAGTGGTTCTTGTGAAACTGACTGCCAAGGTGACAGAATTAGGGGTTTTGGAGTTGTGGTGCGTCTCTGAAGATGGGCGGAAATGGAAACTCGAATTTGATATTCGAAAGGATTAGATGAGAGTGTCTGTTGCTCTTGTCTTGAATCAACCTTACCAAAATGCCCGTGAGGAAATCTCTTTATCTCGCAATCTGCGCATCACATCTGTTGTGCTGGGAATTTTAAGTCTTTCTATTGGGGTTCTTGCGTTTTCGTCATCTTTACCTATAGGGACTGCAGGAGGAGCTCTTTGTTTGGTTCTTGGAGGAGGCCTAGTTTTAAGCGGGATTGCGCTAAAAGTCGTGCGACAACATCTCGATATAGATACTAATGCTTGCGTAATAGAGCTTGAAGAATTTAATAGCTCTACCCGAGATATTCAGATCGAACCTCCTAATATAGAGGATTATCTTCGCCATGTAATAGCTGATACAAGTGAAGATTTATATTGTTTCATCATGGCACATACACTCTTAGCAGCTGAATTAACACGGCAAGGACTGAGCCATGAAGCTGAAAGAGCTCTACAAGAAGCAGAAGCAGAGCTTGACCGTTTTGACCTGTTCGAGGGCAATAGTACCAATACACTCTCATTTATTAAGTTATGTATGATGCTTGCAAAGGTACAACATGTATCTGGGTTTAGTGAGGATGTTGTAAAATCTAAGCTTGAAAGAGCACATGAAGCATATGAAAGATATCTGCTTAACCATGATCCCGTGCTAGATATGCTTTTGGATACGAATAACGGGGATTTTGCTTACATGCAATCCTTAGTCAACTTTATGCACTCTGATGCTTATGATCGAATGTACTTTAAAAACAGGAATTCAGCTAGTCTCCTGCTTGGAGAAATGATGGATTATCTAGGCGAAGCTGAGGCTGCGATTGCCTATTTTAATGAAAATCTTCCAACTCCTGGTGTAAAATGCACTGATACTATTGGTATAGATGTTGCAAGGAGACACATCCGTGCAGGGAGGTTATTAGAAGCCGTTAATGTAATTCAAAATACATATAATCAAGGAAAAGTAGAGCATAATTTGAAAGGGGGAAGGAAGGTTCTCAAAGCGTGTATTCAAAGAGGTGAAGAACAGACGGCTCAAGAGGTATACGAATATTATACTAAGCCGAGAGCTAATCATGATCCATTTGTCTCTTATATCTACCATGATAGAAATGATCATAGGGCAGATGTTGCTGCAATACATTTTTATTTCGGTAACAGAGATGAAGCTAGGAGAGTGGATAAACTTGAAACAGAATATCTTGAGTTAAAAGAGCTTATAGCTCAAGTAGAACTTGATGAAGCGGAGAGACAAATTTCTCAAATTGATAATCCGAAGCTTAAAGCAAGACTTGGCATAGAGTATATCCGGAGAGGAGAGTTAGCGCGTGGGGAAACAATGATTAGAGAAGCGTTAGCTCATTCCTCGTTTGAATGGAGTGATTGGAAGAGCAAAGATTGGGAACCTTATTTACTGAGATTCACTGAGAATGCAGAATATAGAGAAATTTTACGCTTGATAGAGGGATTTCTTTTCAGAGAATCACAACCCGGCAGCACTGTAAAGTCAGCTAGCAAACGAGGCTCTTAAGTGCCTCTTGCTTCATTTTGAGGTAGAGGCCTGCAAGTCCATTCGCTCTTCCGGGGGTGAGAGTAGCCGGAATCCCGATCTCTTCGAGAAATGCCGGCGGGCACTTCAAAACCGTTTCAGGTGACACGCCATTGTAGGCTTCAATCATCAACGCCGCGAGACCGGCAGAGATCAAAGCATCAGAAGCAGCAAAAAAATAGATTTTACCCTCTTTCAAAGTAGCGTGTAGATACATGACACTTTGGCAGCCGAGGACGAGGTTTTCTTCCACTTTCCATTCTTCCTGAAAAGGAGGGAGGCGCTTGCCCCATGCCATAATTTTTTGGTAGATCTCTTCTGGAGTCGAACAAGAGGCGAAACTCTCTTTAAGGAGTGTCAGGTTCACTATTCCGCTCCTCGTGAAGTAGTGTGAGAGTAGCTGCATTTGAATCCATCGTAGATTGCGTATCCCTAATTTGATCGTGAATTGTATCCATTAGGGCCTCTAGATTATGCAGATAGTGTGCTGCTGTTTGGAGATTGCGATTTAGTGCGCCTGCACGGTTATGGTCTCGAATCATATGTATCTCGGTCTGAGCACGTTGGATAGCGTCAAGTAAGTGCTGTTGTTGCCTTTGAGCGTGGAGTAATGAGATAGTTAGGTTACGTTGCTCATTTTGAAGTGCTTCTTGCTGGCGCGCAATAGTGTCAATTCTGTTTTCAATGCGCGCCTGATCTGGTCCCAGCGGACGGCGGAAAGCGATTTTTGTGACAACATGATTCCCGATCAAGAAGCCGAATAATCCGCCAATCGCATATGGGTAGACAACAGAGGCGTGTATCAGCAGGGAGACGGCCAATGCCTGAGCGATATGCTTTACGCCATGTTCGCCGAGTTTTTCGATTCCTGCATTTATCCAATCCCAAACGGTATCGTATTCCCATTTTTCGTTCGGGTCGAAGATTTTAGCGACCAATGCCCCTGCGATCCCTCCAACGCCTATTCCGACTCCAACACCGATTGATAATGGAAGCGTCATCGCTTGAAAACCATAGAGCAGCCCGCTGGCTCCTCCTATGACTCCAAATGCACAGAGATAAACAATAATGCGAGGCCAGTTATTTTTAATAAAGTAAGCAGTTTTTTCAGCTGCGACATAGACAGCTAGTCCCACTTGCGCTCCTGCAAGAGCGATCTTGTTATGGAGAAATAGCGCTGCTTTTTCGAAGGCAGTCATCACGCGGAGTGCGAGGCGGAATAGAAACTCGTTGCACGTTTGAATATGGTTGGATGTCCAATTGACTCCTCGTTCTATTCTGTTGCCAGCCGCGTCCTGTATGTTATCAGTTGTGTGCGTAGCAGTTTGAAAAATTCTTTCAAAACCAGAGGACCCTTGCGTCTGTTGTCTTATGAGATGGTCCATCTCTGAATTTGCAGATCTGTCAATGGTAAGACTAGTCATGCGATAAATGATAAAGTAATAAAACCTAATTGTAAATTAAGATTTTTTTCCCCGACAGTTAGAAATAAAGTGCACGGCTTGGGTTGTTATCCATTTTAGGGTAGCGGCTGAACCATTTATTGCCGGCTCATTATAGATGTAGAAAAAATTTTACTTTGCTCGCATTTTTATTGTTGATGACATATGTTCGTTTGTCAACGAGTGATTTTATCAACTTTTTTTACAAAAAGTAGGTTGAGGTTGGTATCTAAAATTTGTTCAAAGAGAGGTTTATGATGAGTAGTGATGTTTCTGCAACTGCACCTGTAGGTGCGATCGTCATGTGGGGAGGTCCTGCCACGCAAGTGGCTGGGGGATGGCTTTTGTGCGATGGTTCCGAGTATTTGACGAAGACATACGAAGATTTGTTTAGTGCTATTCACTATCTTTATGGCGGTTCAAATGATAAATTTTGCGTGCCCGACCTAAGGGGATATTTTATCAGAGGTGCCGATTGGTCTCCACAAAGGGGGTTCGCTCATCGTGACCCCGAATATGGTAATCGCCCTACGAAGTTGGATAATGACCGGGTTGGCTCAGCGCAAGGCCACGAGCTTTATCACCATTCTCATGGTTATGATCATTGGGCGCACCAAAATTGTCAGACCGGGATGACGCCTGTTAGCGGCGGCCAGCAGTACTGGTACAAAGGCGGCGCTGTTTCTGAGACGGGAGGAGCTGAAACTCGCCCTATAAATATCTGTTTACACTATATCATTAAAGCTACATGGAGCTAACTGTTATGATTAAAAGAGAAGATTTATTCATTCACGAGGAAATACAACAGATCAAGGCCAATGATGGTGCATTTATTGGCACATGCAAGCTAACTTACCAAATAAGGAATATATCGATGTCTCGAACCTGACCCATAGAAGGAAATACTTAGTTTCATGTACGCAGCGCATCATCATCCCAAGTGGTGCTTATAGCTTTGGAGGGGGCATTGTTACATCGTTTAGGGATTATCCTGCTTACCTGACGAATGGGATGGAACTAGCTGGTGATAATTTTGAATCGATATCGCTGCTATCATACTCTCCCAAAACTCTGAATACCGCGATCATTTCTGATATAAGTACTAGCAATTCATCCGGCTTTTCAAATTCCACCCAACATACAACCGGCTCTTCTACTGCCCAGACTAACAGTTATGGAACATCAATAGATGTTGGTTTGTTACCAAGTAAATCGATAAATAAAGGAAATTCCCATTCACATTCAACGGATAAGTCTTCCGGCACGAGTCATTCTAGCGATCAGAGTAGTGAGCGCTCTATGGCAGCAGATTTTGCTGCTGAGAGTGATGTTTTCAAATTATTGGGGCTTCTCTTTTTATAACCTATCTGAATTCCATTCACTGATTTCTAAATTTTTTTTAATCACCTATCCCCGCTATTCGAAAAGGAATCATTGACCAGAATATCAGTGATGTCGTTTAATCTTTATTTTTCTCACCGGTAACGAAAAGAGGATAATGCCCAAAGAAGATATGATCCGAGTGGAAGGAAGTGTTGAAGAACTCCTTCCCAATATGCATTTTCGCGTTGTATTAGAAAATGGAATTACAGTCGATGCCCATCTTTGTGGGAAGATGCGGATGCGTAATATTCGCGTCCTTACAGGGGATCGGGTGACAGTTGAAATGTCGCCTTACGACCTATCTAAAGCACGAATCGTATATCGACACAGGTAACTTTGTTGATTACGGTTGATTTTTTTTAGAATTATCACGTAGACTGTGCTCCTCTCTAGAGCATTTATATGCCCAGATAGCTCAGAGGTAGAGCACTTGCATGGTAAGCAAGCGGTCGTAGGTTCAATTCCTATTCTGGGCAGAGGCAAACAAAAGATTAACAAAACCTATTTTAAAGGAGGATTAACAAATGGCTAAAGAAACATTTCAAAGAACCAAGCCACACGTCAATATTGGGACGATTGGTCACGTTGACCATGGTAAAACGACACTAACTGCTGCGATTACAAAAGTGTTGGCAGAAGCTGGAGGAGCAAATTTCCGTGATTATGCATCCATCGATAACACTCCTGAAGAAAAAGCTCGTGGAATTACGATTAACTCTATCCACGTTGAATATGAAACAGATAATCGTCACTATGCACACGTTGACTGCCCTGGACACGCCGACTATGTGAAAAACATGATTACAGGTGCCGCTCAAATGGATGGAGCGATTCTCGTAGTAGCTGCAACAGATGGTGCGATGCCTCAAACAAGAGAACACATTCTTCTTGGCTCACCAAGTAGGTGTGCCATCGATTGTTGTTTTCCTGAACAAGTGGACATGATCGGCGAAGGCGATGAAGAACTTGTCGACCTCGTAGAGATGGAACTGACAGAGCTTCTCGAAGCGAAAGGGTATAAAGATGCACCGATCGTTAGGGGTTCTGCTCTTAAAGCTCTAGAAGGTGATCCTAAGTATGTGGAAACGATCGAAGAGCTTATGAAAGCTGTAGATGAAAAAATCCCTACACCTGCACGTGAAGTGATAAGCCTTTCTTGATGCCGGTTGAAGACGTGTTCTCTATTTCTGGTCGTGGAACTGTTGCGACAGGACGTGTTGAGCGCGGAGTTGTTAAGACTTAACGATAAACTTCAAATTGTCGGTCTTGGCGAAACAAGAGAAACTGTTGCAACCGGTCTTGAAATGTTCAACAAAGATTCTTGATGAAGCAAGTGCCGGTGAAAACGTTGGTATCCTTCTTCGTGGTGTCGATAAGAAAGATATCGAGCGTGGAATGGTTCTTGCTGCTCCAGGAACATGCACACCTCACACGAAGTTTAAAGGAACTGTTTATGTTCTGACAAAAGAAGAAGGTGGACGTCATAAGCCATTCTTTACTGGTTACCGTCCACAGTTCTACTTCCGTACAACTGACGTAACTGGAACTGTTCAGCTTCCTGAAGGAACAGAGATGGTAATGCCTGGTGATAACGTTGAAATCACAGCTGAGCTGATCTCTCCTGTTGCGATGGAAGAGGGTATGCGTTTTGCGATTCGTGAAGGTGGACGCACAATTGGTGCCGGAACTGTTTCGGAAATCATCGAGTAAGATGATTGCGAGGATGCAGCTCCTGCGCTATTTGTTTGGGTTTTAGGCATATGGGTGTGTAGCTCAGCTGGTAGAGCAGCGGTCTCCAAAGCCGCCGGTCGGGGGTTCGAATCCCTCCGCACTCGATATGAAGTACGCGTTGATGGGGGTTGTCCTTTCATATAAGAGATCGGGCATACCATTTAGCTTCTCATCAATAGATGGCATACCCGACTCTAGTATGAGCGGGAATACCCGTACGATTGACTAATACAGTTAGGAATTGTTGAGAGAAGTAACAACTGCTTTCCCTCATTTGCAAACCTAAGTGTTTTAGAAAGTTTTTTTGAGAATTTATGTGAGGGCACAAAAAGTGCAGCGCGCGAACACTAAGGCAATTCAAAAAATGGATGCTAAGAAAGGTCGAACGACTTCCGCTTCTAAAAAATTAGAAGGAAAAAAAGTCATCTCTTTCGTAGGAGATGTGAAACAGGAACTAAAAAAAGTCGACTGGACAAGCAAAGAAGAGCTCAAAGGATATACTAAAATTGTTCTGGCGAGCACTTTTATTTTCGGGATGTTTGTCTACTTTATCGATTTATTTATCCAAGGTTTCCTTGGAGGGATTAATTTATTAGTCAAATTTTTTACAGGATAAACGTTTACATGCAAAAGTGGTATGTCGTCCAGGTGTTTACCGCCCAGGAGAAAAAAGTTAAAAAAGCTCTAGAAGAATTTCGGGAATCCTCCGGAATGCTGGACCTAATCGATGAGATATTACTTCCTACCGAAAATGTCATGGAAGTAAAAAAAGGGGAGCAAAAAGTCAGTGAAAAGCGGATTTGGCCTGGCTATGTCCTCATCAAAATGGAACTCACGGATGAATCTTGGCAGTATGTAAAATCGACTACTGGAGTTATCGATTTTCTCGGAGGAGAGAAACCGACTTCATTAACAGAGGATGAAGTAAAAGAAATTTTAGAAGATCTTGAGTCTAAAAAGAGCGGAGTGACTCAGAGGCATAAAATTGAAGTTGGAGATCGGGTCAAAATTAATGATGGTGTCTTCGTTAACTTTATTGGCACTGTCACAGAGGTTTTCCAAGAAAAAGGACGTTTGAGTGTGATGGTCTCAATTTTCGGACGTGACACTCGAGTAGATGACCTTGAATTTTGGCAAGTTGAGGAAGTTGGGCCTGAAACTGAAGGTTAGCAATAAAAATAACTATCTTCAAAAACCCAATCTATCTATAATGATCCGCCATTACTAAAAGGAAGAAAGAGACCATGGCTAAAAAAGTCGTCAAGATAATCAAGTTACAAATCGAAGCTGGAAAAGCAAATCCTGCGCCTCCGATTGGTCCGGCGCTGGGTGCTGCTGGGGTTAATATTATGGGATTTTGCAAAGAATTTAATGCAAAAACTCAAGATAAAGCGGGTGATATTCTCCCTGTAGTGATCACTGTTTATCAAGATAAAAGCTTCACATTTATCATGAAGCAGCCTCCGGTTTCACAGATGATAAAAAAGGCTATGGGCCTTGAGAAAGGTTCGAGCACACCCAACCGTGACAAGAAGGGTAAGCTCAAAATGGCGCAAGTGGAAGAAATTGCTAAGAAAAAATACCCTGATATGGGAGTAAGAACTCTTGAAGCTGCTATGCAGATGGTCATGGGTTCTGCTCAGAGCATGGGTGTTGAAATTGAAGGAAAATAATGGCACGAAGAAGTAAGCGGATTCGGGAGATTGCCAAGCAAGTTGAGCCAGACCGGCTCTATACGCTTGAAGATGCGATCGACATATTACAAAAGTGCCCTTCCGTAAAATTTGATCAGACGGTCGATATCGCGATTAAAATGGGTATCGATCCAAAAAAATCTGATCAACAGGTGCGAGGAACTGTCTCTTTACCGAATGGAACAGGAAAATCGCTCCGCGTATTAGTCTTTGCTGCAGGTGATAAGATGCAAGAAGCGCTCGACGCTGGTGCAGAATATGCCGGTAGTGATGAACTATTCGAGAAGGTCAAGGGTGGTTGGACAGACTTTGATGTCGTCGTTGCCACGCCTGACATGATGCGGGAGGTCGGAAAACTAGGAAAGGTATTGGGGCCACGTGGTCTTATGCCCACTCCTAAGGCGGGAACTGTTACAACTGATGTTGCAACAGCAATTAATGAAATCAAAAAAGGAAAGATCGAATTCAAGCTCGATCGTCATGCTGTGTTTAACAATGGCGTAGGAAAGCTCTCTTTTACAAAAGAGGCCCTTTTAGAGAACATTAAGGCACTTCTAATGGCGATTGCGCGTGCAAAGCCTTCCTCTGCAAAGGGGCAGTACTTTGTATCGCTTGCGGTCTCCTCGACGATGGGTCCAGGTCTTAAGATCGATCCTCGTGAAATTCCATCCATTTAAGTTTTGAGGGTAAGATGAGACAAGAAAAACAACTTCTCCTCGACGAGATAAAGGAAAAGATCGACGGATCAAAAGGTTTTATCGTCGCTAGCTACTCAGATTTTACAGCACAAAAAGCGCGAGATTTTCGCGACAAAGTCTCTGAAGCTGGTGGTGAATTTGAAGTCGTTAAAAAGCGCGTCTTTATTCAAGCTGCAAAAGCTTATGGAATAGAGCTCGATGTTAACGAACTTAAAGGACACGTCGGGGTGATTTTTGCCCATGAGGATGCCTCACAGGTTGCAAAAAGTACCGTTAAGTATAGCGATGAAAACGATAAAGCAGTGGCTGTCTTAGGAGGGCAGATAGAAGGGGAGTATTGCTCAGCTGAAGAAGTTGAAGCAATTGCGAAACTTCCAAGTCTATCTGAACTACGTGCACAACTTCTTGGTCTCTTCGAAGCACCAATGGCACAAACGGTGGGCGCTATCCAAGCTGTTCTCACCAGTATTCTCTACTGCCTAGAAGAGAAGAGCAAGAAAGAATAGAATTATTTAAAATTTTTAATGAGAGGTAATTAACGTGGCTACAGAAACCTTAGAGGGAATTGTCAAAACACTTAGCGAACTCAAAGTGACTGATCTTGCTAAGTTAAAGAAAATGTTGGAAGAAGAGTGGGATGTAACAGCGGCAGCACCAGCTGCTATAGCAGTTGCAGCTGCTCCAGCTGCTGGCGGCGAAGCTGCTGCAGAAGAGGCAACTGACTTCCAAGTGACATTGACTGAAGTTCCAGCCGATAAGAAAATTGGCGTAATTAAAGTTGTCCGTGAGATCACTGGCCTAGGCTTGAAAGAAGCAAAAGAATTGGCCGAAAGCGCACCTAAAGTATTGAAGGAAAGCGCGCCTAAAGCAGAAGCTGAAGAGATCGTTAAGAAGGTCGAAGCTGCTGGTGCTAAGGCAACAATGAAAGGTGTCTAAACTCAGGACAATTTCATATAACGCACAAGTTTGAAGGTATTTCAAACTTGTGCGTGTTATTACTTTTGGGAGTTCTTTGAATTTAAGTTTAATTATTTTAGGTCCTGTTCAATCAGACTTGAGTGGCAGCGCAACGAAGTTCCAGTATATTGGACGAATTGCGCATGCCTTAATTACGTTGTACGCGTACACGGCGTTTGTCCCTCTCGTAAAAAAAGTCGGGCACACCATTAAGGGACAAACTCACGTAAACACGAACATTGCGTTAATATAACCTCGCGCAAGGCGGAAAAAGCTAGGGAGCAAGCACATGCTAAAGAGACGGCCGGATCGGGTCAGCTTTGTTAAGAAGGAAGAGATAATCGACCTTCCTAATCTGATCGAAATTCAAATCAAATCGTATGATCAGTTTTTGCAAGTCGATAAATTTGCTGAAGAGAGAGATAATATTGGGTTGCAGGAAGTTTTTACTGAGATCTTCCCCATTAAATCTTATGATGAGAAGACTGTTTTAGAATACCTCTCTTACAACCTTGGAGTTCCAAAGTACTCTCCAGAGGAGTGTATTCGACGCGGAATTACCTATAATGTGACATTGAAAGTCCGTTTCCGGCTTACTGACGAAACCGGGATCAAGGAAGAAGAGGTCTATATGGGCACAATCCCCATTATGACTGACAAAGGGACATTTATAATCAATGGGGCAGAACGTGTCATCGTATCCCAGCTTCATCGTTCGCCAGGAATCAACTACGAGCAAGAGCGCCACTCAAAGGGGATGATGCTCTATGCTTTCCGCATTATTCCTTATCGGGGCAGCTGGTTAGAAGCAGCTTTTGACATGAATGATTTGATTCATGTTTATGTAGACCGAAAAAAGCGACGCCGCAAAATTCTAGCAACAACTTTCATCCGCGCACTCGGCTATTCTTCAGATGCTGATATTATCGAAGAATTTTTTACTGTTACGGAAGCAAAAATCAAAAGCGAAAACGATTTTGTAAACCTTGTCGGGAAAGTATTAGCTGATGATGTAGCAGATAAAGACTCAGGGCTTGTCTATGGAAAAGCAGGGGAAAAGCTCAGCACAGCGATGCTTAAGCGCATCTTAGATGCAAAAATTCATACTTTGAAGCTTGCTGAAGATGCTGATGAAAATCATCCGATCATCAAAATGCTTGCGAAAGATCCTACGGATTCCTATGAGTCAGCTCTAAAAGATTTTTACAGAAAAATACGTCCAGGCGAACCTGCGACACTCTCAAATGCTCGTTCTGTAATCATGCGTCTTTTCTTTGATTCTAAGCGTTATAATTTGGGACGTGTAGGGCGCTATAAGCTAAACCGCAAGCTTGGTATTGAAGTGACAGATGAGTCTCTCTCAACTGTGACTTTAACAAAAGAAGATGTGATTGGGGCTTTAAAATATCTCATTCGCCTTAAAACGGGAGATACCGAAGCGTATGTTGATGATATCGACCACCTAGCTAACCGCCGCGTCCGTTCAGTTGGTGAGCTGATTCAAAATCAATGTCGTGTAGGGCTTGCCCGTATGGAAAAAATTATCAAAGAGCGCATGAATCTCTTTGATTTCTCATCTGATACGCTTACACCAGGTAAAATCGTTTCTGCTAAAGGTTTAGCTGGCGTCCTAAAAGACTTTTTCGGTCGTTCGCAACTTTCGCAATTTATGGATCAGACAAACCCTGTTGCAGAGCTTACACACAAGCGCCGTCTTTCGGCTCTTGGGCCTGGCGGTTTGAATCGTGAGCGTGCTGGATTTGAGGTGCGCGACGTGCACTCAAGCCACTACGGAAGAATCTGTCCGATTGAAACTCCTGAAGGTCCAAACATCGGTCTGATCACTTCGCTCTCATCCTTCGCAAAGATCAACGAATTCGGTTTTATTGAGACGCCATATCGGATCGTACGCGATGGTATCGTAACAGATGAAATCGAGTATATGACTGCGGATGTTGAGGAACAATGTGTCATTGCGCAGGCATCAGCTAAGCTCGATGAATACAATATGTTTGCGGATCCCATCTGCTGGGCCCGTTACCGCGGCGAATTTTTAGAGACCGAGTCTGATCGCGTTACCCATATGGATGTATCGCCTAAGCAGCTCGTTTCAATTGTCACCGCATTGATCCCCTTCCTCGAGCACGATGATGCGAACCGGGCCTTGATGGGATCGAACATGCAACGCCAAGCGGTACCTCTGCTTAAGACGGAAGCTCCTGTTGTAGGAACCGGTCTTGAGGCCCGCGCTGCACGCGATTCGGGAGCAGTTGTCATTGTAGATGAAGATGGAACTGTCGAATATGTCGATGGTTTGCAAATCATTATCGCTTCTAAGAAAAACCCACTTGAAAAGAAAGTTTATGAACTTAAGAAGTTTATGCGCTCAAACGCCGGCACTTCGATCAATCAGCAGCCTCTTTGCGAGGTAGGTGATGAAGTACGTGCAGGGGATGTGATTGCAGATGGACCTGCTACTGAAAAAGGCGAAGTTGCACTTGGTAAGAACGTCCTCGTCGCTTTCATGCCTTGGTTTGGATATAACTTCGAGGATGCGATTATCATTTCGGAGAAACTACTTCGTGAAGATGCATATACATCGATTTATATCGAAGAGTTTGAACTAACAGCTCGTGATACAAAACTCGGAAAAGAAGAGATCACACGCGATATCCCAAATGTTTCTGAGGAAGCGCTCGCAAATCTTGGAGAGGATGGAATTATCCGTATTGGGGCTGAAGTCAAGCCAGGCGATATCCTTGTCGGAAAAATTACACCTAAATCTGAAACAGAACTCGCTCCGGAAGAGCGTCTATTAAGAGCAATTTTTGGAGAAAAGGCAGCGGATGTGAAAGATGCTTCTCTGACAGTTCCTCCGGGGACAGAGGGAGTCGTTATGGATGTAAAAGTCTTTAGTCGACGCGATCGCCTTTCTAAAACAGATGATGAGCTTGTAGAAGAAGCATCTCATCTGAAAGATCTCCAAAAAGAGTATAAGCAAAGAGTGCTTAACCTCGTGATGGAGCGTCATGAAAAGCTCGGCGCTCTCCTGCTCAATGAAAAATCTCCATCTCCAATCATCCATCGGCGCACAGCTGAAGAGATCATTCCTCAAGGAGTGGTTTTCAATCAGGATATGATTGAAACGTTAGAGCACGAAGATCCAATCGATCTTATCATGCCTTCAAATGAGATGTATGATCTTCTACGCACAGTGCTGCGTGATTATGAGTCACAGCTTCAAAAGCTCGAAATGCAGCATAAAACAGAACTTGAGCAGCTGAGAAAAGGAGATACAGATCTCGATCCAGGAGTGATCCGTCAGGTGAAAGTATATGTCGCCTCTAAGCGAAAGCTGCAAGTTGGTGATAAAATGGCCGGACGTCACGGAAACAAAGGTGTTGTTTCTAAGATCGTACCTGAGGGTGATATGCCTTTCCTACCGACAGGAGATACGATTGAGATCATTCTTAACCCGCTTGGGGTGCCATCTCGTATGAACATAGGACAGGTTTTGGAAACGCACTTAGGGTTTGCTGCTAAGAAAGCAGGCATTTATGTGAAGAGTCCCGTATTTGAAGGATTCCCTGAAGAGAGAATTTGGGAGATGATGAGAGAGCAAGGTTTCCCTGATGATGGTAAATCATTCCTTTATGATGGAAAGACTGGTGAACGTTTTGATAACAGGCCGGTTGTTGGGTATATCTATATGCTGAAGTTGAGCCACCTCGTTGCTGATAAGATTCACGCACGTTCGATCGGACCTTATTCACTCGTTACCCAGCAGCCTCTCGGAGGTAAAGCTCAGATGGGAGGACAGAGATTTGGAGAGATGGAAGTGTGGGCGCTCGAAGCGTATGGCGCTGCCCATGTACTCCAAGAGATGCTTACCGTGAAGTCTGATGATGTTGCCGGAAGAACACGCATTTATGAGTCGATCGTGAAAGGAGAGAACCTGCTGCACGCTGGAACTCCGGAGTCTTTCAATGTCTTGATTAAAGAAATGCAAGGGCTTGGACTTGATGTCCGTCCCCTTACTGTTGAAGAAGAATAAACGCTACCAATCGTGGAGAGTATGCATGTTTGAAGAACCTCGAGAAGATCAGTTCGATAAACTGAAAATTGGTATCGCCTCAGATGCCGTTATTCGAGATAAGTGGTCTCGTGGCGAGATCAAAAAGCCTGAAACAATCAATTACCGAACCTTTAAGCCGGAAAAGGGCGGTCTTTTCTGTGAAAAGATCTTTGGTCCCACTAAGGATTGGGAATGTGCTTGCGGTAAATATAAAAAAATTAAGCACAAAGGAATTGTCTGCGACCGTTGCGGTGTCGAAGTCACGCTTTCCAAAGTACGGCGCGAACGGATGGCGCATATTGAGCTTGCTGTTCCGGTTGTGCATATTTGGTTCTTTAAGACGATGCCTTCGCGAATCGGCAATGTGCTTGGTATGTCATCAACAGATTTAGAGCGCGTCATCTACTACGAAGAGTATGTTGTGATTGATCCTGGCCAGACCGATCTTGAGAAGAAGCAGCTTCTAAACGACGCTGAATATCGCGAAGCCAAGAGAAATGGGGCAGAGGATAGCTTTGATGCGAAAATGGGTGGGGAAGCGATTGCCGACCTTCTCGCACTGAAGATTTGGATGCTCTCTTGATTGACCTAAAAGAAAAGCTGCGTCAAGCACTAAATCAATGCAAGCGCGTATGAAGCTTGCCAAACGGCTGAAAATTGTTGAAGGCTTTGTCACTTCAGCAAACAAGCCGGAGTGGATGGTGATGTCGTGCGTTCCGGTTATCCCGCCGGATCTGCGTCCTCTGGTTCCTCTTGATGGCGGACGCTTTGCAACATCAGACTTGAACGACCTCTATCGACGTGTGATCAACCGGAATAACCGACTAAAAGCTATTCTCAAGCTTAAAAACACCTGATGTGATCGTTCGAAACGAAAAGAGAATGCTTCAAGAAGCAGTTGATGCTCTTTTTGATAATGGCCGTCATGGACATCCTGTAATGGGCGCCGGAAACAGGCCTCTGAAATCTCTATCAGAGATGCTAAAAGGAAAGCAAGGCCGTTTCCGTCAAAACCTGCTTGGGTAAGCGTGTTGACTACTCAGGTCGCTCAGTGATCATTGTTGGTCCGGAGCTTAAGTTTAACCAATGCGGGCTTCCAAAAGATATGGCTCTTGAATTGTTTGAGCCATTTATCGTAAAGCGACTAAAAGACCTCGGCTATGTCTATACTATCCGTTCTGCTAAGAAGATGATTCAGAGACAGGCGCCAGAAGTTTGGGATGTATTGGAAGAGATCATTAAAGGGCATCCGGTCCTGCTGAACCGTGCACCGACCCTGCACCGTCTTGGGTATTCAAGCTTTCGAGCCTGTACTGATCGAAGGAAAAGCGATTCGGATTCACCCGCTTGTTTGCTCGGCTTTCAACGCCGACTTCGATGGTGACCAAATGGCCGTTCACGTGCCTCTCTCAGTTGAAGCACAGTTAGAGACGAAACTTTTGATGATGGCTCCGGATAATATCTTCCTTCCTTCTTCTGGTAAGCCTGTTGCGATCCCGTCAAAAGATATGACCCTTGGGCTCTATTATTTGATGGCGGATCCGATTTACTTCCCTGAGAAGACAAAAGTTTTTGCTCATAAGGATGAAGTGCTTTTAGCCCTTTCAGCGGCAGAAAACATGCCATACTTTGATGAAAGGGGGAATAAAAAGGACCGTCGTGATTTAACAGGACGCGGACTACACATTCATGAAAAGATTAAAGTACGCATTGAAGGATCGATCATTGAGACGACTCCAGGCCGCGTGCTTTTCAATACTATTGTCCCAGCTCAACTAGGGTTTCAAAACTATAGCATGCCAAGTAAGAGGATGAGTGAGCTTATCTTAGAGTGCTATAAGAAGGTTGGACTAGAGGCGACAGTCAAATTCCTCGATGATCTTAAAGACTTAGGATTCGCTCAGGCGACAAAAGCGGCGATCTCAATGGGGATAACCGATGTACGTATTCCTGAGTCAAAAGCCCAGATCATTAAAGAGGCTCATGAGAAAGTTGATGTTGTTCGAAAGCAGTATGAAGACGGGATTATCACCGACGGTGAGCGCAAATCCAAGACGATTAGCATTTGGACGGAAGTAACTGATATGCTTTCTGATACGCTATTCAATGTGATTAGCAAGATCGAAGACTCTCGTCATAACCCGCTCTACTTGATGATTGATTCAGGTGCTCGAGGAAATAAATCTCAGTTAAAGCAGCTCGGAGCGTTACGGGGATTGATGGCGAAACCGTCAGGGGAGATTATCGAATCTCCTATTACCTCTAACTTTAGAGAGGGATTGACGGTCATTGAGTATTCGATTTCTTCGCACGGTGCGCGTAAAGGTTTGGCCGATACAGCGTTAAAAACCGCTGACTCAGGTTATTTGACAAGGCGTTTAGTCGATGTTGCGCAAGATGTGATCATTACCGATGACGATTGCGGCACGCTCAATGGGATCGATGTCTCAGCTATTAAACAGGGACAGGAAGAACTATTACCTCTGAGCGACCGTATTTATGGTCGAACAGCTGCAGATGATATCTATCAGCCGGGTGACAAGAATAGGTTGCTTGCAAAAGCTGGTGATATCTTAACAGCGAAACAAGCAGAGGAGATCGATGATTCGGGTATTGAGACTATCCGCATCCGTTCAGCCCTTACATGTGAAAGCAAGCGTGGTGTTTGTTCTAAATGTTATGGAATGAACCTCGCTAACGGTCGCACTGTTGGTATGGGAGAAGCTGTTGGAATTATTGCGGCCCAGTCGATCGGTGAACCTGGAACACAGTTAACGATGAGAACCTTCCACTTAGGGGGGATTGCGGCAGCGACTTTCAGTCCTGAAATTATAGTTGAAGGTGATGGTATAGCTATCTATATGGATCTTCGTACAGTACAGGATCAAGAAGGGAACTGGCTTGTTCTCAATAAAAACGGCGCTCTTCACGTTGTACGTGATGAAGGGCGTTCGCTTGAAGAGTACAAGAAGCTCCTCAGCACAAAATCGATTGAATCGATGCAAACCTTCCCGCTTGAACTAGGCGCTAAGATCCTTGTTGAAGATGGAAATCAAGTTAAGAAGGGGCAGAAAATTGCTGAGGTGGAACTCCACAACATTCCGATTATTTGCGACCGTCCAGGGTATGTAAAATATGAGGATCTTGTAGAGGGGATTTCAACCGAAAGAGAAGTCAATAAGCAGACTGGCCTCGTTGAGATGATTGTGAAGCAGCACCGAGGAGAACTTCACCCTCAGATTGCGATTTACGCAGATCCTGAGTTAAGAGAACTTGTCGGTACCTATGCGATCCCATCTGGGGCGGTTCTTTCAGTCGAAGAGAAACAGCATGTAAACGCGGGGATGCTTTTGGCACGTTTGCCTCGGGGAGCGATTAAGACAAAAGATATTACCGGTGGTCTGCCTCGGGTAGCTGAGCTTGTTGAAGCGCGTAAACCAAAGGATGCAGCAGAGATTGCTAAAATTGATGGTATAGTCGATTTCCGTGGCGTGCAGAAGAATAAGCGGATTGTCGTTGTGCGTGATGAGATAACAGGCATGGAAGAGGAGCATTTGATCCCACTTACCAAGCACCTGATTATCCAACGCGGCGACCACGTCCTCAAGGGACAGCAGCTGACAGATGGACTTGTTGTACCACATGAGATATTAGATATTTGCGGTGTACGCGAATTGCAGAAATATCTTGTTAATGAGGTGCAAGAAGTTTACCGCCTACAGGGGGTGGATATTAACGATAAACATATTGAAATTATCGTACGCCAGATGTTGCAGAAAGTGCGCGTGATCGATCCAGGCGATACCACACTTCTTTTCGGAGAAGAGGTGCACAAGAAGCAATTCTATGAGGAGAACCATCGTACCCTCGATGAAGGTGGTAAGCCTGCTCAGGCAGCACCTGTATTGCTCGGGATTACAAAAGCATCGCTTGGAACACAGTCCTTCATATCGGCGGCATCGTTCCAAGATACGACACGCGTATTGACAGATGCAGCGTGCGCTGGTAAGACCGACTACCTCATGGGCTTCAAAGAGAACGTCATTATGGGTCACATGATTCCTGGCGGAACAGGGTTCGAAACACACCACCGTGTGAAGCAGTACCTCGACCGTGAGGAGGAAGAAGAACTAAAATTCGACTTCTCATAAGCTTAAAGCAAACACAAGAAAGGCTCCCATTTTCATTAAGAGAATGGGAGCCTTTGATTTTTACCTAAATGTTAGTTGATCTTAGTTTTGCTCAAAGCTGAACACTCAATGAGCCTCTCAGAGGTTCCAACAATTTCAGCTGCAATACCCAGCAAGGCAACTACCTTCATCTCATCATTATCCAATTCCACTAAACCATCTAAAGTTCTTTCGAAATCAACTTTTATGAGTTTTGTTGCATCGGAAAACGTATCTATTTTGCGGTCGTTATTAATCACCAACATAACTGAATAATTTATTCTTATATCAATGTTTTTAGAAATTAACTGTTGTTTTAACTCCGATGCGAATTCTTTCAATCCACCAAAATATAGAACTTCTCTTGTTTTTCGTTCAATTTCTCTAAGCAGTTCTACATTTACTTTTTGAAAATCGAGATTGGCTAAACTTATACAAAGGCTGTGAATGAAAAATGATTCAGCCATAAGATCAGAAACTGAATTATGATTTTCCAACAGTTCACAGAAAATTCCTAGCCCTAAATCAGGATCTACCTGAGCAACGACCGTTGCTAAACTAGATAGTAGAAATATTTTGTCTTTTGCACTTCTCGCATAATTTATTATCTCATCCTCATAGTCAAGTATTTCAAGTGCCCCTTCCGGATCAGTTTCAATTTGTTGACTTGCAATGAGTAATGAACCATAGAAGCGTGGATTATCTGGTAAAGATCTTGCGACTTTGTAAAGTTTTTCAAATAGCCCTTGATGGGAGATTCTCTGAGATAGTTTCTCTGAAATGGTTTCATAAAATGCTCTACAAACTGTAGTTGACCTTGCAATATCATTTGCAGGAAGTTTCTCTAGAATCAGTTTTAAAAGATCTCGGTTATTAAGAACTTCTTTTACTGTGGGCAGAGCACCTATTTCAAAAGTAATTTCTGTCCTCGTTGTAACAATGGGTTGTGTGCTCATAGATCAAGGCTATTCCTTTCTCAAAGAAAATCGTGCTAAAGCTAATATAGATTTCTATAAAAATGAATCACTGTCCGTGATGAGAAGGTTCCTCCCTCAACAAGAGCACTTTTAGCTTAGATGCCAATTTCTTTAAATATAGGGAGAAGTGCTTTTGCAATCCCATCGGCTGTCTCTTGTGAAAGATCATTTGTTATTAACAGTTCATCACTAGAGACTTTTGCTCCTTCAGAGGCATCAAAAACATTTCCTAAATAGGCGTAATCCTACCAATAGTTTGTCGCTGTGACCCTCAGGAATTCCGTTATATGGACTTACGGTCCAAGCAGCAAGTAGATCATTTACTTGTTTGCATGTAGGGTGCAGTCATTTTTTCCCTCTTGCTTATGATAATGAAGCGATGCGCTCCATAATATGTTTCTCAAGTTTGACTGTGTCTGCTGCAAAACGACGGATTCCATCAGCTAATTTCTCAGTAGCCATCGCATTGTCGTTCAACAGATAACGGAATGTAGGTTCATCGAGCTCAAGCTTTTGAATATCCATGCCTTTAGAGGCCTCTGGCTTGAGTTTTCTGGTGACATCACCTTCATCGTTATGGAGAACCTCTAAAAATTTAGGCGCGATGGTCAAGAGATCACATCCAGCTAACTCTAAAATTTCATCGACGTTGCGGAATGAGGCGCCCATTACTTGCGTCTGATAGCCAAATTTCTTATAGTAATCGTAGATCTGCGAGACAGAAAGCACTCCCGGATCTTTCTCCGGTGGATAGCTTTCGACATGTTCGTTGGCTTTATACCAATCCAAAATTCTTCCTACAAAAGGTGAAATCAAAGTAGCGCCAATCTCAGCAGCTCCAACAGCTTGAGGCAAGCTGAACATCAGTGTCATATTGCAGTGAATTTCTTCTTTCTCAAGTACTTTGGCTGCCTGAATGCCTTCCCAGGTTGAAGCTAGCTTAATCAAAACACGTGAACGGTCGATCCCAGCTGCTTCATAAAGGCCGATCAAAGTCGTCGCTTTATGAATACTGCCTTGAATATCAAAGGAAAGTCGCGCATCAACTTCTGTTGAAACCCTTCCCGGAACAATTTTTAGAATCTCCACTCCAAAGTTCACAAATAGCTTATCCATGATGTGGTGGAGCATTTGAGGTTGATGAGACGTTTTACTCATCCCCCAACGCACAGCATCATCAATAAGATATTGGTATTGAGGATCGGATGCAGCCTGAAAGATCAATGAAGGATTTGTTGTAGCATCGGTCGGTTCATATTTTTTAATACTGTTGATATCGCCTGTATCACACACTACAGTAGTCATTTGCTTCATTTGATCTAATTTATTGGTCATGAAAAATCCTATTTCCTTTTTTTTATTTTTGTTATACCAGGAATGATGATTAATGACAATTTATGGAGGTTCCCATGAGCTTAGTTCCAAGATGGTTTTCAAATTTTCCTAAAACAAGCCGTCGTGCTGCTGATCTGTTCAACTTAAGTAAAGTGTTTGAAGATTTAGAGACTGCCGTGCCATCTGGTTTGAGCGTTTCAAGCGATGAAAAGAATATCTATGTAGAAGCCCATGTACCGGGTCTTTCATCAAAAGAGGTCGATGTATCGATCGATGATGATAATGTCCTCTGGATTAAAGGAGATAAAAAAGAAGAGGTAGAAGATAAGGAGAAAAAATTCTATCGTAGGAGCCAATCTTCCTTCTCTTATTGTATCCCATTATGGGAAGAGATCGATGATAGTGTCGAACCGCATGCGACATGTAAAAATGGAGTGATGAAGGTTACTTTCAAGAAAAAGCAGCCAGCTAAAAAAGAAGGGAAGAAGATTCAGGTAAAGGACTAACACGGGGTTTTAATGGAAGTTGAGAAATTCGCTAATGTCCCACAACGCCGTTTTTTAAACGCTCGATAAAAATAGCCTGTTCTGAGGGCTCAAATGCACCGCGTTTCAAGAATGCAGCGCGGTGCAACCCTTTTTTCGTCATCACCATTCTTACAAGCTCATACTCGCCCGATGGGAAGTGACGCGTATAGACGACGTCATTAGGTAAAGCTGTTACAACCTCCCATGATACATTGGGACTCAGTGTCTGTTCATTTGACATAGCTTCCAGAGCAGTCGCGCCTTGAACAAGGTGACGGTCTTTAAATTGAATTGTCAGTAATTTTGACCAATTGTTCTGAGTTTCCGTTTCTAGAATATAACGAGTCAAGGCAGCCCCGCTTTCGGTCGCTTTCTCTTTTCCTTTTTTCCACATGCCGGTCTGTTCAATGGGGACAAAGAATGTCTCATCAAATTTATACTTTGCTTGTAAAGTAAAAGGAAGTACTAAAAGTAATAAAAATGGTATATATTTCATGTTTATACCTTAATCTGATATACCCTTATTATAAGTGGTTTGTAAATTTAAATAAATTAAATAAAAAAATTGACTTTGAATTTTGTATGGTGATTTGATAAGCTGCTCATTTTCCTTCTAATATGGAGTCATATGCAAGTAGGACATAAGCTTCAGATACATTGCCAGGCTTGTGATGAGCCGATCCTCTTTTCGGTACTTGATAGAGAGGAGTTTGACGGGGTCGTTTCCTGTCCTAAATGTAAAAAAAAGTATGCATTTGATGATACTTCTTTGCTGCGGCATTTACGCCAGTTTGAGGCGCTTTGCCGGCAAATTCACGCTTCGGAGGAGATCTTAGGCGGTACCTCAATTGCAATCGATGTTGGGTCCCATCATGTAAAGGTTCCCTTTAATATCTTGCTTACCCGATTAAGTTCAGTCATCGACTTAAATGTTGGAGGCAAAAAATTCTCAGTAGCCTTCCGTGTCGAGCCTCTCCAAGACGTCCCTAAAGTATTGAAAAAATGAGCTGAATCTTCATTCTCGCCTCAATTCTGAAATTTTTCTGCATTTTTAGCAAAATTTGAGGAAGAGAGCTTAGACATATACCCATTTAAATATATCGTGACAGGTTGGTCATCTGTGAGTGAGGCGAGTAGTTTTTCTACTGCCTCTTTTGGCAAAGACAAGCGTTGCCCACCCTCCATTTTCTGTGCCTTATAGGGGAATGTCTCCTCATCAATCTGTATCACGAAAATTGCGTAGTCTTCTTCTTTAGGAAGGGAAGGAATAGTGCGGTTCACTACATAGGCATAACCGATTGTTCCAAAACTCCCTTTAAGAAATTCAACTCCAATGCCAGTTAATTCATTTTCAGGAGGAAAATGTAAATGGACTGAGTCGAACTGTCCGGAATTAGAAATGACTTCTTGATAGCTCCAGCCACCTTTTTGTGAACAGGCGGTTAACAAAAGTGTGCAAAGTAGAAGAACGGTTCTCATGGAGCAGAATGGTTGTGGCCATTATTTGAACCAACAATGAGCACAGCAGCTGTTATAAGTGCTGCAAGCCCGATTCCAATGCACCAGAGGCTAATCCCGCACTCAGTTGCACATGTTGTTGCGGGAGGTGCACAAGGATTGGGTTTGGCACATGTGCTAGGTGCTGCCGGATCGGATGATTCACAGGCGCCACATTTGCATGGACTGCAATTACAATCTGGGCAATAGCCGTGATTATAATTTTGATAATCGAGAAATGTGTTGCTTGAAGCTGTAAGTGGTGAGCTGCAAGCAAAAAACAAAACAGTAAAAAGAGCGATTAATCTTTTCATAATACCCGAACTTAGTGTGATGAACTTCCTCCGTCTCCAGAAGCAATGATAATTGCAGCGGCTGCGCCAACTGCCACGACAGCAATTGCAATGGCGCTGAGTGAAACACCACATTGGGTCCCGCAGACCGGCGCGCATGGATCATATGGGTCGCATGATTGTTGTTCACACTGTTGCGGGACGGGTGCCGGTTGTCCACATGCACAAGGGGCAGAGGAACAATCGGGGCAATAACCGTGGTTATAATTTTGGTAATCTACAAAGGTGTTATTATCTGCAGCAGAGAGTGTAGTGCCTATAACAAAAGCGCATGTGGTGAGAAGTGAGATAAATTTTTTCTTCAATGTTCGTCTCCAATTACTAATAAAAGTTATCTTATCAAATTATCAAATTCAATTTTTGCGGTCAATTTGGGAATTAGCTTTAGCTATGGGTATAGTTACCGCTTGTTGCAAGGATTAGAGCTGCAACCCCCACAACAGCTGCGACTGCAGCGGCAATGGAGCAGATAGAGAGGCCGCAATTCGTGCCGCATGCGGGAGCGCATGGAGCATAAATCGGATCCCCGCAACAATAAGGCTGTTCATATCCATGGTTTTGCGGAGATGCGCTCAAAGCTGTTCCGCAAATGAGAAAACAAATAAGAAAAAAGGCACAAAACTTCTTCAAGATCCTTCCTCCGCTAAATTGTCGTATATATTTTGCTATACCAACAGCAGGTTTCTTATGCAAGAAAGGTTTTGTAGCAAGTTTTGTGCCATCCGCGCTTAGTGTGAAAAGTGCGGATCGTCACAATTGGTGGCAATTGCAATAATCACGCCTACAACTGCTGCTGCAGCTATTCCTGCGCACCATAGATTCATCCCGCAGTTTGTGCCGCAAGATGTCGCACAGGGAGCGCATGAATAATCATAACCGCATGGCTCACATGCATAGTTTTCCGCGCGTAGCGAGAAACTAAACATCATCATTATAGCAATGAGGAAAGCAGTATACTTCTTCATTGTTTCTCCTGGTTAAAGTTAAAAGATTGAATAGATTTGAAAAGTTGACTTGAAAGGCCCCCAAATTCTTCTTGAAGGCAAGTTGCGGTAACGACATAAGCATTTTGTTCGTGTAAAAGAACGGCTTGGATAAAGCGTACATTACCCCATTGAGTCGGTCTGTCGATTTGTAGGAGGCGAGCCTTTCCCGCTTGTGTATCAATAGTTCCTAAGTCTTTGCATTTTGTACCCCCTTGTCCTTCATGATAGGATTTAGCTAGAGTTAGGTATTCATCTATCGGCAGGGCAGTCTCTTCGTACGCAACATTTAAAGAAGGGGTGAATTGACTCTTGCCGGTTCCCACATAAATGATATGTACTTTCTGAGGGAGTTGTTCTGGATCTGTGATGCAATCCCATCCCTTTGGTGGGATTAAACTGAAACTATCTGCATGTAGCACGCTACTTAAACAAAGAAGCATACAGCATAAAATAAATCGCATGATCTAACCTCCAAAATGCTCAATCGGCTTGAATTTTAAACATAGGTTTGCCAATCTACCCGTCTTGCTCAACGAAAACAACTATTTCTTTATTCATTGACCTGATATGTTGAGCTCAAGCGTACAACTATACATACGAGGCTCAGGATAATGGAGAATCTAGAAACTGGCAAAGATAAAATAAAAAAAATTTGTGATATCCTAAAAAATGAGACCCTTGAACCTGCAAAAGCTGAGGCGCAACAGATATTAGAAGCTGCTGAGCAAGAAGCGCATCAAATCATTCGTGAAGCAGAAGCTAAAGCACAAAAAGTATTTGATGAATCCAAAGCCAAAATGGACCGGGAGCAGGAGCTTTTTGAAAATGCGATGAAACTTGCATGCCGGCAAGGGATAGAGTCATTAAAACAAGATATCGAAAACAAACTCTTCAATGAGTCTTTAAGCGAGTGGTTAGAGAAAAATACTGCAGATCCTCAACTAGGGGCAAAATTGATATCTGTTCTTGTGGAGGCTATAGAAAAAGAGGGAGTAAGTGCCGATTTTTCCGCAGCAGTGGCAAAACATGTGCCGGCTGAAAAAGTAAATGCAGTTTTAGTGAAGTCTATTATCGATAAACTACATGACAAGTCGGTCACGGTAGGTGAATTTATTGGAGGGGTACAACTGAAATTACTAGATCGTAAGCTAACGCTCGATTTAAGCGATGAAGCGCTCAAAGAGCTGCTCTCTCGCTATATTAGAAAAGACTTTAGAGAACTGCTGTTCCAAGCTTAAACAAAGAAAATGGCTGAATATTACTTTTTAGCGAGTCTGTTGCCTCCACTGGAAATAGGGCACGTCCCGGCATTGGGATTTCCCGAGTTGATGGAGCTTTTGCGCACAAATCTCACATCGAGTGACCAAGAGCGTGTGCGGCAGTTTTTGCGCTTAATCGATCTTGAAAATCTTCGGTCCTTCTGGGCAAAAGAGCCGTTTGATATTAGGGGAAATGTTTCAAGCGAGGAAATGGAGCAAGCGCTTCTGGATGTGCAGTGGCCTGTCGGTGAGGAATTTCCACCATTTTTTCTAGATTTTCTTGAGAAATATCACTCAGATGAGGATAGATTGGAGCATTTTCCTCTCTTGATGTCTCAGTTTTTGGAACATAAAATTGCTGTTGAAGGGGGATTTGTTCGCGATTTTTTTGCATTTCAGCGGGAATTGCGCCTTGTGCAAGTAGGGTTTCGTGCAAACAAGTTAAAAAAAGATGTCGCTGTTGAGTTGCAGTATGAAGATCCTACCGATCCGATCGTGGCGCAAATATTAGCTCAAAGAGATTCGCCTACTTATGAACCGCCTTTTGAGTATAAGGAACTAAAACCGATTTTTGAACAGTTTGGCGACAAACCGCTTGAATTGCATAAAGAGATTTATCTCTATCAGTTTAACCACATTATCGAGTTGTGGGGTACTGAGATTTTTACTCTAGACCGGATACTTAATTATATGGCTCGGCTGATTTTATGCGAACGTTGGCTCGAGCTGGATGTACAGAAAGGAATTAAGGTAATTGATACCGTAGAGAAGGATATACAATGACGACAAGTGTAGAGAATCCCTCATTCGCAACAGGACGTGTTGTGCGCGCATTCGGCAACCTTTTACAGGTGAAGTTTGAAGGGAATGTACGACAAGGTGAAGTTGGCTATGTTGAGATCGAAGGTATAGGCTTAAAGGCTGAAGTGATCGAGATCGTAGGAGACGAGGTAAAGCTGCAAGTATTTGAAGATACCCGCGGTATTCAGTTGAATACACCTGTTAAATTCTCTGGGGACCTTTTGGAAGCTGAGCTTGGCCCAGGTCTTCTAAAAGCCATTTTTGATGGATTGCAAAACCGGCTTGAGGTCATTTCAGAAAAATCAGGCTACTTTTTGCCTCGAGGTTTATATGTCGTTCCAATCGATCGTGAAACTGAATGGGATTATCTACCAGTTGCTAAAATCGGGGATACGCTTGAGCGAGGGGATACTCTTGGGACGACAATGGAAGGGCGCTTTGAGCACCACATTATGGTCCCTTTCTCATTCTATGGAAAAATCACGCTGACTTGGGTGATCTCTTCTGGAAAGTATACAGTTGATACTGTAGTTGCCCGAGGAAAGGATGAGCGGGGCGTAGAACACGCTTTTACTATGGTACAGAAATGGCCGATCAAAATGGGCCTTTTCCAGGGTGAAAAGATCAAGCCTACAAAGATGATGGATACAGGCTTGAGGATTCTAGATACTCAGATTCCTATTATGAAGGGAGGAACATTTTGTACGCCCGGTCCATTTGGTGCCGGCAAGACGGTATTGCAGCATCATCTCTCTAAATATTCAGCTGTAGATATCGTGGTATTAGTTGCCTGTGGAGAACGGGCGGGGGAAGTGGTAGAGATTCTACGAGAATTCCCAGAGTTGATCGACCCGCATACAAACGAACCTTTAATTACGCGTACCAGTATTATCTGCAACACCTCTTCCATGCCGGTTGCCGCGCGTGAATCTTCGATTTACATGGGCATTACGATTGCTGAGTACTATCGACAGATGGGACTCGATGTTCTATTGCTTGCAGATTCTACATCCCGATGGGCGCAGGCGCTGCGTGAGATGTCAGGACGGCTTGAAGAGATTCCCGGTGAAGAGGCTTTTCCTGCCTATCTGGCGTCTCGAATTGCGGCATTTTATGAGCGCGGCGGTGTGGTCTCTCTTAAAAATAAAAAAACAGGTTCGATTACAATTTGCGGTGCTGTTTCTCCAGCAGGAGGAAGTTTCGAAGAACCTGTAACACAAGCAACTCTTGCAGTTGTCGGTGCGTTTTGCGGTCTTTCGAAGGCGCGGTCTGATGCACGGCGCTATCCCTCAATCGATACCCTTATTTCTTGGTCGAAATATGTCAAAGATGTCTCAAAGCAACTCGAGAAAGTCATGCCCGGATGGAGTGAGATGGTTGAACGGGCAGGGCGTACGTTGATTTTAGGTGATGAGATCGGCAAGAGGATGGAGGTAGTCGGAGAAGAGGGAACATCTCTTGAGGATATGGTCATCCATTTAAAAGCTGAACTCTATGATTTCTGCTATTTACAGCAAAACGCCTTTGATAAGGTGGATGCTTACTGTCCGCTCGATCGGCAAGTTCCTCTATTCAAGCTGATTAATCATATTTTTGAAACGTCCTTTGACTTTAGCAGCCGCGATAAAGCTCGCGAGTTTTTTCTTCAGCTGCAGAGCAAAATCAAGACCATGAACTCGATCCCATTTGAAACTGAAGAGTATAGTAAAGCACTTGCGGAAATCCAAGAATTGATTGAAACGGGAAGGAAATTATGAAAACTGTCCACGATAGAATCAACGATATGCGCGGTAACCTCATTACCGTGACAGCTGAAGGTGCCTCTCTCGGCGAGATTGCTCAAATTGAGAAAGAGGGTGGGCAGCCTACATACGCTTCCGTTCTGCAGTTTGAAGGGGATCAGGTCACTCTGCAAGTCTTTGGGGGGACGCGCGGGATTTCAACCGGAGATAAAGTGACTTTTTTAAAGCACCAAATGGAGGCGACGTATGGCGAATCGCTTCTTGGGCGCAGACTTAGCGGGATTGGCGTGCCAATTGATAATGGACCCGATATCATTGGTGAAAAAGTCGACATTGGTCAGCCCTCTTTTAACCCTGTCCGCAGGATTATACCTCGTCAGATGGTACGCACCAACATTCCAATGATCGATGTATTCAATTGCCTTGTCAAATCGCAAAAAATTCCTATCTTTTCAGTTGCCGGGGAACCTTATAACCAGCTGCTGATGCGGATTGCCAACCAAACCGATGCCGATGTTGTCGTGATCGCTGGAATGGGGCTGACTTTTGCTGACTATCAGGCCTTTATCGATAATGCTGAAGAGTCCGGGTCTGCGCAAAAGACGGTGATGTTTATCCATAGAGCGATTGACCCTGCCGTAGAGTGCATGCTCGCTCCGGATATGGCACTTGCCTGTGCAGAAAAGTTTGCGACAAGCGGCAAAGACGTTCTCGTTTTGCTTACAGATATGAGCGCATTTGCCGATGCGATCAAGGAAATTTCTATCACGATGGATCAAATTCCTTCGAATCGAGGCTATCCGGGATCGCTTTACTCAGATCTCGCGTCCCGTTATGAAAAAGCGGTAGATATCGAGGGGAGTGGTTCCATAACATTAATCAGCGTGACTACGATGCCGGGAGATGACGTCACTCATCCGATTCCCGATAATACCGGATATATCACCGAGGGACAGTTCTATCTTCATGGCGGGGTGATCGATCCCTTTGGCTCACTTTCACGACTTAAGCAGCAAGTGATCGGAAAGGTGACTCGAGAAGATCATGGAGATATTGCCAATGCTCTGATACGTCTTTACGCTGATTCTAAGAAAGCGAAAGAGCGGCAGTCGATGGGTTTTAAGCTCTCGCGTTGGGATGAGAAGCTTTTGAATTACTCTGGGCTATTTGAAAAAGAGATGATGAATCTCGAAGTGAATATTACGCTAGAAGAAGCCCTTGATTTAGGCTGGAAGCTTCTCTCTGAGTGCTTTCAGAGGCATGAAGTTGGGATTAAGCAGGCCTTAATTGATAAGTATTGGCAAAGTTAATGACCGTAAAGTTAACGAAAAACGAATTACGTTCGCAACAAGTACGCCTCACTCAACTTGAGAAGTACTTGCCAACCCTTCAGTTGAAAAAAGCGATGCTGCAAACTGAAGTAAATGAAGTGCGTCTTGAAATTTTGCGTCTTGAGGATGCCTATCAAGAGACACGCCTTACCGCTTCTCAATCAGGCGGGCTTTTAAGCCAGCATATCGGGTTAGATTTTACTCGAGCGGCAAAAATTGAGACAATAGAGAAGGAATACGAAAATATTGCAGGAGTCGATATTCCTCTCTTCAAGGGTGTTGTTTTTGCCTCCTTTGACTACCCTCTATTTAGCACGCCCTCTTGGCTTGATGGTGCTGTTGAGCAACTTCGGCAAATGGCAGTTGGGCGAGCAAAGGTGTTGATCGCTCAAGAGAAAAAAGAAGCGCTAGAGAAAGAATTGCGGGAAGTCTCCATAAGAGTGAACCTTTTTGAGAAAAATCTGATCCCTAGAGCTCAAGAGAACATCAAACGGATTAAAGTATTTCTAGGAGACCAAGAACTATCTGCAGTGGGACAGGCAAAAGTTGCGAAAGCAAAAATAGAGCAGAGGAAACATGCGCATAAACGTGACTAAATACCTCGTTATGGGGCCGATGAGCGTCCGCGATCAATTCTTTCGACGCATTCAACAAGAGGGGATTGTAGAGTTTATCTCCCATAAGCCTCCTCCATTGGAGGCTCCCCCAGAGGTTCAGAATTTTATCGATGCGCTCCATGTGCTGCGCCAAATGGTCCCTGTTAAACAAGAACCCACAGACGATTATCGCTCTGCAAACGTCTTAGCTCGCCATGTGGTCGAACGAAACCAAGAACTCGAGCGGTTAAGAGAGCAAGCCCGCGTTTTAGACAAAGAGATTGCGCGTATCGAAATTTTTGGGGATTTCTCTGTTCCTCAGCTCCGTCAGATTGAGAGTGAATCGAATCGGGTTATTCAGTTTTTTTTCGCTAAGAAAAGTGAGCTCCTGGAGGCTCCCCAACGTCCTGAAGTGATCCCTGTTGGTCAGGCATACGGTTTAGATTATTTTGTTACGATTAACGAAAAACCGATGCGGTATGATGGGTTTATCGAAATGGTAATCGACCACTCGCTTGGCGAACTCCATGACAATCTAGCCCAGATCAATCGGAAAATTGATGAGTATGAGTCAGAGCTTGCAACCATAGCCCACAAGAAAAAGCTTTTGCAACAAGGGTTAATCAACACGCTTAACCGCTATCATTTGCAGGATTCCAAGGATCGGATTGAATTGCTGCTTGAAGGCAGTGTATTTGCAAGCGAGGGTTGGATTCCGAAAAACAAAATTGAGATACTCAAACAAGTCGCTGATGAACTTCATGTTCATATCGAGCCAATTAAGGCTGAAGAGGAAGATCGTGTTCCTACCTATTTGGAAAACAAGCGATTTGGGCGTATCGGAGAGGATCTTGTCGGCATCTACGATACACCTTCCCGATTTGACCGAGACCCATCTCTTTGGGTGTTCATCGCTTTTGGAATTTTCTTCTCAATGATCTTAGCCGATGCGGGATATGGATTGATTCTCTTTGGGCTCTCGCTCTACCTTTACTACAAATTCGGGAAAAAACCGGGATTAGGTAGGCGCGTGATTTTGCTTGCGATGAGTCTCTCTATCGGGTGTATGTTTTGGGGGGTTATGCTCTCCTCCTTTTTTGGTATTGATTTGCCTCCCGATAGCAAGGTGCGCAATATCTCGATTATTAACTGGATGGTCGATCAAAAAGCCGAGTACTTTCTCACCAATAAGCCAAAATCCTATACTGAATTGATTAAAGACTATCCACAACTCGAAGGCGTCACAGACACGAAAGAATTTTTGATGAAAGTTACCCGTAAGCAAGAGGGAGTGAGCCCTTATGTTGTATATGGGAATTTTACAGATAACGTCCTGATCGAGATCGCGATTTTTATCGGAGCGATTCATATCATGCTCTCTTTTCTCCGCTATCTCGACAAGAATTGGGCAGGGATTGGCTGGGTACTCTTTATCATAGGGGGGTATCTCTATTTTCCCATTATACTCGGCGCTGTTTCGCTTATCCATTATGTCTTCCATATCCCTTATGAACAGGGAGGGATGATTGGTAAATATATTTTATATAGTGGCCTAGGGCTAGTAGTCGTACTTGGTATTATTCAGCACCGGCTGGCTGGTATAGGTGAGATCATGCACGTGATCAATGTTTTTGCAGATATCATGTCTTATCTCCGTATTTACGCCCTCTCTTTAGCCGGAATGATTATGGCATCAACCTTCAATAGTATTGGGTCATCCATGCCCATTTATGTCGGTTTTTTGGTGATTTTAGCGGGGCATGCTGTGAATCTTACACTCGCGATTATGGGAGGAATAATCCACGGCTTGCGTCTTAATTTCATCGAATGGTATCACTATAGCTTTGAAGGTGGGGGGAGAGAATTTCATCCATTACATCTTATTAAACATGATTAGGAGAATAACACATGAACTATGACGTTGTCGGACCAGCTCTTGTACTCGGGCTTGCGATGATCGGAAGTTCTATCGGTTGCGGAATTGCCGGGATGGCCTCACACGCCGTAATGGCCCGCATTGATGAAGGACACGGTAAAATGATCGGGATGTCTGCGATGCCCTCTTCCCAGGCGATCTATGGATTTATCTTGATGCTTTTGATGAACGGATCGATTCAAGCGAAATCTCTTTCCCCGATGGGAGGGATTGGAATAGGAGCTTCGATTGGAGCAGCCCTGCTTTTATCATCTGTGATGCAGGGTAAATGTTGTGCGACGGGGATTCAAGCTTCAGCTAAGCAGCCGTCAGTATACGGAAAGTGTTATGCAGCGATCGGTATCGTAGAATCGTTTTCGCTATTTGCGTTCGTATTTGCCCTACTACTGCTCTAATGCGCGTACTACTACCATTAATGTGCGCGATGGCGTTCCTTTTTGTTGGATGTCATCGCGCTCCTTTAAGCTGTCGTTCCGAGTATCTCTATCCAGAGTATCTTGCAAGCTTTCATGTTGACACCCCCGATCCATGTGCAGACTGTTATTATGGTCAGCAAGTGATTGTCTATTGGAATCTTCCCCGCGACTACTGCCCGGATGAACTGAAGCTATCTCTTCGGTATGGCACCCGTGAGCTGAACACGGTCTGCTGGCCGATCAATACATCAAAAGGACATAGGATTTATAGAATTGTAAACGACGCCTACTGGTGCAACGATGGGATCATTTCGTACAAAGCAGAAGTCTACAGGCAGGGAGAACTCTTATCCGAATGGAGCCATCATCTTTGGGCAGAAGTAATAGATCTAAAGTGTGAGCAATAAATGTCATATTATGAATTTAATACAAGGATTGGAGAATCTGATTCTCGATATAGTTTGTATGCTTTACCAAGGATGGCGCCGCCCAGCCCTTCCGCTCTTTGCTGCGTTGATTAGAGAAGCTTTTTTTAAGGACCTTCTTGATGATCATGAACGTTTTTCAAAATTTTTGGGCCCACGCGATATCTCCTTTATTGAAGTGGAGAATGCTATAGCATTTGGAGATGTACGTCACTCTAATGAGATAACTTCATATTCTAAAGATGGATTGGCAGTGGTGACTGAAAGCGTGAGTCAAAAGGTGATTACAGTCTTCCGTTGTGAAACTGTAAAAAAACTAACGAACAGCGAGAAACAAATCTTTCGTCAAGAAGCTTTTCAGATAGGAAGCGAAGTTGGCTCACCAAAAAATTTGAAAAAAATAGTGCTACGCGTCAAGCAACAGTTGATACAAAAAGAGAAATCTAGAAGGGAGTCGAGAGATGTCAAACACAATATCGAGGAACTAAGAATGCTCAATATGTATAACTCGATGTTAATTTACTGATAGAAATTCAACGATCTAAAATTCCTATCCTTCTTTCTTCAGAGTTCCCTCAGTCGGAATATTTGTCAATCGGAGCAGCTTTTTCATTTTAACAAAAATCGCTTCGAGCGAAATTTCTGTGTTATGAGAGCACTCGAGCACGGCAGCAGCTACGATATGACGATGTTGTGCAGGAGGATCCCGGAGAAAGTATTTTAGAGGTAAAGTCTTATCGGGATTCAAGTCCTGAAATACGTCTTGCCGAATGCTATTAACCAACGCCTCGTCTTCTGTGCTCCAATGAAAAATTTCTCCGATGCCTTGCGCCTGCAGTTCATTTCCAACAACCCCTGCAGCTGACTCACCTGTTTCAGAACTTCCCATTCTCTCTAGTGGAGCCTCTAGTATCGCATTTGCTACGAACCGTGCAGATGCTAAAAGAGCACTCCTATCAATCTCAACATCATGCAAGGATTTAGACACTTCGTTAAATTCCTTAAAAACAATAGAGTTATTCCCTAGATCTTCATCAAGAAAGCCTTGGAAGATCAATACCCAGTTTGAATACCCCTTACCCCAACTTCGCAAAACTTGAATCAGCATTGCGACACGCAGAACTAGAATGGGATGTTTATTTCCAGGAAAAGTGTGTTTTTCATAGAGGATGGGCACCTTTTTTTGAGCATCCTGATACCCAAAGATACCTTTGCTTCCTATTTGGATTGCACTCGAGAGTTGTTCAAGATAGTTGATTTGATAACCCTCTTGAGTGAAGAATTTAATGCCATTAAATGACTTCTCAGTATGGAGCGGCCCGGATCGAGAAATTTTTCCATCGCTGCTCCGCCCACGATAATACCCGATCAACCCAAGGAGAAAGGCCGGCCCCATGCAGAGCAACCCGATCACGTCTGCTGCAGCCTCTTCAGTGCACACTTTCCAGTAGACTTTAACTTTAGCGCTCTCCTCAGGTGTCAATTTCCAATCTTGTCCTTCAATCGCTGCTTCAATCGCTGCTTCAACAGCCGTTTCAAGTGTAGGAACGATTTTTTCCTGGGATTTAAGAAAATGATGTCCGGCAATCTCATGAACAATCGATGACCATGCAAGCAACCCTCCATTTTTGTGTTCAAAAGGAAGGTTTACAATGCCAGCTTGAATCCCAAGACGCTCTAAACTGCCCTTCTTGCCAGGGTTCAGCGTATGGGTATAGGGTTGGCTACGCTCACCCCACTTCACTAGAGGAGCCAATGGAGGATCAACCTTCGCAAAAAAATCCTTGGCATAAACTCCAATAAACAACGAAGTGACTAGGCTTTGAAAAGCGCGCAAATCTTCAAAGGCTGATCGATGAGAAGTAAATTCGTGCTTCCTTTGTAAAAGAGCTTCAGTAACTTTGACAATTGTTTTTTTTGTGTTCCGATCAGAATTTGTTAAGGTGGCTTCATCGGCCCCAAATATTCGATCAAAGTTATTTTTTTTTAATTTTTTGCTTAAATAGACAACAAATGGTTCTAGAACCTTTTCTTGATACGTTGCTTCAAGCAGGGCGTCTTTTCCTTCAAGAGATCTAAGTTCCTGCATAAGAAGGTCATAATCAGTCTTAAAGAGCCCGTCGTGAGTGTAATAATACACGTCCTCTATGGCAGCCTGAAAGTTTGCAAAAGTGAGGGAATCAGCAGAACCAGACATGATGTTGTATTCCCTAGTCAACTTGGATTATAAAGGCAGAGACTAACCACTTTTTCAAATCGCGGATCTTCTCCTATATCGTTCGTTACTAAAACCTTCCATGAGCCTTCAGGCTGTAAGGCCTTTAAAAGAGCATCTTGCTGCTCGGTAGATAAAGCCGTTACAGTCTTTTCAACGATAGGATCCCTAGTTGTCTCTAACTCTCGTTCTTCGAAAAAATCACGCACTTTTTCAGAGGTGCTCTTCATATCAACACTAATAAATTCTCCTTTCACATCGGAAGACTTAATCCACTCGGCGTTTCGACGTGCATAGATCACAGCATGAAAAGACTGCGGATTATCGCGAGTGTCGCGATAAAAGTCAATTTTACGGTCGTGAGCAATACCCGCTCCATAAGAATATGTATAAGTAGCAAGGGAATCAGTCATGAGGTTACCTAAAGAACTTGTTTTGAAAATATTTTACACGTTGAGCAAAAAGTTGTAAATAAATAGATAAACTCTGTAAGTCTAACATGATAATGTCACTCTTCTCTCTTCTTTTTGCCTTTGGCTTGAAAACGAGAGGGAATCCAGAGTCTATTTCGACTTTGGTTGCAAAATTTTAATTTTTTGAAGAGTTTTCTTGGTTGCCAAGTTCTAAAAGGGATGAGTTCTGCTTGTGAAGAACAGAAGCTATCCCTCCGGTATGGCACCCGTGAGCTGAACACGGTCTGCTGGCCGATCAATACATCAAAAGGACATAGGATTTATAGAATTGTAAACGACGCCTACTGGTGTAACGAGGGGATCATTTCGTACAAGGCTGAAGTTTACGAGCAGGGAGAGCTCTTGGCGGAATGGTGTCAGCATCTTTGGGAAGAAGTAATTAATTTAAAATGTGAGAGTTAAATGTCTCCTTCCATTAATACTGGGGTTAGAGCCCGTTCAAAATCTTTTCAATAAACCACCACATACACTAATTGCGCAACGCTAGCAGCTCAAAATTCGTAGGCCAAAAAAAAATGGCTTACTCCTCAAAAAAAGCGTACACGTATACTCGGAGTAGTAAAAGCTCGAAGAAATCGTTAGTGATTCGGAGTGATGACCTCTCAATTTATATAAGTTTATAGCAAAAATATGCTGTAGGCGTGTACAACTAGACAAAGCTGGCACTATTGAGGAGCTGACAATTGGAAATACTTCCTAAAAAATCAGATCCGGCATATGTTGATAAATTGATTTCCCTTCTAGCATCTACAAAAGAGTGGGAAAACAAAGCCGACTTTGCGCTGCAAATGGCTGTTGAGGGATTCATGAAAGCTCTTGGGCCTTTGTATCTTGATTATTTTCAATACCATATTGAAGAAGCTAAAGTTTGTGCTCTTGACTATCAGGAGCGACTCCCATATCTAGTCACACCAATAAATCGACTCTATATTAATAACATGTGGCTTTCACTTAAAAGTGCAAGCGAGTGGGAAGATCCATGGGAGAGGGCGTGTTGGATTCGTACCAACATTGAAGCTTTTCAGATGATGTTTGGAGATGTAGCAGGTCGCCTTGATGATGCAGACATAATTGAATATATGGATGAAATGAAAGGAAGCTTTGGCTTAACGCCAGATCAAGTACCTCAAAACGCTCCACAATCATTTTGGTGGTGGTATGAAGAATATTAATAGAGTCGATTGATTTATGGATGAAATACCTATTTGCTTTCTAAGCTTATCAAAAGTTGACGATAACCATTCTGAATGCATTCCTAAATATTGTGCCAAAAATGGAGGAGCAGACAATTGGAAATACTTCCTAAAGAATCAGATCCGGCATATGTTGATAAATTGATTTCCCTTCTAGCATCTACAAAAGAGTGGGAAAACAAAGCCGACTTTGCGCTGCAAATGGCTGTTGAGGGATTCATGAAAGCTCTTGGGCCTTTGTATCTTGATTATTTTCAATACCATATTGAAGAAGCTAAAGTTTGTGCTCTTGACTATCAAGAGCGACTCCCTCAACTAGTCACACCAATAAATCGACTCTATATTAATAACATGTGGCTTTCACTTAAAAGTGCAAGTGAGTGGGAAGATCCATGGGAGAGGGCGTGTTGGATTCGTACCGACATTGAAGCTTTTCAGATGATGTTTGGAGAAGTAGCAGGTCGTCTTGATGATGCAGACATAATTGAATATATGGATGAAATGAAAGGAAGCGTAAAGCTTTTTAAAGATCAGATTCCAGAGAATGCACCTAAAGATCAATGGTGGTGGTATGCTGAAATAAAACCTTACGACTTTTTTTTTGAGAGTGAGATATGACTTCAGAAATACCAATTTGCATCTTTTCTTTTACCTTTTGCGCCGTAAGGCCTCCTCCTTTAGGAGGGGGATATAAGGCGCAAATGCCCTTTATGACTCGAAGAGTCATTTAGGGCATTTTCTTTTTAAACGGGAGTCTTTTGGTTTTCAATGTATTGCCTGATTATGGTTATAGGAGCGCCTCCGCAAGACCCGGCAAAGTAGCTCGGAGACCAAAGCATATCTTTGAGACAATAGCTCCTAATTTTTTTGTACTTTTTCCTTAACAGTCTCGAAGAAACTCCTTTTAAGCTGTTCACAAGTTTAGACAGGGCGCATTTAGGTGGATACTCCACAAGGAGGTGCACATGATCTTTCTCACCGTCAAATTCTACAAGTCGAGCTTCAAAGTTGTTGCAAATCTCCTCAAAGATCTCTTGAAGCTCAGTAAACATCTTCTTAGAGAAAACGGCTCTTCTGTACTTTGTGACAAAGACCAAATGCGCATGCAATAAGAAAACACAGTGGCGGCCTGATCTAAAAGTTCTTGATTTTTTCATAGACCAAGAAATACTATCAAATCTTTCATTTTTCAGGAATGATATGTTTTTGCGAGCTTATCGATATCGTTTTTATCCAACAAAAGAGCAAGAGGTCTTGCTTAGCAAGACTTTCGGATGCTGCCGATTTGTTTTTAACCACTTTCTCAAAGCAAAAACAATTTCTTGGAAAGAGTGTGGTGCCTCTCTTTCTTATGCCGGTTGCTGCAAGCTTCTCACAGAGTTAAAACGAGATTTTCCTTGGCTCAAAGAGGTTTCTTCGGTTTGTTTGCAGCAATCTTTACGTCATTTGCTTGCTGCTTTTGAGAATTTTTTTAACAAAAGGGCACGCTATCCCAAATACAAGACTAAGCTTGGGAGACAGGGGGCAAGCTTTATGCAAAATGCCTTTCAATACAAAGAGGGGAAGGTCTACATAGCAAAATTAGGTCCATTGGATGTTCGGTGGAGCCGTCATTTTTCAGGGATACCAAAGTCTGTCACCCTTTCAACAGATACAACCGGACGTTATTATATTTGCTTTCTAGTAGAAGAGCCCATTGCCCCCTTAGCTTTTGTAAAAAAAGAAATAGGTTTAGATGTTGGCCTCTCTCAAATGCTTACGGATCAGGAAGGCAATACGATTGCCAACCCTCGTTTTTTAGAGAAGAGCTATAAAAGGCAAAGACGTCTTCAAAAAGCGTTAAGTCGTAAAGTAAAGGGGTCGAATAATCGCAAGCAGGCTAAAAAGTTGCTTGCAAGTCTTCATAGAAGAATCAAGGAAAAGCGTCTTGACTTTTTGCATAAAGTCTCCAAAAAGGTGGTAGATGAGAACCAAATTATCGCCGTTGAGACATTAAGTGTAAAAAAGATGCAGAAAAGTCGTTTATCTCGGCAAATAGGAGATGTAGGATGGTCGCTCTTTCACCGTCTTTTAGAGTATAAAAGTTTGTGGTATGGGAGAAGTTTTGTTCGTGTAGATAAGCATTTTCCTAGCAGCAAGCAATGCTCGAATTGCGGCAATGTTTATGATCAGTTAAAGTTAGGAGACCGACATTGGAGATGTACCCACTGTGGAGAAGAGCATAATCGTGATAAGAATGCTGCGCAAAACATTCTTCAAGAGGGATTAAAAAAACTTTCAGTACCGTGGGGCACACGGGATTTAAAGCCTGTGGAGCTTGTGTAAGACCTTTCGTGCAAGGAAGGCAATGGGCTGAGAAGCAGGAACCTGATTCGTAAGGATTAGGAATCTCCTCCGTTTACGGAGGAGAGGATGTCAATGAATCCAATAAAAGTCATCGAGAATGTATTTCTTCATATTGCATCGAAAATGGTGGTCAATGCTGTATCAATCAATCAACCCAAATGTTTTTGTCTAACCAGACTCAATTTTATGAAAAAAATTATAGAAAAATCACAGGTCTGACTAAAAAATCTGATTGGCATTATCTTGAACATGCTTTAATAAATCCAACAGATCCCTTAAGCTCTATAGGAAGCTCTGATTAACGGTTTCCTGAGCGAAATTTCCAAAGACTAATCCCAAAAAAAACCCGAAAACCTTTAATATTCCTTCTTCCCTCCCTTTCAAATCGCCAATTTTGGCGATTTTAGGCAGGAGGGAGCCGTCCCATTTAGCAAAGTACTATCTTTTTTCTGACTTTGTAGAGATTATACAACGCTGCTAGTGTGAAGAACTGAGCACAATTCTTCATCAGTCCCTTGTACCGAACTTTGCTATGCCCCCATAAATGCTTCATGACCTGAAATGGATGCTCCACTTTTGACCGCACCAATGAGTGTCTCTTGTTCTTTTTTTTCTGCCTGTTCGACAACTTCTTGTCAGGTCCTCTCTTATCGAGCACTCCCCAATAGATATCTGCCTCACGAGCTAGTTTCTTGTCCTCTCTTGAGACGTATCCCTTGTCTCCAAAGACTGCAAGACTGCATCTTCTTCCCCATGAAGCAAGTCAAACAGCATCGCCTTATCAGCTGTCTTTGCCGTCGTCCCTTCTATGGTGTGCATCAATCCACTTTTGGCGTCTGTGCCGATATGGACCTTCATGCCAAAGTGCCACTTGCCACTCTTCTTGGTAGAGCTCATTTCAGGATCGCGTTTCTTACCTTTGTTCTTGGTACTTGACGGTGCTGTGATAAGTGTAGCATCTACTATTGAGCCCTGTTTTAGGAGTACCCCTTTTTCCTCCAACAGGGAGTTCACGGTATCCAAGATCTTCTTTGTCAAATTGTGCTCTTCTAGTAAATGTCTGAAGTTGAGAATCGTTGTTTCATCGGGAATTACGTCATTCATGAGGTCGATTCTTAGAAATTTCTGAAAGGAGATTCGGTCATAGACGGCCTCTTCAACCGTCGGGTCACCGAGATTGAACCACTGCTGAAGGAAGTAGATCCGAAGCATGAGCTCGAGCTTCATCGGCTTCCTACCGGTCTTCCCGTCATAGTAATGAGGCTGGATGACGCAGATTATCTTACTCCACGGGATTACCTGATCCATCTCGTTTAAGAAAGTTTCCGTGCCGGTGATCTTTTTCTTTTGAGTGAGGGAAGCAAAGCTGAGTTGGCTCATAAAAGTCTCCTGGAGTACTTGAAGAAGAGATTTTACAAGAATTTCGAGTTTAGGGGGAGAAAATCAGACTTTCCTTAAGTTTCGTGATCAGAGTCATGGCAGTGATTTTGGAGTGATTATTAGTTGTAACCCTGATGGGTATTCTTATCTTCTCACCTGTTTTTAAAAGAATTTTTGCACCTATTTAAGTATTGTCTTCAATTGCGTTATTTCCTAACACGGAGTTTACGAGATTCGCATCGATATGCGTTTTAACACCGAGACGTATCCCTGATTTTTTTAATTGTGCATCGAGCGCAGGAATCAAAAAGTTCTTAAGGAGAATAAATTCGCTGATTTGCCGCTGATTCTTTCGGCTTAAAGTTTGACCCTCTATAGAAGAAATTTTGACAATCAACTTATATAGGTCGACTTTTGCTTTGAAAAGGCGGTGGCGTGTTTGGAATAGCTGATTCATATGCTCTCTATCACGAATGACAGCCTCTTCTAAACCATGCAATTCTTGTTCTAATTGATTGAGAGTTCTTAAACGGACGTGGTCATTTGTTACCGCAGTGATGGCTCCGGCAGAACGCAAAGCACGTACACATGCCCCTAACTCTTCCTGCCTTGCTGTATTGGTTGAGATCTGTGCCGTCCCGGTTCTATTTACACAAGAAGCTAGTGCTCTCAATGCAGAAAGGGGTTGAGCCTCTTCATCGGTCAATTCAATCAATTTATCTAAACCTTGCTTTTCTAAAACAACTTCAGGTGCATTTTTAAGTAGATATTGTCCTAAGGCTACTTTTGTATCCGACTCAGCCATCGATGGCACGTCGATGCGTGTAAAACGACGCGCAAAGGCTGCATTAGTGGCGATATCTTGTTCATATTCGCTAACAGTGGTTAAACCAATCACATGTTTGAAACGCTCATCTAAAAACGTTTTCAGCTGTTCTCCTACAACATTGTCGGTTCCATGACAGGCAACATGCACTTCATCAAAAATCAGAATCACATTGTCTGCATGCCGTCCAAGTTGGTCACTGATACGTTGGAGAACTTTATTTCCACCTCCAAACATTTCCCGGTTATTGACAAGGTTTGCAGTGTTAAAATAAAACACTCTTTTCCCTTTTAATTCAGGAAATTCACCTGCTTCTAAGGCGTTCACAAAGGCTTTCACCGTTTCTGTCTTTCCTATCCCTGATCGGCCGACAAGCATAGGATGTGTCCTGCCTGCAATGAGAGAATCTGCGATTTGATGAACAACCTCATCTCGACCTGTCGGCGCGTCAAGTTGTCGCATCCGAGCGCGCTTTGACCAGTTTTCCCCTTCAGATAAGACGAGGGGTTTGGGCGCAATTTTTGGATAGATCACACTCAAGACAGAGATGGCTAAAAAGATGCCTCCCACAATCGGTAATCCAGTTTCCACTCCAAGCAAAGGGAGTAATGTAGAGGTTACTAAGGTCATGAAACTGAGCAAAGCCATGATTTTTTGGAATTTAAACTGAGATTCAAATTGTTCTCCACTCTGTTTGAAAAAGTCCGCGATTCCAAAGGTGTCTAGAATGCTTTCAAGAACAGATTGGAGAGTCTCAAGAACTCTCAAGAGCCGCTCTTTAAGCATTGGAGAGAGGGAATTATCTGTATTTTCTAGGAAATATTGGGCCTCTCCAAACAATTGTTTTGCATATTCAAGCGCTTCTATATTTGAACCGAATTCACTCTGAAAAAGAGACTGTACCTGAGCGAAATCAAGCCTTCTCACTATGCGGTCCATCTCTCTCATCGGATCGTCTGAACGCGCAATTTGCTTAAAAACACTTTGAATTTGGGGATGTAGCTCCTCGGTGGTTTTCTGTCTAATAGCCTGAAGTTGTTGCGAACTAATGTTTTGAGAAATTAAGGAGAGAGAAGACATGACTTATTCCTTATTGTTTAATTATTTATAAAGATATTATAAACAATATATGATTTTAATTAAAACTAAATTAAACAATTGGAAATATTTTCTAGTTTCTCTGCCGCTTGTTCAATGATTGTTTTGGTCGTCTGCCAGTCGAGGCATGGATCCGTTATAGAAACACCATAACGTAAATTTGAAGAAATAGGCTGCGAGCCCCCCTGAAGATGGCTTTCGAGCATGATGCCGGCAATTGATTGATTTCCTTCGGCAATTTGATTAATTATTTTTTGAAAAATAGCCACCTGTTTGAGATGTCTTTTTTCACAATTATCGTGAGAGCAATCAATGATGAGTTTATCGCAAATGCCTGCTTGCTGGCATCTCTCCGCTGTTTCGACAATAGATTTAGGGTCGTAGTTAGGCCTATTGTGCCCGCCTCTTAACACAACATGGCAAAGGGGGTTTCCTTCCGCTTGGATCCGGCTCACTTTGCCGTTAGGGGAAAAACCCAAAAATGCATGGGGAGAACGGGCTGAGAGAATGCCGTGAACTGCAGAGTCGACATTGCCTTCTCGTGAATTTTTAAAGCCGACAGGGAAGTTCAGACTGGCTGCTAGCTGGCGATGAGGTGGGGAAGAGCTTGTCCTAGCCCCGATACACCCCCATGAGAGAAAATCTGCATAGTAGTGCGACGTCGTAATTTCAAGAAGTTCGCTTGCGATCGGTACGCCTATTTGTGTCAGTTCGGCAAACAGTTTACGTGATAAACGGAGACCCTTTGCGAGCTTGTAAGAGTTATCTAAATCAGGATCGTAGAGCAATCCTTTCCAGCCGAGGATCGTACGGGGCTTTTCGATATAAGCGCGCATGACGAGATAAAAATGGTCGGAGACCTCATCGGACAGGGTGCGCAGCGCTTGGGCATATTCAAGGGCAGAATCTAAATCATGGATGGAACAAGGGCCTACAATTAAAATCTTCCTATGGTCCATACCTTTTAAAATCGATTCGATTGTATCGCGGGAATCTTGAATAAATGCTAGAGACTCTTCTGTCAGAGGGATTTCGCTGTGCAATTCTTCAGGAGTTGGAAGAATATGATCAAAATCTTCGGATGTTAAAGAAATAAGTGTCATAAATGTCAACCTTAGCAACTTGACATCAATTATTTCAAACAATATAAATCTCGCAGTAAATATGCAATCTCTTACTATTTGGTTAAATACATTCGATACCTGGGTATGGCGTCCGATTTTTGTCATTCTTGTTGGAACCGGCCTTTTTTTGACCTACCGCTTGCGCGGTTTGCAATTTACCCGCCTCATCTATTCGCTTAAACTTGCCTTTACCCGTCATGATGATGAAGCAGAGGGGGATATCTCGCATTTTCAGGCTTTGATGACAGCCCTTGCAGCGACAATTGGCATTGGGAATATTGCCGGTGTTGCGACAGCAATTGCGATGGGAGGTTTAGGTTCGCTCTTTTGGCTTTGGATTACAGCGCTTATCGGTATGTCTGTGAAATACAGCGAAGCGATTTTGGCTATTCAATATCGTATCGTTGATGACCGCGGCGAAATGGCGGGCGGACCGATGTATTATATTGAGAGGGGGCTTGGCTGGAAGTGGCTTGCGATCATGTTTGCCTTTTTTGGAGGGCTTACAACCTTTTTCACAGGCAATATTGTTCAGGCGAATTCAATTGCATCAGCCGTTTCTAGTAGTTTTGGCATTGACGTCTGGATTGTAGGGATTATCCTTGCGGTCTGTACAGGTCTTGTTTTGATCGGAGGGATTAAGTCTATCGGCGGAGTGACAGCCCTACTAGTTCCATTTATGGCTCTGTTTTATGTTTTAGGGAGTTTGGCAGTATTAATTTTACGGTTTGAGCAGATTCCTGAAGCGGTTGGGATGATCATCTCGACTGCTTTTACCGGACAAGCGGCTGTAGGAGGCTTTGCCGGGTCGACAATCATGCTTGCGGTGCAAATGGGCGTTGCTCGGGGTATTTTTTCCAATGAATCGGGGCTTGGGACTGCACCGATCGCGGCGGCGGCGGCAAAAACAGATCTACCGGGGAGGCAAGCGCTCATTTCAATGACCGGAGCCTTTTTATCGACTGTTGTATGTACTTTTACCGGCCTCGCCATTGCGGTTACGCATGTGCTTGGTGGCGTTGCTCCAGATGGACAGGTGCTGAATGGCGTTCCCATGACTATAGCTGCTTTCAATTCTGTGTTGCCATATGGTGGATGGATTGTTGTGTTGGGGAGTATCTTTTTCGGCTATTCGACGATTGTCGGGTGGGCATACTACGGGGAGAAGTGTTGTGAATACCTCTTTGGGACACGGTCGATTATCTTATATCGCATCATCTTTTCGATCGTCGTAGCGCTTGGTGTTGCGATTCCAATCGAAATCGTCTGGGCGTTAGCCGATATAGCAAATGCTTTTATGGCGCTTCCAAATTTGATTGGGATTGTTGCTCTTTCTAGTGTCGTCGTTGTACAAACCAAGGTCTTTTTCAGAAAAGTTGCTCTTGAGCAATAGAATTTAGAAAGCTAATTAATTTCCGAAATTCCGTTTCATAGTCGAAAATAGTTTCTTTCATATGTTCACCCGGAATAGTGGCGAGATGTGCTGCTTGATCCTCTTCAGTTTGATACTTTGCTTGAATGAACTGCTCAGCAAAGCCCATTGCCATCAATTGGTCATTTTCAGCCCTGATGGCAAAAATACGCCCTTCCATCCGCTTGATCTTTTTTAAGTTGTTAAAACAATCAGTTTTCATTGGCTTGGCATTTTCCAAGATTGCAGGCATTTTTTGCGAATTGTATGCAGAATGTGTGAAAATTGGGACAAAGGGTTTTCCAATTTTTGGCATTATATTTTTTGCAGAGGCTGTGAAGCTTGTAAATGTTACGTCTAAAACAACATATGGAACATTAAAAAAATCGCCAAGTGCAGAGGCATAGGCTCCTCCTAGTGACGTTCCGTGTGCAATTTCCTTTTTGGGATCGATGCGATGAGAGAGAACAAATGTGTGGGCAGCTTCCGCGTCGAGATAAGCGTCCATCTCCTGGTTGCGTGTGGCGCGCACACCTTCACTAGTTCCATATCCGCGATATTCTGCTAAAAGTACGTTATAGCCTCTTTCTTTATAAAATTGCCCCCAGTCTGCTATTGTATCTTCTTTCGTACAGCCATTCCCATGGAAGACAATTACTGTTGGCACATTTTGGTTAACAAAATGCCAGAGCCCCTCAAGTTTAATGTTGTCACGTGTTTGATATTCAATGCGCTGGAAATAAGTGGTTTCAAATTGGTGGACTTCTCGCTGCGGCCCAATATGGAGCATTTCACGAGTCAGCTTATGCGGAGTGATGAATTTAACCAAACGGGCGACTTGCACGCCGAGTGCAACAATAGTAACTAGTCCTAGCGAACTCCAAATTATAAGTGGAACTGACAAAGAAAAATTTGAGGTTATTTGGACGACACTACCTGGGTGAATGGCGAAATTGACGATGAAACCAAGAGAGATGATTAAGAAGATGGGAAGAGCGACTCCAGAGAGAGTATCGCAAGTGATTTTACAGCATCTCTTTGGAAAATCACTGCTTCTTTGTCCCGGATCGAGTTCTGTCTCCTGCATAAATTGCCGGTAACTTGTTTCTAGTTCTTCACCATATTGTTGTAGTCTTTGAACAGCTGACATAAAGTTACCTGTTTAATTTATTAAGTTTTAAATGAATCTCTTCTTGCGCGTGCTCAGCTTGCTCAAGAGCCGCTTTTTGCTTCTCGATCAACTCAGGCTTTGCCTTTGCAAGAAAGTCGGGGTTAGAGAATAGCTTCTTTACCCGCTCTATATTTTGTATTATTTTTTCTAACTCTTTGTCTAAACGCTCTCTCTCTTTATTAGCTAATTCCTGAGGAAGAGGGATCATAATTTTATACTCTTCAACAACAGCTGTCGCATGAAACCCAAGTTCCGGTGGCTCCTCAACGAGCTCTACCTTTTCCGTTTTCACAAGCGCATGGAGGATATGCAGCTCACGCTCAAGCCCACGACCGACAATATAGATATCTGTTGCCACTTGCGGCGGTATTTTCATCTCGCCGCGAATATTGCGCACCGCGTATACGATCTGCTCTAGTGTGGCAAACTCGCGTTCCACTTCCTCGAGCCTGTCTTTGGGCTGAATCTGTGCAGGATAGGGGGCCACGACACAGGCAGGAGAGAGTAACGCTTCTACGGTAGCTTCTGTGTAGGGGTCTGTGTTTTTCTTCTGAACATCTGGAAACTGCTGTTTCAGAATTTGGAAGAGCTCCTCTGTGATGAAGGGAGCCATTGGATGGAGCAGTCGAATGCTGTTGAGCAGGACGATAACAAGCAGCTTTTGTTTGTTTCGGCGTTCGGCCTCAGTACCTTTATATAAGATCGGCTTTGCGATCTCGACATAGTAGGCGCAAAACTCCTTCCAGAAAAAATCATAGGCAGATAAAGCGGCCTGATCAAAACTGTAAGTTTCGAGGTGTTGATTGATCTCTTCATTCACACGATTGAGTACGGATAATATCCAGCGATCTTCGAGATTGAGCAGTGTCTCATCCAAACCCTCCGAGAGCATCTCTGAGGTCAAACCTTCTAGGTTCATCAAGACAAAGCGCGCTCCGTTCCACACTTTGTTCGCAAAATTTTTAAACTCTTCAAATCTGCGGCGGTCGAGGTCGATTTGCGGAGACTGATTGGCACATGCCGAAAGTGACATGCGCACTGCGTCTGTCCCATACTCATCGATCATCTCAAGCGGATCGATCACATTCCCTTTCGATTTAGAAAGTTTTTCCCACTTGGAAAAAACACCTTTATCCAGCGGTTTGCCGAGGTCGTAGGCGCGCTTTTCTTCACCTGTAACATACGTGATCCCGCCCTCTTTATTTTCACGCCAATACGATTTGCCGTAAATCAATCCGTGTAGAAATGTCTCAGGAAATGGGACTTCTCCTAGCGCTTCTTTGCCCATCAAAATCATGCGCGCGACCCAGAAAAAGAGAATGTCGTGGCCGGTGACTAGGACGCTGTTGGGATAGAATTTTGCCAGATCAGCCGTCTCTTCAGGCCATCCAAGCGTGCTGAAAGGCCAAAGAGAGGAAGAGAACCACGTATCGAGCACATCGGGATCTTGTTCCCAAAGATCAGGTTCTTTCTCGACCTCTTCAGGAAGCCCTTCACCCGCATGGCAGAGCATTTTTGAGGGATCATCCTTACGGTACCAAACAGGAATGCGGTGCCCCCACCAAAGTTGGCGGCTGATGCACCAATCGCGTAAGTTGTCGATCCAATGGAAATAGGTGTGCTCCCACGTCTTAGGAAGAATTTTTACCTCTCCATTTTTGACAGCATCCTGCAAGGGTTTGATAAAAGGGCTTAATTTTACAAACCACTGTTTGGAAAGGTAGGGTTCGATAACAGCTTTTGAACGGTAAGAGAGGCCAATGCGCATCGTGTGCGGTTCAATCTTTTCGAGCAGGCCGTGGTTTTCCATCTGTTTGACAACTTCCTGGCGCGCCTCTTCACGGCTTAAACCGCGGAAAGGGCCGCCATTTTCATTGATAAAACCATCCGGCGTCAGGATATTGATCATCTCAAGATGGTGATCGATTCCCATCCTATAATCGTTTGGATCATGGGCAGGCGTAATTTTTACCACACCAGTCCCAAATTCAGGATCGACATGGTGGTCGGCGATCACAGGAATCTCACGATCGAGCAAAGGAAGGCGGACTTTTTCTCCAATAAGATGCTTATAGCGGGGATCATCAGGGGAGACGGCAACAGCAGTGTCTCCCAGCATTGTCTCCGGACGTGTTGTGGCAATCCGAATGTATCCGGATCCATCTGCAAGTGGATACTTGAAGTACCAAAGATGGGAGCGGCGCTCTTCATATTCCACTTCATCGTCGGCTAGCGCTGTCTGCGTCACAGGATCCCAGTTGACTAGGTAGTCGCCCCGGTAGATGAGCCCAGCATCAAACAATTTTTTAAACATCGTGCGCACGGATCGGTTGCACCCCTCGTCCATTGTAAACCGGAGACGTGACCAGTCACACGAACAGCCGAGCCGCTTGAGCTGATCCAAGATCGTATTTTCGCTCTTCTCTTTCCATTCCCAGACGATTTTGAGGAAATCTTCCCGCGCATAATCTTTGCGTCTTTTGCCCTCTGTTGCAATTAGATGGCGTTCAACGACAGTTTGTGTCGCAATGCCGGCATGATCGGTTCCAGGCACCCAAAGCGTTTCAAATCCGCTCATCCGTTTCCAGCGAATTAAAATATCTTGTAAGGTGTTGACTAGCGCGTGCCCCATGTGAAGGACGCCTGTCACGTTTGGTGGAGGAATGACAATCGAATAAGGAGGTTTGTCTGAAGTGGGATTCGCGAGAAAGAATTTTCCCTCTTCCCAAAACTGATACCATTTCGCATCAGTACTTTTTGCATCGTAAGCTTTTTCCATAGATAAGTATTATACTATTTTAATAATTCAAATGAAAGTGCTGAGAGTAAAAGGCCATCAATTGGAATTTTGTTTTGAATTGATCGCTTAATATCGCTGTGGGTCAGGAGTACCGTTTCTAAAATAAATTCTGCATGTTCCCGCGCATGCTTTCCCGTATCAAATGCATTTTTGGCAGTGACATAAACAGTTTTTTGCGTGCAAACGCCTGGAAAAGGGTAGGATTCCCCGATGATCTCAAAGCTTTCCGCTTTGAAGCCGGTCTCTTCTAAAAGTTCACGCTCAGCGCATTCAAGCGGCGACTCATCCTCTCCTTTCACGCCTCCAGGGCAGCTGAGCAAGATCTCTCTGACAGGGTGTCGATACTCTCTATTGAGCACATAGCGCTCATCTTCTGTTTTAGCGAGTATCATCACAGCGACAGGGGCTCCAATTAAGGTGTAGTAGGTATAGTCATCTTGATCGGGGATCTTCAGAAGTTCCTTTTCGATCCGAAAATAGTGGTCATAAACCACCTCACAGTGGTCAACAGTTACGATTTCATCATTCGGGGGCATATATATACTCTTCTCTTTCAAGGTGGCGGTAATAGGCTTCCAGGTCGGGGTTTTCTGTGCATTGATAGTAGAGCGTCATTTGTCTATAGAGCTGACGTCTTTCCCACAAAAAGGAGGTGCTATACCATGCCACAGATTCTGTAATTTTATTTGTCAGCTCGTGGCTCAAAAGGGTCCATGAACGGGGAAAAGGGGTATCGATGATGCCCGCAAAATGGATGCTGGCAATTTCTTCTCCTTCGGTTGCATAGAGGTAACAACCGTAGAGTGTGTGGAGAATCATCCCTTCCTGATTGAGAAGCGTTAAAGGATAGCGTTCGAAAATTAGACCGGCTTCCTTCCAATTCTCCTCTTTGAGATAGGCCCAGATTTCATATCCGTCGAGCATGATTTGGTCTTCCCGCGATAGGGGAAGTGGACGAATTTTTACCGCTGCATCGTGGATTAACTCCTCTTGGTCGGTGCGCAGCGCATATTGCATGAGATAACACAGAGTGCGAAAAGCGCGTACGCCCATATCGACATGGGGCATTGCGAAGAAAACAGCGAAGGCCTCTTTCAACGATTTTTGATGACAGATCGTAATCGGTTCTAGAAAGCTCAGCATATCTTTAAGATCATCATCACCCTCAAGCCCTTCTTTAAGCTTGTTAGCAAGACCATAAGAACCTAATTCATAAAGTGCATAGAGCAAATCACCTAATGCGGCAACATCGAGCGGTTTGATTTTTATAAGCTCTTGGTAGACTTCGAGTAAAATGTAGGGAGCACTCAGCCAGAAGGCGAGGGGGATTGCAAAGTGTATCTCGCTGCTTTTTTCTTTTCCAAGCATCGTTGTGTCGATAGGCGATTCAAAAAAGGGCAGGGGCTCCCAGTGCGAGATGAGGTGTTTAAAGAGGCGGTTTGAATCGCCGCTTGAAACGACATCCGGGAGAAGGCGGAGTACGATTAAAATAAGCTGATAGGCCGATCTGCGATCTGTTTGTGCGGCTTCATGCATGCGGTAGATAATCTGTTCACGAATCGCGTCGACAAGTGGGTGCTTTTTGTAACGGCGCAAGCCGAGCTCCAAACACTTGATTTCCTCAGTGTTGTCGCGGAGCGATTGATAGACAAGCGCCTTCCCAAGGTATTCTAGAGGGGCTCCCGGTGTTTTATGCAGCTTTGCAAACTCCTCTAAGGCGAGTGTATAGTACTCCTCCGTCTTTTTTTCTGTCCGGGCGGTGCGCGCTTGCTCCAAAAGTGTGATGCCTGCTCGAAACAGCCCCTCTCGTCCTTCTGTATGGCCCGGGAAGGAGTAGCCGATCCGCCTATATTCAGCGAGCGCTCTTTTGTAATCTTTACTGGCTAAAAATGCATCAGGAATCGATAAACAGCTCACAGAGAGGTTTTGACTACCGCTGGAAATTTTCAAAGGTTCCATTTCAAATGCGTCGTCGCGAGCAAGTAAACCGATGTGCGTGCCGAAGAGAGGGAGATAGCTTAAGTAAGTGAATTGCAACTTGCCATTGAGGAAGAAGTGAATGTTGTGATCGATCTTTTCGATAACAATTGTCTGCCATTCATCGCGAGTGAGAAAGATTTCCGGTTGATGCATCACCTCGACTGTGTTGCGGAAGAGCTGTGTACCGGGATTGAGGTCAGAGCCGATCCAGAGGCAGTATCCTTCAAGAGGGTTTTCCCTTTCAGCTGCTTCAGGGACGCAGAGCAGAAAGCCGATTCCTTCGCCATTCTCATCGATCTGCACACGCGTCTCTAAGCGCGTATTTTCAGCAAAAGCACCACGCGAAACCATGATGCTCACCCAGTCAGCCGATTCTGTCGTGCGTGTAATGGCGATATGTTTTGAGATCAGCACATTTTCTTGGAATTCCCAATGCTTCTTCTGTTTCCTGTTGAGTTGTGCGCTCTCAAACCACTCTGAACGGCCTTCCAGATGGTTCATGAGATCATGGATCAGTTCTTCCATCGATTGGTAGCGCATCTTTTGGTCCGGATCAAGGCATTTTTTCACCATGCGCGAGAGGTGGGGAGGCACTTCACGGTAAGGAGCGACCTCTTCAGGATCGAGCAGCTTTTCATGCTTGTAAATCTTGCAAAACTCTTTGATAGAAGGGCGGTCAAAGGGGAGATGAAGAGTTAAAATTTGGTAGAGGATCACCCCAAGTGCATAGAGATCCGTTTGCACATTCGCAGCTGCTCCGAGAGCGCGCTCAGGCGCCATATAGGCGACTGTTCCAACAAGTTTGCCCGGGCTTGTCAGCCCAGGATCGGTATGAGTGATTTCCTCTTCGAACTCTTGGTGCGGCTCTTCGATCCTTTGCGCTAATCCCCAATCCAAGATGATCACTTCGCCGAATTTTCCTACCAAAATATTCTCAGGCTTAAGGTCGCGATGCAAAATTCCTTTTGCATGTGCATACGCGATCGTTTGGCAGATACTTTTGAAAATCTGAAGCAGAGAGGGAATCGATCCTTTTCCCTTTTCAGGATAGCGGACAAATTGATGCGCTTGTCTTAGGATTTGCCGAAGCGTTTCTCCTTCAACATAAGGCATCGTGTAATAAAGATTATCCTCTTCTTGATGAATGGAATAGATGGAGATAATGCCCGGGTGGGTGAGCTGTGAGGTAATTTTAGCTTCACGCAGGAAGCGATTTTTTAGGATCTCGTGTTGCTGCAGGTCAGGGCGAATCCGTTTAATGGCGATATTCCGTTCGCAGATAGGATCGTACGCGAGCAGTACTTCTCCCATACCGCCTTTGCCGACGGTATTCAAACACTCATATCTTCCCAAAGTGTTTGTCATCGGATTTCTCTCCAGATCGCTAAAGCTTCTTGGGAGGCGAAGTCGACGTAACAGAGATGGCCGAGCTCATCATCGAAATAGTGCCCGTTAGGGGAGGCGTAGCTTTTGGCCATTTGCCAAAAAAAGGCATTGCATCCCACTTGATCGCGGATTGGCAAGGAGTAGCGAAATCCACAGTTCAGAGGGGAGAAATAGGAGTCGCTCCACAGTTTGTAGGCTTGTTTAATCGCTTCAGCGGGCGTTTTAGAGATAGGGGATATAGGTGATTTATCTTCAAACCATTGGAAAGCGCAATCCTCTACCTTATACAGGAAGAGCCTCTTTTTAGGATAAATATTGCCGACATGATAGGGAATCATGCTTCAAAAATAGCTTATTCATCCAACTTTGACAATAGAATGATCGGGAAATTTATCATTTATTAAAGGGATTGAGAGAAGTAAAGAGTTGATAGTTCAGTTTCGTACGCGCAAGCAGATGTGCTAGAGTAAGATGAAGATAATGTGGTTGTCTCGTCAGAATTGTCAAATGGATCTCTAAGATATGGCGGGAGTGGACTCAATTGGGGAGTTTCTTTTCTGATGCCTTTGAGCGCAGTCCCAAGTAAAGAGATCGCGGCACCGGCTGAGAGAAGAGACCAAGCGGCAGTGCAACCCATTTGTGCTATGCCTGCAACGTTTAACAGGGCAAGCGCTCCTGCAGCAATAGCTAGAAGGCCGAGTACAACTGCCGTTATGCGCAAAGCTTTTGAAAGTTTTGTCTCTTCTCCTTCCTCTTTTTTGAAAGAGGGAACTTTAAACGCTGTAGTGATCGTACAATTCATTTGCAGTACTTTAATCGAACAATAGATTTTCAAACAAAAAAATTGTCTTGAGAATTTTGAGGCATATCTATTAAGGCCGCGAATATCAGCGATCATTAATGATTGTTATAATTGATCTTACAATTTTTTAAACTATCTTAACAATTTTTTGTTAATTAAAAAAAGAGTCTTGTCTTGATTATTCAAGCGTCTTCGTGATAAGAATAATTTCACATGGATAAACACGACATTGCGCACATCTTAGAAGAAATAGGTCTCCTGTTAGAAATAAAGGGAGAGAATGTTTTTAAAATACGAGCTTACCACACCGCTGCAAGATCCCTTGAAAATCTCGATGAAAACCTGGAAACCATTATTAGAGAAGAGAGGCTTCAAGAGGTAGAAGGGATTGGGAAGAAAATTGCTGAAAAAATAGAGATACTCATTTCAACCGGACATCTTCCCTATTACGAAGAACTAAAGAAATCGTTGCCCGCCGGTTTGTTGGAACTGATGTCCGTGTCAGGTTTAGGTGCAAAAAAAGTGAAGCACCTCTTTGAAAATCTCAATATTAAGAACTTAAGCGAGCTCGAAAATGCCTGTAAAAAGGGGCAGCTTTCTCAGCTAGAGGGATTTGGCCCCAAAAGCGAAGAGAATATATTAACGAGCATTGGGAAGCTAAAGGTCTATGGAAAGCGGATGTTATGGTGGGAGGCATGCCGGTTTGCATTGCCGATCATGGAAGAGCTTTCAAAACTCAAGCAGGTCCAACGAGTGGAAATTGCCGGAAGCTTTCGGAGAAGGCTTGAAACAGTAGGCGACCTTGATTTTCTCGTCGCCTCAAGTCAACCCGGGCCGGTTATGGATTGGTTTACTAGTTATCCGCTTGTTGAAAAAGTGCAGAGCAAAGGGAGAACGAAGTCTTCTGTGAGGTTAAAGAATGGCTTACAAGCTGATCTTAGGGTCGTTCCTGATGAGGAGTACGCATACGCACTTCTCTACTTTACTGGATCGAAGGACTTTAATATCCACTTGCGCGGACGTGCAAATCATTTGGGGTATTCTTTGAATGAATACAGCCTAAAAGGGAAAAAGGGGCCGCCCTGCAAAGATGAAAAGGCAATTTTCAATGCGTTAAAACTCGATTATATTCCTCCTGAGCTCCGTGAGGGGCAGCTTGTGATTGAGGCTGCTGAAAAAGGGAAGCTTCCGAAACTCGTAGAGGCGGCGGATATCCGTGGCGTTTTCCATTGCCATACGACTGAATCAGATGGCCACAATACCTTGGAAGAGATGGTGGCAGCAGCTGATGAGAATAAATGGGAATATTTTGGAATCGCAGACCACTCTAAATCAAGCATACAAGCAAATGGGATGAGTGAGGAGCGTTTATTTAACCAAATTGAGAAGATTCGAAAACTCAATAAATCAAAGAAATTCTCGGTTCACATCTTTGCCGGATTAGAGTGTGACATTTTAAAGGATGGAACGCTTGATTTTCCGGATGAGGTTCTAGCCCGGGTTTCTCACCAACACTCGAGCCGATTTGGGCAGACTGTATTTCCAGATGTCGAAGAGTCATCCGAAGGGAGGGTTAAATTAACCCTTCCGAGGATGGTTATGAAGACAGATGGGGATACAGATGCGCAAAGCGGCCGAATGGTTGGTGAGAAATCCGGGCTAGGCGAGCTCGATTATGTCGTTGCGTCTGTTCACCGGGCATTTAATCAAAGTGAAAAAGAGATGACGGCCCGTCTAATCAAAGCGATAGAAAATCCCTATACGACGATGGTTGGGCATGTTACCGGACGTCTTCTTCTTAAACGGGAGCCTTATGCAGTCAATCTACCCAAAGTGATCGATGCGTGTATTGCAAACGAAACAATTATGGAGCTAAATGCTCATCCAAAGCGGTTGGATATGGATTGGCGTTTTTGGCACAAGGCTGCAGAAAAGGGGTTGATGTGCTGCATCAATCCTGATGCGCATTCAACTACAGATCTCGATTATTATCTCGCAGGTTTGAATGCGGCGCGTAAAGGGTGGCTTGAAAAAACTCAGATTTTAAACACCTTTTCTCTTGCAAAAGTGAAGAAATATATTAAGAAAACAAAGGGAGAGTAGTATGTCAGTTGTGAAAGTGATTGAAATCATGTGTGAAGGAAACAGCGTTGAAGATGCTTTAAGCTCAGGTGTTGAAGAGGCGAGCAAGACGGTCAAAAATATTAAGCAAGTCGATGTAAAATGGATTCACGCGCACGTTGAGAACAATAAAATCACCAAGTACCGTGTCAATGCAAAGATAAGCTTTGTCATTCAACACTAAAAACATGGGAGGGATTCCCATCAGCTTTAGTGAAATGCCTGTTTTAGGTTTCTAAACACAATATTTAATAGGCATTTGACGATTGCCTGAGGGTACCTCTCCTTTGACACGTGTTGCAATAAGTTAAGCGAGTAGCAGCTCTTTGAGCACGATCACTTGTGAAGTCTGCGTTAAAGAATCGATTCCGCTAACGGAGATTTAACCAGAACAAAGTTGGCTGCTCACTTCTTCCTTGCGTGTCAAACGTTTTTCTTCAGGAAAAATGATTTTTTTAATCCTGTCATGATCCACCATGATGTGATTATAGTGCTTTAGGGGTGAAGCTTCAAATATGATGGGCCAATTCAATCTCAGCGGGAGTGGCTCTACCTCAGCAGGGGGTCGGAATGGCAGTGGAAATTTTTAGAAACGCTTCAATCCTCTCTTAGAAAATGATGGATGTTCCATTGGCAAAGCTTGTTTGGTAGCAACTCTGATTTTGTCATACCTAATGTTTAATTGTGTAATCTTGGTTTGAGCCAGCACTTGTGCTAGTGCCTGAGCTCCTGCAGCTCTGATGGGGTTACCCTTAAGGTTTAATTGTGTGATCTTGGTGTGAGCTAGTACCTGCGCTAGTGCCTGAGCTCCTGCATCTCCGATGGAGTTATCATCAAGGTTTAATTGTGAGATCTGGGTTTGTGGCAGCACTTGCGCTAGAGCCTGAGCTCCTGCATCTCCGATGGAGTTATCCTCAAGGTTTAATTGTGAGATCTGGGTTTGTGGCAGCACTTGCGCTAGAGCCTGAGCTCCTGCATCTCCGATGGAGTTCCGCCCAAGGTCTAATTCTGTGATCTGGGTTTGTGGCAGCACTTGCGCTAGAGCCTGAGCTCCTGCATCTCCGATGGAGTTCCACCGAAGGTCTAATTCTGTGATCTGGGTTTGTGGCAGCACTTGCGCTAGAGCCTGAGCGCCTGCTTCTCCGATTTTGTTATCGCTAAGGTTTAATTCTGTGATCTGGGTTTGTGGCAGCACTTGCGCTAGAGCCTGAGCTCCTGCATCTCCGATGGAGTTATCCCAAAGGTTTAATTGTGTGATCTGGGTTTGTGGCAGCACTTGCGCTAGAGCCTGAGCTCCTGCATCTCCGATGGAGTTATCCCCAAGGTTTAATTGTGTGATCTGGGTTTGTGGCAGCACTTGCGCTAGAGCCTGAGCGCCTTCTCCGATTTTGTTATCCCCAAGGTTTAATTTTGAGATCTGGGTTTGTGCAGCACTTTCGCTAGTGCCTGAGCTCCTGCCTCTCCGATTTTGTTATCCTGAAGGTTTAACTGTGAGATCTGGGTTTGTGGCAGCACTTGCGCTAGTAGCCTGAGCTCCTGCATCTCCGATGGAGTCACACTCAAGGTCTAATTTTGAGATCTGGGTGTGAGCCAGCATTTGCGCTAGTACCCTAACACCTGCAGCTCCGATGGAGTTACTCTCAAAGTTTAATTGTGTGGTTCGAATTTGAGGGAATATCCTCACTAGAGCCCATAACACTGCATCTCTGATTTTGTTATCCCCAAGGTTTAATTGTGAGATCTGGGTTTGTGGCAGCACTTGCGCTAGAGCCTGAGCGCCTGCATCTCCGATGGAGTTATACTCAAGGTCTAATTGTGTGATCTGGGTTTGTGGCAGCACTTGCGCTAGTGCCTGAGCTCCTGCATCTCCGATGGAGTTACGCTCAAGATTTAATTGTGTGATCTGGGTTTGTGGCAGCACTTTCGCTAGTGCCTGAGCTCCTACATCTCCGATTTTGTTATCCCCAAGGTTTAATTGTGTGATCTTGGTTTGAGCCAGCACTTGCGCTAATGCCTGAGCTCCTGCGTCTCCGATGGAGTTACCCCCAAGGTCTAATTTTGAGATCTGGGTTTGTGGCAGCCCTTGCGCTAGTGCCTGAGCTCCTGCGTCTCCGATGGAGTAGCGCCAGTCTCCGTTGGAGTTGCGTCTAAGGTTTAATTGTGTGATCTGGGTTTGTGCCAGCACTTGCGCTAGTGCCTGAGCGCCTGCGTCTCCGATGGGGTTATCCTCAAGGTCTAATTGTGAGATCTGGGTTTGTGGCAGCACTTGCGCTAGAGCCTGAGCTCCTGCGTCTCCGATGGAGTTACGCTCAAGATCTAATTGTGAGATCTGGGTTTGTGGCAGCACTTGCGCTAGTGCCTGAGCTCCTGCATCTCCGATGGAGTTATCGCCCAAGGTTTAATTCTGAGATCTGGGTTTGTGGCAGCACTTGCGCTAGTGCCTGAGCTCCTGCATCTCCGATGGAGTTATGCCCAAGGTCTAATTGTGTGATCTGGGTTTGTGGCAGCACTTGCGCTATAGCTTGAAACCCAGCATGGCTTCGATAGAATTATGCCCAAATTTTAATTGTGTGATCTTGGTTTTCTTTAGCACTTGCGCTAGAGCCTGAGCTCCTGCATCTCCGATGGAGTTCCGCCCAAGGTCTAATTCTGTGATCTGGGTTTGTGGCAGCACTTGCGCTAGAGCCTGAGCGCCTGCAGCTCCGATGGAGTTAGTCCAAAGGTCTAATTGTGTGAGGCAGTCATTTTGAGGCTCAAATATTTTTTGGATTTCACTTTTCGATAATCGATCACTTAAAATTCCGTAAATGTATTGATTTTCTAAAATAACCGCTGAAGGAAACAAGGGGAGAATTTTTTCTAATAGATCAGTCTTAATATCTCTCCACACAGTTCTAGGCTTACAAGGAGAACCATTGATGATGGGCATCACAGCTTCCAAGTCAGCTTCCAGTAACCATGGATTATCCTTGGCCTTGAAATCTGCAAGGGGAGAAGTTTCAAGCTTGATCATTCTAAGATTCTTGCATCTTGAAATGTGCAGAGTTTTAAGGTTCGGCATTTTGAGTGATTTTGCCTGCCCCAAGAAGGGTATTTCTGCTAAAGCCTCAATCCCTGAGTCATTTAAATAAAGTTCCTCAAGGGAAGGACATCGTTTTGCAATTAATTCTATCATATCTGTTTTAAGATTAGGACAATAACTCACGTCTAAAACGCGTAGCTTGTCGCTTAAGAATGGATTGAGTTTTGTTTTATTATTCAGTGCTTCACAATGTGTTAGCGATAACACTGTGGGATTTTGAAATTTCTCCATTTGAACTAAAGCTTGAAGCGCCTCGAGAATGAACTCTTGACGAGAGGGCTCAATCTTTTCAAAAGGTGCTCTGAGTACAGTTTCACCTGTCCTTTGTACTATGGAGCTTCCCTCAAGAAATTGATCGAGCGCAAGAGCATAAAGCTCTTCTCGTGCTTTTGTTAAACCAAAAGTCTGTTTTCTCTCGATTTCTTCAACTGTCGGTACTTTTCCAAAAATCGCTCTCATCGATTCAGATGAGGTCATGGATTTTTCCTGAGATTTGGCTAAAGCTTTTTCCAAGCGTTTTTTAGTCGGATAGCGAAAAGATTGCGCGTATTTTTTGGCAACATTAGCACCTACAAGGTTAGTTTCCCCTCGGTTTCCAAGTGTGGTCAAAGCTTCAAGGAGATCGAGCCCACTGAGTTCATAACCCTTTTCTTTGATCGCATTTTGGAGATGATGAAATTGTAGATAGAGCGTTCCTATCGTGCCTTCTTTAAAAAGAAGGGTTGGGGTAAATCGATTCTCCGGATCTTCTTCATAGAGCCGCGTTCTCTCAGCTTCGGAGAAAAGGGATTGGTATTCTCTCTCTTTTTGTATGAGCTCTTTCATCCATGCGCGCAAAATGACGTCTGGGTTTAATTGGACAAAATTCTGCAACTCTTCTTTATCTAACCAATCGCGATCAAAGCAAAATAAAATGGAGGAGAGCTTAACCTGGCGAGAGGTTTTGCTTTTGACGACAGGCTCAACAAATGAGACGTCATTATCGATGCAATAGACCTCTTTTGCATTGACGATATAATTCGAGGCTCTTCCATCTCCAGGTCTGGTTAGGGTAGATAAAAGTAGCATGCGCGTGAGAGAGGCGCGTTCAATAGAATCTGAAAGATTAGGATCTAGCGTATTTCCCTGAATCGTTTGAGAGACAAGAACGGGATAAACTCTACCGCGGACTTCAAAGCGGACCAGTTCGATTGCAGGAGTCGATTTCCCTGCCACTCTGTAGCTCAAAGAATGCACGCCAAATTCCATGAGGGGGTTATTCGGCTTTTGCTTGAAGTGAAGATCATAAGGCCCTTCTGCAACTCGCGAGACGTTGTGAAAGCAATCTTTAAGGGTTTTCTTGATATTTCCATGCGTATCTAAAAGATTACGCGCAATCTCAGGGCGTAGGTAGCGTTTGCCTAAGCTATGTGCTTGAACGACGAATTCAGAGGGAATGTCGGTGGTGAAGTGGAATAGTGCTTGTGTTATATAGCGTGCATCTTGCACTTTAGCATAGCTCCATCCATCGTGAGCTTTGAGAGAAGCAAGGGGTGTAACAGCGACCTGTTTCTCTAACACTTCAAGAAGGGCTTGAGCCAATGATGGCTTGTTTAATGTCTTGCGGTAGTGTTGTTTAAGTTCATCGTTTGACGCTTTGGTCTCACAAAGATGAGAGGCAAAATATCTGGTAAGGTTTAAAGACGGGGTGTTTTCTGGGGCTTCTTGCAGCATATTGTTAAAGGCTGCTACCGGAGGATCTAGAACCAAGGTCTCAAAGAGCTGCTCAAAGTGTGCATAAAGAGGACTGATGAGAAGCCAATAGGCTTTATGAAGTGTGTCAATTTCTCCTCTTTCTAGACGGGAGGGGGTAGCAATATCTTTATGCTCATTATATTGAATGTGAAGGCGTACGCGGATTTTATGCAGAGTTTGAAGAGTCGTTTTGATAAGAGCACGGGATGATGGGGTGAATTGCTTCTCCCAATTTCCGTGGTAAAGACTGAGCAATCCTAATAGGACATTGAGTGGAAGAATGAACTGTTCTTTGAGGTTATATTCTTGGAGTTGTTCGGGAGGAATTGTCCATACAGCTTCGTAGTGTTCTTTAAGTGCTCGGCAGCCATCTTTTGCCTTTTGACGCACTTCTTCTTGGTCAAGGGCTTTATGAAACTCTGTAGCAAGATCTGGAGGTGATGTAATAGAGAGACAGATTGAAAAAGAGTAAGGCGTAGATCTTCATTATTGCTGGGGGTTTTTCGCTCTGCCATCTCTTGAGGGGTACCAATTAGATCGAGATGTCTGGCTGGATTTGCTCCGGGGTCGACATGAAACCCTTCGACAACAGGCAACCAGGGTCAATATGAAACCCTTCCACAAAGGAGAATGGGAAAATCTGTTTCTCCTAATGAAAGAAACTGAAGTTCGATTAGTTGTGCTAACTGTTGGAAATATGGGCGCTGTTTTGCATGTTCGATCAAGATAAAGTACTCTAGGTCAGAAAAAGGGCCAGGTTCGTTGCGGGCAAGCGACCCCATGGCTCTGATATCGAACTGACAGGGAGGGCGCGAGAGGAGTTTCAATGCATCGTTTAAGAGGAGATTGAAAAAGCTTTTGTAATGCTCAAGTGTACAATGCTGCCGATAGGTCTGTAGCGCGCGATGGTAGTTTTTAGTGACGGGGTGAGTAGTAAGAGAAGGAGGTGTTAAGCTGTGAACTTTATCAGCACAATCTGCAAATAGCTCCATTCGATTTTCCTTTGGATTATCGATTAAAACAGCATTTGCAACATTGCGAAGAGAATAAAAATCTTGGGTTTGGTAAAAAAAATGCCCCATCTCATGAATGGAATCCAAAAGTTGGTTGAAGCGATCGGCATTACCCTCTTGATATGCTTTTTCTAGTTGGTTTTTATATAGATCGCTTGCGAGTACCCATTTCAGGAACACTTGAGAAGCAAGAAGATGGTGTTCATCGGAAGGGTCTATTTTCACAGCATAGGCATAGTACTTCATCGCTTTAACGGGGTCGCCATCTTGAAGATACCAAGTGCCTAGCTGGGATGCGACGTTTGCCCGTTCCTTTGAAAAGTCATGCCGGAAAAAGCCGAATAACCTTGCGAGCATTTTTTCTAAACGTACGATGTCAGCGGTCTCTAGTTGAGGAATATACAAAACAAGATCTGTGAAAATTGCGCTCACACGCGTTTGTGTGGGTGAGCCCAAAATAGCGCTTAAAATCATTTTGAAGTCTTGTGTAGGAGTGCTGGGAGCAGCCACAGATGCTGCAAAAGATGTAGGATTTATGCTCACAAGAATGTTTCCTTCAAATGTAAAGTGAAAGTATTAATTAGCGTTAGCGCTTCTAAGAGTTGTTGTTTAATCAGCGAGTTTGGCTTCGAGCGCTTTGACTCTTTTGATGAGTTTCCCAACACTGCGCAATTGGACAAATTGTAGATTAGCCTCTTTAATCGGAGCTGCAGGAATGCCGCTATAGATCCCGCCTTTTTCAAGCGATTTGCTGACAGCCGCTCTTGCAGCCAGCATGACCCCGTTTGCGATGGTAATATGGCCTGCGACACCAACTTGACCGCCCATTACCACATTGTTCCCTGTCTTTGTCGAACCGGCAATGCCCACCTGGGAGGCCATGATATTATTCTTCCCAAGCTCTACTTGATGCGCGATCTGAACGAGATTGTCGAGCTTGGTCCCTTTTCCAATACGCGTTACCTTGAAACGGGCTCGGTCTATTGTAGTATTGGCGCCAATCTCTACATCATCTTCGATCACAACTTTGCCGAGCTGCTTTAATTTGTGATTGTTCCCTTCCTTATCCGTGAAATAGCCAAAACCACAACACCCAATCACTGCGCCCGGCTGTAAAATCACACGATTGCCAATCTCACATCCTTCTCGAACAACTGATTGGGGATGAAAATAGCAGTCGCTGCCGATATGCACTTCCGCTCCAATGGAGACATTGGGACCGATTATAGTACGCTCACCAATATGAGCACCTCTGTCAATAACAGAGTTGGGTCCAATCGTGACATCTTTTCCAATAACAGCCTCTTCGTGGACCACGGCTGTCGGATGTATTCCTGAAAAACCCGAAGCAGGAGTCTTAAGAAAAAGCTCGATCGCTTTTTGAAAGGCGAGGGAGGGGTTTTCGTTCAGGAGATAGTTTTGATCTGGTTTTTTTGCAATTGTAGGGGAGATAAAAATAACCCCCGCTTGAGAAGCGCGCATCTGCTTCTCATAGCGAAGGTTTTCAAGAAATGCGGCTTCGCTTGAAGAGGCTGTTTCAAGATCGTCAATACCCGTGATCTGATGCGCAGGGTCGCCTATCAGTTCGGATCCTGTTAATTTAGCAAGTTCTTCAAGTGTATACGCCGTCATAGTATTCCTCGTTTTTATTGAACGTTCGCAACAGCTTCGTTATTTTCGGCATCAAACTGTTGGTTCATTACTTGGATCACATCTTCTGTGATATCAAGAGCAGGGGAGAACGCAAAAGTAGAATCCTCGTTGAGAATCAAAGAGAGTTTTTTGCTCTCGCGTACTTTTTCAGCAGCAAAGCTTACTTCATCATGCATTGTTTGAAGCATTTTATAGTTAGCTTGGTTAAGAAGCTGGTAGTACTGGTTTTGATACCGCGCGAACTCTTGGCTTAAACCTTGAAAACGTCCCTTTAGCTCCTCTTCAGCTGCAGGAGAGAGGCCATCCATATAGTCTTGGTCTTCGAGTTTTGATGCAATCTCGACAAGTTCCTTGTCTGTCTTTTCAAGGGTTTCTGTCATTTGGTTTTTCATCGCTTCAAAAGCGGTTTTTTCCTGCAGTCCATGCTTAGACTTTTCTACACAGGTTTTAAAATTCACAAATCCGAGGTTAAGGTCTGCAGCAGAGAGCTTGCCTACACAAAGCGTCAAGGCTACCACAGCTAATATTGTTCCAAACTTCTTCATAATTTCCTCCTTAAAAGGTATATCAAAATCAAATGAAAATTTTACAACATGATAACAAATTCTTCCTGAGATTGAAATGCTTTCGTTATGTGTTAGGGTTAAAAGCTTCCTCCAATTGCAAAAAAGAATCGCTGCGTATTGTTGAGATATTGTCCATTCAATTTCTGAGTTGGATGGATCGGCCAACCAAGACCCATCATGAGCGGCATGCCGCGCATGACTTCAAAACGCATACCAAATCCTGTACTCGCAGCCCATTGTCCGAGAGTGAATTCACTCAAAGAAACGTAACCGGCATCGACAAAAACAAACCCATCAAGGCAGGGAGCTTTCAATAGATTGTATTGGTACTCTTCAGATAATAGGAGAGAAGAGAGACCACCGGTAGGTTCATTGTTTCCAAACTTAGGCCCGATGATAAATGGACGGTATCCCCGCACTGTTGTTTCACCGCCTAAGAAGAAACGTTCGCTTAAAGGAACATCTCTACGGCTTGTCGAGCCGTAGGTTTTGATAAACTGTACATCTGCTCTCGTCTTGAAAGTTCCCTTAGCGCTAAAGGGGTAGTAGTAAGTGTTGAGATAGGAAAACTTCATAAACTGGTAGTTTCCCCCCACTCCTGCGAGCTCATAGCCAAGGCGTGAGCGGAGGCCGCAAGAAGCTCGGCGGGGGTTGTCTGTAGAATCGTAAACAAAAGCGTTTCCGATAGCAGAGATAAAACCTGATTGGTTTCCTTCTTCTTCAAGGAGGATGTTGTCTTTGTCACGGATTGAGTTACGCGTGTGACGAGCGCGGTAATAAAGATCGTATTTCAGAAAGTCGTTGAGGATGTAGGTACCGTGGATATTTCCTCCGTAGGTCTTGATTTCATATCCTTTCGAGTAGGCGCGGTTGTTGCTCTTTTCGAGATCGATACCAACAATCCACGGAGTATCTAGAAAATAAGGTTTTGTCCACTGAAGGATGTAGCTGGTTTGGCGATCCCCGATATTCACCTTGGCATTGGCATATTCCCCACCGCCTCTAAGTGCTGAAGGGCCGGCATCGATGAGGCGGGTGAGTCCGGCGATATTAAAGTTCCGTTCAGTAATCTCGACTCCTCCGAAAATGCGGTCGATGGAGCTAAATCCACCAAAAAGCCCGAGGTTTCCGGTATCGGTCTCTTCGACTTCAATATATACATCGCGGTAGAGACGTGTGCCTGTGGGATCTTCTACTTGAGAGCGGACGGCGTAGACATTGACGCAGTTAAAAAATCCAGTATTCCCAAGGCGTATTTCGGTCCCTTCTAACTTGCGGATATTAAACACCTCGCCTGGGCAGAGAAGGCTCTCGTGCAAAATCACTTTTGTCTGAGTACAGACATTTCCAAATACCTTGATCAGTCCGACATAGTATTGCAGCCCCTCGTCGATTGTGAAGATGACATCATAAACAGGGCAGTCATCGCGGAGAGCGAATTCTACGTCAATGGCTGTATCGATGTAGCCGCAGCATCCGTATAGATCGCTGATGGCTTTTACTGTGCTTCGAATGTCTTCGGGAGAGTAAGGGCTTCCGCATCCAAAGCAGAATTGGTTGTAAATCTCTTGGTTTGAGTAAAGAGTGTTCCCTTGAAGACCAATGCGGCCAATTCGGTAACAGGCCCCTCTGTCCACTGTGATCAGGAGGTTGATTCGATTCTTGCCCGGCGCTTCTTCGATGCAAATATCAACCATCGCATCAGCGTATCCAAGGTTTTGAAGAAAATTAATGATTTGCAAACGGTCGTGCTCAACCATCTCCGGATGGTAGATGCCGCCCCCGTTATACCAGCTTAATAAAATATTGTAAGGTTTGGAAAGGATATCGTCTAGAATTGCCTCTTCCTCGGCAGGGGTGACTCCGCAGATGCAGATCTTTTTGATTTTGCCGGCGCGCCCTTCGCAGATGTTTATCTGAATATCGACGCCACAACCGTCTTCAGTCGGGATGATTTCATAGTCGAGTTCAGCTTCAAAATATCCTTTTTTGACATAGAGGATCCTTAGCTTGTTAATCGCTTGGAGAAACTCATCTCTTTCAAAAATGGTGCCCGGTTCAATCTCGAGCTCTTTGAGCAACTTTTTAGTTTTTACCCTCTCGTTGCCACAAAAATAGATTTGGCAAATTGTCGGCTTAAACCAGATGCGAAGCGTAATATATATTTCATTGTTAATGACGTGAACTGTCGGCTCGATTTGATCATATTCTTCTGCCAACATTTTTAAGTCATTATCGAATTCCACTTGGGAGAAATAGCTTCCAACCTTAGATCTAAGGCGTGCTCGCACAGCGCTAGGATTAAAAGAAGAGTCGAGGGCGAGGTTTTCCGGGACCAAATCGATCTTTGCAATGCGCATGGACTCATATTGCTTTGCGTAAGCAGAGAAAGAGAGGGTTATCAGTAAAAATGTCAAAAGCCAATATTTCATGTGTCTCAAATCAAGGTAAAAGAGAGAGATCGTATGAGATGGGATAGTATTTATGCAAGTTTAAACCCACTTAATCAGGCTAACGCATTGATTGACGTTGTGTTCATCGAGTTCCAAGAAATTAGGAGACACCATATCTGCTCGGGTAAGATAAAAAAATAAATTTCCATAAACCTCTGTGTATTATATAATATATGTCATGTCTGCAGTGGTAAATCACATTAACACACAAGACGCTCTCACATGCTCTCTACCGGCTGAGTATGCTTATGTGAGAGAATCTACTGTTGATCGGCGCATTACATCCCTCGTCTCAGTCCTTTTTTTGGTTGGTATATTTACTGAGCGCAAGGAACCCTTGCTTCTTGCTGCGGCTTTACTGTTCGTGAGTGTCTCAAAGCCGCCTCCATTGCAGTTTCCTACGGAAGAGCAAATGAGCCATCTTTCAGATGAGAAGCTGCGCGCTATTTGGATGCGCAACACGGCAACTCTCATCGGCATGCTTGCGACCCATACGTTTCGCCCTTTTGGTTTTCATGGAACCTCTGAGAGGGGAATGAAGGGGATTTGTCGCGATAAAATGAGTAAAGGTATCTTCTATGTTGCTGGAATTGAAGGGTACCATCACCCCGTCTCCTATCTTGCGGATTTATATACGATCGCATCCAAAGCGTTAGGGTATATGAGTAATGGAGGGGGACTCTTTTTAATCGCAACTGATGGAGGGGAGAAATATGGGTTTGGAATAAAAAAATACATCTGGAGCAACACTCATATCTCCATTTATCTAGCAGAACCGAAAAACGATCAAAGATTTCTCAAGTTGATTTACCGAGGTAGGAGTGAGAACCAACCTCTCTTGTTTTCCTCTACTGGCACGCAGATTCCGATCATGGAAGTCAATTTTGCTGATGAAATGAATATTCCTCTAACGAATGATAATTTTTCAGAACGCGTTTTAGGCCTCTTGCATCCGGAACAACTAGGATGGAACGCTCCACCTCTTCACTATCGGTTTGTGATGCAAAAGATCATCGCTACCGCGCTTTTACATCTCTCAAAAGGAGCTGACTTGAATCTAAAAGCTGCCCATAAAAGGGGGGTGGCCCTGCTGGAACAAGTCGAAGATTGGAGCGCGGTAACTGTTTCTAAGCTAGGCTATTTTGGTGCTTGGGATGGAACCGATCAACCTCTACCCGGCAGTGTTTCAATTAGTAATTTTTTGGGTTAATAGTTTTTAATATGTGTGTCTACCGGCGAGCGCGCGCGCAAGCGTTCCGCCATCGATATAATCTAGGGAACTTCCCATGGGAAGACCTAGCGCGAGACGGGAGATTGAAACGGAAAAGGGAGCCAGCTCTCTCTTGATATAGAGTGCCGTAGCATCTCCTTCTAGGGTTGAATCGAGAGCGATGATAATCTCTTTTATTCCTAAATCGACGATCCGCTGCTTTAATTTCTGAATCGTTTGGGCATGCGGCGCTTCCCCATGGATAGGGGAGAAGAGGGCACCCAGCACGTGGTAAAGCCCACGGTATTCGCGCGTCTCTTCAATTAAAAAAATATCTTTTGCTGTGGCTACGATGCAAAGCGTTTCTTTAAATCTATTCTGATCGGAGCAAACAGCGCATTGCTCTTCGATAAGTGCGCCGCATTCCAGGCAGTTTTTCAAATTTTTCTTAACGTCTTGGATGGTGGTTGCCATCTCGCTGAGTTTATCTTCGGGCCAGTTTAGGAGGTGAAAGGCAAACCTTTCAGCGCTTTTTGAGCCAACGCCAGGAAATTTTTTAAGAACGGCGATAAGTTTTAAAAGGTGATTGGGATAACGCATTTTTGACACTTTAAAGCTTAACGGTTTTAATTTAAAGAGTGATTTGGTAAAATGCCTCTTTCTTTACTTAGAAAGGATAGCCGTGAAGCTAGAAGCACGTATTATTGGGACGGGTTCTTATCTCCCAGAACGCATTTTATCAAATAAAGACCTAGAAGAACTTGTCGAGACATCTGATGAGTGGATCGTTTCTCGCACAGGTATGAAGGAGCGCCGTATTGCGCGCAAGGATGAATTTACCTCGGATATGGGTGTTGAGGCGGCAAAAAAGGCGCTTGAAGCAGCCGGTAAATCAGCTCAAGAGATCGATTTGATTCTGGTCGCAACCCTCACTCCTGATTATATGTTCCCAAGCACAGCGGCCTTGGTTCAAAGCGCTCTAAAAGCCCCTCAAGCAGCAGCCTTAGATTTTCAGGCAGCATGCACAGGGTATCTCTATGGACTCTCGATGGCGAAGGGGTTTATCGAGTCCGGTCTTTATAAGAATATCTTATTAATCGCCTCTGAAAAACTCTCTTCCATCGTAAACTATGAGGATCGCAATACGTGTGTTCTGTTTGGCGATGGAGCGGCAGCTGCAGTGATCAGCGATTCGGGTGATGGCTATTTTATTAGAGAAGTTTGCCTTGGAGCTGATGGGGAGGTAGCTGAGCTGCTCATTCTGCCTGCCGGCGGATGCCGTTTACCTGCTTCTGCACAAACTGTCGCTGATGGTCAGCACTATATTGCTATGGAGGGGAAAGAGGTATTTAAGCATGCCGTGCGTCGTATGGAAAGTGCTGCAAAGGAGTGTTTGGAGAAAGCGCAACTAGCAGAAGATGCCATCGATTGGCTTGTGCCGCATCAAGCAAATGAGCGGATTATCGATGCGATTGCAAAGCGTTTTGCAATTGATGAAGCCAAGGTCTACAAAACGGTCCAAAAATATGGAAATACATCGGCTTCCGCCGTTGCGATCGCTTTAGACGAGCTGATAAGAGAGAAAGAAATTAAAACTGGAGATAACATGCTTCTCGTGGCTTTTGGAGCCGGATTTACTTGGGGAGCGACATTGCTAACGAAAAAATGAAAAAGAAAATAGCTTTTATCTTCCCGGGTCAGGGCGCCCAAACAGTTGGAATGGGTAAAGACTTTTATGACAATTTCACAACTGCAAGAGAAGTTTTTCAGCTCGGAGACGAGCTTTTAGGTCGCTCTCTTACAAAAATCATTTTCGATGGGCCTCCCGAACTTTTAACTGAGACCCGCAATAGCCAAACTGGAATATATCTCACCAGCATAGCGCTTTTGAAAGTGCTTTGTGAACAATTCCCCGATTTAAAACCCTCGGTATGCGCCGGTTTGAGTTTGGGCGAGTATACAGCTCTTACTGCAAGCGAGCGTTTGCCTTTTGAAGTGTGTCTCCCTCTTGTGCAATTCCGAGGGGATGCGATGAATGAAGCGTGTGAGAACACAGCGGGAACAATGGCGGCTCTCTTTGGCCTTTCAGCTGAACAAGTGGATCAAATGGTTCGCGCGCTCGACATGCCTCGTGATCTTTGGGTTGCAAACTTCAATTGTCCCGGACAAACAGTGATTTCTGGAACACATAAGGGAGTGGAAGCCGGTATAAATGCCGCAAAAGAATTGGGCGCAAAGCGCGCAATCCCATTAAAAGTACATGGCGCCTTCCATAGCGGGCTGATGCAAATGGCAGAAGATAAATTGGGGGAACAGATTCGGGAAATAACTCTTCAGCCCAGCACAATACAGATCGTCATGAATGTACCGGGTGATTATGTCTCGAATGAGAGTGCAGTCCCTGCAAATATGATTAAACAAGTAACGTCACCTGTCCGTTGGGAACAAGGAGTGCGAGCGATGATGCCTCATGTCGATTTATTCATAGAAATCGGATGTGGACGTACGTTAGCGGGAATGAATAAGTATATTGGAGTTACAGCGCCAACGATTACCATCAATAAAATAGAAGATTTAGAAAAGGTAGAGTTATGATGATGCTAACAGGACAGACCGCAATTGTAACAGGAGGAACGCGCGGGATCGGGAAACAAATCGCTGCACGCTTCATTGAGCAGGGTGCCTCAGTTGCTATTTTCGGTACAAATGCTGAACGCGGGAACGAGGTGGCACAAGAGCTTCAAGCTCTAGCCAACGAAGGACAAAAAGTTGCGTTTTACCAAGTTGATGTAGCCGATGCTGCTCAAGTCGAGTCATCAATCGAGAAAGTCTATCAAGAGCTAGGTTCTGTCGATATCCTCATAAATAATGCCGGTGTCACACGCGACAACTTACTGATGCGTCTGACAGAAGAGGATTGGGATCGGGTTCTGAACATTAATCTAAAGTCTGTGTATAACACATGCCATTCCGTCGTACGTCCCATGATGAAAGCGCGTAAAGGAAAAATTATCAATATCACCTCAGTTGTGGGTCTGATGGGTAATGCTGGGCAGACGAACTATGCGGCTTCCAAAGCAGGGATGATCGGATTTACAAAATCTCTTGCTAAAGAGATTGGCGGTCGCAATATTTGCGTCAACTGTATCGCCCCAGGCTTCATAGAAACCGATATGACAGACGCTTTAAATGAGAAGCAGAAAGAGGCGATTTTAGGACAGATCCCGATGCAGAAGCTGGGAAAGCCGGATGATATTGCAAATGCAGCGCTCTTTTTAGCGAGCCCGATGGCTGATTATATTACAGGACAAGTCCTTACCGTTGATGGTGGAATGGTGATGGCTTAAAGACTCGATTTTGAACAAAGTCAAGCTAAGTCTTGCCAAAAAGGGTTAGAAAAAAGTATATTTGTAGGATTATTGAGTTAGTTAAGGAGTTTTTTTTATGACAAAAGAGGAAGCAACCATGTCGTTGGAAAAAGAAGTGATCGATATTGTTGTCGAGCAGTTAGGAGTTGACGAGCAAGACGTTAGCGTTGAAAAGTCCTTCGTCGAAGATCTCAATGCAGACAGCTTAGATCTAACTGAGTTAATCATGACTTTTGAAGAGCGTTTTGGCTTTGAGATTTCTGAAGAAGAAGCTGAAAAGCTAAAAACTGTAGGTGATGTGATTAACTATATCGCTGAGAAAAAAGGCGAATAATCTAAAACAGATTTTGTCTTTTGATCAAAAGCAAGCATTTAACATGCTTGCTTTTTTTTTGGCTTCTATGCATTGAGCCTTGCAAATACAAGCGTATTTGTTAAGCCATTTAGTGGGGAGCATGAGACAAAGTGATTCCCGTTCACATGGTGAAGGAAAATAGGGCTTTCTGTAGCCGTTGGATTGTAAGTTTCTTGCCTATAATCAGGTGTGATCAATACAATAGGGCAGCCCAATACAAAAGCCGCTGCCTTAACTTCCAGAGGAGATCCCCATACTCCCTGCTGTCTAATACATTCTAAATATTCTTCAAAGTTGTGATATCGTAAGCTTTCTTGGCCGCGCCCTTTTTTGACCGATCCGTTTGTATAGTCTTCAGGAAAATCATCAGCGTGAGCTTGCATATACAATACAACATTATTACGTAACCTTTGTATCGCCTCGCTGTCTTGGGATTCTAGGATATTTTCAAATAAACAATCTCCTGTATTTTTCGAGAAATCTTTTGTCACAAGACCGAGTTTTGCTAAGCGCATACAGCCGTAAATTTGATAAATAAAAAAGCCGGTAGTGAATAAGGCTGGCCCAGCCAACAAAAGAGTGACAGGCTTTAACCAAAGCGGTCCTCCAAAGCAACCCGAGATGTGTAGCAAAGAGAAAACAGCAATGGCAATGCTAGCGATCACTAAAGAAATTTTTATAGGTTTAGTCTTTAATAACCCGATTGTTTGGTTATGTCTTTGAAAACTAATAGAGCAACACATATATGTGATAATTAATGTAATTTGTATGAATTATCTGTTATTTTATGTTTTTCTGCACTTAAAATATTTATTTGCGTTACCGATGGCGGAAATCGATCGTACGTGTATACGCTTCAAGAAGCGCGATCGCGACCGAGGGGCATTCGGCAATGATACTGAGCAGATGTGAACGGGATAGGGCAAGCAATGTGACTGGAGACTTGCTTATGGCAACATAAGTGCGGGGACGTTCATGAAAGAGAGCTTCATCGCCAAAAAACTCCCCAGAAGGAAGTTCTGCTAAAATTTCTCCTTCCTTATCCTGGATCAAAATGCGCCCATCTACAATTAGGTACATGCGATGCGCATCTTGATCTAATTGAAAAACCATTTCACCTGCACGATGTGTGATTAATTCGAGCCTGTCAGCAATCGTTAACAATAGATCGAGGTCTAAAGATCCAAATAGCTCTGTCTTCTTCAATAAAAATGCTCTGTCAATCAAATTTAATTTCATGTTTCTGACTCAAGTAATTCTTTTGCAAAATGTTGGAATATTTCTTCGCCTCCCTCTAATTTCATGCGCAATGCCTCTTTCCAGTCAGGTGTTTTTAACCGCGCTTTTAGCCCTATGGAAACGATTTGATCTGCGAGTGAGGAGGAGTGTTGCATCGCCGTAAGCAGTTGTCCAAGGGTGTAGGGAAGCCGCCCGCTTTTTAAATAGTGCTGTACTTTCTCTTCCGGCCGTCTCTCATCGATGAGAGGTTCGAGCAGAGCGAAAATGGGAGCTTCACAGGTTTTTTCGAGGGATTCTACAGCTTGTGCGCGGATTTTACGGTTAGTACTGCGCAGCGTCACAGAAAGTACCTCGCTCTCTTCTATTGACCCAGAAATTCCAAGCATTTGAATAATGAAGTCAATGATCGAATGATAACCCGTATTCAGTGCACTAACTAGAACCGAAAGATCGTGCTCCGGGACTTGTTTTTGGATCTCGCTCGCATGGTAGAAATAAAAGTAAGCGCGTTCAATTTCTGTGCGTACAATTGAGTAGATATGCTTTCTAAGCAGCTGCCGGTCGAGCTTCCCTAATATTTTACCGGCAAGTAAACGACAACGAACAGGTGCGCTATTTTGCTGTGAGAAGGCAAGAAGGATTTCTGATACTGATTTGCCAAGGGCTAAAACGGCTTGTTCAACAACTTTTCGCTCGTTTGGGCGAAAATGTAGTGAGGCTAAGATGAGCTTTGAGACAGATTCTGTGTCTAAAAATTTTTCAAGAGCAGAGAGACAAGAAAGGCGCACTGTCAAATCGCGTGTAAGAGGAAGGCGTGCGATGATATGCGCTGCGTATTCTTTTCGTGAGGGGTGTGCGACTCGCATGAGGGCGGCAGCTGCTGCCCTGTTGACAGTCAAGGAGGGGTGTTTGAGATAAGAAAACGCTGTCTCAATCTGATTGGGGTTTCCTTCTAAGCCTATAACCTTTAGGCCAAAGCAGATCTCCTGTTCAATCTTGGATTGAAGCAGCTGTTGTAGCCTTTCAGAGGCGAGTGAGCAGAATGAAGGAAATTGGGCTGCATGTGGTGCGGTTTTGAAGGTTAATATAGCCGCAGATCTGAGACCAACATGGTCGCTATGCAGATCGTGCATCACTTTCTCAGGACGAATTAAGCCGTGGCGGGCAAAGTAGAAGTGAATAGAGCTCTTGATTGCAGGATGGGGCAATACCTGACGCCATCGCTCAAGACGTTCTAGAACGATCGGATCGCAAGCCCATTTACTCTCATTGAATAATTCAATGGCTTTGAGTTTTCCTGGCAAGCTGAGTTTGCCAATATGATTGAGAAGGCGGGGAAGCGTTTTAAAATTTTCAATTTTTAAAAGATACTCATAGGCGAGGAGCTGTTCTTTTTCACTCGGGTTTTTTAGTTTTGAAATAAGATGGAATTCTGTCTGTTTCTTTTCTTTTTTTGAAAATTGTGCGATCCAGTCGGTGGTCTTTTTTTCAAATCGGATGGCGCTGGCAACTAAATTGCGGAAAATAGCTTTTGCGTATTGGTTCCGTAAAAAGAAGACGACAGAGAGCGCGATACATGAGAGCACCAACCCTAAAAGATGGGCTTTTTGCTGGAAAACAACGAGGAGGATACCTCCGCAAAACATTCCAATCGGTTCAAAAAAAGATTCCACAGAGATACGCACATGGTTTTTTATGCGTGTAGGAACACCTGAAATAAGTAAGTTAAGATTATTGTCATCAAAGGAATAGACCATCCCTTCGCGCGCAATCATGCCGAAAATTGCAATAGGCAATGCCTCTTTAAAATTCCAAATAAGGAAGATAAAGAGAAAAAAAGTTGGGGCGATCAAAATGATATTATTGATCCCCATTTTTTTAACAAGGCGGCTATAAAGAAGCATGCCAAAGAACATGTTTCCTAGGGAAATCCACATGCCGCATCCACCGATAAATTCCGTAAGGTCATGGCCGTTAGTATAGGAGAAAGCTCTTTCAAAAGAGTCCATGTAATTGAACTCTGTTACAATTGCCAAAACTTGCATTGCGAAGTAAAAAACAAGTAGATAAAGGGTGAATTTTGAGTTGAAAATTGTTTTTACAAGGCTTTTCAAGCTTTGGTGAGAGGACGTATCCAAGCTTTCGGCATGATCCTCGAGAAGAGGTTTTACGCGTTTGGTAATGAGAAAAATACAGGGGATAGAGCTGATCATGAAAAGAATGAACAGAAGCAGCAATCCTTGAATGCCAAGAGGTCTAAGTAAAAAGGAGATGATTCCTCCTCCTATCGCGTCGCCGAGGAAAGTAATCGAATTAAATAACGAAAAAAAGCGTTTTCCATCTTGAAGGTCGAAATAAAGGTCGATAAATGCCCAGTAAACGATATATGTCGTAAGGGGCATGATCCAACCATATACCTTGAATAGAAACCAAAAAGTAGGCGACTTAGAGGGGAGCAGAAGCAAAAAGGTGAGGCTAATTGCGATCCATAAACCCAATAGGGAAAAGAGGAGATGGCGGATTGTGAGACGATTTAGGGCAAAGATTAAGAAGGCCGAAAGCGTGCACATCGTCACTGCTATCGACAGATAAGCCTGAGGAAGAGAATCTGCCCCTACATGCTCGAGGAATAATCCTTCAGAAAGAATAAGGGTTCCATAGCCCCCAATACTCCAAACGAGCCCAAGGATGATGAAAAAAGATGCCTTTTTCCACTCTCCTGGGTAGAGGTTAAAAAGTAAGCGTAATGCTCTTCCCATTCCTGCATACCCTACTCTCAGTTGGTTCAAAAACGAAAGGATTATAGATCGATAGATGGCTTTTACTTCAAGTCCCTGAGTTTTTTAAAATAATCGCTTCGCTTTTTTAATTCCCGTTCAAACCCTCTTTCATAGGGTTTATAATAAATTTCTCTTGGCATAGTGTCTGGGAAGTAATTTTGCCCAGAAAATCCTCTCTCTGTATCGTGATCGTATTGATAGCCCTGTCCATAACCGAGCTCTTTCATCAACTTTGTCGGTGCATTTAAAATAATTTTGGGAGGGGCTAAATTATTATGCTTTCTAGCTGATTCTCTCGCCGTTTCATAGGCGGTATACAAAGCATTGCTCTTTGGTGCAAGAGCCAAATAAACGACAGCTTCGGCAAGGGCGAGCTCTCCTTCAGGAGAGCCTAACATTTGATAGGCATCGCGAGCCGCAATAGCCAGTTTCAGCGCTTCCGGATCGGCGAGGCCGATGTCTTCTGTCGCCATACGAATGATGCGGCGGGCGAGAAAGAGAGGATCTTCACCACCCTCTAAAATTCTTGCAAACCAGTAGAGCGAAGCGTCTGGGTCAGAACCACGCACGGATTTATGAAGCGCTGAGATCAAGTTGTAGTGGCCGTCGCCTTGTTTATCAAAAAGAGCTGCGCGCTTTTGAAGATACTTAAGAAGAGCGTCCGCTGAGAGTTTGGTTTCTGCAGTTTCTAGATTTTCAATCAAGTTGAACAGGTAGCGCCCGTCTCCTCCAGCCAGCTCGATTAAGACTTTCTTTGCCTCTTCTTCTAAAGGAAGGGGTTTAAATTTTTTTTCGTAATTTTCAATGAGCTTTGCCAGGTCTGCGGGTTCAAGAGGATGTAATGTCAAAACTCGGAGACGTGAAAGGAGCGCATTATTGAGGGAGAAGGATGGATTTTCAGTTGTCGCACCCACGAGGATAAATGTCCCTTTTTCAAGGTAGGGGAGAAAAGCGTCTTGCTGGGCTTTATTGAATCGATGGATCTCGTCGACAAATAAGATAGTCTTAGAAAATAAGGGGGTCGCCTCAGCTTCTGCAATGATTTTTTTGAGGTCTGAGACCCCGCTGAAAACAGCGCTAATACTTATAAATCGCGCATTGAAAGCTTTTGCGTAGAGGCGAGCGAGGGTGGTTTTGCCGCATCCAGGCGGTCCCCAAAAGATTAAGGATAGAGGTTTTTTGTGGGCAATCAGACGCGTAAGGAAACCATCAGGTCCGGCAAGATGGTCCTGTCCTGCAATGTCCTGTAGACATTGAGGGCGAATCTGGTCAGCTAATGGTGTGGACATATTAAAATTGAAGGACGTAGTAATAACATACTACGCCCTTAGGCTTTTTTTCTCAAAAGCTTTGAGTAAAAGCAAAACGTTTATGAAGATTGGACTTCTTCTTGTGCAGGAGGTGGAACTTGAAGAGGAGCCTCAGCCACTCTCTCTGCATAGGCAGCACGCTGAGTGCATACAATCAAGATTACAGTAATAGCAAACGCGCTAAGTCCGGCGAGCATTGTATAAAGACCTAAAGGGTTAGTTAAAGTCCCAACTCCTTGTAGGGCAACATTGAGATGTCCTGTATACGCGAGCAGTCCAACAGTTCCTACAAACAAGGCGACAGTTGCGATCGCTACACCAATCCAGGAACGTGTTGTTCTACTGCAACTACAGTTGCAGCTTTCTTCTTTAGGATTTTCCGGTGAAACTCTCTGAGCAGCCGGCTGTGGTGCTGGGGTATTTGGCTGTATCCCAGCAACGGGTTGTTCGTCGTCTGATATATGTAGGGCTTTGGCTAGGTGTATCGTTCGTCTAAACGAAACGGTTCAAAGGTTCATCTGTTGAGTACGTTACTTCTGTCACTATCGGAAACACGATGACCTGCAAGGTCTTGGGAAGCTTGCCGAGATTGTGGGGAATCAGGGGGTGTTTGGGGTCTTTCTGTGGGCTGGGCTCCTGCTATTGGTGTAGACATCATTAACCTCCAAGGTTATATGTTATTGTGTTTAAGAGTTTTGGGCTGTCAATAAGTAGTCACAACAGCCTAATTTATAAATGTAAACATTATATTAAGAAATGTATTTTAGGAAAACTTAAAGGAATTTTTATTATTACCATCTGATTGGGGCGAACGGGATGTAAACATCATGTCGAGAAAGGTGTTTTTGGAAATAATTTAAATAAATTTAATTACTTATGAATCATCTTTGGATGTGTCGGGCTTAGCTAATTTCCATTTGTAGACGAAGATGGCGCCGCTGATCGCAGCGATGACTCCAGCGCCAAAGAGGGTGAAAAAAGTACTATCATGCCCTCCCAGCATTGCGAGAGGAAATATACCTGCTACACAGCTAGCTGCAAATGCGGCGACTAAACCGGAAATGATTAAAATAACAAGAGCTGTGATTTTCACTCGGTCTTGCTTTTCTTTAGGTTCTTCAGGCACTTCAGGCGGAAGATAGCGGGTTACGTCTCTTCCTCGGTCTGTAAGGCTATAAAGCGATGGCATGGCCATTTAATCGACCCAGTTGATGTTCTTAAATTCATAATGCGTGGCGATTAAAATCACGTCGATCAGCCACCAGATTCCAAATCCTCCTCCTGTGATCAACTTGAGAATCCCAAGGCCGACATGGCCCATGATAAAGCGGTCAATCCCAAGCGTCCCAAAAAACAAGGACATCAGCAAAGTTAAAACCCAATTGACATTTCTTGGCTCTTTCATACAACACCCCTTTGCTTAATTATATCCGATGTTCTATTTTGATGAATTCGAATTCTTTTTTAGAGGCGCAGTATGCATGACCCAAGATTGAAAAAAATGGCTCAAGTTCTTGTAACTTATTCTCTTGATGTGAAGTCGGGAGATCAAGTGTGGATGACCGGAGAAATAGATGGTCTTCCCCTGATGGAGGCACTCTATGAGCAGCTCATTATTGCGGGTGCACATGTTAAAACGACAATCATTCCATCTGCGTGGGACGAGATCTTTTATAAACATGCTTCTATCAATCAGTTGCGTCACACCTGTCCTTTTTCTTTATATGAAGCTTCTCTTTGCGACAAGCGGATTCGGGTATTAGGGCCTTCGAACACACGTGGTTTATCGGGTGTGCCCTCTGACAAACAGGCTCTCACGAGTCGGGCTAATCAGCCTATATTGTCTAAGGTTTTAACCCGTTCGGCAGCAGGAGAGCTCGATTGGGTTGTCACGCTTTGCCCAACAGCTGCGGGGGCGCAAGAGGGGAATATGGGAACGCATGCCTATGCCGATTTTGTTTTTGCAGCCGGTCACTTAGATGAAGAGGATCCGGTTGCTGTGATGAGGAGGATGGAGTCCGATCAGGCTAAGATGGTCGCTTATATGGAAGGGAAAAAAGAGCTGCATTTTCAAACACCAGATGGAACGGACTTAAAAGTAAATATCTCTGGGATGAAGTGGAGAAATTCATGCGGTAAACGCAATTATCCTGATGGCGAGATTTTCACAGGTCCGAATTTGAAAGCTCTTGATGGTGGGGTGAATGGAATTGTCAAATATACCTTCCCTGCAATTTGGCAGAACACGATGGTTGAGGGTATTGAGCTTACATTTGAGAGGGGAAAAGTAGTCAAAGCTAAAGCGGAGAGCAATGAGGCCTTTTTAAAAGCGATGATCGAGCAGGATGAAGGGGCGAGTCGGTTAGGGGAAATTGCGATTGGGACGAATTATAAAATCAAGCAGTTCACAAAGAATATTCTTTTCGATGAAAAAATTGGCGGGACTTTTCATGCAGCACTTGGGATGGGGTATCCTGAGACAGGGAATACGAACGAATCAGCCTTGCATTGGGATATGATTTGCGATTTACGGCAAGGCGGGACGATTTCTGTAGATGGAGAGGTCATTTCCCGTGATGGCAAATTTGTCTTTCCAGATTGGCCAAAAGAATCTCGTATAAAACAAAATATTTTTTTGTCTAAACAGTCACTTCAATAGTTTTTTTTCTTGTATTAATTTTTGGTTTTTCGTTACCGTCTTTTGTTATTTATTATAAATAAACTAAATTTAGGTAGTTGTTATGATAACAGATGTACTCAAATCGGTAACAGGCATAGCCAAGGTTATCTATAAGCAAGTCGAAACCACAAGAATCAATTCAACTCAATGCCAACGCTTAGGAGGAAGAATCAAAGTGATTGTCGATTCGCTGAATGGTTTAGATAAACTACCAGACAATCGTCACTTCGAACTAGCCTTGACAGCTCTTCAAAGTTTATTGATGGATACTTCTAGGTTTATCGAAAATTTCAGCGACCAAGGGCGGATTATTCGGTTTCTAAAAGCTCGCTCCCATAATGAGAGCTTTTCTGATTTTAATGGGCGGCTGCAACAGTGCATACAAGATTTAGGATTGGGCCTAAATGTCCAGCAAGTGATGAATCGTGAGCAAGATCAAGCCGATGAAGCCGCTGATTTAGAATATATCAAATCTCATGAAAAAGACATTCTTGCTGCTTGTCAGGGTCTAAAGGATGAATTTTCTCTCTTTAGGGAGAGACAAGAATGGATGGTGGACCGCATGCTTTCGATGAAAAACCACTTGGTGGGTGCTGGTGCTGCTGCCGCTATCCCTCCGCCCACTCCATTAGAGGACCATGGTGCTCTGCAACCTGCAGCTGCCCAAGTGACTCGAGAGTTAGATGAATATAATCTTGGGGTAGCATGCGAGCAGAGAAATGATTTTGTTGGTGCATTAGCTCACTATCAAAAAGCCGGCAGTTACTTTAAAGCAAACACTCGAATTGGCTTATTCTTTCTAAAAGGTAAGGCGGGGCTTACGCAAGACAAAACGAAGGCGGCTCGATATCTTGAACAGGGCGCCGCAGGCAATCATCCACAAGCCCTTCACACATTTGGCCAAATGCTGGAGTACGGTGACGGAATTCAAAAAGACCTTCATAGAGCGCGACGGATGTATCAATGTCTCTTAGACAATCCATCAAGTACTCAAGAGCAAAAGCAATTTGCAACAGGGAGATTGAAACGGGTTGCCGAAAAACTTGAGGCAGAAAAATGCGAAACCATCGGATAAATCCGAGATGCTAACAGTCAAAAGGAGAAGAAAATATGTCAGCAAACATCTCAAATGCCAACACACAAATTCCTTCAAAGGAAATTGTGCTTGGTGATTTTATTGCTGCCGGAGGGATGGGGAAAGTCTATAAAGCAAAATGGCATCGCAACATAGTGGCTGTCAAGCAACTGCTGGCGAGCGATCTATCTCCGGAAGCCCAAGAGTCGTTTGCAAAAGAATCGGCGATCATCGAGAGTTTGCGCCATCCGAACGTGGTTCAGTTTTTTGGAGTCTGCACGGATTCAACTCCCTTTCAGATGGTGATGGAATATATGCCAAGGGGGTCTTTATATAGTGTACTCAAGAGTAAGCATGACTTTAGTTGGCTAGCGCGCTACCAAATCGCGTTAGATACAGCAACAGGAGTTGCGTTTTTGCATAGCAAAAAAATTATACACAGAGACTTAAAGAGCTTAAATATCCTGTTAGACGCAGACTTTCGGGCAAAATTAACGGATTTTGGTTTAGCAAAGATCAAAGAAGAGACCTCGACTCAAAGTCTAAATAACGCAGGGACAGTATTCTGGATGGCACCTGAGTTATTCAAGAAGGGGGGCAAATGTACAGAAGCCTCGGATATATATGGTTTAGGAATGGTCTTTTGGGAACTCAGCAGCGGGAAAGCTCCATGGACTGAAGCTCCCAGTCCATACGTGGTACCGACTTGGGTGATGGATGGTGCGCGAGAAGAAATACCTAAGAATACTCCTGTTGAATTTAAACGCACAATCGAAGAGTGTTGGGCTCAAGCACCTGAAGCGAGGCCTATAGCGGTAACGGTGGTTTCTCAGCTTGCTGATTTGGTGGAGCCCTCAGATGATAACAGCCATATTTCCGGGAGCAAGGCTGAAGCTGACTCAGCCGCAGCGGTTGCAACAGGCCCGCACTATGATTCAGCTATAGCTAGCTGGCCTGCAACAACTGTGATGAGCGGTCCAAATTATCAGACCTTCATGAGCAGAGCAACAAGTAGTTCTGTAAAAGTGGCTGACCCGCAACCGGAGTCTGTGATGGGCGAAGCGGATTATAGAGCAGGCATGGAGCTGTTTTTGGAAGGCAAATACCGCGATGCTATTCCTCACTTTGAAAAGGCTGCTAAAGCAGATTACCCGCCTGCGTATTTAAGATTGTATTTTTATAGTAATGGAGGGATAGCCGGCCCTAAAAATCCACAACAATGTAGATATTATTCTGGAAAAGTAGCCGTAAAATTAGATTGGTTTAGAAGGGAAGCCGCAAAAGGAGGGGCAGAAGGGCAAACCAATCTTGGGCTTTGTTATTACTCTGGCCTAGGGGGTGTAGACCGTTCAGAGGCAATACCGTTGTATCAATCTGCTGCCGATCAGGAGTATGCTGTAGCCCAATATAACCTTGGAGTTTGCTATCTGAACGGTGAAGGTGTAAGCAAAGATCCAGCTGAAGCGTTTCGTTGGTTTCAGCGTGCGGCTGATCAGAAGTTTGCCCTCGCACAAAGTAACCTTGGGTTTTGCTACCTTTATGGTATTGGTGTAACAAAAAACCCAGCTCAAGCCTTTCATTGGTATCACCTTGCTGCCAAGAATGGGTATGCAGAAGCGCAATACAGCCTTGGGTTATGCTATCAACATGGTTGGGGAGTTGAGAAAAATGACTCTCAGGCAGTTAATTGGTATCGTTTAGCGGCTGATCAGGAACATGCTCAAGCACAAGTCAACCTTGGGAATTGTTATAAAAAAAGAGTAGGGGCAGATTTTTTTGTGATTGCTCGTTTGTATCAGTCAGCTGCTGATCAGGGACTTGCTGAAGGGCAAGCTAACCTTGGCTGGTGTTATCATTTTGGAAAAGGAGTTGAGAAAGACCTTAATGAAGCCATCCGTTTATATCGTCTTGCAATTGAACAAGGCTATGAGGGCGCACAAGATCTTTTAAATATTCTCTTAAGTGAAAATCCTCGCATTCGGTTGAAATTGTTTGGGAAAGGTCTTTTGAAACGTCTTTCATAAGAAGTGCCGCCTTGAATCCACCTAAATAAAAGGGAGAAGAAAATATGTCAGCAAACATCTCAAATGCCAACACACAAATCCCTTCAGAAGAAATTGTGCTTGGTGATTTTATTGCTGCCGGAGGTATGGGGAAAGTCTATAAAGCGAAAAAAAGTATTTCAGATAGAAAATTTTGTGTTGCGAGCCAAGCGCGGTTTGCAGTCTTTTCGTGATACTGCAAGCTAAGCTCGGGCATGTTTGCTTCAGGGTTTGTAAAGGCATGCATCGCTTCGCCGTAGACAACTACTTGCCAATCAGCCCCGCGCGCTGCCATCTCCTTTTCAAATTCAAGCAGTGCCTCTTCCGGAGAGAGCGCATCCTTATATCCATGCAAAACTAAGATGGAAGCAGGGATCGTGTCTGCAATCGGAACGGGTTTCGAGGGGATATCGATCGGTTTTCCCAAAACGCCATGAATGCTGACAACGCCGCAAAGAGCACATCCGCTTTTTGCCAGTTCAAGCACGCTCATTCCTCCAAAGCAAAAGCCTATTGCAGCGCATTTTGAGGGGTCGACGAGCGGGTGGCTTTGAACGGTTTGAAGCGCCATCTCCAGTCTGTCGCAGATCAGTTGCCTATCTGCAACAAGGGGGGCGATGAGTTTTTGGGCCTCTTCAGCGTTTTGGGCAACCTTTCCATCCCCAAAAAGGTCAACGCCATAGGCCACATACCCGAGTTCAGCTAAAGCATCAGCCTTTTGGCGCACAAAATCATTTAGCCCCATCCAAGTCGGAACAATTAGAACAGCCGGGCGTGATTGATCATGGGAAGAATCATAGGCTAGATAGCCATTAAAATTTTGATAGGCAAGGGGTTCACTCTTTAGCATCAGCATCTTTTTTTAGTGCCAAACGCAGCATTAGAGCAAGCCCGCCATAAATGCTGCCTACAGCAAAAACCATTGTACCCAAAGTCATTATAGTCATAATTTTATTCTTTGTGCGGCTCAAGAGATCTTTTCACAATCCACTTATTCAGGATGATGAAGGTCAATATGGCGATTCCCCATTGGAAGAGAATCGTTCCTACGCTATACACATTAAATGGGTTCCACCAATTGGCGCCGAAACGAATCGAACTTTGATAGAAATACCATCCAATTAAAATAATTCCTTGAGCAGGCACGAGTATACTTATAATTACATTATAGAACTTTCCAACTTTAAAGTCATTTGGGACAATATTGATCGCCTCCTCGCGAAAGCGGTTGGCTCCATAACGAATGACCGCAAAGGCGATAAAGAGTCCATTTACGATCAGGCCGACGCTCCAGACCCAGTCTTGGTTTTCAAAAAATGCCATACTGAGTGCAGAGGGTGCACCCAGAATAAGGGTTAGAAAACCGGCGAGTAAGATCGAGCCATTTCGTTTGATGCCAAGCTCATTAAAGACTTGTGAGGTCAGCTGTAGCATTGAGATCATCGAACTCAAGGCTGCAAACGAGAAGGCTAAAAAGAAAATCGCTGAAAATGTGTTCTGAACAGCCACCCCTCCAGGGAGTTCATAAAAGAGTTTGGGGAGATAGATAAAGGTGAGGCCGGTATTTGTGCTTCCCTCTCCTGTGATGAGGGAGAAAAGCCCGTTTTCGCTTTCAAGAGAGAAAGCTGTCGCAAAAATCGTGATCCCCATGATAAGAGAGATTGCGTTGTTTCCAAACGCTGTGAGACAGCCGTTTACAGTTATGCTCTCTTTTTTATGCGAATAACCGGCATAAACCAGAAGCAGGCCCCATCCGGCTCCCGTGTCCCAGGCATTTTGCGTGAGGGCTTCTATCCAGATCCGATAGTTAAGCAGGTCTTCAAGCCGAGGGGTAAAAAAATAATTAATCCCCGTCCAAGCTCCAGGCAAGGTAACGGCCCTGAGAGCGATCAGTACGATAATCACGATTAAGGCAGGGACTAAAAACTTGTTGCTCTTTTCCACTCCCTGCGTGATTCCTTTGAAGATGATAATACAGCCAATGCAGATGGCGATAAAGTGGAAAAAGAGTGGTTTGAGGCTGTGTGTGTAGTTTATCCAAAGCGTCTGGTGATCTGTTGTTTTTGAAAGTGCTCCTGTAACAGAATAGAGAAAATAGCTGGCTCCCCAGCCGACAACAACTGAATAATAAAACAGGATACCTGACGTAACAAGTGCGATAAAAGCCCCCATCCAACCGAAACGTGGGCCTGCCGCTTCTGCAAGTGTGCCGATCGGAGCTCTTCTAAATCGTTTGCCAAGAGCGATCTCTGCAATGATTAAGGGGATAGACCAGATGAAAAGGAAAATCACCCATGGGATAATGAAGGATCCGCCTCCATTTTGGGCAACGATGCGGGAAAAACGCCAGATGTTTCCTGCACCGATTGCGACTCCCATCATTGAAAGGATGAAGCCCCATCGAGATGTAAAAAATTCTTTGGGTTTATGCGTCACAGCTGACAACTCTAACACATGATGGAGGATCAATTCCAGAGTAAAAGAGCCATACCCTTTGAGAGTGGTTTTCCTAGGACCATAAGGGCCGATTGGATTTCGCAAATTGAGAATAAAAATTGTTGATGATAAGCAACTTGTGGAAGATCGGCAGTCCTGTTGGATCATAGGACTAGCAGGTACAGAGGGAATGCCTCTAAAAGAGGAAACTTGACTTTTCAGAAGGTAAAAGTGTATAAATTTCTAGCTATGAAACGTGAAGATATACTTGTAGCTCCTTCGATACTCGCAGGGGATTTCGGTCATCTTGCCGATGAAGCGAAGAGGATCGAACAGGCGGGAGCTGACTGCATTCATGTCGATATTATGGATGGTCACTTTGTTCCGAATTTGACACTAGGCCCTCAAGCATTAGCAGCAATCAATCGTGCGACAGACCTCTTTTTAGATGTGCATATCATGGTCTACAACCCATATGATTTAGTTGAGCGGCTGGTAGAAGCGGGAGCGGATCGGATCACTTTCCATTTTGAAGCGACCGAGGATGTTGAAGAAATTCTTTCGTATATTAGGCGTTGCAACGTGCAAGCAGGATTGGCTTTTCGGCCAGAAACATCAGGGGAATTTGTTCCAAAATATCTCGACAAATGTGACTTGGTGCTCTTAATGACAGTCCCTCCCGGTTTTGGTGGACAGGCATTTAGGAGTGATGTTTTAGATAAAATTCGTTTTGTACGAGAGGCATGTGACAAGCTCAATATCCGCGCAGGAGGAAAGATGCCTGTGAAAGGGGAGAAACTTCCTCCTTTTCCCATTCAAGTTGATGGAGGAATTGATGACAAAACAGCGCCGCTTTGTATTGAGGCAGGAGCGAATGTTCTAGTTGCTGGAACATATCTCTTCAAAGAGACTGAGTTGAGTAAAGGAATAGAAAAATTACGAGCATGTGGAGACATATAGATGGTTGCAAGCCAGCAAATCGTACCGGGAATGACGCTTTCTATCAGTGGGAAGCTTTATCGTGTAGACTCTGTTGTAAAGGTGACTGTTGCAAAAGGGCAGCCATTTATTAAAACCACTCTGCGCAACTTATCGACAGATAAAACGGTAGAGAAAAACTTTAAAGTTGGCCAGGAAGTCACAGATGTGAAGCTTGAGGAGCGCGTCTTAGAGTTTCTTTACTTAGAAGGGAAAAGTTATCTTTTCTTAGATGTAGGAAGTCTTGATCAGGTGCTTGTTGCGCCTGATGTAATCGGAGAAAACGTCAATTTTCTAAAAGAGGGCACTGAACTTCAAGCGACTTTTTATGGCGACACGATCTTTTCAGTTGAATTACCGCAATTTCTTGAGCTCATGGTTTCCAAAACCGGTGAAATGACGGAGCAAGGGTCTCTTTCAAACGCATTGAAAGAGGCTGTACTAGAAACGGGTGCGACGATTGAAGTCCCCACCTTTATTGAGGCAGGTGATGTGATCAAGGTGGATACTCGCAGCAAAGAATATATACAACGCGTTTAATTAGGATAGAAAAGTGGATCTAAAGCAAATTGAAAAACTTATGGCCGCAATGGAGCGTTCTTCGATCCGAAGACTTGCTCTCAAACAAGAGGGGTTTGAAATTGAGCTAGAGCGAGGAGGCAGCAATGAAGTTGTCTATGCTCCTCAGATCGTTCAAGAGCATGCGACTCTTCCCTCTCCTCAGGAACACCCAAAAGAGACGAAAGCTCCTACCGGCAAATTTGTTACATCTCCAATGGTAGGGACCTACTATTCAGCACCTTCACCCGAAGATCCTCCCTTTGTAAAGGTAGGGGATAGAGTGGAAGAAGATACAGTTCTGTGCATTATCGAAGCGATGAAAGTGATGAATGAGGTAAAGTCTGGGGTCAAGGGAACAATTGTCGAAGTTTTATTGAAGAACGGCGATCCTGTCGAATTTGGCTCAAATATCTTTCGGATTGAATAACCATGAAAAAAATTCTGATCGCGAATAGAGGGGAAATTGCAGTTCGGGTTATCCGGGCATGCCACGATTTAGGCTTAGAGACAGTCGCTGTATACTCTCAGGCTGATGCAGAGGCGCTACATGTGCTTTTTGCAGACGAAGCGGTTTGTATCGGTGAGCCTCCTGCTACCCGCTCCTATCTCAAAGAGGCCCATATCCTTTCTGCATGTGAGATTACAGGGGCTGATGCGATTCATCCTGGCTATGGGTTTTTAAGTGAAAATGCTAACTTCGCCTCCATTTGTGAAAGTTGTGGCTTAAATTTTATCGGACCCTCTCCTAAATCTATCTCATTATTGGGCGATAAGGCACAAGCAAAAGCGCTAGCAAAAAAAGCCAAGTGTCCAGTGATTCCCGGTTCAGATGGCGTTATCCGCGATAGCGAAGAGGCGATTGCTGTGGCTAAGAAAATGGGATTTCCGATTTTCATCAAAGCCGTTGCTGGTGGTGGCGGAAAAGGGATTCGAATTGCCCATAACCTTAACGAGTTTTCTCGACTTTTTTCAGCGGCTCGTGCAGAGGCTGAGGTCAGTTTCAACAATCCGGATGTTTATCTCGAGAGGATGATCGTCCGTCCGCGCCATATTGAGGTGCAAATTCTGGGTGATAAGTTTGGCAACTATATCCATTTAGGCGAGCGTGACTGTACGATTCAAAGACGTCGGCAGAAGTTAATTGAAGAGGCTCCGAGTCCGATTTTGAGCGAGGAATTGCGTCAAAAAATGGGGCAGGCTGCGATTAATATTGCAAAGGCTGCCAACTATTATTCAGCAGGGACTGTTGAGTTTTTGCTCGATAAAGATCACAATTTCTATTTTATGGAGATGAATACTCGGATCCAGGTTGAGCATACTGTATCCGAAGAGTTAACAGGGATCGATCTTGTGCAAGAGCAGCTCCGCATTGCGATGGGTCATGAGCTCAAAATTAAGCAGAAAGATGTCGTATTTAAAGGGCATGTCATTCAGTGTCGGATAAACGCAGAAAATCCTGCCAATAATTTTTCCCCATCTCCGGGGAAATTGGAGTATTACTTACCGCCGGGCGGTCCGCATGTCCGTGTCGATAGTTCCTGTTATGCCGGCTATAAGATTCCCCCTTATTATGATTCCATGATTGCGAAATTGATTGTGCGGGGAAAAGATCGTAAAGAAGCGATTGCTGTGACAAAGCGTGCTCTCAAGGAGTTCCATATTGGAGGGGTCCATTCAACGATCTCTTTTCACGAGTATATGATGAACAATCCCGACTTTCAGAATTCAAAGTACGACATCAAATATATCGACGAGCTCATCGACTCTGGCTTTCGCTTTGAATAACTTGAGTTTTGGGTTTTTCTCTCTCATATTCAGGGAGTTGATCGCGCCTCTCGCTTCGGTCAAAAAACCAAAACTCAGGTTTGAATAGTCACTCTTCGTCGCCCAGCTCGAAGGTATGCACTTTACCGACTTCCTTGTAGTGTCTTTCGATCTCTTCTGCAATGAAGTCAGGATCATCGGTAAGCGTCAAGTACTCAAAATCGCTTTCATTCAAGCATCCTTCTTTTAGTGGAAAGGCTTTAAGCCAGTCGATCATCCCTTTCCAATAGTCTGTTCCAACAAGAAAGATTGGGAATTTGCGAATTTTTTTTGTCTGTATGAGTGTGAGCGCTTCAAAGAGTTCATCGAGCGTGCCATACCCGCCTGGTAGGAAGACAAAGGCTTGCGCATAGCGGACAAACATCACCTTGCGAACAAAGAAGTAACGCAAGGAGAGGCGATATTTTCGATCGATATAAGGGTTATATTCATCTTCATAGGGGAGGTTAATGCTGATGCCGCATGAGGGGCCATTTGCTTGTTGAGCCCCTTTATTGGCCGCCTCCATGATACCTGGACCGCCTCCTGTAATAATCCCAAAACCGCGGTTGGAGATTTTCTCAGCCACCTCTATTGCCATTTTGTAATTGGGGGAGTCGGGCGAGGTGCGTGCAGAACCGAAAATCGAGACAGAGGGCCCGATATCGGTCATTGTTTCGAATCCATCGACAAATTCCGATAAGATACGGAAGATTTTCCAGGAATCGAAGTGGAGTTTTTTGGGTGTATGGCTCATGTTACTGGATGAATAAATCAGTTCGATATAAAATTCAACCCATGAACATCACAGCTTTCAAAAAATTAACACGCATTGAGCAAACGCTATTTGGTCTGCCCTTTGTTATTAGCGGTGCATTATTACCTATCACTCAAATGGAAGTGAGCTTCTCTTTCAAATGGTTGTGGATTTTTCCCGCCTTTATGTTAGCTCGGATTTCGGGCATGGCTTTTAACCAATTGATCGATTATAAAATCGATGCAAAAAACCCACGTACAGAAAAGAGAGCTATCCCAACAGGACTCGTTTCAGAAAAAGAAGCGGGGATCGTCGCATGGGGTTCCCTTTTTCTTTTCCTGCTTGTTTGTCTACAAATCAACAAGCTTTGCTTTTTGCTCGCCCCTTTTGCCGCTTTTTTGCTCTTCATTTACTCTTATCTTAAGCGTTTCACCGCCTCTTGCCATTTTGTGCTGGGCATTATCCATTTTCTAGGACCCGTTATGGCTTCTGTCGCTATATCAGGTTCCCTGCTGATCGCTCCACTCTTTTTAGGTTTGGCTGCTGCCCTATCGATCATAGGAAATGACATTGTCTATGCAATTCAAGATTATGATTTTGACAAGAAAGAAAATCTTCATAGCCTTCCTTCACGTTTAGGCATAGAAAGGAGTTTTTTGGTTGCCCGTATCGCACATATCGGCTGTCTTTTTGCATTGCTATTTGTCGGAAAAATGGCCTATTTGCCGGTGTTTTATTATCTACTCATCCCTATTGCTGCTCTAATTTTCTATCGTTTCCATAACTCTTTGAGGCAAAAAATTGTGGAACCGCTCTTTTTTTTCTGCAATGTCGCGATCTCCTTCACTGTTTTCGCATTTATCCTAGCGAGCGTGGTATGGGACGCTATGTAGTTGGGGTGAGCGGGGCATCCGGCATGATTTTGGCTTTGCGTACCTTGCGTGCCCTTACTGATCTAGGACACTCTGTGGAGCTTGCGATGAGTCAGCATGCACTCTATACAGCCTCGCTTGAGCTTGGTAAGGAGTATGCATCGCCTTCAAAATTCATATCTCATGTTGAACATCAAAATCGCATCACCATTCACTCTAGTCAAGATGTTGGTTGTGCGATTGCAAGCGGTTCTTTTCAAACAGATGGGATGCTCATCATTCCTTGTAGTGTGGCAACAATTGCTGCGCTCTCAATAGGATTGGGAGATAATGCTTTGAGGAGGGCTGCTGACGTGACTCTTAAAGAGAGACGGCCTCTTGTGATTGTGCCGCGCGAAGCTCCTTTCAGCGAATTGCATCTTGAAAATATGCTCAAGCTAAGCCGACTTGGGGCAACGATCGTCCCTCCTATTCCCGCTTGGTACACAAACCCACAATCTCTTGAAGATATCGAGAATTTTATCGTTGGCAAAGCCCTCGATGCGCTCAAAATAGAGCATTCTCTCTATCCTAGGTGGAAGTAAAAGTAATCAATGTTTGAATTTTGCTACTCCACGTTAGGTGGCGCTTGCTGGGTTAGAAGTGCATTCTGTCTACCATTGATCACCTCATGCAAGTTCTCAACGGCAATAAAGGCTTGTGGATCTTCACGGTGGACAATCTCTTTTAGCTCGGCAAGCTGCAAGCGTTCGACGACAATATAGAGAATCTCGCGTGCATCGCCTGAAAAGCCGCCCCGTCCGTACATCACTGTCAATCCTACACCAAGCTCTTCCATCAGGATATCGGCTAAGTGTTGGGGATTGCTCGAAATGATCATCACAGACTTCGTATCCTCGAAGCCGACGATTACCATGTCCATCACCTTCGTTGCAACGGCGTACGTCAACAAGGAGAGAAAAGCTGAGTGCCAGTTTTGGTAGACAATACCGGCAAGTCCAAAAATGAAGACGTTGACAAAGAGAATCACCTGACCGACCGTAAAACCCTTTTTACGGTTGATGATAATCCCCATGATCTCTGTCCCATCGGTCGAACCGCCGTGACGGATAATGATGCCAATCCCACATCCAATGATGAATCCGGCTAAAACGATAACCTCAATTGCATCACCGTGAAATTCAAGAGGTTTTGTGTGAAAAAACTTAGGAACCCAGTAATAGCCTGCCAGGGCAATTGAGAGAAGAATCACAGCGGTGATCATTTGGATGACAAAGTGCCGACCGATCTGTTTATAGGCTAAGATCACGAACGGGAGATTGAAAAGAATCATGAAATAGGGGAGGAATTGCCCGCCGAAAATATGGGCGGCCATCATAGAAATACCGACGACCCCTCCATCGATCAATTGGTTAGGGATAAGGATGACCTCGACCCCGCCGGCTGCTAAAATCGCTCCGACGATGAACCAAAGGAGGGTCTTAAAGTAATACTTTCCAAATCGGAAAGTTGAATGCGATGACTTAGGCATATTCCTCCTAAGGAATCGCGGGAGACGGGACTCGAACCCGCAACTTCCGCCGTGACAGGGCGGTGCTCTAACCAGTTGAACTACTCCCGCAGAGCGATCAAATATTGTTGGGCGCAAAAGGATTTGAACCTATGACCGCCTGTGTGTAAGACAGGAGCTCTACCGCTGAGCTATACGCCCCAAAGACGTGACATAGTACACAAAATAGAAAATTAAGGACAAGGATATTTTTATACACCTGAACTTTGGGTTTTTCTCGCTCAGATTCAGAAGAGTTTGCGCTGCAAATCTTGGGATTTTCGGCCGAAGTGAATGGCCAAAGGCCCTTTACAATGTCGAAAAGCACAAGAGGTGCAAGCAAACTCCCTGAAGATGAGCGAGAAAAACCCAAAGTTCAGGTTTTATACCAATTTTTCATTATTGCATGGTCTGAACGCATCGAGAATGTTGCGTGCCTGTTCTGAAGAGCTATTTGCAAGCTTAGAAATTAAGGGTGCCTGGATCTCAGAGAGCCTCTCCTTAATTATGAGAATTCACTCTTTGGTGAGCTTCATTTTTCGATTAAGGCTTCTTCGCATGGATCTTGCTCTTCAAGGAGAGGTAATCACTGCCATAAGTTAAATTTTAGTTGTCGTTTTTGAGTAAAGATTGGAAAAAAAATCTTCAAAAGTTTTTTGTCTCTCTGTGAGCTCTTTACGGTCGGTCAATTCGTGCACATGAATTGGAACAGCCGTCATGTAGCCTTCTCTGAGAAGGGCAATATCGCAGTTCTCATCTTCAGTTAGCTCTTCCGGCTTTCCTCCCAGCCAATAGGTCGGACCATGTTCGGTTTCGATATGCAGATAAGGATCTTCAGCCCATCGCCCTTTTCCTTGGCGTGTGAGGCGGAAACCTTTTACCCTATCCTTGGCAGCTTCTGGGAAATTGACATTCAAAAAACAGCCTGGAAGGAGGGGATTCGCAAATAAATACTCCACGAGAGAGACAACATATTTTTCGGCGACATGGTAATTAGGATGCCGGCCGTTTTCACACGAGAGGGCCATGCCGGGAATGCCGCGTAAAATACCTTCGATCACTGCTCCGATTGTTCCAGAGTGCAGGACGTTGCGGCCCGCATTTGAACCGGCGTTAATTCCTGAGAGAATCAGGTCGGGTTGGATATCGAGAATAATACGGGCTCCCATTTTGATACAGTCAGCTGGGGTGCCGTCGACAGACCAGGCTGGTGTGTTCTTCTCCCAGTCGATTTTTCTGATGAGCATCGGCCGGTCCCATGTAATGCTCACTCCTGTTCCGGAGCGCTCTGTTGAAGGAGCAATAATATATAAATCGGCAAAGTCGGCCTCATGCAACGCCTTCCAAAGAGAGTGAATCCCCGGAGCATTGATTCCGTCATCATTTGTTAAGATAATTTTTGGTCGACTCATATTTTTCCTCAAAAGATATATTCACCGGCGATCTCTCTTTTATCGTGCCCATCTAAGACGTGAAATGTCCGAATTTTGTTGAGCAGGATAGGCGAGAGCTGGCCGATGGGGACATAAACAATTTTTTTTCCAAAGCGCGTTGCAAGGTTTCTTATTTTACTCCTTGGAGGTTTTTCTGCCACGAAAACAATGACCGGTTTAACAGCATAATCGATAGCAGCTAGAAGCAGCACTTCGGCCTTGCTGTAGCTTCCAGCATAATCAGGGTCGTTCCAGATATCATAGAGCCTTCTAGGAGGGGTAGTCATCAGAAAACCTCCATATTCGCAGCGGCTGATTCCAGGCCCTACAATATTTTGAGAGGGGGGCGTTGCGTAAAAGGCCATATCCGATTCTTGATTGTGTTCTCCAATCCATGTGGTCCGCCAAGGATAGCGATTCTCTTCGGCATCTTCGTTAAAAACAACGACGACGGAGCTGGCAGCTCCCGGCGGCCGGCCATTCACTTTGACATAGAGTTTATGCTCAAAAAAGTGGCGGATCGTCTCTCGCGTATCAATCCCGTCTTCCAAGCTGGAAGAAAAAGGGATCGTGCGGGCAGCCTCTTCGCTTAAAAGGATCTCTCCTTTCTTTTTCAAATATTCACCAAAATTTTCGATCACAACATCTTCTGGAGGGTAGGAACAGATACTAAATGGAGCTGGAGGGAGAAATTTTATCTGGGCGCGATCTTTCGCTCGTCTCTGAAATTGCATCCCCTTATCTCTTTTTTGCTTGAGATGGAATTGGAGCTTTTTTGCGTGTTTCCAAACTTCTTCGACTGAGGGGTTTAGCTCAGGTAGATTGTCGATGTTTTTTCTAAGAGGATAGCTAGTTGCAAGATACCACGTCTCGTAAGCGTAATTATGATCGACGCACCCCTTTGCGGCGGATAAAATTTTATAAAGGTCCGGCATCAACTGATGATGAATCAGGGCGTAGTTGCGCACAAACTTCATCATGTTGCGCATATGGTATCCGGGAAAGGGGTTGCCGGTGCTCTCCCGATATCGGACAGAGGATTTTTTGTAGAGAAAATAGAGCAGTTTTTGTCTGTCGAGAAAGCCGTCTAAAGGATTTTGCCTCCACTGCTCGTATGCGAGTGTTGTAAAACCGCATTCAGCCATCACCTCGCGCATCGAATCTTCTGTAAGCGTTGCTAGCCTGACATCGGCTCGTTTCGCATGTTCCAACTCGGGAAAGTGCGGTCGATCGATCTGCTTCACAACCGATTCTACATGCGACATTCCTCCTACATATAGTACCCTTTCATGTCTTAAGAGAAGCTCCTTGAGGCGGCGCGCCATGTAGAGTTCCCTCTTTTCATCAAGTGGGTGTTTGGGGATATTTACCCGTTTATATGCTTCATAATACTTTTCAAGGCCGATATGGACAGTCGCGTAAGGATCTGGAAGCGATTCGCGGTGGAGTGGGTAGTCATCGACATCAAGATCGATGCAATAAGCAGGGATTCCCAACTCCAGAGCTGAGCGCAGGCCTTCAAAAGCACCGTCGCACGGTTCACACATAAAGTAGAGCGAGTCTGCTTCCACAACACTCACATCAGGAAGGCGCATTGCCGCGCTTAAAAACTGCGGCTGCAGTGTCTCTGGAAGCTCTACAGCGACTGCATCGGGCTTAAAAGTTTCAAAAGCTCGCTTCACATGCAGCGCCATTTCCATCGTGTAGTGTAGAATGGGGACGGGATACAGGGTCATAGAGTATGAATGGTTGCCTCTTCTCCTAAAGTCATCACAATTGCCTGGCGCATGATCGACTCTTTATCAGCCCTTCCTTCTAAAGCTTGCAGCCGTTTAGCGGCATAACGGGCAATATTGATCCCATCGCGGATGGTATAGGCCTCTTGGCTGGCGTGCGCTCGTTGCAAAAAGGCGACAACATAGTTTAAGATCTCTTCTTCCACAAAGGGAAGGTTCTCTTTCAAGATCCGCTTTTCTTCATCAGCTTCTGGAAAGTCGAGATAGATTTGCGGTTGCAAACGGCTGTGGATATATTCCGGCACCTCAAAGGTCGAAGCATCATCATTCATGGTAATGCAAATGCGGAAATCGGGATGTGCAGAAACTTTTAAGCCGGCCACAATCGATTCAATATAGCGGCGCGCATCGAGAAGAGGGGCGAGCGAGGCCCATGACTTTTCACTCATACGATTCCCTTCATCGAGGATGCACACACCGCCTCTTATCATAGCGGTCACAAGCGAGGAGGCGACATAACGGATACCCCCCTTTTCATCGATCACCGGTGTAATCAGAAGGTCTTCAGGACGAGTGTCCATCGTACATTGGTAGATGTATACCGGTTGGTTGAGTTTTTTTGCTGCCGCATAGGCCAGCGTCGTTTTTCCCACTCCCGGCTTTCCGATCAATCTCGGGTTGAGAGGTACATCTTCTTTGTGGATGACGAGCCAAGCAGCAAGAAGCTGATCAAATACATCTTGCTGTCCTACCCAACGAAAGGGAAATTCATCGGGACAGACAAGAGAGATTTCGACACCGTCAATTGTTATTCTACTTTCATGTTCAGACATTTATTATCTCCTTTTAGCTTCAACAGCCATTTCTTCAGAAGAGCGTAGGCCAGCTGGCTGCGGACTGCCATCAGCTGAGAAACCTCGCTTACTGATCTTGCGATCTTCAGAAGGAATAGCTGCTTTATCAGACCCATAAACCAACCCCGCTCGTGCGACATTTGCCCGGGCATTGGGAAAAAGTTCTTCGATATCATCCAAGATACGATCGACTTTTTTTCGCATCGAATTCTGTCCGACGGGGCATTGGCAGGTTACCCGCGCAAAGCCATATTCGGCAGCGAAATTTCGGATATCTTGTTCCGCGATCAGGATAAGCGGGCGGATGAGGGTCACATCATAATCATACATCTTCAGTTTCGGAAGGTTGCCTGCAAATTCACCTTTATGGAGGAGATTCATGAGGAGAGTTTGGGCATTATCGTCTCTGTGGTGGCCAAAAGCGACCGTATGGGCGCCCACTTCCTTGGCAGCTTCGAAAATCAAGCTTCGTCTTTCACGCGAGCAGTTGTAGCAATTGAGAGAGGCGCGGGTTTGCGTAGAGGAGCGCGTGATGAAGGGGATGGAGAGTTCATCGCAGATTGCGCGTAAAAAATTTGCTTGAACGCCGGCGCCGCATGAGAATTCTCCATCAACGTGGATCGCATAGAGGTCGAAGTCAGGGAAACCGCGCCCGGCGATTGCCTTTAGCATAAAGAGGAGGGTGAGCGAGTCCTTGCCTCCACTGAGGGCAACAGCCAGTTTTGCGACCCCGTCGAGCATCTCATAGTCAAAGAGGGCCTTTCGGATAGCGCTTTCAAGCCGTTTTCCGAGTTTTTTCCAAGGAGGTTGAGCTATAGGGAGGGAGAGTTCTAACATGTGTGAAAAGTATACATCAAATTCAATTGGACATCATCAAGAAGATGCGATAAAATAGCGCCTTTTTTAAGAGCACACGTCCACGGGATAAACAGTCGGGCACAGAATTTCGAGAGGGAACACCTGTGAACGTTCAAGATTTGGTGAAAAATGACAAAAAAAATCGGCAGAAATGATCCTTGCCCCTGCGGTTCAGGAAAAAAATACAAAAATTGTTGTATGAAAAAGGAGCAGGAGCAAACTGCGGCCAAGTATACTGCTTCCGGCAAGAGAAAGTTTAAAGCTAAGGTTTTGAGTTCGCAAGAGAAGAGCATGTCTGTGTTTGGACGCACGGCAACAGGTGTTCCAGAGGTTGTTACGCAGAGCGAAACGCTAGAGAAGTTAAAATTTAAGATGGCGAACAAAGATTATCATCAGAAGGCAGAGGAAGAAGCGATTAAGTTTGAGCCTTCTGAAGAGGCTCCAGAGCAGCGTAAGCAGCATTTTCCGACGCCTGATGAGGAGTTTAAATCGACATCTGAAGATTTTCGCAAGAAAAAATAATTGTTCAGAATTAGGGGGCTTTGGTATAAATGCCACTCTTCTGCTGGAGTAGCTCAATTGGTAGAGCACCCGACTTGTAATCGGACGGTTGAGGGTTCAATTCCTTTCTCCAGCATTTTTTTTGGGGGGTGTCGCATAGTGGCCAATTGCATCGGACTGTAAATCCGACTCCTTCGGGATACGCTGGTTCGAATCCAGCCACCCCCAACTGTTTCTCGGCCATCTTTGTCTTAGCGGAGCCAAGCCCGTACCACGTGTACTGTGCTTGTCTCCGCTAAGCCAAATCTGGCGCGAGCTCCAGTTGGGGGCCATTCTCTAATCCCATCTCAGCAATCGTTACCCTATCAGAGCCAAGCCCGTACCACGTGTACTGTGCTTGTCTCCGCTAAGCCAAATCTGGCGCGAGCTCCAGTTGGGGGCCATTCTCTAACCCCATCTCAGCAATCGTTACCCTATCAGAGCCAAGCCCGTACCACGTGTACTGTGCTTGTCTCCGCTAAGCCAAATCTGGCGCGAGCTCCAGTTGGGGGCCATTCTCTAATCCCATCTCAGCAATCGTTACCCTATCAGAGCCAAGCCCGTACCACGTGTACTGTGCTTGTCTCCGCTAAGCCAAATCTGGCGCGAGCTCCAGTTGGGGGCCATTCTCTAACCCCATCTCAGCAATCGTTACCCTATCAGAGCCAAGCCCGTACCACGTGTACTGTGCTTGTCTCCGCTAAGCCAAATCTGGCGCGAGCTCCAGTTGGGGGCCATTCTCTAACCCCATCTCAGCAATCGTTACCCTATCAGAGCCAAGCCCGTACCACGTGTACTGTGCTTGTCTCCGCTAAGCCAAATCTGGCGCGAGCTCCAGTTGGGGGCCATTCTCTAACCCCATCTCAGCAATCGTTACCCTATCAGAGCCAAGCCCGTACCACGTGTACTGTGCTTGTCTCCGCTAAGCCAAATCTGGCGCGAGCTCCAGTTGGGGGCCATTCTCTAACCCCATCTCAGCAATCGTTACCCTATCAGAGCCAAGCCCGTACCACGTGTACTGTGCTTGTCTCCGCTAAGCCAAATCTGGCGCGAGCTCCAGTTGGGGGCCATTCTCTAACCCCATCTCAGCAATCGTTACCCTATCAGAGCCAAGCCCGTACCACGTGTACTGTGCTTGTCTCCGCTAAGCCAAATCTGGCGCGAGCTCCAGTTGGGGGCCATTCTCTAACCCCATCTCAGCAATCGTTACCCTATCAGAGCCAAGCCCGTACCACGTGTACTGTGCTTGTCTCCGCTAAGCCAAATCTGGCGCGAGCTCCAGTTGGAGGTCATTCTCTAACCCCATCTCAGCAATCGTTACCCTATCAGAGCCAAGCCCGTACCACGTGTACTGTGCTTGTCTCCGCTAAGCCAAATCTGGCGCGAGCTCCAGTTGGAGGTCATTCTCTAACCCCATCTCAGCAATCGTTACCCTATCAGAGCCAAGCCCGTACCACGTGTACTGTGCTTGTCTCCGCTAAGCCAAATCTGGCGCGAGCTCCAGTTGGGGGTCATTCTCTAACCCCATCTCAGCAATCGTTACCCTATCAGAGCCAAGCCCGTACCACGTGTACTGTGCTTGTCTCGGCTAAGCCAAATCTGGCGCGAGCTCCAGTTGGGGGCCATTCTCTAACCCCCCATCGATACCTTACAAGAGCAAAGATCGTACTATCATAACAATACTTCAGATCAAATTTTTCTGATAAAATGGCTACTCGAAAAAAACTCTTGGTTGTGCAGTAACTTCGAGGGAATCAAGCCTACATCTTACTTTCTCGATAAAATAATCTACACTTATGAGTAAGTGTTGACCATCGGAATTATGCTTAATCTTTAGAACTTTTCCCTGAAAACATTTTGAAGCCCTGCTTTCTTAATTGCCAGTGAGATGGTGTGTTGTACAGTATTTGAAGAGTGCTCCTAAGAACCTTCTCGATGAAGTATTTCAGTTTTGAAGCTGCATGTGGATAGGTCCCTTCTAGAAAATTACTTTTTTTCGCTAGGCTTCTCGCGTAATGCTTCATCAGCCCGCTTCTTCGACATAAACCGATTAATTAAAATACGGCTGGCTAATATCCGCGTTAGGCCCGTAAAAATTAAACACCCAATGACTACCGATACAATCAACATAGCAATTCTTTTTTTTGATAAATGGTTAAACGCTGATTTTAACATCTCTATTGAAAAATGGTATAAAAATCTAATGAATAGAAAAAAATTCAATGACGTGCTAAACTAGCTGTGAAAAAGGAGTTTATATCATGTGCAGCTGCTTAAGAAGCATTCAACCGAATTGCCTAAAAAATGAAGTGAACTCTTTCTGTAGCAATAAAAAAGAGCTCACTATTACAAAAGTCGCTCTTGCGGTAATTGCTCTTGTTTCTGCTGCTGCATTCGGAACGGGGATAGCACTTGCAGGATTCCATCTTTATCTTCTTGTAGGGGTATTTACTGCGGTAGTAGCAACAGCTGTTTCCTGTTACATTCAATACCGTCAAAATAATATTTTAGAAGTTGAACAAGCTCCAAATGAAGAGCTTTCAGACGATACATTATCCCAGATTTCTGATAATGAGCCTTTAGAGGATAGTTTCTTCCCGATTTCTGATACTGACGAAGTGCCTATAGACAGTTCTTCTGCTTCTTCAGAAGAAATCCCTGTGTTAGATAATGGAGATTGCCTTTTTGATGCCTTCGCCCTCTTGTCTCAAGTATATAACTCTTCTGCTTTGAATGGGCTAAGTGAGCGCCAGCTCACTGTTAACTGGATGCGAGAAAATTACACAAACAATCATATACTACAAGAGCATCTACAAAATTCAATTGCTGAACATTACTTGGCTAAAATAGAAAAATTAGAAGAAGAAATTGTTAATCTTCGCTATCTGAATCGACCTGTGGATGAACTGAATGCAGAAGTCGAAAGTCTTGAAGCTGTCGTCGCATCGTGTTTAAAAAATGGCTTCTCTACTGTGAAACCTTTGCTTGAAGTTTACTTTTCCGAAATGGAAAAGCCGGGAACCTTTGGCGGAAAAGCTGAGCTATATGCTTTGAGTTGTAGAAGAGAGGTTTGTGTCATCATTCATTCTAAAGATCCCACGACGAATCAAATCGATACTACCCCTCCTATTTCGATGAATCCTGAATTTACCGGAAAAATGCCTCGCCATGTCACTTATGACGGAAAGCACTATAATCCATGGGTGCACATTCGTTTTTAGTGCAAAGCTTGTTGCGGGAAAACTGCACGGAGGGCGCTTAGGCCAAAGGTTTAGAGATCAATTTTAGCTTCTCTTGTCGGCTCAATTTCTTAATTGCACACTCCCGCTTAGAAGCATCGGAGCGGGTGGCATGTTTTTCCTGATAAACAATCTTTTTGGGACTCGAAGTCCGAAAAAAACGCGCCCCTTTCCTTTGCGTTTGATGCTCAGCAAAGCGGCGCTCTAGGTTGTTTGTTATGCCGGTATAGAGTTTGCCAGACTCAGTTTGAATGATATATACGGTCCAGGTAGTCAACTGCGTGTAATTTTAAATTTTCTAACTGCGATTTTTTTGCCATTGATAAAAACTTCAACTGAATGGGTTCCCACAGGCCATTTTCCCGGCGTATCCCAACCATAACTATCATAGTAATAAGCAGACGACCAGTCCTTCTCAATCAAGAAGTCTGTTATATACTCGCTGACTTTTTTCCCGTTCGCAAGACGCCACTTAAATGAAATCGTGTATTCTTTGTTTGCTTTTTCATAGAGGAGGTTTTTAAACTCAATTTCTGCATAAACATATGTCGTCGTCGATTGGGGGAATTCTTCGGCGGCGATTGTTCCTTTCTCTTCCGGCGACGCGGGATAGGTCTTTAAATAGTTAAACTCAAGCTGAGGATTCTCTGGAGTATAGATTAAACCGGAAGGGGTTTCTACTTGTTGTGCAGAGATAGTCAAAGTACATAGTGAGCATAAAAAGCTCGTCAACAGTATTTTGCGTAACATTTTCCCTCGTAAAAATAGTTTTTCAAACAGTTTCTGTATATAATTTACGACATTATCTGTCTATGCGGACATTTTGACTATGGCTTACAGGACTTTTTGGGAATTGTCATAAGATTTCTTGATGAATGTGCTGCCATTTGATAGGTTGCAGATATGCTACAATATTATGCTAAAACCACGCGAATGCTCATAAAAGATAAAATCGAGCCGGATGGTATTTGGTATGATCTATATTGTCCTGAAGCTGAAGAGATTAAAGTAATAGAACAGATGTTTCAGCTTAAAATTCCTACTCCTGAGGATATGCATGAAATTGAAGCGTCTAGTCGCGCGTTTGAAGACAATGGCTTATTTTATTTAACGGCAAGCATTGTCACAAGTGCAGGAACAGAAAATCCAAGCTTGGAGCCTGTGACTTTTATTTTAAATGATAAGCGTTTGATTACTGTGCGTTATGTCGATCCAAAGCCATTTAAAACCTTTGTTAGGCGGTTGGAAAGGAACAAAATTGAGTATTATCCCGAACAAATTTTCGTGACGATTTTAGAAGTAATTGTCGATCGCTTAGCAGATATTCTGGAGATGACGATTACCGAAATCGATGGGATTTCAGTCGAAATTTTTAGGCTTAAAGCAGTCTCTTCAAGTAACCAACACGAGTTAAAAGAAATTCTCACTGTCATCGGAAAGAAAGGGGATTTGAGTACAAAATTGAGAGAGAGTTTAGAGAATATAGGGCGGTTGACACTATTTTTTTCCAATCAGTTGGAAAATAGGGAAAATCGAGTCAAAATTAAACAACTCCTGCGTAGACTTCAACTCGACGTGAGATCTATTTCGAATCATGTAAACTTCTTGTTCCATAAAATCAATTTTCTCTTAGATGCAACTCTTGGCTACATCAATATTGAGCAAAATAATGTGGTGAAAATTCTTTCTGGAGCGGCTGTCATTTTTCTGCCCCCCACACTAATTGCAAGTATCTATGGAATGAACTTTAAAGTGATGCCGGAATTACATTGGGTTTTTGGTTATCCTTTAGCGATTTGTTTGATGATCATCGCAGCGATTGCCCCTTATCTCTATTTCAAGAAGAAAGGGTGGCTTTAGGCCACATAAAACTTTTCTTCAAAATATTTCTTTAATTCATTATTCTGCGAAGTATCATGAAGTTTTTTAAAAAAGTACTGATTATCATCGCCTTAAGTTGTGTTGGAATTGGCGGGGAGTGCTATCCACCGCTTTTGACTGTCGGTGGAGGCTTTTTTGAAGGGGGCGAACGCCATTCGGGAGGGCTTTTCCAGATTGAGTATAAATTTAGCAAATGTTGTTTTTGGCATGTCCGCCCCATGATTAACTTGATGACCCCAGAATTCTGCTCACTTTATGCAGGGATGGGCTTAGGAGTTGAGATAAAGGCAACCGAGCATTTTCTCATCATTCCTAACTTCATGCCCGGTGTTTATTTTAAAGGAAGCGGAAGGGACTTAGGTTATCCGATTGAGTTTCGTTCATGTATTGATTTAGCTTATGAATGGGAGAGCTGTTTCCGTTTTGGATTTCAGTTTTTTCATATTTCAAATGCTTCCCTCTCTAACCGCAACCCCGGAGCAAATGGATATCTCTTCTATATGGGGATTCCTTTGGCTCATTAACTATTGGAGAAAAAATGAAAACGGTATCAAAGATTTTGATTGGAGCTTTTTTAGTTGTATCAGCTCCTTTGTTCGCTCAACCTGAAAAATGCACTTGCAAGGATTGTAAATGCACACCTGAATCACACTGCGGCTGCCTCTCAGAGGAGGGATGTAAGTGTGAGTCGGGTAAATGCCCTTGCCCTAAAGCTGATTAAGCTCGGCCCAACGTTGGTATAGGGATTCAATCTCCTGCTCAAGCTTAGCAATTTCTATGCAATGGGCTTGAAGCTTTTCTGGCTGGTCTGTAGGAAGCTCTTCTGTTAATGAAGAGAGTTTTTCCTCTTGTTTTGCAATGAGCTTCTCGATTTGCTCCAATTCTCTTTTCTCTTTGTTTGAGAGTTTGTTTGAAACTGGCTTAGCTTTGGGAGGAGCCTCCTTCTTCGCTTTCTTCTCAACTGTCTGTCCAAGAGAAAGGAATTGATTGCAGGCTTGTTCAAGCAAACAGCGGTCATGCGTGATTAATACGACCGCACCAGGAAAGTCTATTAGATTATCCTCAAGTGTCTCTAATGTTGGAATATCGAGATCGTTTGTAGGCTCATCGAGAAGAAGGATATCGGCGGGCTGCAGCATGAGATGTGCGATTGTTATCCGCGCCCTTTCTCCACCGGAGAGTTTTTCGAGTGGCATATCAAGGGAATCAGGTGAGAAAAGAAACCGTTTGCACCATCCGTTAACGTGAATATGCGTTCCTCTAAAATGGACATAATCACCATCAGGGGCGAGCGCTTCGCGTAAAGTTAGATGGAGGGGTAATTTAACCCGATGCTGGTCAAAATAGACGATCTTCAAATCGTCAGCCGGTTTAATTGTCCCTTGTGTTGGCTTTAGCTCGCCAGCTAGAAGACGGAGCAGCGTTGTTTTTCCGGAACCGTTTGGTCCCATTAAGCCTAAACGGGTACCGGGTGAAAGGGTGATGTCTAAATTTTGGAATAGAGAGCTGTAACTGATATTTTTCGCAACGAGCAGTTTGCGTGTTTGTCTTTCGCTCCCTTCAAATTGTATTTTCGCTTTTCGCTCTTGATTCCGATATACAAGGTCAGCATGCTCTGACAGAATTTCATCGGCTTGATTTAAACGAGCCTGAGATTTTGTGGTGCGTGCTTTAGGGGTTTGTCTGAGCCAGTGAGTTTCGCGCCTTACTTTAGTTGCGTAAGAACGTTCCTTCTGCAGCTGGCCCTCTAAAAACAGACGTTTTTTCTCGAGAAAATTCTCAAAAGTTCCGTCAATCGAGAAAAGCCCTTCTGGATAGGTAGGATTAATCTCAATTGTTCGGTTTGTCATTTTCTGTAAAAAATAACGGTCATGGCTTACGAGTACAAATGTGGTCGCTTCACGCTGTAAAAAAGTCTCAAGCCATGCAACTCCATCTAAATCGAGATGGTTTGTAGGTTCGTCAAGAAGGAGGAGACTGGGGGAAGAAGAGAGGGCAAGAGCAATCGCGAGCCGTTTTTTCCAACCTCCTGAAAGCGTTGCGGCAGAGCTCTCGTCCCCATTAAACCCGGCTTTAGTCAACCATATTTTGGCTTCGTATTCAGAAGGAGATGATTCTAAAAGCAGCGCAAGAGGCGATTTGTCGGGAAAATCCTGCGATTGGGAGACATAGCCGATCGAGAGTTCTTTTTTATATGAGACGCTCCCTGAATCGGAAGGTTCAACGCCTGCTAATATTTTCAATAGAGTTGATTTTCCTGCTCCATTAGGGCCGATCAATCCAATTCGGTTTCCTGCAAAGACACTAAAAGAGAGGTTTTTAAATAAATCTTGAGAGCCAAAGGATTTTTTCAAAGATTGAGTATTTAGATAGAGTGACATAGAAACATTTTATCAGATTTGCTCTACATTTGGCAGTGGAAAACGCGAGCGGGAGGGAAATTTAATAAAATTTTATCCGTATCTGTGCAGTAACTCTCAACAAAGCTTGTTTTGAGGGCGAGAAGTGTCTTAAAGTCGTCGCCCAGTTTGCCTGATAGATAGAATTTTTTGATCTTGCCTAACCCCATGTATTCAAAATACGAGATATAGCCACCGGGTTTCACCAGTTTTGTGTATTTAAAAAATATTCTATCAACTAGGTCGGCCTCAAAGGAATTAAGTGGAAGGCTTGTGACAACTACATCATACCCTTCTTGATCGAAATCTAAAATCGAGATCTCATGTATCGTGACATTAGGGAGGTGGCCAAATTTTTCCCGTAAAGCTTTGCAAAATTGGGGATCCATCTCAACGATATCTAATGTATCCGCGGGCCCCAGCTTTTTTACGAGATGTCGCGTCAACGCACCTGAACCTCCACCCACTTCTAAATAGCGGCGTTCCCCTTTAGAGAGGTCTGGTGCCATCCTGGTCATCTTCTGACCGAGTCTGTATGAACTTGGAAGAATAGAGCCGATTTTGGAGGGATTTGAAAAAAAACGTTTTACGAAGAGGTAGTATTCATTCATCTTTTTATTAATATCATTAATAAATATTTTTGGAAAGATTAAGTTCATTATGGTATTCTATTTTCCATGAAACGTCTCTCAAAGCTTATGTCTGAGCGAGGAATGTGCTCTCGTCGAGAAGCTGATCGCTATATCGAGGCCGGAAAAGTGCTCGTTGACGGGGACGTTGTCTCTACTCTCGGAATAAAAGTCTCATCTGATGCGCGCGTTGAATTTTTACATGAGGCTGTTGAAGCCCAAAAGGCGAAGGTGACTATTCTTCTTAATAAGCCGATTGGTTTTGTTTCAACTCAGCCTGAAAAAGGGTATCGTCCTGCGCTCGACCTGATTGTTCCTGAGAATCAGGTAAAAGGAGGACGCTTCCATCCTTCGCATCGAAAAAAGCTCAGCGTCGCTGGGCGATTAGATATCGATTCTAAGGGACTTCTAGTCTTGACTCAAGATGGAGTGCTTGTAAAAGAGTTGATCGGGCCTGAATCTGTTATCGAAAAAGAATATCTTGTCCGGGTTGAAGGTAGGGTAACAGAAAGCGCACTCAACTTACTCCGCTTCGGCCTCTCTCTAGATGAAAAAGAGCTCAAGCCAATCCAGTTAGATGTTTTGGAGCCCCAACTTTTTCGTATGGTACTGATCGAAGGTAAAAAGCGGCAGATTCGCAGAATGTGTGAGCAGGTGGGCTTAAAGGTGGTTCATTTAAAGCGGGTCAGGATTGGTAATATCGCGCTTGGCGATTTGCCGGAAGGGAAGTGGTGCTACTACCAACATTGAGATCATTCTGAAAGCACCTTTTCAGTGATATCAGGCCAGACGTTGTTCGCTTTTGCTTTTTCACGCAGGCTTTGATAAGCATTCCAATCGTAGATCTTCCAAAATTCTTGTTGTGTGTAATAGGAACGGCTATAGAGCACTTTGCGTCCCTTGTGAGCGTATGTGTGACGCTCTAGAGCTTTGGTGATCTGCTCCATTGGCGCAGAAATCGCAGGGATGCCGTATAACCCAACGTTGAGAACATCTTCAGATAGATTGTGAGGCGCAAAAATTTGCTCGGCTCCAGTGTTTTTAATCGGACAGAGCCATAGAGGGAAGACGCCTGGGTTATCCATCACGATGTTTAGAAATGAAGCGGCTTTGGAACAAGGAACCGAACAGTCTTGAATCACCAATCGGTTTTGAACCCATGACTCAGCTTTATGGTGTAACTTCCAGAGACGTTGGCTTGAAAGGAGGTTTAGCCAAAATCGGTTTGGGATCGGGAGCTTCTCTCTTATACGGATCTCCTTTTCTGAAAAATAGGAAGGACCAGGAAATTTTAATAGACCTTGAGAGATAAACCGCCATAGGAAGGGGAGCTTAAGCAGGTAGGCGCCGATCCAAAAAGCTCCGCTATCGTACCGGAAAAGATAGTCAAACGTCGAAAGAATCGCTTCACCACCCTTTCTCGTCTCTTCGAAATACCAGTTGCGGCGCGTTGGTTTTTCATCTGTAAAACGTCCTTCAATTTTAACGATCAACTCTCTGTTAAAGGCAATTCCATCAAGAAAATCAGCAGACGAGGTAATCAATGGATCGGAAACGGGGTCCCAGTTGACTTGTACTGAAGAAGCGGCAGGGATTAGCCTAATTTCGGCACCTACAAGGAGTCCAAGGGCGCCGTATGAGCCTGGAATGGCATGAAAAAGTGCGGTATTTTCTGAAGGAGAAGCTGAGATAAGTTCTCCATCTCCTAGGATCACATCATATCTTAGGCAGTTGTCGCTAAAAATACCCCATCTGTGCGAACCGCTTTCACCTGCGCATCCATTGATTGCTCCTCCGACTGTGATCCCTTTAAACTCAGGGACAACTGGAGGGATTAAGCCATGGCGAAGCGTCGCCCGGACAAGGCTTTCCATCGTTACACGCGGCTCTATATAGGCGGTTTGTTTTTCAGGGTCGATGTTTAAGATGCGGTTGAAATCTCTTAAGTCTAAGGGGATTCCCTTATTGTTATAAGATTTTGAGCGTGTTGTGTTAGAGCTTCCACCGCTTTTCAGAGCGATGCGTTTCCCTTGGCTAGAAAGGAAACGCACCTGCTCTTGTAGTCTTTGAATTTTTTCATTCGTCACGTATGCATAGATACGTCATTTGACTATTTCGTGGCAAATCGGCGCCGCTTTTTAAAATGGGACTGTCTTTTCTCTTTGTTCTCTTTGAACTTGGGTTTTCCTCGAATTCCAATCTCGTCGGGACCTATGATCGGTTTTTCGTCGATTAGAAGGGAGAGTAGCTTGCATGTAATCTCTTCGAGATCCATCTTCTCTTTCAATGATTCGAGAAGTGAGCCCTTTACTTCTTCTTTCAGCTCTTGTCCATTGATTTTCTCAATGAGGTGAGAAAGCTTAGCCTCTTTAACCTCTTTTTTACTTGGAACATAGCGCTGCTGAAGGTCTCCACCCGAGTGCTTTTGAAAACGCATGAGCTTGTAGAGCTCGTTTGGTGTCACAAAGCTAATCGCTTTCCCTTTTTGCCCGGCTCGGCCGGTACGTCCAATACGGTGGACATAATTCTCAGCATCAAATGGAATATGGTAGTTGATGACATGCGTGACGTCCAAAATATTGAGCCCTCGTGCAGCAACGTCAGTCGCTACAAGAATATTGCTTTCGCCGGTACGAAATGCATGAGTTACCCTTTGCCGCTGATTTTGTTCCATATCACCATGAAGACCTTTTGCTTTATGGCCATGATGTTCAAGAAATGAAGAGAGGCGGTCAACCTCTTTTTTGGTCTTGCAGAAGATAATGGACTTGCTTAATTGTTTCCCCTCAAATAGGCGAATTAAGGCAGCATCCCGCTCTGAATCTTCGATGAGATAGTAGGCTTGAGAAATGTCTTTATGGGACTTTTGTTCTGGGTTTGCCTTGACAAAGACAGGGGTTTCCAAGATCTCTTTGATGAGTGTTTGTATGGTGCGCGGCATCGTAGCAGAAAACAAGAGCGTCTGCCGTTTCTTTGGAAGAAAGCCAAAAATCAATTGGATATCTTCATAAAAGCCCATATTTAGCATTTCATCCGCTTCATCGAGAATCACAGTAGAGGGGCGAAAGTTTGCTAGTCGTTTCGACTGGAGAAGATCAAGCAATCTCCCTGGAGTTGCAACAAGAATTTCCGCTCCGTCGTTAAAAGCATCGATCTGATTTTTAAATGATTTTCCTCCACAAATGGTGGCGACTTTAAGTCTGCGGTGGACACCGAGCCTTCTTAACTCATCTGCGACTTGAAAGGCAAGTTCGCGCGTCGGTGTCATCACTAAGACTTCTGCTTGGTTTGATTTTTTGAGTAATTGAATAGTGGGCAACCCAAATGCGGCTGTTTTGCCAGTTCCTGTTTGCGCTTGTCCCACTACATCGGCACCCGATAAAATGAGAGGGATTACCTCTTGTTGGATTTGGCTTGGTTTGACAAACCCAATCTTTGTGAGAGTGTCTAAAAGAGGCCCTTTGACCCCTAGTTCTTCAAATGTAGTGGAGCTCATTAATTTTTAATTCCTTTAACTCGTAACTCGAATTTTACTTTTTTAGGGAAATTATAACTGTTGGCTCAGTTAATAAACAGAGAATTCTTCAAAAATAAAATTTTAGGGGGTTTTTACTCAGTATCGATCGCAATTTCCAGTGTCCATTCTCTTTACGGTTTCATCTGGGACCCTACGATTACAGACTTGTCCGGATATCCGACTGCCAATATTTTTTTCGAAAACAATTTAACGTGTTGACAGTTAATAACAAGTCAATTAATGTTTTTAGTGTGTTATTAAATTCATTCTCACTAAAAGGTTTAAGATTAAGCTCTCGGGTAGTGATGGCGCCTATGACCCGCTGTGCCGCGACAGCTGATCATGTTCCGACTGAGCATATGGCTGCCTATTATAGGGATCGCGCTTCTGCAGGCCTTCTAATTGCTGAGGCGACGAGTATTGCGCCATGCGCAAATGCTTATCCCAATACACCGGGCCTATTCAGTCAGGCGCAAATCAACGGATGGAAAAGCGTCACAGATGCGGTGCATGAGACGGGTGGGAAGATCTTTGTTCAGCTCTGGCATGCTGGGATGATGGGGCATTCTCAATTTCGTGGAGGAGACCTTCCTCTCTCACCTTCAGGCATTCGCCCTCTCCGCGAGAAGGTCCCGCGTAGTGATCTTACTTACGAGCAACCTCGCATAATGGAAGCTGATGATTTTGAATTTGTCATAAAATGTTTTAAAGAAGCTGCTTGTAACGCAAAAATAGCTGGATTCGATGGTGTTGAATTGCATGGAGCAGGAGGCTATTTGCTCGACTCATTTTTACATCATCACACTAATCGGCGACTTGATCACTACGGAGTTGATAAGACACGCTTCGTTCTAGAGGTCTTTGATGCCGTTTGCTCACTTCTTCCAACAGGCATTAGACTCTCACCTGCTCCTCTCGCTGGAATGGAGAATATGCATTATGATGCACGCGATTTGGAGATCTTTAAGGCTCTTTTTAAAGAGCTGGAAAGAAGGGAAGCCGCTTACATCCACGTGGCTGCAGATAATGACACCCATCCTGAGATTGGCAGGGTATCGCAGTTTGTGCGAGAAAACTATCAAGGAATTCTCATCGGAAGTGGCGGGTATACGGTGAAGAGCGCGAAAAAAGCTCTATCAGATAATGCCTTTGATCTTATCTCCTTTGGTCGGTTGATGCTGGCAAATCCTAACTTGACTGGCTTAATCACAAAGAATATCGACCCCCAACCTTTTGATTATAGGATGGTAGCTAATCCACCGGTTTTACCGGCCACGCCAGATGGGTAAACCATTCTTTTCGCGTAGCTTATAGGTCACGCCATCTTGAGTGATCGAAGAGGCGATTACAAAAAAAGTATCGTTTACTTTGATCAGAGATCCTTCAATTTCAACTTCTTCCCCTGGGGCCACATAGATTCCTTGAGATTCAAGGTACCACTCGGGCCCTAAGTCAACCGTAATTTCAGCTCCGGGAGTACGCAATAAGATTTGCTTATGTGGAGTAGGGCGTGTGACATAACTAAATGTTTCTACACTAGCAATTTCTCCTTTAAATGACTGTAAAGTCGCCGGATTAAAAAGCGGATAGGGATGTGCGATCAAAAAAATGGGAAATAGAAATAGAGCAACTAATGCTGTGCGCATAAAATGACCTCCTTCTTTTGCGAAATTTAGTAAAAATGGATATGATATGCAAGCATGATCGGTATTGTATGCGCTCTTAAGTGCGAAGCAGACCCTCTGATTCGGTACTTCTCTCTTAACTCTTATTCCCCAAAAACGGCCTACCCAATTTATCAGAGCAAAGATATTGCATTAATTATTAGTGGAATAGGGAAAGTGTAAGCGACAAGTGAGACAGCGTATCCCAAGCCCGGTTAAATATATGAGTTGGCGGTCTTGGCAGCCATAATATCGGGATTCGCGATTTTGAGGGGAGAGGCTCTTTTTATCCTGCATTTGGTTGGAAGCTAAAAGAGAAAAGCGCTTCGCTGATTACAATTTTGAAGAAGAGGAGATCTATGAAATGGAGGCGGCAGCTTTTCGATTCTCAACTGCTGAGTTCACCCATAGTTATAAAATCTTCTCTGATAATAGCCAGGAAGCTCCCAGCTACGATCTCTCTTCTCAAAGAAAGCAGCTCTCTAAGCTTGTAAAGTCGGGCTAGTGCTGGAAGAGGGTCGAGAATTTCTCTCCTAAAAACCAAAAAAGACGGCGGAATAGCGGGAGGTGGTGGTCATAGATCGCCACATACTCCTGTTGCTCGATGAAGCCACGCCACTTCTTAAAATTTGAACTGCCCGAGCCCTGGTGAGAGAGCAGTTCACACTTGCTAACCTCTTCTAAGATGACAGAAGAGAGCATACGATATAATCCTTCTTCTTGTGGAACAGAAGTATCATAACCAAAGAAGGGAGTGAGCATGTATCCATCCTTTTTCAAAAAGCCAGTTACCCCGTAGATTTTGCCTTCTTTCTTTAGGAGTTTGAAGTTAAGAAACTTATTTTTAAGGGCCTGTTTTAAATATTTTTCTGTGTAAAGAGGGCTGTATTTTGTGTACCGGTTGACATAGACATTACGATATAGTTCTAAAAGGCGCGCAATCTCTTCATCGGAAAACGTATCAACTGTTTCAACATAGTATTGCGCTTTGATCAAGCGCTTACTATCTTTTCTTTGTTTGACAATCGTACTTTGAGACTGAGGGCGATGAGGGTCATAAAGATAGACCTGGCGGCTTGGGATCATCCTGTAGTTTTGCAAGTTAAGGCCATCAAAGACGGTCGAGTCTTTATACGTGTTGACAGAGCGGAACATAAAGTAGTGATCGGGAAAGCGTTTTTTTAAGAAGAGAGTGATCGCTTCAATTTGGCTCTTTGTGAGAGGAGGATAGAGGTTTGTTGAGAAAAGCCAGTTGTTGATGATCACAACTTTATTAATCTTAATCCATTTCAATAGTTGCCCAAAAAAGGCGATGAGGGGCTTTGTTAGGAAGCGCCATGCTGCAGATGCCTTTTCAAGCTTCTCTTTTAGTTCAGTCACCACAAAATAGGATGAGAGCAAATATGAGTTTTCATATTCGCGTTCATTTACAGAGATAGGAACTATAAGACTTTCTATTTTAATTAGATAGAGGTCGGTTTTGGCGTTGGATATATAGTTTTCCGGTCCCTCTTGAATTAGAGGGAGAAGATATTCTTTCGCGAGCCGCCCTTCCTCGGTGTCAGGCCACTCGATCGTGTCGATATTTGATTTGTCGTAAAGCTCAACTTGCACTATTCATTACCTCCACGCTTTTTCGGGTTTATCTGCCTTATAATTTTTCCTGGGCGCCCCTGAATACCTACCCTTTAAGCTTAACATGAATTTAAATTAAATAAAAATCCATTAAAATTTTACACCTAGTTAATTGTTAGTGATTTAGGAAATTATGAGTTCATAAAACACTAATAATAAATAAATTTGTTTAATAAAAGGCCGTTTTGTTACAAAATAAATTATATAGGGGATATTGTTAATTCTCTTAGGGAGAGTGTTATGAAAAAAAATCTTTTTTTGAGTGCAATTGTTACAGCAGGTGTTTTGTTAAACGGCGCGACTGCAGCGGCGGATGAAAGGCACCCAAATATGCCAAATGGCATGGGCAAATGTAACCCAACTGGTTCTGGATGTAAAAACCAAATTCAGAGTGTTTCTAACAACAGTACTAACGGAAACAACTCTGCAACGAAGAAATTGACTATGGATTCTGTCGAGAAGTTCCAAGGAACTGTACAGAATGTAATGCGTGAGCGTTATCCTGATGGCCGTATGTTTATTTCAATTTCTCTGGAAACCAGCGAAGGAGATAAAACGATTCTGATTGGCCCAGCAAATTATGTGGATCAGTCTAAAGTGAAGCTCCAAATCGGAGATAAAATCACTGTTAAAGGCTTCCGAGTTAAGGCCAATGGAGAGGAAATGATCATCGCTAAAGAAGTCGATAAGAGCGGAAACGTTCTACAACTTCTTGATGATCAGCGTCAGCCTCTTTGGAAGAACAACAGCAATAACAACTATGGAAGAATGGGTAGATAAGCTACTGACACCCGGGTTCGTATTGTGCGGATCCGGGTGGCTCTTCATAGCCCCAGTAAAGAAAGGTTCTCAGGCAGCAGAGCACTTTTCGGGAGGTAAGAATCTCGCCGTGTGTGACATTGTAGCTTGTCCAATAGTGAGGTGTATCAAGGGCTGTTTCGTCGATCGCTAGATACCCATCATTCGGCATATCGAAAAAGATTTGATTGCCGCGTGTTCCAGCCACTACGAGTACTTCCACAGAAGGAGGGAAAGATCCTAGGCAATTTTGAATATCGCATTCATTCCAATGCATCAACTGCCAGCCGCTTTTTTTGCCCATAAAAAATTCAATCGGCTGAACATCCTGAAAGCGAATAGCAAGGCGAGAACCTTGATTTGGGGTGGCCAAGAGGACTGCTCGCCCTATTTTTGCCTCTTCTGGACAATCGGGTAAATTCAGGGCGGCTCTTAGGATAAGTCCGCCTGTGGAATGTGCAACAAAATCAATAGGTTGCCCAGGATGGCAGCTTGCAACATATTGTAGATACCAGGCTAACGTGCATGCATGCTGTTGGATGGTACGGCGTCTACTCTGATATTCCCAGTTATGTACACAAAAGCCAAACTCTCTTAACGAGTTTTCTATCGGTTTCATGCTCCTTCCGGAGGTCATAAATCCATGTATCAAGACGACAACCCCGTCTTGAGCTGAAAGCGCAAAACATTGGATAGTAAGAAGAAGTAACAAAAATCCTTTTTTCATATGACCTCATTATCTGATTGAAATTTTTTTTATAGCAAACTGCTAGATCACAATCCAGTCGTTTTTTTTACCCAAGTTCAAGAAAAATCGGGGAATAACGGTTTCTTCGGCTTCTATTTTTCTGGAACTTGGGCTTTACTCAGAATGAGAATCAGCTGGGTGCATGTTGTCTTGAGAGAGTAGAAAGGCTTTGGTGATACCGATTGTCTCTCTACTCGTCATGATCCAGTGGTGTCCTACGTAGAGTGTGCGATGGAAGTGGGGAGTCTCTAAGCGTGTTTCTTCTACCGTTACTTTTCCGTCATTTGGCTCTTTGACAAGTACTTTGGAAAGACGGCTCCCTTTTTCTCCTGCGATCACCATTACATCCATAGAGGAGGGGAAAGCGCCCACATTCTCCATAGCCTTAGCATCGTACGTTAACAGCTGCTTACCCGACTTATTTCCTACCAACCAGCGTAGAGGAAAACTTTTTAAGTTGCGCGCGAGATGGGCTCCTTTATTTGGAGGGGCAAGCAAAACGGCTCTGCCTATTTTCGCTTCTTGAGGACATTCTGGGTGATTGACCGCTGCTCGTACAATAATTCCACCAAATGAGTGAGTTGTGAAGTGAATGGGTTCGCCGGGTTTCTTGGCGGCGATTCTCTTGAGTACTTCAACGAGATTGGCAGCATGCGTTTCTATTGTCTCTTTTTTACTTTGGTAGTCCCATAAGTATACTTCAAGTCCCTCTTTTCTAAGGACATTGCCCATTGGGATCATGCATTTATAAGATCGAAAAAAGCCGTGCAGACAGACTACAGAGCCTTCTTGTCCATGAAGAAGCGAATATTGAAAAAGCAAAACAATAATGATTATTAATCTTTTCATACACCAACCAGCCAGATAATTAAATTATATTTATTACCAAAATAAATTTGAAACTAAAAATATAAAAAAAATTATCAAGTTTTGGTGAATGTTGAATGCTTAATCAATGGTCTGCATGAAGTCTTTCTATTAGAACCCTGATTGCATCACTTTTTTCTCTATGATCTCGCATTAAATGGTTTAGGTAAATACGCGCCTGTTCTTTAACTTCTGGAGATCTATCCTTATTAGCGATAAGAATTTCTATGAAAACGTATCCGATACTATATTGGATATCTTTCATAGGTATCTCTGTAAGTGAAATCCAATATTTCTCAGCGAAGAGGCAGAATTGAGGTGGATTAAATGAGGCAACAGCTGCAATTGCTTCAGGCATAATAGCTAATGCTTTGCAGCTATTGCGATCAGCATAAAACTCTCCTAATTGCGTAAAGAAGCCCTCTAAAGTTTGTATAATCAACTTTTGATTGTCTTTGTCCTCACTTTGACGCATGCTGTATCTTAAATTGATCTCTCTGATTTGAATGTTATAGAGAGTGTTTTCTCGGAATTGAGCGTAATATTCTCGATAGATTGTGTTGATGATTTCAAGATGCTGGAGGATAGCAGTATTGAGAGGGTGGGAAAGATCGGATTCCTTCGGGAAATTAAAAAACTCATCTGCGATCCTATAGCCGAATTCCCAGCTGTGTTGATCGAAAGGGATTTTGTTTGTCTCAACGCTTTCCATCCAAATCGTGCTGGCTTTGATCAAGCGACCCGGAGAAGGGTTTTGAATCAAAAATTGCAGCAAGTCTGCGCATGCCTGTTTGTCAAGGTAAACGGTTTCAACTACTTCTAACAATGAATCTATTTCAAACTGAAGTTCTGGATTATGGTTTCTAATCAGGTAGTTATAAAATATTTCAGAGGTAAACCAATATTCTTTGGGATGCAATTTGCGTATCTTTTCACGAAAAAGCTCTTTACCTTCAGCATTTTGCTGAGGGTCTTCATGTGAATAGAGGTATGTGAGATAGAGAAAGTCAATCATCCCTTCTCGATAAGAGTAAACTCCAAGCGGTCTCTCCCGTTTTGTTTCAGGAAGACGTATTTGACGCAAGGCAAGTTGTATTCTCTCATAGGCTTGTTTAATAGCTCTAGGAGATGCGATATCTCTGTTATCATGGTTTGCCCAGTAAAATACAGCTTTTAGCCAGTAAAAATTTGCTAAGAAGTTTGCTTCGCACTGACTTTCTAAACAGGATGCAAACCTATTGAGTCTTGATCGATTTTGCAGAAGGGGGATGACTATTGGATCTGTTTCTAGGTCATTGATTATGGAGGCATAATTACATATAAAATCGTTTGAAGTTTCTGGCTGAAGCTGCTTTTCTTCGATGAACAGAAAAACGGCTAGGGTGAGAAGGAAGTCTTCGGCATGATCGATAAGCGCAAAGAAGGCTTGTACCTCATCTTGCGAAATAGGGCGAAGATCGTCTAAATAATTGGATAAAAACTTGAAAGAAAAGGGAGCCCACTCTTTGTCTTCATTTTTGGAAAAAAGGATGAGAGAATAGAAAGTAGATTGAACAACTGTCTTTAAGTTTTGGCGAGCTTGTAAAGTCTCTTCTAACGAAGACAAGAAGGCCTGTTCATCGGCAATTACATCTTCAGTTTCAGCCATGAGAGTGGCAACTTGGGGAAGTGCGGAAAAGAAAGAAGTTGTCAAAAGCCACTCAGTCCACCGTTTACATCCTTCTTTATTTTCGACCATCTTGATTCCAAAAAGAGCGACAACTTTTCCAAGCTCTGTTTTGGCAAGCTCGGGATTCAAAAGGTCTAAAAGGGCAAATTTCTCTTTTGTTGAAAGGTAGTTCTCTGTGATTAGGGTGGTAATGATCTCAAGGTCTTGTAAATCCTGAGAGTATTTTTTTATAAGTGAAAGGCAATAGTATCCTGCTTTGGCTACATTTTCTCGAAGAAGATAAAGGCATAAGTTCCTTAATAATGATTGAAGTTCAGCACGCTCTTCAAGAGAGTTGAAAAAATCGGTCTCTTTTAACCAACGGCTCAACTCCTCTGGATGCTGGAATATAAGAGCTTGAATCGCTCGGAATAACGAAGAGTAACAGGCATTTTTATCGACTTTGGCAATTTGACTGAGTAAGCCAAAAACTTTTTTGGGATTTAGCTTGCCGTTTAAAAGAACTGTCGTAAGCAAGTCATAATAGTGCTCTCTATTCTCGAAATGAGGAAATAGGGATGAAAGAAGATAAAAAGCTTTTTCAAATTCTCGCTCCTCTACCGCATGATCTACAATTGCACTCTTCAGTTCTATTAAGGCAGGGGTTTCTTTTAAAGTTGAAATATGAGGGAAAATAGTCCGCCAAGCTTGGGGCGAGTGTCTGCATAATGAGAGATGAAAATCAGCATCTTGTTTTGAGATCTTAATTCTACCTTCCGCGCACGCTTGGAAAATGGGCGCTTCAAGCATTGATCCATCAGGAAATGGGTAAACACGTGAGAGGAGTGCATCATCATCACTCAATTCACGAAGGCGTTCGAATAAAACTGGATCGAATTGTTTTGTTAGTAGAGGCACTAGAAGCTCTATTTCATCTTTAGGGTTAAGAAGTCTCTTTTCACGCGCAAGCTTTAGAAGAAAGCAGGCCCTTGTGGTTGCATTTTGTTTGATCTGACGTTGAATATAGTTGCATAGCACTGTTTGCTTAAAAGAAGATAAAACTTCTTCAAAACGCATTCTCAGAAGAGGAGATCCCTCTTCTGTTTCAAATAACGCACAGTATGTATCAAGAGATTCTTGTTCAATGTTTTGCCTAGTTTGAGCTAGAAGAGTTAGCATGCGTATTGCGTAGTCTGGATTCGAGGAGGCGAATCTCTTTATCAAAGAGAGGGAAAAAGTGAGTGATGGATTGCTCTCTTTCCATACGGCATAACCTATTTCCATAGATTCTCTTCCAGGTTCAAACAGTGTTAGGATCCAATTGCTCATAAAATCGCTGTCTAACTCTGGAGGCGTGCCTGAAACTCTGGCTAATTGGTTGCGCATCGCTGCTAGCGTGGATTTCTCACTAACTATTTGGCTGCTTATGTCATCTTTATTAGAACAGAGATTCAGAAATTGGAGCAGGTTTCGGTCAGCGATCGTTCGGGCAGATGGAAGAGAGGTTGAGGCGCTTAAAAGAAAGCCCAAATATCTTATGAAGGGGGAGGGATGAGAGCAGAAAATATGGCTGATTCCAGAAAGATCTAGTGCTACCTCTTCTTGTCTGATTTCCAGATTTTCACTTGGCGGACAGAGGAGAAAAAAGAGGGTAATTAAGTCAGTATCAACTTCTCCATTAGCATAAAATGCCGCAAATGCCTTCAACTCGTCTGCAATCTTTAGGTCTAGTTGAATGGAATTACATCCAATATATAGCTGAATAATAGGATGTTCCAAATTATCTGTTCCAATAGAGAAGGTGATGTCCGGATGGGTCGGTGCAGATCGGACATACGTCAAATAGGACCCGAATTTTAAGAGTGAGGTGGTGATATTAAAGGGAATATTCGGGTTTAGCAAAGCCTTTTGAAGTGCTTCTGCAAAGGTTTGTTTATCGGTGAAACAAGTAGAAGAGAGCTGCACCGTTAATAGATCTGTTATGGCATCACTCTTAAGTCTGTTTTTTAGGGTAAGAGCGCAATTGAGAACATAGATCAATCTAGCGAGGGGATTATCTGGATGATGCTTCTTTAGCCAACCTTCGATTTGTCCATTGAGGTCCTGTTGCGAGAGATTCACTTTCTTAAAAAGCTTTTCTTCTAATCCCGGTTGAATGGAGCTGTAACCTTTGACAAGGCAAGAGATAAAGCGGAACCAACCGGTTGCGTCGATGGTTTCCGGTTTTTCACAATCGATAAATCCTAAAATGCAGTGTAAAAACGATTCTAGCGGTTTGCCGTTATGCGATTCAGGAGCCGAGGGGCGATCATTTATCTCTTCGCATGGAATATAGAGATCGTCGACTGTAAAGACGCATAGCCGACCCAGCACATGGTAGATGATCCAATCAACAGGGGTTGACCTTAGAGAGACTACAAGCATTCGATTAAATCCCGTGTCAACTTTGCAGAGAGCTGAAAAGGCGTGCTGCTCAATTTTTTTTCGAGCATATAGTGTCAGATCGGCGCGCTTGGCATCTCGGTTTTCAGGCAAATCGGATGAGGAGGGATTTTTTCGATCAGACACGAGGCTGTTTTGCTGCAACGCCATACGAGCCAGGATATCTATGATCGAGGCACGCATTTGATCGAACTCATTTCCTTCGATAATCAGGGGGTATGTGCTCTTAGTTGTTGGAGAAGGGGGGCGTCTTTCAATATGCATCCTTAGATCTACATCAGCAGGTTTACCCTCTTGCTTTCTTATAAGATCCGGGACAAATAATTCGCTTAAGCCAAATCTGTCGAAAACGCGTTTTACATAATCTGTGCGGGAGAAAAGAATATGAGTCGCATATCCCCCAATTAAGTTGAGCGAACGGACATAGATACTGTTATCTTGTTCCGGAAGCGTTTTTTGAAAAGCCTCTAATAAAGTTCCTACTGAGAGCGTGAGCGTTTCAGTATTATCCAGGTTTATTGCGAATTCTCTGTTGAGTTCCTCGCGCAATGATGAGACTTCACTTTTCGTGAGGGGAGGCAGCGAAACATGGGCATACTCCGGGGTAATTTTACCGTCAGAGGTTATGATTCCACGGCAAATGAGTTGGGCAAAGAGCTCTGCATGAGGTCCGCTCATGTAGTGGGGGAGCTTTAAAGGGGACGGCTCTGTTTCCCTGCATGCTGCAGAATGCGGGATGCAAGAAATTAATTGTGTTGATGAAGTAATCGACATGACTGCGTATTATAAACCAAAAAACAATTAAACTATTGTTAAAAAGTTTTTAGCAAACACCGAGTTTTGTATGTGTGTGAGCTCTTTGTTTTTTTTTAAGAGTTTCGCATGTTTCAAGAATATGTTGATAGAGCATGTCGGCCATATCATGGCTAAAATTCTCTCGAACAACGACGCGTAAGACAGCAACATCTTCAGCTCCTTGAGGCAGTGTATACGCTGAGAGGATCCACCCTTTTTCTCTTATACTATTTGAGATATCAAATACTGTATAATTTTTTACAGAATCGTTAAGGCGCATGATGACGATGGGGAGTTTGTCTCCTGTATTGATCAGAGTGAAATGTCCCGATTTTTTGAGCAAAGAGGAGAGATAGCAGGCATTAGAAATACTGTTATTCATGATATTTGTGTACCCTTCTCGCCCTAGTCGCAGGAAGTTATAATACTGAGCGATAATGCCTCCGCTTCCTCGAGAAAAGTTAAGTGTATAGGTTGGCATCCATCCTCCCAAATAATCCACTTTGTAGATCAACTCCTCCGGAAAATCTTCCTTTTCTTTCCATAAAATCCAGCCGATTCCGGGATAGACGAGTCCAAATTTGTGTCCGGAAACATTAATTGATTTCACTTGTTCGAGGCGGAAATCCCAGGCAAATTTGGGATCTGTAAAAGGGAGGATAAAGCCTCCGCTGGCAGCGTCGATATGCAGGGGAATATCCCAGCCCCTTTCACGCTTGATCGTCACAAGTAGGGAATTGAGTTCACCGATAGGGTCAACTTCTCCCGTATAAGTGGAGCCTGCAATCCCTCCCACACAAATTGTATTTTCATCAATTAAAGGTTCAACTTTTTCTGTTCGAAGAATATAGCAATTTTCTTCAACAGGTACGACACGCATTTCCACATCAAAATATTTGGCAAACTTTTCCCAACAGATGTGGGCATGCGCCCCGAAAATCACATTTGGCCGATCATAGGGTTTTCCCGCCGCTTCCCTTTGCTTTTTCCAGCGCCATTTATGTCCGAGCAGTCCCAGCATGATGGCTTCTGAAGAGCCGATGGTGGCTGTTCCCATCGTATTTGCTTCTTTGGGAGCATTGTAGAGGCGCGATAACATATTGACGCATCGGGTTTGTATTTTCTCTGTTTGAGGGTACTCATCGTGGTCAATGAAATTTTTGTGAAGATTTTCTTCGATCAGCTGTGTGGCTTCTGGTTCCATCCATGTTGTGACAAAAGTGGCTAAATTCAGTGCGGGATTCGCATCTAAGTTCAGCTCATCTCGAATCAGTTGATAGGCTGCATTTGCGGGCATGCTCAGCTCAGGAAGTGAATACTTAGGAATAGGCTTTTCGAAATAACGGGAGCTATAGGTTTGACTGTGCGCCTCTTCTTCCGAAATTTTTTCTGAAAGCATCCTACTTCCTCTCTGTTATATCTGTATGAATAACATCTGCCACATTAGCCCCTGAGATTATGGACTGGTTTGAAGTTGGAAGGTCAACAAGCTCTCCACATAGATAGATTCCTTTCTTAGGATCAAAGCAATAGTTGCCATCAAAGGGAGGGGGAATAGATTGATCCGGCAAAGCGTGTTCTATATGATATGTTTTTAAATGTTTCCAGTTATGTGGAGAAAGCCGGAAATATGAAGAAAGTTGTTGAGTTGCGGCTTCTAATAGATTCGGGTGCAGTTGCCATTTCTTGTTAAGAACTATCGCTGAAATAAGCATCTCTCCTTTAGGGGCATATGAGGATTGTATCAAGTTGACGAAGCTAAAGTTGTTTATCGGTTTTTCTTGATCCGGTTCCAAGTATATTGTAGGGCTTGCAGTAAAATAGCTCTCTTTGACTGTGTAATAAATACTGGTGAGGCTCTTATCGTTTTTCGTAGAAATGGAAGGGATAAAAGTTGAAGCAGCAAATTTTGATAGCGCTAAGACGATTCGGTCAGCAGAGATTTTTTCACCTGATTCAAGCACAATAGAGTGGTCCTCTAGGCGCTGAACTTTTGCATTGAAAATGATTTTTGTGTTTTTGAGTTTGCTAGCCAGTGTATCAGGAATAGCTTGCATTCCATTGCGAGGCAATCCTCCTCTACCCTTAACAAAATAAGGAAGCATGTACTGGAATGTTTTCCCGTTAATATTCAGTTCCGGATCTATAAATAAGTTGCTAAAAAATGGAATGGCAGCTTTTTGGGTGAACTCTAGTGACAGGCCAATTTTTTTTAATATCGTTGCAAGATCGCACTCATTTAATTCCGGGTCAGGATTCAGTAAAAGTTTTCCAATTTTGAGAAAATCAAAAAGAAAGGGAGAGCGTTCTTCCATCCACGATTCTTTTCTCAATGGATTTAGCAGAGAGAGCCAACCCCCACGATCTTGAATCATAATGCCAGGAGGGAAATAGCTGATTCCTAATTCTTTCTCAGGGCACACTGTCAAAAGTTCTTTGTAGGTGGAGAGGATAATTTGAAAGCCACGATCGAGGATAAATCCATCGATGTGGTCAGTTTTAATGCGCCCCCCGCATCTATCAGAAGCTTCATAAATGATAGGGGAATAGCCATGTTTTTCGAGATGATAGGCTGTGCTTAAACCTGAAAGGCCGGCGCCAACAATAACAATCGTTTCAGACATAACGCATTTCTATAAAAAAAATTATAAGATTTCAACATGCATCGTTTGGGGAATCATGTCAAATGATTGTATTTATTTATAGCCGCTTGCCCGTTGCTGATTTATTTAGCGAGAAGAGTCAGGTTAACAACGGTTTCTACATGCATCGTTTGGGGAAACATATCGAAAGGTTGTATCCCATTCAGGGAATAGCTGGTAGCTAAAATAGCGAGATCGCGCGCAAGTGTAGCTGGATCGCAGGAGATATAGATAATTTTTTTTGGCTGCTTTATGAGAAGTGCATTTAAAAGTGAAAGGTCGCACCCTTTTCGGGGGGGATTTAGAAAGACGATATCAGTATCAAACCGATCGATCATTTTTTCTACAAGACCGCAGGTGAAGGTGCAGTTCGACTGACTATTGAGCCGGGCATTTTCGATTGCATTCTCAATCGCTGATGCGACACACTCAACTCCAAAAACATGGCGGGCACGATCAGCAGCAAAGAGGGCAAGAGTTCCCACTCCGCAATAGGCATCCAATACGGTTTCATGAGATTCAATAGCTGCGAAAGCTAATGCTTTTTCATAAAGTCTTTCTGTTTGAGCCGGGTTGACTTGAAAAAATGAGGAAACAGAGAGTTTAAATTGCTTATCGAGCAGTTTTTCGACTAAATATGGCCTACCGGCTAGTGTATGAAAGGTTTTGCCTAAAATGACATTATCTTTTCTTGTATTTACCGTTTCAATGACACCTTTAATCAAAGGATGAGCTTCCATAAGATCTTTACCAAATGCTTGGATTCGATCGGGAAAGCGACCATCTGTGACAAGAAGGACAAGCGCTTCATCATTAAAAATCGCATTTCGAATCAGTACATAGCGTACAGAAGGGATGTTAAGCCGTTTAATGATCAATGAGAGGATTTCCTCTCCATGAGGACACTGAATAAAACAGCGTTCAAGCGGGATGACCTCATGGCTTCTTTTGCGGTACATCCCAATCGTTTTTTTCTCATTGTCCCAGATCACAGGAAGCTGGATCTTATTCCGGTAACCAAGCGAAGTAGGAGAAGGAAGACAGGGAAGGACAGCAGGTTTTTCAAATCCTCCAATTCTCTCTAAGGCATCTACAACACGCTGCCTTTTCAACGAGAGCTGTGCAGGGTATTGAAGATGCATCACCTGGCAGCCACCGCATTCTCCAAAAAGGGGGCAGATGGGTTCTGTTCTTTCCGGGGAAGGAGAAAGAATGGTGAGAAGACGCCCTTTTGCATAGTTTTTCTTTCGTTTAATGATCTCAATAGAAACGGCTTCGCCCGGGAGAGCTCCTTCTACAAAGACTTTTAGGGCGTCTAATGTTCCCACTCCTTCTCCGGTTGAGCTGAGAGAAGTGATATGAACAATTGGGGGTGTATCCATAGTGTAAGCATTATACTCTTTCTACAAAAAATATGGGAAGAATATCGAATAAGGCCCAGATGATTGAGGTTCGATAAAGAATAAGGTAGGTTATAGCAAATGGGTATGTAAAAATTCATTTTGGCAGTTCTCTGATTGTAATTACGACTTGTCTCTCCTTTTTTACATCCTCAAATAAAAGCTTTATAAAACTATTAATTGAGCGTATGAGAAAATGCCTCAAGCTCTTTGGCTCTGCGTTTATTTTTTGTAGAGCTAGATCGCTCTCTTGTCTTTCAGCTTCGGTTTTTTGTCTGTTTTCAAAGATTATGCTTCTCTTATCCACCACCCCATGCTAAAAACCGATTAAGAAAAGTCCTATTCGATCACTTTGGATGCAAATAGCTTTAATGTATTAGAGGTTAGGAGATTAAAGTGAAAACAACTTCAAGAAAGCTTCAAGTCAAAACAAAAGCGGATGGAGGCATGCACGATATCACGGAAGAGACTCAAGCCATCATTGAGGAAGAAAAAATCTCAGATGGGATCGTAGTCTTATTCTGTATTGGAAGTACGTGTGCGTTGTCTACTGTTGAGTTTGAACCTGGACTGTCAAAAGATGTGCCTGCTTGTTTAGACCGCATTGCACCTAAGAATATCGAGTATGCACATCATCAAACTTGGCATGATGACAATGGGCGTTCACATGTAAAAGCTACTTTGATGGGCCCTTCTCTCACAGTTCCGATTGTTGGAGGCGAGCTTACGCTTGGCACATGGCAGCAGATCGTCCTTCTCGAGTGGGACACACGTGACCGCACTCGAGAAGTTGTTTTGCAATTTATCAGCGAAAGCCGATAGCGATTCTTCTGCATGTCCTGAGAGTCATGATAGCAGTATAAACAATCCCACCCCCTAGTAGTGCCCAACTTATCGGTGATGATATAGGAAGAATGCCTGCCACGGCTAGGCTCCCAATGACGAGAAGAGCGACAGCAGCAACAAGGTCTAGAGTAAAGGCTATGTTTTTTTCTGCAGAATGGCTTCCATGAGTGTTTCTGCAATCGCATAGTTTTACAGCTTGTGAAATGATCATATGTACCTCCGTTTTTTAAAAACATGCAAATGTTAAGAAAAAATTAATGAGTGATCAAGTCTTTTTTGAAATTTTCGTTTCTTTCAAGAAAAACGAAAGGATGAAAGCTAGAAAAAAGGTGATTGGAAAGAGCAGCATTGCAAGTTTGTAGGCATTATCTGAATAGACCGGGAGGCCATTGTGCGCGCTGCTGTTTGAAAATAAATCGAGCAAAATGCCGACCAGGGGTTGAAATAAGGCCCCGCTTAACATAATGATAAAGTTTGTAAAGGCGATTGCTGAACCAGTTCCTTTCACCGTGTGAAGGTCGATGGCGTAACTGAAGTTTAGAAGCTCCGCAGCTGAAAAAAAGCCAATGAGAAATAAAATCAGAAAGATGTCTGTTGGCCTCATATTATTAAACAGAATGAGTGGAAGAAAAATGATTCCGGCAACGAGAGGGCAAATGATCAAAAAAGGGCGGCGCCTGTCAATTCGATCTGAAATATATCCGATAATGGGTCCACCAAAAATCCATCCGAGATAGATAGTAGAGGAGGCAAAACCGGCCTCATCACGACTCAAATGATGGTTATGCATGAGAAAAGAAACTCCCCAAAGGGCTGCAAAAGCACTTGTTGTCGTATACAGTAAGGCAGCAATGATTGCATTGATCCACGAAACAGGATGTCTTAAGACGCTTTTTAAGCTTTTCCAAGCATTCAACAAAGTAGTTTTGCTTTGCATATTATTTATCTCAGCTGCTTTGCGCATTACGAAATGCATGACGAGGGCCAGCAAAATACCCATAATTCCTAAAAAGATCATCGAATAGCGCCAACCCAAGTAATTTTCTAATATACTGATAGGGCCCTCACCTGAAATGGCTCCAATCATGGCTATGGAATTTGCGATACCGATTAATAATGCTAGCTCCTTATGTGGAAAGTAGCGGGAGGTAATTACGAGGACGCCTACAAAGGCAAAAGCCGATCCAAATCCCATTAGAAGCCTAGACAAAGATAACAGATCGAGATGGGCGGCATAGCCGAAAAGAACTCCGGCTACTCCGCATATGAAAGCGGCTTTCGGTAAAAGATAGCGCGGGCCAAAACGGTCCATAAGCAGCCCCACAGGTAGCTGCATGGGGGCATAGATATAAAAATAGATTCCGATTGCTGCACCCATCTTTCCGGCATCAGCGTGAAAAGAGGTCATGAGTGCTTCAACCATCACGCTTGGTGAAACACGCAAGACAAACTCATAAAAGAAAAAAGAGACTGCGAGGAACCAGATGAACCATCGCATAAATGGTGAAAATTTCTTAGAGGACCGGGGGAAGGTACTCACGAATCTCTTCAGGACGCATCTGGGTTAGATCTTTGTTCACTTCCGATTCGACTAATTTTGAGACGTTAGGGTTGAGTGATTGGCGAATATGGCCGAGGAAAGGAGGTTTTGCGATCAAATAGATGCGGTCGCACTCTCCAGAGGTACATCCCTCTTCAAGATACCGGGCGATCTCTTGGGCAAAATTATTTGCTTCTTTCACTTTTGGAGGTGTTTTTTCTTCCATTGTATCGGTTCCAAAGCCTCCACGGCTTGTCATACGTCCTGGGCGGTCTGAATTGAGTTCATCTCTTTTAAGATGACCTTCTTCGTGGCGAAATTCTTTTAGCTCGACAAGCGTATTTACATTTTCAGCACGATAGATCTTTGACTGGCTTCCATTTGCAACAACTATCCAAACCTTTCTCATTTCTGAACCTCGTTAAAGTGTAAATGCAACCGTATCAAAAAATGTTTCAGGTTTCAAGCAGAAAGCAAAGATGGTGTGGAAATCAACATTGAAAAAAAACATCAAGATTATGCAAAAGTGTACACTATTTTATTATGCTTAGGAGATGAAATGAAAAAGCTATCGTTAACTGTTTTAACTCTGTTGACTTGTGGTTCTGCTTATGCTCTTCCAGTTGGAAATCCTTCTGAAGCCAGCCTATATGTGAATGGAATTTGGTGTGAAACTTCTTGTTGTGATCCTTGTGATCCTTGTTTTAACTGGCTCGATTCATGGAGCTTTCGCCTCGGATTTGCCGGGGAGTATGTTTTTAACAGACATATGGAGGTAGACCACCACTCAGGAGGAGTTATTGATACAACAACTCTCTACTCCAATGCGGGTTATCTCGCCTTAAATTTCTGCGACAGATTTGATATTTTCTCCCGTCTAGGCGTCTCTAAGTTGCATATTCGGACAGACGCACGATCTTGGGGATCGACGATTTCTCAAGAATCTGAGCTTGGGTTTGAGACGCAGTTCTCTTGGAGCATAGGGGCAAGGGCGACTCTTTGGGAGTGCGGCTGTTTTGCTGTTGGTTTAGAAGGGGAGTATTTCCAAACGAAACCGGACGTCGACTATTTTTTAAGTTATAATAGCGGTGCATTGACCTATTTTGATGATGTGGATGCTAAATATAGGGAGTGGCAGGTAGGTCTTGGTGCGTCTTATCGATTTGCCACAAGCTGTCCAACTTTTGCTTTTGTCCCTTATGTTGCAGTTGTGTGGGCAGGCTCAAAGTTGGATTTAGATGATTACCAATTTAACCATAGGATATTTTTCGATAACGGGACGACTCTTGCTCCCCAAACCGAGAGCTTAGTTCTCCGCGATCTTGAATCGAACAAAATGTGGGGGTATGCGATAGGCGTCAGTTTCACAATGTCCGATATGATAGGCGTCACCGTTGAAGGACGCTTTGCTGATGAAAAAGCGCTCTATGTAAACGGGCAAGTTCGCTTCTAATTGCCTCGATTCTTTAGGATTGGCATCGTTCCTGCTTTCCAAAGATGGAAACGGCATTTTTGGAAAGCATGGAATACCAACCTATTGAAAATTACGGAATCATCGGCGACATGAATACGGTTGCGCTTGTTGGTCTAAACGGCTCAATCGACTACATGTGTTATCCTGATTTTGATTCTCCTACGATTTTTGCCTCCCTTTTAGATAAGCAGAAAGGAGGGTCATTTCGTATTGTACCTCAGCTTCATGAGGTGAAACATAAACAGATTTACCTACCTGATACTAATGTTCTCATCACACGCTTTCTTTCGGAAGATGGGGTGGCAGAGATCACTGATTTTATGCCTGTTGAAGGCTTTTTTAATGAAAATTGCTTGATTAGGCGTGTCACGAGCATCCGAGGCAACAACTCTTTTCATATGCACTGCTCCCCACGGTTTAACTATGCGCGCAGTCCTCATAAGGTGGTGCATCAGGTAAATGCTATTCTTTTCCTGGGAGAGGGTGAAGAAAATTTGGGGCTTAAACTGCAGAGTTCAGTCAAACTTCAAATCCGTGAAACAGACGCCTATGCCTACTTCACACTTAAGCCCGGTGAGACAGCCGATTTTATATTCTGCAGAGTCAGTGCTTTGCCGCATTTCGAAAATATTTCTGAAGTTGTAGACAAAAGCCTTTTCGATACGATTCATTACTGGCGCAGATGGATTGCAAATAGCAAATACAAAGGGCGTTGGCAGGAGGCTGTCAACCGCTCAGCTCTTCTTTTGAAGCTGATGACCGCGAAGAAATACGGTTCGATGGTTGCGGCTGCCACCTTTGGGCTGCCTGAAGAGGTGGGAGGAAATAAAAACTGGGACTACCGCTACACCTGGATTCGAGATGCTGCATTTTCCCTCTATGCACTTATCCGTCTCGGTTTTACTAAAGAGGCTGGTGAGTTTATCAACTGGATGGAGACGCAATGTCCGGATATCAGTAAGCCTGGTGAACTGGGTTTGATGTACTCAATTCGGGGGAACAAAAGACTCGTTGAAATAGAGTTAGAGCACATGGAAGGCTATCTAGGATCGCAGCCTGTTCGCGTTGGGAATGCCGCATATGAACAGTTGCAACTCGATATCTACGGCGAGCTGATGGACTCTATTTATCTCTATAACAAGTATGGCGAGCCGATATCTTACGATTTTTGGTATCAATTAACAGGGCAAATAGATTGGTTATGCGATAACTGGAACCAACCCGATGAAGGGATTTGGGAAGTGCGCGAGGGGCGGCAAAAGTTTCTCTATTCCAGGTTAATGTGTTGGGTGGCGATCGATCGGATGGTGCGGATGGCGCGCTATCGCTCTTTCCCGATGCCGCAAAAATGGATCGACGTACGGGATCATATTTCGCGTACGATTTTCTCAGATTTTTGGGATGATAAGCGAAAAGCATTTGTTCAATACCCGGGGGCTGGGCGGGTAGATGCATCGACCCTTCTGATGCCGCTCACGCGATTTATCGGACCCAAAGATCCGCGCTGGCTTTCTACTCTCAAAGCGATCGAAGAGGATTTGGTCTCTGACTCGTTAGTTTATCGCTATCTTTCTCCAGACGAGTCGAAAGATCAGATGTTTACAGAAGGGACTTTCTCGCTTTGCAGCTTTTGGTATGTAGAGTGTTTATCCCGTGCTGGGCAGCTCGAAAAGGCACGCTATTATCTAGAAAAAATGTTGGCCTATGCGAATCACTTGGGGCTATATGCGGAGCAGCTTGGAGTGCAAGGGGAACATTTAGGGAACTTTCCACAAGCTTTTACCCATTTAGGGCTTATCAGTGCTGCGTTCAACCTGAACCAAAATCTGGACAATGCTCGAAATAAAGAAGTTAGTGGTTAAATCTTGTGTTTTCCTCCACATATTCTTTTGTAAGGGTTTTTGGGTGTATAAACTTAGGAAAAACGTGCCCAAAGTTCGCAAGTAATGGGATAGGATCTGCATAGGCCTCATCTGGGGAGACAATTTCCCACCCCATCGACTTGATCATAGCTACGATATCTTCTAAAAAAAGAAGGTTGATATCATTTTGATGTAAGAGAAGCACATGGACAAAAGGGCGCCATAAGCACCTCTGCCAGCTTTTGTCATACTCTTCAATCCACTCCTTTAAAAGAGCAATATAGTCTTCCTTGAATACGTTTAAGTCCATTTCATGGTTGTTCTTCAACTCAGCGATCAACAGATGGTTGGCATACCAATCTAATGTGCTGATCGTGATATAGCCATGAATATAGCCGCTATGTTTCAAATGGCGGAGCGCAGATAACTGCTTTCTCTTAGATTTATCTTTCCGATCCCCATAATCGAGATAGGGAAATCTGTACCATTTGCGGAAAGAGGAAAAAGGGTTTAAAAGAGAATCTGCGGTTGCAAGCTCCGATTTAAAGGTTTCCAGGGGTTGGTTGCTGAGATGTTGATGGGTCATAGAGTGGTTAGCAAGGAGTTGCTCTTTTGATGCAACCATTTCTAAATACTCAGGTTTGCATTCTTGCCCAATACAGAAAAATACAGTTTGAATGTCGAGGTTCTCGAGTTTTTCTAGGTAGAGCTCAACGCGTTTTTTTTTTCGTGAAGTGCTGTTGAATTCATGGGAAAATCATCGAAGGTAAGTGCGATTTTCTGAGCTGCAAAAGCAGAAGAGAATAAGAAAAAAAGAGTGATCATTTTCACTGGATTAACCCTACTAGCTGATTTGCTGAGACTGTTTCTTTTGCTGCAATCATTTCTCTAATGCGATCGACTTGTTCCCAGATGCCCCATAGTATGGCTCCGCGCACATATCCATCTTGGAGGTAATAGAGGACTCCTTTTCGATAGAGCTCGTGCCAGTCTTCCACAATTTCCATCGTACTGTCTAATTCGCCAACAGCTTCATAGCCAAGCTCAAAAAGATCGGAGTAAAAATAGGGCAGGTAAAGATACTCTTCTCCCGCTCCTGCCATGTTACGGCCAGCCATTTTCCCCATTGTATTCGCCGTATCTTCATGTTCAATGCGTAGCCGTTTCTCGAGATGGGGGTTATAAAAATTGGCAACATCTCCTGCTGCAAAGATGTGTAGATGTGATGTCTGGAGAGTGCGGGAGACAATAATTCCATTATTCACTTCCAACCCTGCCGCCTCTGCTAACTCAGCACAAGGGGTGATGCCAAGTCCTGCAACCACACCATCAACAAGAAATGTTTCTCCGTTAGAAGTTTGAACGCGCGATTGACTTCCTTCTTTAGTGACGGATGTCACCGTTTGGTTGCATATGAGCTTGACGCCTTTTTCTGTAAAATAAGAACTTAGAAAGTCGGAAAAACCTTTTGGGAGCTTTTTTGCACTAATCGATGACTCCTTGATGATCAAAGTCACTTTCTTCCCGTTCATGGCAAGAGAGGCAGCAATCTCAGTTCCTATATACCCTCCGCCAATCACAACAAAGGACTCTCCGGAGTCATATAGGGCGCGCAGTTTGTAGTAGTGATCCAGTGTGCGATAATAGATTACCCCTTCATCAGGACCTTCAAGACGACGCGGAATTCCTCCTGTGGCTAAGAGCAGTTTGTTGTATTTGTAGATGTTTCCCGCTTCATCAGTCGCTTGATGCGCCTCAGGATCTATTGAGGCAATTTTAGTCCCCAAATGGAAGGAAACGTTCTCCTGATCCGTATTGCGCCAGATCTCGCCCTCTTGCTTGCCTATCCATAATCCTTTTGAAAGAGGAGGACGATCATAGGGAGGATAGTTTTCCTCGGAAATGATTCCAATTCGGCTCGATGAATCGATTTCTCGTATGCCGCGTGCAGCTGCGTCGGCAGTCATGCCGCCCCCTATAATCAAGTAAGTATATTCTTCCACTCTCACTCTCCATAATAAATTAAGTGTGCGGCCTCGTCGTCGCTGAGCCACTGTTGGTTTTGGATTAAATAATCCACTTGGAAATCAGCTATCTGTTCGTTCACTTTTTTTCGTGTTTTTAGCACTCCGGAATAATGATATCCCAGATAGGGGATTTTCATCCGACGAACCCATTTTTCTACCGAATCGTGATGTCCGGCCGCGTTATCGACAAAAATCACACGCCTTGGACGATAACCTGTCTTCATAAAAAAGGTATAGAGGGCTTCGCCTTTAGAAACAGAGCCGGCACAAAATAGCCCTTCAACCAATACCGGTGGGTTGGGTTCATGAGTGTATTCATTGAATTCTAGGAAATCAATATCAGGGAATGCGTAGTGGAAGTCGTATCCATGGGCGTTAAGTTCCTGAAGGCGCCAATATTCGGTTTTGGGAATGTAGCCAAATCTTCCAGTACGCAAAGCGGTAAGGACGATAACTTTAATCCCTTTGTTTTGCATGGCTTGTATGATTTCTAATGAGCGAGTGTCGATTACAAGCGGCTCTCTTTGCAATAAAATCAGGCTGATCAGTTTTTCAATTTCCTCTCCGCTGAGATAGGGAGCTTTTTGTTGCAGGCGCACACAGAGACATTTTTTTCCGCATGTTTGCAAAAGAGCGTCTTTTACAGTGAGCAATGTCTTGTCGTAATCGAAAATAACAAGATCGCGATGATTTAGGTCGGGGATGCTTTTTTCAAGCAAATCGAGGGTGTCTGTCTGGACAATATGTCCATAAAGAAAAATCGATTGAAGTAACACGGCGAGAAGAGTTAAGAAAAACCTCATTGCCTTATTTTTCCCTTTGTCATATTGTCTGCACTTAGTAAGTTATTCTAAATGAACGCTACCAGATTTGTAAATTAATTTTTTGTGTTTTTTCAAACGTAAGGAGAACTGTGATGAAAAATAGAATTGCGATTCTAAGCGCACTCATGATGTGTGCAACACTTGTTGCTGCGCCAAAAGTCGGCCATACACAGCAAGGAGTTAGCTATAAAAACGTAGAGTATAAAGGACATGGGCCTGATGGAGAGCTATTTCTAGACCCCTATCTAAAGTCTGAATTGGCTAACGTCACAGGCAATGTTGTTTTAGACGCTGGATGTGGCACAGCCCCTTGGGCGATCGAAGCGGCCCAAAATGGTGCGAAAGTGTGCGGGATCGATAGCCAACAATCGATGCTCGATAAGGCGCAAGTCGCTATTGCGCGAGCAGGTGTGGAAAGCCAAGTTCAGCTTTGCCAAGGGGATGTAGTGAATCTTCCTTATGAGGCAGCTCAATTCGATAAAGCTCTTAGTATCAATGTTGGATGTAACTTAAATCGCACAATGCAAGTGATTACACAAGATCACTATGCAGTAACAGGACTGGGCGGCCACTTTCGTGAAATCGCTCGCGTCTTGAAAGAAGGAGGCGAACTGGTTATCGCAGCCCCTGCCTCTTTAGATGTTGTATTTACAGATGGCGGGCATTCTCAAGAGGAAGCTATGGCTAATATCAAGCAAGCGCTTGCGAAGATTGGTTCTAGCAATAATCCTGAAGTGATCACTAAAAATTTGCTTGAACTAGAAGGTGTACAACGCGCGACATTCGTTAAGCGTGGGGATCAGTTGGTTCTTGTGACAAGCGTGAAGGATTTGACTATCGGCGAGCCGATTTGGAGAAAAATCCCTGGAGCGGTTCTTCCAAACTACTATCACTCTGAAGAAGAGTATTTAGTAGCGATCCGCAATGCCGGGCTTTTCTGTGAAGAAGTGAAGCGGCCTTGTTTCTTTGGCAATGTGAAATACAAAGCCTACCGTAACGATAACGATGCGCTCGGTGAAGCTTACATTCACAACAATCCCTTCACGATTTATTACGTGAAGAAGCAGGCATAAAAATTTTGATGAGATAGCCAAAAATCTCCTCAGGTTTGAAGCTTTGGCTTCGAAATCCGACATAGCCGTCGGGGCGTATGAGATAGACACTCTGCGCTTCGGCGGCATATTTTTCTCTCACAGCATTGCCTTTTAAGATTTGCACATCGATCCAATTTCCATACTCTTTTTGGATCTTCTCAACAAACGAAGGATTTTCTGAGAAAAGTAGCAGAGAAAATTTGGGGGTTTTCATTAAATCAAACACCCTTTTTCCATCGGCAAGCCGGCAATCTGGAGCCCTATCGCCTTCTTTTGGACCCGGCCAATCACTTTTTCCATTTGAATAGGAAAGAGAGATCTCGCTTATACGGCCAGCCACTTTCTCGCGATTTTTTTTTGAGCTTAAGATGAAGTGGATACCCCAGTAAAAAAGAGGGGGAAACCTCTTTTGAGAAAAAGTTAGCAAGCGAGTCATAAATGTTGTCTCTTTCAAGACCATTTTAGCAACAGGGAGACGTTCGTTTTCATAAGTGTCTAAAATCGATTCGTGCAAAACATTTTGAATCACGAGGGCTAATTTCCATCCCAGATTAAACGCATCTTGGATGCTTGTGTTCATCCCTTGGCCTCCAAAGGGGCTGTGGATATGTGCCGCATCTCCAGCTAAAAAGATGCTGTTCTGCCGAAATTTTAAACTGTGACGCCGTTGAATTTGGAACGAAGAGATACGGTCAACTTTATGAACATCAAAAATGCTTGATAATCCTCTTTCTTTTAAGAGAGCGCTCAATTGTTGAGGCGTTTCCGTCTTTTCCGCTCCGGGACAGATGATACGGTAGTAGTTTTTTTGTGGAAAAGGAATGATCAACCCAAATCCCTTTTTACTTAGAAATATTTGTGGCCCCTCGTATTCAATGTTTGTGTAGGCTTGCACATCGGCGAGAAGAAAAGTTTCGGGAAGGGCAGCGCCAAGGAAAGGGAGATTCAATGCATGGCGTATTGTGCTATGCGCTCCATCACAGCCGATTATCCATGGGTATCTCACTTGTTCGATCTTTTTAGAGGGGAGTTTTATGATGGCTTGCTTTTTATCTAGATTTATCAGACGAGTGTTCCATTCAATACTTCCACCTATTGATTCAAGGTGTTCTCTTAGAAGTCTTTCAGTATCCGATTGAGGAAGAATCAGCGTAAAAGGGTAAGGGGCATCGAGATTTTCTAACGAGAGATGGCTCTGCTTTCCTGCCCAATGAATAGAGATTTTTTGAACCTTATTGCCCTCTTTTAAAAATGCGGGCAGCACACCGATTTTTTCAAAAACTTCAAGCGTGCGCGATTGAATCCCCATGGCACGAGAGTATTTTTCAGGTACCTCTTTCGCATCGATCAAACGTACAGAAATGCCGCGGCGTATAAGTTCGATAGCGAGGACTAATCCTGTTGGTCCCGCTCCGACAATTAAGACACTGCTCATGGTTTCATCAAGTTATAAAGCCAAGCAAAAATAAAAAGTCCTACAAAGCCATCTACGAATCCATAAGCAAGCCCGATGAGTGAGCCGATACCTGAAAGATCATATCCTGGATAGATATCCATCCAATTGGAAAGCCAAAACATTCCATAGCCAGTATACATCGAAATCCATGTCATCACAAAAAGCGTAAGTCCCCAAAGGATTCCGGCAGATAAGCCAAATTTTGTAGCATTTAATTGCTTGCTCATAATTCCTCTATTTAAAAATAAAAAGTCGTTACTTTTAAATATAAATTTTTTTAAATTAATTTACAATATTGGAGACGTTGTAACAATCGGATTAGCTGGGGATGTCATGATTGGGAGGTTGGTTAATGCCTTTCTCGATACAGCGCCCCCTGAAACGATATGGGGAGACGTTCTTCCTGAGTTGCTTAAGACCGATTTCAATTTGATTAATTTGGAAGCGGCACTGACCGCATGTGAAGAAGCAGTGCCCAAAGTATTTAACTTTAAGGCTGACCCTTCTAAAGTTGAGGTTCTTTCCAAAGCACGCATCGATGTTGTCAATTTAGCAAATAATCATGTGCTTGATTATACAGAGGCAGGTTTGCTCGAAACTCTTGAGACTCTAGATCGAGCAGATATCATGCATGTTGGTGCGGGATGTAATCGAGAAGAGGCGCGTAAACCGGTTATACTGAGAAGAAAAGAGATCACATTTGGCATTATTGGTTATACGGATAACGAGCCGGGGTGGAAAGCTGAAAAGAATAAACCTGGCGTCCATTATATCGAGGTGGGAGATCTAGCCCCCATTTCTCACCATCTCTCTGACAACTCGCACACCCTGTCACCACATCTTGTCTCCCAGCAGGGCAGGTCCGTGTCGCATGAACACTATCCCTGCCCTGCTGGGAGACAATCTGCGACAACAGGTGAGCGATATGTTCAGAGATCTGGTGAGAAATGGGGGCTAGAGACAGTATTAGATGATATTAAGCCTTTGGAAGCCCGGGTTGATGTATTGATTGTCTCACTGCATTGGGGACCCAACATGAGGGAGCATCCCTCGCGACAGTTTGTCGATTTTGCACACGCTTTGATCGATAATGGGGTCGACATCATACACGGCCATAGCGCGCATATTTTTCAGCGGTTTGAAGAGTATCATGGGGGGTTGATCTTGTACGATACGGGCGACTTTGTAGACGACTATTACGTTGATCCTTTGTTACATAATGACAGAAGTTTTCTTTTTTTAGTCCAGGTTTCTAAAGAGGGATATCAGAAATTGGAACTGATCCCTGTCAAGATCGAGGATTTTTGTGTTCAAAAAGCAAAGGGGAGAGAAGCGGAAAAGATTTTTACTTTGGGAATGTTGAAAAACTGAAGTTTTACACCATCTTTTGGATGATTTTGTCCTATACGCTTTCGGAGTTTGCTGAAGAGCTTTTGCAGTTTACATTTTTATATATTTGCTACAACTTTAGGAAATTCAATGCATTGTGATGGGTGAAAACCCTCAAAAACAGTGCAAAGAATGGTTTTTCAAAAGCCCTACTTTGAATCAGGATTGACTGTGATGACAGCGGCTCCAGTAAAGTTACCCTCCCTTAGATCTTTCAGCGCCTCATTCGTCTTTTCAAGGGGATAGGCGTGCACTTCAGTTGTCACAGGAACTGTCGGTGCAAGGGCCAAAAAATCTTCGCCATCTTTTCGTGTGAGGTTCGCAACGGATCGAAGCACTTTTTCTTGCCACAGTATATAATAAGGAAAAGAAGGAATATCGCTCATGTGAATTCCTGCACATACGACGATTCCACCCGGCCTCACCGCTGAAAGAGCTTTAGGCACAAGTTCACCTATAGGTGCAAAAATAATCGCAGCATCAAGATGCGAGGGGGGCTCTTCATCAGACCCTCCTGCCCAGACAGCGCCCAGTTCTTTTGCAAATTCTTGACCTTCAATATCATCTTTTCTTGTGAAGGCGTAAACTTCTCCACCTTGATGTTGGACTACTTGGACAAGAATATGTGCTGAAGCGCCAAAGCCGTAGAACCCAATTCGCTTTGCTCCTTTGGTCATTTTGAGTGCGCGATAGCCGATGAGCCCGGCACAGAGAAGAGGGGCTGCTTGGAGGTCAGGATAAGAGGAGGGGATTGGAAAGACAAAACGGGCATTTGCAACACAATATTCTGCAAATCCTCCATCGATCTGGTATCCAGTATAAACTGCTGAGTTGCATAAGTTTTCTTTTCCAGATTTGCAATATTCACACCTTCCGCAGCTCTCACCCAGCCAGGGCACGCCTACGCGATTCCCCACTTTGATGTTTTTTACGTTCTCACCAATTTCTTCAACAGTTCCTACAATTTGATGGCCCGGGATAAGGGGAAGCTTAGGTTTGTTAAGTTCTCCATCTATTATATGCAAATCGGTTCGGCACACACCACAGACCGAGACCTTGATCAAAACCTGATTTGATTTTGGTTTAGGCTTGGGCATGTTTTTAATTTCAAGAGGTTTGCCAACCTCTGTGAAGACCATCGCACGCATATGACTCTCTTTAGTTTTTTAATACAGCGCGGTAGTGGATTTGATTGGAAGCGAGCTTTTTCAGAGCTGTATTCACTTCGCTCATTGGGAAAACTTCTGTTTTCGCAACGATTCCGTGCTGCGCAGCAAACCGAAGCATTGTCCGAATTTCCGGAGCACTTCCAATATTGCTTCCGCAGATGGTTTTTCGTCCCAAAATCAAATTAAAAATAGGAACATCCACTGTTCCGCCTTTTGGAGCGCCTAGCATGCATAGCTTCCCTTTAGGACGGAGCATCTCAATATACTTTTGCCACTCTTTTTGAACCGATGTTGTCGAAAGGAGTAGGTCAATTGAACTGTGGGGCGCACTATCTTCTGTAGTAATAAAGTGGTGGGCTCCGAATGCTTTTGCTTCCGCTTCTTTTTCAGGTGAAGAGGAAAAAGCGAATACTTCACATCCAAATGCGCGTGCAAATTGTAGGGCAAGATGTCCAAGGCCTCCGATTCCAATCACGCCTACGCGGGTAGTTCCATTGACTTTATGCTCCAATAGGGGTGAAAATACAGTCGCTCCGCCACATAAGAGGGGAGCGGCATTTTCTGAGCTTAGCGCATCGGGTATTGGAAAAGCCAAGCGGCTATCTGTAACGATAGATTTTGCAAAACCTCCAAAATGCCCCACACAGGTGGCTTCTTGCGCAAAGCAGAGATTTTCTTTTCCCTCATGACACCATTCACAGTGCCCGCATGAACTGCGTTGCCAACCAATGCCGACACGTTGTCCAATTTCAAGCTCAGTGACTAAGTTCCCTTTTTGCTTCACAATGCCGATGATTTCATGTCCGGGAACAAGGGGATATTCTGCATTGCCCCAGTCGTTTTGAATAAGATGCAGATCACTGTGACAAATACCACAGTGAGAGATCTCTACCTCAATATCCCATGGACCAACAGAAGGAGAGTCATACAGATAGGGCTCTAGTGGGGCTCCTGGAGCTTTTATTACATACCCTGCGATTTGCTTGTTACTTTTTGACAACTTCTTGTTCCTCGATTTTTCTTTGAATGTGCTCAGGCATTTTTAAGCCGTTTTTCTTATACCATGCCACAGGGTCATTTTTTAATGAATTAATCATGATTGGAAGCGTTTTATCTAAACTGTGTTTAGGTTCCCACCCTAACACCTCTTTTGCTTTTGAAATATCGAGTTCATAGTGGTCATCAGCGAGATCGATCATCCACGGTTGAATAAATTCATTTTCCATAAATGGAAGGCGGTTTTCTACCCAGGCACCCATTTTGGCCAGCGATTTTGGAAGAGTGTGTGTGCCAAATTCTTTCCCAAATAGCAGCGAGCTGATACGGCGTTGCAAATAATCGTAACTATATGTTTTTCCTTCGCCGATAAGTAGGGTGAGTTCCTCTGGAAGCTCTTTTCTTTTGTAGACGCAGGCCGCAATGGCTTCAACTAGGTCATCCATATGCATAAAGTCCGCACCGTGTGTGATATCACCAGCAAAAAGATGCGCATTCATTTGGTCCTCATAGATACGCTGTATCTGCTGGCCAATTGGTATCGAATGACAATCATCATCATAGACTCCAGAAATACGTAAATTCACTGTTGGAATTTTTCCTCGCTCTTCGTGAATCACTTGTTCTGTTTCTACCTTTGAAAGCGGATAGGCCCACTTAGGTTTAACCGGCCACTCTTCGTTAATTTTTTGCCCAGGTTGACATGGTTTATGTACAAGCATGGTGCTTGAAAAAATAAACTGTTCAACTTCGAAGTCCTGCAAACCACGGAGTAGACGGCGCGTTCCACCTACCGTGATTTTTTCATACTTTTTCATGCTGCGGTCTTTGAAACTGTAATAGGCCGCAAGGTGGATCACTGCTGTGATATGATTGCCATAAAAATCCCGAATATGCCTCAGTGCTTGATGGACGCTTTCGTCTGAGGAGAGATCGCAGGGAACAAGCTCTTCGTTTGCGGAAGCGTAAAATGCTTTCAACAATTCAAACCCTACCATTCTATGGTCTTTCCCTAGTTTTTTTACAATCGCAGCTCCGATCCTTCCGCAGGAGCCGGTTACTAAAATAACCCCTTTTTCTCCATTTTCGTTCATTGTTTACCCCGTTTTTAATAAATATATGTTTAATTATAATTATAATTGATATTATTAAATTAATATAACAATATTTTTAGGTAATTATGGGGTTGGTTAAAGCTTTGCTGCTCGATGTAGGCGGTGTATTAATGACAAACGGCTGGGGGCATGATCTGAGGAAGAAAACAGCGGAAACCTTTGGGGTTGACTACGAAAAGATGAGGGAGCGGCATCATTTGATTTTTGATACCTATGAGACAGGAAAATTATCTTTCGATGAATATTTGAAGCAGGTGATCTTTTTCGAAGAGCGTTCATTCACATTAAATAAAGTTAAGGAGTTTATATTCAACTCAGTAGAGCCGTTTCAAGAGACGATGGATTATATTCGTGAGGCAAAACAAAAGCACGGTTTGAAGGTTGGGGTTGTGAGCAATGAGGGGCGCGAGCTAGCTGTTGATCGGATCAGCCGCTTTGATCTCCCTTCATTTATCGATTTTTTTATCGTTTCTTCTTTTGTCCATTATAGGAAACCCGATGCGGATATTTATCGTTTAGCTATTGATATTCTGCAGGTTCCGCCTTCAAACGTTGTCTATATCGATGACAGGGATTTATTGATTGAAGTGGGCAGGGGGTTAGGTCTCCAGGGGATTCATCATGTAGACTTAGAGACTACTAAAGGAACGTTAGAAATGCTCTTAAGCAAGAATTAGGCTGGGAGATACAACCCACGAAATAGTCCACTCTCCGTTCGGATTATTGAGACAGGCTATACAACTTCCAACAAATTCTACTGGTGAAAGACACTCTTCTTTAAACAAAAGCGTTGTAAGCAGTTTTTCCATGAAGGGGAGATGCCCTACAAGCATCACATTTCTTTCAAAAGAGCGCACATCCTCTAAAATCGGTTCAATCGGATCCATGGGTTTTAGACCCTCTCGCTCAACTAACATCACGTCAGGCGCGAGCGCTTTTCCTAATATCTCGGCTGTCTGTTTTGCCCTGTTCTTTACGCTATGGATGATCTCATCAATTTCAATGGGACATTTTTTCAGGAAATTCCCAACACTTTCTGTCTCTTTTCGTCCTTGCTCCGTCAAATTGTCGGAATCCGCTTCGCCGTGCCTAACTAAATAGAGTTTCATGACGTAAAAAATCCTTCGTAGGCCAGGAAAAGGCCGATGATTAAACACACAATCCCAATATAAATCGGAGTGTCTCCTTTAATCAACTTCATTATTATCTTTTTATCCGCTGTGTGTGAGAAAAAGAGGCGGATAATTCCTTTGATTAAAGCTAAGTAACCGATGATTGTGATCACAACCCTCCAGTTCCATTCCCATATATTGTGACTCACAACAATCAAGAGACCAATGATCAAACTCATAATGGCTGTTATAATAATAAGCGATTCGCTTTCAAAAACCTGTGTTGCTGCTTTTTGAAGAAATGAGCGCCTAAAAAGATAAAAAAGTCCGACGGCAATTAAATAAAGCCCTAAAGTTTTTCCTAAAAAAATTGATTCTGTCATGTTGTTTATTATATTTGATAAATAAATATTAATTCAAAATAATAAAGAAATGAAAAGTCTATTTTATGTTGCATCTTTTTTCTTATTTTGTGTCTTTACCTCATTGCAGGCTAGTGAGTATCAATTTATTAAAGATGGTCCCATTCATGAAGCATTTGTGATTCAAGAGTATGGGAACGTTATTCTACAACCTGTACCTGATGCACCTCCTCCGCGCATAACAGAGGAGATGATGGCGACTCAAGACAATAAAGCGATCTGGATTCCTGGGTATTGGTCATGGATACGCGAAATAGGCGATTACATATGGGTAAGCGGTGTTTGGCGTCGCCCTCCACCTGGACAGCATTGGATTCCAGGATATTGGAAAAAGTATCCGGGAGGATGGGTATGGTTCCGTGGCTTTTGGAGCAAAACCTTTAAGTCTGAATTAGAGTATATTCCACAACCTCCTCCCGATTTAGTTGAGGATAAAGCTCCACCGCCTCCACAACCGGCTAATGCTTACTATTGGGTGCTCGGGTGTTGGGAGTGGGATAAGAAAACTCAATCATACCAATGGTTTGCGGGACGCTGGGAGATGTTTAACGAGCATTGGGTGTATGTACCTGCTCAATATTACTGGCGTGAAGAGGGGTATCTATTTGTTCCCGGCTTTTGGGATTGGCCCATTGAAAAAAGGGGAACAGCATTTGCAGATGCTGCTATTTCGAAGCAAGCTCGCGAGTATCTCGTTCTTGAACCGACCGAAGTGTTAAATCCTCTTTATATTATGGAGAGACTTTTTCCTTATTGGCCCAATTACATCTCCCTATTCCGCTACCATTTTTACTTCCATAATGATGAATGGATCGCATGGGGAGTAACACCTCCTTGGTGGAAATGGTACTCTTGGTGGTGCTTTCCAATTTACGATGCATGGTGGCTATGGTGGTGGTGGACACATCCTGGCTACCCGAATCCTCCTTGGATCGATTCTTCCATTGCAGAAAAGATTCAACCTCCCTCTGACTTTGTGCTGGAGATGATGAAACGCGTGCGCCCACCGGCTATTGTGACAGGAAATGGTGTTATAGGTGGTAAGGAGTTGATCAAAGCGATCGAGAGAGCTACGGGTAAAAAGCAACCTATTTTGCCAAGCGATCCTAAGCAAGTAATACAGATTGAAGAATTAGCAAAACCTCAAACACCTAAGCCACCCTATCTAAGGCCTTCAGGTAAGACGAGAGCGGAATCCAAAAAGCCATCAGCAAATCATGGATTGCCAGAGACAAAATTGCCGCCTGGGCGTGTGAAAATGCCCTCTTATCCTACAGAGGAGCAGATTCAAGAGCCACTAGCCCGTATTTTTCATCAGAGAGCTCATGAAAAATTTGAGCTAACTTTTGTTCCGCAACAACAGAACCTTCTTCCTCAACCAAAGCAACAACACCCCATGCCTCCTCCAACCTTGCATGAACAGCCTCCTACACAAGAACAGATGGAGGCTTCTCCTTTGCCCGAAGGGCGTACCAATACTTTCAATTCTGAGTATGTCACTCCTGAAACGCAACAGCAAATGTTTAATTCAAAAGGGTTTGTGACAACGCCTCCTCCGAGGGAATATCAAACTCAGGAGCTGATGCAGTATTCCAATCAGCAGATGAATCAACCTCCGCCGCCAGGAGAATATCAAACTCAGGAGCCGATGCAGAATCCCAATCAGCAGATGAATCAACTTCCGCCGCCAGGAGAATATCAAACTCAGGAGTCGATGCAGTATTCCAATCAACAGATGAATCAACTTCCGCCGCCAGAGAATATCAAACTCAGGAGCCGATGCAGTATTCCAATCAACAGATGAATCAGTCTTTTGAGCAAGGGCGCCGTCCTGTGTACCAATATCCTCAGGTCCCTTTTCAAACGCAGCACAAGGACTGGCTGATGACAAATCCACAGCCTCAACACAACCCGCCCGGTCCAAGAGCCAATCCTGTTCCAGGTGACGAGTCGACTATACCCGGATATTAGTTGTATGTCTTAATTTTTGTGCGGAAAGCTATGTACAAAACAAAACAGGTTTTGTATAATTTGCCTCTTTTAAATCCGTGAGGTTAGTTATGAAAGCTTTTAAAATTTATCTTTTATTAGCTGTTATAGGAATTTTATTGGCTCCTGCTACTGCACATGCACGCAGCCCGCGCTTTAGTTTCTCTTTAAATATTGTCGATGCGTTTTTGCCCTGCTTTGCCCCACCGCCTCCAATGCCGGTTCCTGTCTATTGTGTACCTTGCCCGCCACTACTTCCACCACAACAGATTATCATAAATCAATATCATTATGGATGCCATTGCGCAGGGTGCACTGTGCAAGAGATTAAACCGCGCTGTCCGTGCGGACATTCTCATCGATAGTTAGAGGATGTAATAAGGGAATCTTATCAGTCTGGTTTTGTGGAAATTACTATAAATTCGGCGTCAGGAATTTCACCATAGTCAGCTTGCTCTACGAAAGTGTAGCGGTTCGATAAAGAGCTGGCAACAGCGTTTAGTGTGTCGTTCTTAACTTCAAAGCTTTTCTCATCTTCTAGCATGTCCGTAAAGTCATCCGAACCCATTACAATGTATTGGTTATTTTTCTCATCGATCTCAAGTTTTTCGAATCCCTGACTTGAAAGTTAGCTTACCTGTCTTATCGACAATCGCATAGTTACCTGCAATATAGAGATCTCGACCTACCTGCAACAAAACAGCAGAATCTGTATCTTCAGCCAACTTGCTTAACAACTTTTCGATTGCTTCGTCTCCCTTTTGAATCGCTACAAGACCCCTTTCCATGAATTCTTCTTCAATAGATTGGTCCGGAGCCATGCTGCGAAAAGTGACTTGGTATCCCCCGAGAGTTTGCCTTTCAGTGGAAAAGTATGTTTCTTCTGGGTTTCCCCATTTTTTTGTCGTTACCTTTAACATGGGATGCACAGCTTGTCTGATTAACTCTGACTTAACAAAGGCAGAGATTTTTCCCCCACTAATGGCGTCTGAAACGTGTCGGAAGAGTTTGCCGATCGGTGTAACGTGAGGATATTGTCCAACCTTATTCATTCGAGGATCCCGAGCATTAGAATCGATAGAAGGTTTTGCGCTCTTACTAACCAAAGCGGCAGCAGGCGGCATAGCTTTCTTTTCTGCAGGCGCAACACGATGATTCTGCGATAGGGGAGGTAACCCTATTGGAATTCTTGAATTACTCATAAAATTAATTATAGATTAAACTGTATTAATTTTTGTAAATTAATTTAACCTTTAATAACTAGGTGGGGCTTTAGACGGGCAACCCTACTGGCTAAGGCAGCTTCTTCTACAGCTGCTACGACTTCATCGACATTTTTATAGGCGTCTGGCATTTCTTCTGCGACAGTCCTGAAAGAACTAGCCATCACATCGACCCCTTGGCTTTTCATGTATTCAGAAAGATTCTTTCCCTTCCATGATTTCATCGATTGGATACGGCTTCGCGCTCTACCGGCACCGTGACAGGAGCTGCACCAAGTGAGGGGATTGCCTTGGCCTGCGAGGATATAGCTTGCCCTTCCCATATCTCCCGGTACAAGAACAGGTTGTCCTGTCGTTTGATAAATAGGAGCCAGTTCAGGATGGCCAGGTCCAAAGCTCCTCGTAGCCCCTTTGCGATGTACACAGAGGCGCTTTCCTTCATACTCCTCAAACTTCGCGATATTATGGCACACATCGTAAACAAGACGAATTTCTTCTTGAGCGACACCTAATACCTCTTTGAAAGCGAGGCGGACAGAATGGAGGATTTGCTGGCGGTTATTGAAGGCAAAGTTAGCAGCTGCTGCCATGGCAGCAAAATAACGGCGCCCTTCCGAGCTGTTAATGGGAGCTGCGACAAGTTGTCTGTCAGGAAGCCCTTCCGCAAACCCCATTTTGATAAACGTGTTGAGGGTATCTTGGCAGACTTGGTGTCCAAAGCCACGAGAGCCCGAATGAATGAGAATATAGAGCTGTCCCTCATGCAAACCCCACTGCTGAGCGATCTTGGGCTGAAAGAGCTGCTGTACTTTTCCAAGTTCGACAAAATGGTTGCCGGAACCGATTGAGCCGATTTGTTTTCTTCCACGCTCTTTTGCTGTAGATGAGACGGCAGTTGGATCAGCTCCTTCTATACATCCATGGCTCTCAGTATGTTCTAGGTCGCCTACCACACCAAATCCCTGTTCAACAGACCAGGCAGCTCCTTGCCGGAGGAGTTTTAAATAATCAGCGTCACGCACTCCGGTACCGCGGTGCCCATGTCCTACGCCTGAAGGGACGTTGTGGTAGATGGCTTTGAGCAGTTTCTCACGGTTCTTTTCGTTGAGGCTATCATAATTTAGGGGAGCAATCGCCAGGCGTACACCACAGTTGATATCATAGCCCACACCGCCCGGGCTGATTACGCCCTCCTTGGCATCCATCGCAGCAACCCCTCCGATCGGAAAGCCGTAGCCCCAATGAATATCGGGCATCGCGATGCTATAACCAACAATTCCAGGAAGATACGCTACATTGCGCACTTGTTCAAGCGGCCGATCGATTTCGATTTCCGAAAGAAGCTGTTCGGAGGCGATCACAAGGCCCGGGACGCGCATGCCGCCTTCTTTAGGAAGGATATACGTACAAGGTGCGATTTTTTCCAGTTTAGACATCGATGATCATCTCCCAATGTAATATCTGATCTTTCTTTTCAAGATGGCTGTGGAAGCTAACGGCTTTAAAGGGGCAACTTATCGCTTGATCAACTGTAGCAACGAGTTCGTTTAATTTGATAATCACATCATCGAGATTTTCAATTCCATTCTGTTTTGTCAAAAAGGGGAGAAGTGCGGGGAAAACAGAGGCGAGTGCTGCTTGGGCATGCCGATAGAGTTGATCATAGTTTTCGCCTCGCACCCAAAACGCGATGTCAGCAGCATGAGAGATCTCCTCAAAGGGGAGCAAAAGTGGATAGCTCCATATCGGTTTATAGTTCAGTTCTCCGGTACTCTCATAAAGATGGATATCTTTAAAGAGACAGGGAAGCGGAATGAATTTTTTTTGCCACACTCTTTGATTGAATGGCGCACGGGCGATTGTGACATGCGGGGTGAAGCTGTGTCGTGTTTCAGGCATAAAACCCTCTTTTTGCAGCCATTCGGTAAAAGTGTGATAAAATTGGATGAGCTTCGAATGCGCTTCTAAAAAGTCAACATGCCAGGCAACAACACGCGGATGTTTAGGCGGAAAAAAAAGGCATTGATCAAATTGGCCTACAAACCCTACTTTGAAGGAAGGCTCGGGAAAAGAGGAAAGTGCCTCTTTTAACTTTGGATAGTCGGTATTCCCTAAGAAGGCTAAAGTGAGATGGCGGTTGTGCTCATCTAGAACCCGCCCTTGGGGCAGGGTTTCAGGCCAGGGGGCTTGCACTTCCAATCCAAAAAAAAGACGCTTTTGATCTTTTTCCATACTTAACCTGAGTGTTGGGTTTTTCTCCCCCATATTCAGGGAGTTTTCTCGCACGTCTTGCGCTTTTTGCCCTCGTAAAGGGCCTTTGGCCATTCACTTCGGCCCAAAACCCAAGATTTGCATTGTAAGCTCCTCTGAATCTGAGGAAGACAACCCAAAGCTCAGGTTACTTAAGAATTAACAGAAAGGGGGAGGAAATGATAGAAAAAAAAACAATCGTTTCGAGTGAAGTTAAAATTCCGGTTGGAAGCGTTACCTTAGAAGGTTTTTTGCATGTTCCTGCCGAAGCGAACGGTATTGTTTTATTTGCCCATGGAAGCGGCAGTTCTCGCCACAGTCCTCGCAACCAATTTGTCGCTCGCTTCCTGCAGGAAAACAACATGGGAACCCTCCTTTTCGATCTTTTGACAGCTGAAGAAGAGTCAGTTGATCTCATGACGCGCGAGCTAAGATTTAATATTCCTTTTCTTGCAGAGCGTCTTTTAGGGGCAACTGAGTGGATCGAGAAAAATCCCGATACCCACGTTCTCTCTGTGGGCTATTTCGGAGCGAGCACCGGAGCTGCGGCAGCCCTGATTGCAGCGGCAGAGCTCGGGCAAAAGGTAAGTGCTGTAGTCTCCCGAGGAGGGCGGCCTGACCTTGCAGGGCATGTACTTCATAAGGTACAAAGTCCCACTCTACTCATTGTCGGAGGCAATGACTTTGGGGTGATCGAGCTCAACCAACACGCCTTCGATCTTATTCAGTGTAAGAAGAAGCTGGAAATTGTGCCGGGCGCAACGCACCTCTTCGAAGAGCCCGGGACTCTCGAAGAAGTAAGCCGGATGGCCTCTATCTGGTTCTCAGGCAATTTTTAAAATAATTTTTATGTCTAATTTATTTAACTGATTTATGTTAAAATATTAGCATTATGCATGATATTCCTGCCAATAGCTGCTTCGATTCTCCTTCCTACAGAATGCGCGGCAATGAAGATTTTTGTGAGAAACGCGCAGACTATGTCTTTACAGCTTTTCTTGCGACTGGGGTTGCTCTACTTGTCTTAGCTGCTCTGATGGAATCGAGCCTTATTCCCGGCGGTGCACTTGGCCGGCAGTGGTGTGCTGGAATCGGTGGCGGTATGTTCGGTTTGGGGGGATCCATGCTCCTCATGCGAGGATGTTGCTCTCGCTGTACGAAAAGAGAGCTAAATTAACTTTTTTTTGCTCCTACTTCCAAAGCTTTTTCAAGAAGCGAAATCACCTCTTCATCACTTGTCTGGTCGAACAAATTGTAAAATTGCCCAACAGCAAAGAATGAATGAGGGGCTGCTAAACAGACAGCCTTATCAACTTCATTTTTTAATTTCTCAAGCGTATCAGGAGGGGAGACAGGAATGGCCATAATGATCTCGCGCGCTTGCTCAGCGCGCACGGTTTTGATTGCGGCACGCATTGTCGATCCTGTAGCAAGTCCATCATCGACAATGATCACACGTTTGTTTTTCAGATTGCGAGGAGGGCGGCCTTTCCGGTAGTGATCTAGGCGCCATTTGGCTTTCTGAGTCTCTTCTTCTATCGTCTTCTTTAGATACTCCTCGGAAACCTGAAGGTCTCTTACATATTCTTGATTGATAATTCCTTCGCCTGTTTCGGTGATCGCTCCAATAGCAAATTCTTCGTTGTAGGGAGCGCCGATTTTTCTCGGGCAGACGATATCGAGAGGGAGATTGAGAGCGCGAGCTGTTTCATATCCGACAACAACCCCACCGCGAGGCAAAGCAATGATGATGGTATCAGCGGCACCTACATATTCTTGCAGAGCCTCCGAGAGCTGCCTTCCGGCATCGATGCGATCCTTGTACAACATATTCTCACCTTAGAGAATAGAACAAATCTTGTCTAGCACCTCACAATCGATGAGTGTATATTTCATTTCAGTGGAAGCTAAATCCTTTTCTGAAGGCGCCCTTCCGTAAAAATAGTTATGCATAATGTAGAGACGGTCCCTTTTTCGGCCTTTTGTTATTTTAGAGAGAAATCGGGCGATTGAAGGAATGTTTTCCAGATTGCAAGCTCCTGACTGGTCGGCATAGTTTCGGTTTCAGGATATTGGAAGCTTACCGATAAAACCCAGCCTCCAATACGAGAATTGAGTCCTATCCATGCGCGATACCCAGAGCGCCCTTCATTATCGGTGTATTGCGTCATCAAAACAGGATGTTTCTCCCAAAAAGATTTGCGAATGTCAATATCACTATATCCCATCTGCTCGAATCGATCAGTTAAACTGAATTCATCGACAAAATCGGTTGGATTCTGCTGGATGATATCTCCGCTTAACTGAACAAAGAAAAAGACGCTATCGATATGAAATGAATTTTGCAAACGCTTGAGGGCTTCCTGCTCACCCCAAATGACTCCTGAATATAGATCAGGATTAGGTCCTACAACAAAATTTTCCGGAATAGCCGGCTCTACTGTCAGAGGATCCGGAAAAGGCGGCAATAAATCCCTGCCAAAAGCAAGGGTATTAATGCTTAAGACTATGAGTAACGGTTTCTTCCACATAGGCCCACTTAAAATCTACTTGCCCCAGGTCATTGACACATATGCCTTGTACCCTGGGGGACTTTAAATACTTCGCTTGTACTACAAACAACGGTATAACCGGCATTTCATCTAAAAGCAAGAGTTCTGCTTGTTTTAAATGCTCTGATCGAATGGAAGGATCTGGTTCTGAGTCGGCTAAGTTAAGTAATTGTTGGTAGTGCTTGCTTTCCCAGCCTGATGCATTATAGCGATGCTCTTTTTCTCTGAAGAAATCTAAGGTATAGGTCGGGTCGTTAAAGGCAGAAAACCATATGCACCCTCCAACCTGATAGTGCCGTTCACCTAGGGAAGAAAAAAAAGTGTTCCATTCTGAAGAGTTGAGCTCTACTTGGATTCCAAAGGTTTGTTCCCATTTTTGCTGAATCGCTTGGGCGAGTTTTTTTTGGCCTGGAATATCGCTGTAACTATAGCGCAGAACAGGAAACTCTTCGCGGGTTAAATTCAACTCAGCAAGGCCCTCATCAAATAGTTTTTTCGCTAACTTATCATTTGCATCTGGATATAGCTCAGTTTGGTTGAGAAGAGCCATCGTTGTCGGGATCAAACTGCGTGTGGGAGTTTCGCCGAGCATGACATGTTGGGCGATCGCTTCGCGATTAAGGGCAATAGAAAGTGCACGGCGTATTTTTGTTGAATGAAGTGGAAATTCTTCAGTGTTCAAACAAAGCCAAAAAACTGCTGAAATAGACCTGCTGATAAAATCTGAGGAAAGCGCTGCTTTTTCAATAAAATCCTGAGGGAGCATCGTAAAAGGATGGCCTACCCAGTCGATCTCTCCTTTCTCATACATCATCACAGCGGTATTAGGATCATTGACCAATGAAACGTCAATTGTATCTAAATGTACCCTGCCGGCATCCCAGTAATCTAGATTTTTACATAATTTGAGCTGTTGATCGTGCTTCCACTCTGCTAACTTAAAAGGGCCATTGAATACAGTGGGTGTTGCTGAGTTATCGTAGAGAGGGGAAAAAAGAGGCCCTGCAACTAAATCTAGAAAGTAAGGCGCGGGATGCTCGAGTTCAACAACAAGCGTGCGTGCATCGGTCGCATGTATTCCAACTTCATCTAACCCCACTTCGCCTTTTTTGGCTCTTTCACCGTTTTTAATGGGATAGAATAGATCGGGACGTAAGCAATTAGAGTCAGGTGCTAGAGCAGTACGCCATGCGCTTGCATAATGCTCAGCTAATACCTCTTCTCCGTTTGTCCATCGCATCGGGCGAATCGTAAAAGTATATATAAGTTGGGAGGGAGAGATTTCTATCTTTTCGGCTCCAGCATATTCTGGTAAACCTTCAGGGTTGATGCGTGTGAGCCCTTCAAATAGAGCTTTTTGAAAATTGCGGCATTGTAGGTCAATACCTGTATGAGGATGAAGGGAAGAAGGGTCGCCCTGATTATTGATACGTAATACTTGCTCTTCTGACATGGCTTTTACAGCCTCTTTATTATGTTTTTGACATCCAATAATCAAGCTAGAAATGATCAAAACGAAGATCAATTTAGTGGTCATTGTTTTCCCTCGTATTTTCTAAGTAAGCGGTACGAAAATCTATCTGATTGGTATTTGAGAGAATGCATCCTTTTAGCCTCGGGTTTTTGATATAGCGAAACTTTTGATAGAAGAGGGGGATTACTGGCATTTCCTCGAGGAGGAGTTGTTCTGCTTGGCTTAAAATCGCAAGACAGGCCTCTCGGTTCTCTGCATGCTTGGCGCTACTAATTAAACGAGAATAGTTTTGATTTTTCCAAGATGTTGTTCGGATCCTGTGTTCACGAAACACAAGCAGGTCGTAAAAATAGGTTGGATGATCAAAGCGGGGATACCATGCAAGAGCTCCTACCATAATTTCATTTCGAAGGAGCGCTTCAAAATAAGCATTCCATAAAATACGTTCGTATTTGACCTTTACACCGAATTTTTCTTCCCACGCTCTTCCGATTTCATGTGAAACAGATTCGTGTTCTTCAATATCACTGTGGGTGATCACAATGGGAGGGAGTGCTTTTGCGACAAGACCGAGTTCTTCAAGTCCTTGGGTAAATAGCTCTTGAGGATCCATTTTTTTAAATGGATTGTCTAGCTGTTCATTAGGTATTTTAGAGGAGAACCCGTATGCAGGAACATCTTCACTATGCATCACCTGTTCGATGATTTTTTTTCGATCGATTGCAGCTGCAAAAGCCTTTCTCATGGTAGAACTCTGAAAAGGCAGACGCTCGCAATTAAGCTGAAGCCAGAAAAGGCCGAAGCATGTTTCAGAATGAACAAGTTGATGTTTATTTTGCAAAGAAAGGACTGCTGCCGGTGGAATTTTTGAAAGAGGGTCGCCAACCCAGTCGAGTTCTCCTCGTTCAAACAAGTTTATCCCCATATTTTCATCTTCGATGATATTCACCTGGATGCGGTCGAGTTTGACCGATGGAGAATCCCAATAAAGAGAGTTCTTAATTACTTGCAAGTCATCATTCAGTTTCCATTGATCGAGCTTGAATGGGCCATTGCACACATAAGTTTCGCCACTATGATAAGCCCACCCCGGATGTTTTTGATCCAACTCCTTGCAAAGAGGAGAAAAAATCCAGCTCGATGTTAAATCGAGAAAAGCAGGGAAGGGGTATTCAAGTTCAACACATAGCGTATAGGCATCTAATGATCGCAAACCTATTTGGTTCACAGGCTTTTCCCCTTTTTTGACCGCTTCGGCATTCTTTATGGGAAAAAATAGAAAAGAGTAATGGGATCGAAAATCCGGCTCGAGGATCTTCTTCCAAGCATATTCAAAATCATAAGCTGTGAGTGGAGCGCCATTCGACCATGTGCTTTCACGTAAAGTAAAACAGTAGGTTTTTTGGTCCTGAGAAAGTGTGTAAGATTTTGCAATTGCGGGCTCGACTTCTCCAGATTCATTAATTCGCATCAACCCTTCATAGAGCATCTTGATAACAACCCCCGAGATTTTATCCACACCTAGCCTAGGATCTAATGATTGGGCTGCACGGGGGAGGTGGAGGCGTAGAATTTGAAGATTTTGCCTCTTTTCAATCCAGGAAGAGACAGCGCTATTAATCGTTTTTAAAAAGGCTGTAGTCTGTTCAGAAGAGGGATTGAGAAAGAGATAGCAATGATAATTGTGCTTATCGACTTCAATATAGGAAATAGCGAGCTGTAACGAATCGATCTCAAGCTGTCTTAATGCGCTGCTAAGGTCCTCTTTGATTCCTGTATGGCTTGATTTTACCACAACAGCAAGGGCATCATGCTGGGATAGAGATTTTTGCAAGCATTCATCTTGATTAGGAAGTTGGATCTCCAGGGTTTCCAAAAAGAGCGAGCAGAACATTTTCCCTTTTTCCGGAGGGATGTACGTTTGCATAATAGAAGGTGTAAGGGAATAGAAAAGCTTTTCAAGCAAAAATGCGTTTTGTTTTCCTCGAGGGCCAAGAGTTTCGTATATCGCTTCAAGTTGCTCATTTTGTTTAACTAGAAACCCTCCATTATAGTCGCGGAAGTTGCCCATCATTTTTTCTAATGCTTTCACTACATATTGACGCGCTTTGACAAGATCTACGGAATGATTTTTACGTAAAAAAAGCTTGCTCTCCAGTTCAAGAGTGAAAACATTGGCTTCTTTGATATATTTTTTACGCAAGTAGCCTACATTAGCAACGCGTTCAGCAAAAAAATGTACATTTCCAGGCAGCAGGCGACTCAACTTCACCAGGCTGCGGCTTTTTTCAGTGAGGACTCTCAATAGAACAATATTAAAGCGAAGCACATCATTGTATTGCTCTTGAAAAGAAATGATCGCTTGAGGGAGATCCCGAACATAGCGCAATTCTTGGCTTAAAGAAATGATATTGCGGATGAGCTCCTCTTCATTTCGCGGAATAAAAAGAGAGGGAGAGAGATACTCAATGCTATTTTTCAATTCGTGAGGAAGCTCATTTTTCAAAAGTTTAATCTCTTCAAGAGTAAAATCTTGATCTTTTGTTTTTTCAATTTCGAGATAGATCGTTTGAAGATTATTTTCTTCATTGCGATGCGAATAGTAGGAGTTTTGAAGAGCGCGCACATCGTAGATCAAACGTTGAATAGCTCTTATGATATGCCTTAGCTCAAAGGATTCATAATCTTGCAAAGAGTTTAGAGCAAGGGCTATACCGAGGACTTTTTTTATCCCAAATGGATAATGAAGATGTGTCTGCATCAACTTTAAATAGAGATGCCGGCTGTAGGGAAAAACTTTGACGTCCTTTTCAAGTGCTTTTTGGTAGAGATAGTGAGCAAAGATAATGCGGCATAGATGGCGATGGTTGCGCATCTGCTGGAACTCTTTTCGACGGTTAGCTAGAAAGTGCTGAACTTCGCGGAAAATATCATGTGAAAAGCGTTTGGGAAAACGTCGGATTAAGTCTGCAACAGTCTCATAGATAAAAGATGTATTCCCAGAGGGTGAGAGTTGTTTTAACTCTAAGATTTTTTTTGCGTGCCCAGGAGATACAGCGCCAAGCTTTAAGGATGGGAGGATGCCAGGAAGCTGTTTCTGGATGATATGCGCTGTTTGTTCATCCGGGAAATGAATCAGCAGTTCGATGAAGAAAAGCTGTGTTTTCCAATAGGGAAGGCGAAAAGATAAATTTTTTGAGGACAATAACTTAAGTTGTTTTGGCGAAGCGAGCCAATTTGTGAGCATCTCCTCCATAAATTGAATGGTTTTACGACTCCATTCAGAGGAACAGAGAAGATAGAGGAAAAAAGCGTTTGGAGCTTCAGCGATCTTAGTCCATTTGACAAGAGGCAATTTTTGGGCGATGTCTTCTTGAGTAGCAAGCTCTCTTCCAAAAACCTTATTGACTTGCTTCAATAGGTCTTCTTCATGCCTGCGCAAGTAATCATTTTCAAAGGTAGTTACCACTTCTTCGCTTTCCATTTGACGACAGTATTGAGGTTTACAGTTTTTAAATCAAATTTTAATCAAAATTTGATACAATTATTAAAACTCGATTTTATACATTTTTTTGATGCGGTTTTTGCAATCTCCTGATTCAGATTGACTTGGAAATAATCTCATCGCCGATATTCACAAGTCAGTCTGAATCAACATTCTGTAAAACTCGTATCAAATAAATATATAAAGTCGAGTTAAAAAATTCTTCAAGGGGGTATCATTGATAATATGGGAGAGGAGCATTGGTACCAAGAGGCCATCATATATGAACTGCATGTGAAGTGCTTTTTCGATAGTTCTGGTGATGGTTTTGGCGACTTTAGAGGTTTAACGGAGAAACTCGATTATTTACAAGACTTAGGCATAACTGCAATCTGGCTTCTTCCGTTCTATCCCTCTCCTCTCAGAGATGATGGTTATGATATTTCAGACTATACCGATGTGCATCCGCAATATGGCGATATCCGTGATTTTAAGCATTTCTTGCGCGAGGCACATAGGCGTGGGTTAAAAGTGATTACCGAGCTTGTAATCAACCACACTTCAGATCAACATCCTTGGTTTCAAAGAGCGCGCCTAGCAAAACCCGGTTCAAAGCAGCGCGATTATTACGTTTGGAGCGATTCGCCAGACAAATACAAAGATACCCGCATTATCTTTCAGGACTATGAGACTTCCAATTGGACATGGGATCCGATTGCAAAGAGTTATTATTGGCACCGTTTTTATTCTCACCAACCCGACTTAAATTTCGACAATCCGGAGGTGCAGAAGGCGATTTTTCAGAAACTTAGCTTCTGGCTTAAAATGGGTGTAGACGGTGTCCGCCTCGATGCTGTGCCTTATCTTTACGAACGTGAGGGAACGATTTGTGAAAATCTTCCCGAAACACATGAATTTTTGAAAAAACTGCGGGCTTACATCGATGCGCATTATAAGGACCGGATGCTTCTGGCGGAGGCCAATCAGTGGCCTGAAGAGGCAGCAGACTATTTTGGCAATGGTGATGAGTGTCATATGGCATTCCACTTTCCTGTGATGCCTCGGCTCTTTATGTCGATTCACCTAGAGGATTCTCTCCCAATCATTGAGATTATGGGACAAACACCCGAAATTCCTGGAGACTGCCAATGGGCTTTATTTCTGCGCAATCACGATGAGCTCACTCTTGAGATGGTCACAGATGAGGAACGGGATTACATGTTTCGCGTCTACGCCCATGATCCGCAAGCAAGAGTCAACTTAGGGATTCGGAGACGCTTAGCGCCCCTTTTGAAAAACGATCGGCGTAAAATAGAGTTGATGAACTCCCTTCTTTTCTCTTTGACAGGGACCCCTGTTCTTTACTATGGGGACGAACTTGGCATGGGGGATAATATCTATTTGGGTGACCGTGACGGAGTGCGTACTCCCATGCAATGGAGTAGTGATAGGAATGCCGGTTTTTCGCGCGCCAACCCACAACAACTCTATCTTCCGCCTATTATCGATCCCGAGTACCACTTTGAGACAGTAAACGTTGAGGCTCAGCTCAACAATCCTTATTCTCTTTTATGGTGGACAAAGCAATTGATTGCTTTGCGCAAGCGCTACAAAGCCTTTAGCTACGGAACTACTACATTTCTACCGGTAGAAAATAGAAAAGTGTTCGTATTTTTCAGGGAATACAAAGATGAGCTTTTGATGATTATCGCGAATCTTTCTCGCTTTCCACAGTATGTAGAGCTCGATTTGAAAGAGTATAATGGATTAGGCATGGTCGAGATGTTTTCGGGACAACGCTTTCCACAAATAGGCGAGCTTCCCTACTTTTTAACACTCGGGCCTTATGGATACTATTGGTTTGCCCTTGAAAAACAGGCGGTTGAGACAGTTTTGGAAGCTGAGTTGCGTGAAAGGGAGCTGCAGGTCTATCAGGTTGTGCTTAAGAGAGATGGGGACCGTCTTTTCCATCATTCCTTACGTCGAAATCTCGATACCATCTTGAAAAAATACCTTCAGAAGCGCACGTGGTTTAATATTCTCTTTTCGCATGTTGATCGAACCAAAACGCACTGCGTTGATCATCTCTATCTCTCACTTCAAAATATCCATGTCGTGTTTGTCGAGATTTTATCTACTTCCGGGGTGTCGCAGCAGATTCCTCTTTTTCTGCGATTGATTGAGGGAGCATCTGCAAAGGCTATCATCGAAGAAAAACCTGAGCAGGTTGTCGTGAAGCTGCTTGAAGAAAATAGAGAGATTATTCTCTATGACCTAACTACGGACATAGAAACGAGTGGACTCCTGAGGGATATCATTGCAAAACAAAAAAGATTTCGCTCAGAGCGCGGGGAGTTTCGAGGGGTTAAAGTTGCTTTCGACCAAATTGAAAAAGGGGCATTAAAAATCTATCCTTACCTCGATGAAGGGATAAATCTTGATGTCGAATTACGTCTGTTTTTGACGCGAAAAACGCATTTCAAGGGGTTTGTCCCTCTTTTTGGTTATGTGGAGTATAAGTCACGCGGAAAAAGAGCGCTCGCAATCATAGAAGAAAAGCGCGACCTAAATGCAAAAGAACTTGCAGTCGAAGCTGCAGAGCGTTTTTTGCTGAGAATGGAAGCAACTCCATCGGAGAAAATAGATCAAGAAAAGCTCCTCCCAAGTAAAACGCTATTAGAGGTCGCAGAAGGAGAATTAGACCCGTATGTGCATAATTTGCATGAAGAATATCTTGAAGTAGCCCGCCTCTTAGGACAGACGACGGCAGCCTTTCATCAAGCAATGGCCTCTGAGCCTATCGATTCCGATTTTGCCCCCATTCCTTTCTCCCTGTTTTATCAAAGATCTGTTTATCAGACGATTCGTCGAAAAATTCTCGAGGCATTGAATGCTCTTCAAGCTGTGAAAGACATTGAAATCTACAATGAAACACTGATTCTGCTTGGATACAAAGAGCGCATTTTAAAAATGCTAAAGATCTTGCCTCATTATAAATTGCATGCGCAGCGCATCCGTTTTAACGGGAACTATATTCTAGAAAACCTGCATTATACCGGGAAAGAGTTTCTTATCGGTAATTTTGAAGGAAATCCACTACTTCCCTATAGCGAACGGCGGTACAAGCGCTCGCCGCTTGCAGACTGTGCTGCAATGCTTCTCTCTTTTGCCGATGCAAGTTTTGAAGCGATCAACCGAATTAAATCGCGCGGGATGATGGATGATGAACAACTAAAAACACTCTATAACTGGGCTCATGTTTGGTCGCATTGGATAGGATCTTCATTTTTAAGAGCTTACTTTAGGAAGCTCGAAAACATCTTTTTTCTTCCTGAAAACAAAAAAGAAATTGATTTTCTTCTTGGAACCTTTTTGGTAGAACAATGTGCAGAAAGGCTCGCATGGGGAAAAGAGAGTCGGTTAGAAGCGTCCATCTGGACCCTTTTATATTGGGTTCCTATTTATGAAGACTATAAACCTTTCTAGTATGAACATGTACTCCAATATCCCGTCTTCTGTTTATCGTTTGCAACTCAACGAAGATTTCCCGTTGAAAAAAGCGATTAAAGTCCTTCCTTATTTAATGGATTTGGGGGTAGAGGGTGTTTATTGCTCTCCATTCTATGACGCCTATAGCGCGCATGGATATGATGTGACCGATCCCAACAAGCTCAATCCCAAAATCGGAACGCTACAAGAGTATCTGCAGTTTTGTGCTCAGCTCAAAAAACTAGGGTTGAAGCAGATTGTCGATGTTGTGCCCAATCATATGGGAATCAAGGGCGGGAGGAATAAATGGTGGCAGGATGTCTTAGAAAAGGGGCCTAACTCAGAGTATGCCTCATTTTTTGATATCAACTGGTTTCCGGAAAAAAGGGAACTGCAAGAACGCGTTTTGCTGCCGATTTTAGGTTCTAACTACGGACTTGCCCTGGAAAATCAGGAAATTACCCTTCATCAGGAAGGGGGAAAGTATTGGCTTCAATATGCCGATTTCCCTCTGCCGATTGCTACTCGATCCTCCCCCTTGTTGAAAGGAAAAGGTAAACACTCAGTCGAGTATTTAGACCGCCTATTAGAAGCGCAATATTATCGCCTCTCCTATTGGCGCGTAGCGAGCCATGAAATTAACTACCGTCGTTTTTTTAATATTCACGAGCTGGTAGCGCTTCGTATTGAAGAGAAACAGGTCTTAGAAGCGCATCATAAGTGGTTGTTTGAATTGATTGAAGCGGGGCATATACAAGGCTTACGCATCGATCATCCTGATGGACTTTACGATCCTGTAGCTTATTTTGACAGCTTGCGCAGCCGTTTTTCCCTTTACACAGTTGTGGAGAAAATCCTGGATCGAGAAGAGCAGCTGCCGGAGAGTTGGAAAGTAGAGGGGACAGTGGGGTATGAGTCTTTAAACGTTCTCAATGGCGTCTTTATTAATCAAAGCAATGAGCGTGCATTTGATGAGATTTACGAAGAGTTCATAGGGCATGCACCTAACTTTGAGGAGATTGTCTACCAATCCAAAAAGCTTTTTGCCCTTTACGAGATGGTAAGCGAAGTAGAGGCATTGGGCCTCTATCTCGACCGCTTATCCGAACAGAGCCGTTATTATCGCGATTTTACACGTCACGATTTGACCAAGGCGCTTGCAGAAGTCATTGCCTGTTTTCCGGTTTATCGTACCTATATTCCCCCCAAGGGGAAGGTGAGCAAACGCGATAGCGAGTACATCATATACGCAATCAAGAAAGCAAAAACTAAAGCGACTGACCTCGACTCTTCTATCTTCGATTTTCTTGAGAAACTGCTCTTAGTGCAGCTAAAAGATCAAAAAGGCTATCGGGAATTTGTTCTCCGCTTCCAGCAGCTAACCGCCCCGCTTATGGCTAAAGGGCTAGAGGATACAACATTTTATGTGTATAACCGGTTTATTTCGCTCAATGAGGTTGGTGGCGATCCTCCTCACTTTGGGTATTCCATTAGAGATTTCCATCGATTTAATAGAGAGAAACTAAAAAATTGGCCTTTAGGTTTCCTCTCCTCCTCGACACATGACACAAAAAGAAGCGAAGATGTGCGGCAACGCCTCAATGTACTCAGTGAAATTCCCGAAAGATGGCGCCGCGAGGTGAAAAAGTGGTCAAAAGCTACGAGTAAATTTAAAAATAATGGCCCTTCGCCAAATACCGAGTATTTTATCTATCAGATTTTGATCGGTGTATGGCCGCAGAAGCCTTTGAAAAAGAAGGAGTACGCCTCATTAGGGGAGCGGTTATGGAATGTCATTTTAAAGTCGATGCGCGAGGCAAAACAAGAGACTAGCTGGATGTTCCCTAACGAGGAGTATGAAAAAGCGGTCAAAGATTTTCTCTTTGCCCTTTTGATTCCTGAGAAAAGCAATCCCTTTTTAGAGCACTTTTTATCCTTTCAAAAAGAGATCGATCGATTGGGGGCTTACAATAGCCTCTCGGCGACAATTTTGAAAATTGCCTCATGTGGAGTTGTCGACATTTATCAAGGAAATGAGCGGCTGAACTATGCCCTTGTCGATCCTGATAACCGTAGGCCTGTCGATTTTGAGTTGCGTCGTAAGGAATTGGATGAGGTTAAAGAGGCTGATCCTCACAAGTTATTTTCTTCCGGCGATTTGAGTCATTTAAAAATCTATCTCCATTGGAAAGCCCTTAACTTTCGCAAGGAGCATCGGGACTTATTCCTAAAAGGGGAATATCTCCCTTTAAAAGTAAAGGGACGTCAGAAAGAGCATTTGATCGCATTTGTTCGCATTTATGATAAGCGAGCTCTCATTGTATTAGCGGGTCGTTTTTTTTCGTCGCTTTCGCTCGGCTGGGGAGATATAGAGGTCCAATTTCCAAAAGGGTGGGAGCAGTTTAGCTGGACAGAACTCTTTTCCGGCGCTAAAATAGAGCCTCATGCACCTTTTGTGCCCGTTGGGAAATTATTAGAACAGCTACCGGTTAGTTATCTCTATGGTGAAATCAGCAGCTAAACGGAAAAAAGCTTCTTGGGAACTCGATCTCGGGGCGAATTACCATTCAGAAGGGACAACACATTTTAAAGTGTGGGCTCCCCATCACTCTACGCTTTTTCTTCAAATCGAAGACAGAGGACTCAACCAGATGGATCGAGATGCAGGCGGTTTTTTTACCCTGGACTGCGATGCGATTGAACCTGGGATGCGCTATTTTTACATGATGGAAAACGGTTTGCTTCGTGCGGATCCTGTTTCGCGTTCCCTTCCAAAAGGGCTGCACGGATCGACAGAGGTAGTCGATCCTTATGCTTTTCGATGGCAAGATCGTGATTGGAAGGGGCTTGATTTAACTGATGCGATTATCTATGAACTTCATGTAGGGGTGTATACGGCGCAAGGTACCTTTGATGCGCTTATAGATCAGCTTGGTTACTTCAAAGATCTTGGGATAAATTGCATAGAGTTGATGCCGCTTGCCGAGTTTCCGGGCCGGTTTAACTGGGGATACGATGGCGCTTCTCTCTATGCTCCTTTTAGCGGTTATGGGGGGAGCGAGGGGCTTAAAAGGTTTGTCGACGCCTGTCACCGGGCTGATTTAGCCGTATGCTTGGATGTTGTGTACAATCATTTTGGCCCAGAGGGGAACTATTTGCAGCAGTTTGGGCCCTATTTAAGCGAGACCTACCATACACCATGGGGCAAAGCGCTCAACTATGATGGTCCCTATAGCGATGCCGTGCGAGAATACGTCATCAAAAATGCCCTCTATTGGATCGTTGAGTACCATATCGATATGCTCCGTTTAGATGCGATTCACGGCATCTATGATTTTAGCGCTTCTCCTATGCTTTCAGAATTAGTGGCAGCCGTTAAAGAGGTGGAGAAAAATTTAGATCGGAAAGTGCATGTGATTGCAGAATCTGACCGAAATGATGCGCGTGTTGTGCATTCAATCCATGAGGGAGGAAGTGAAATCTGTGCGCTTTGGAACGATGATTATCACCATGCAGCACATGTCGCACTTACGGGGGAGCAAAGCACTTATTACAGCGATTTTAATGGAATAGAAGACCTAGCAAAATCGCTTTCATCAGGGTTTGTCTATGATGGAAAGTATTCGGCCTATCGCAAGAGGCGGCACGGCAACAGTTCAGCCGATCTCCCTTTCGAAAAATTCATCGTTTTTTTACAAAATCATGACCAGATTGGCAATCGTCCAATGGGGGATCGCCTTTCCACACTGCTCGCACAAGATCGGCTCAAAATAGCGGCTTGTTTGACGCTAATGACACCAGGGATTCCTCTTCTCTTTATGGGAGAGGAGTATGGAGAAAAGGCTCCTTTTGAGTACTTTGTGGATTATGAAAACGAACGTCTGATGCGCTCGATTTACGAGGGGCGCAAACGGGAGTTTCATCGTGAAGAAATGCCATTTCCAGGAAAGGAGTCGTTTGATAATTCAACACTCACCTGGAAGATGGATGAGGATTTGTTTGCGTTTTATAAGCAGCTGATTGCACTTCATAAGGAGCATCCCGCGAAGTGTCGGAGGAGAGATCTGCATGTCTATCATTCTGTGGAAGAGGAGTGGCTTGCTTGGGAATATCCAACCCACGAAAAAAAATGGATTGGAGTATTCATTCACTTAGGGAAGGAAGAGCGAGAAATTTCATTTCCGTTCAAAAAAAGTAAAAGGGGAGCTTCTCTTAGCTTCAAAAGAAGTCAGTTTGAAAAAAGCTCTCCCATCTGATACCTGCATTATTTTCTCTTGATTGAGCTTCAAGGTCTCAATCAAATCTTGTAAGGTATTGCGATGTTTTTGGTTGGAAAATACATTAAGCGATAGAAGCTTATGACCGAAAGTTGTGTCTAGGCAGATAAAAAAAGTGAGTGTATTCTCGAAGATTAATGACTAAAAAAATCTTCAACAAAAAGGAATACGCTCATGGAGAAGCATGACATTTTTTCAGATTTTACAAATTTTACGTGAGGGATCAAGGAAATTGCTTCAACAAGCAATTGAGATTGAAGTGCAGGAGCAACTAGAACTCCGTAAGGATCATAAAGATGAAAGAGGCAGGAGAACAGTGAAGAGAAACGGCTCCCTTCCTCAGAGGCAATTTCAAACAGGTCTTGGAGCAGTGAGAATTTAACAACCACGTCTTAGAGGGATACCCTTCACAAGTGCAATTCTGCCTCGATACATGAGAAGGGTGGTCTGGAGGCATTGATCCCCGCTTTCTATGGAGGCAATTCCGCGAGAAAATGCACAGGGGCTTTCAGCCACTAATATAGTAAGGCTAAAACAGACCTAGGAGGAGGAATACTTAGCTTGGAATAAAAGGGATCTTTCCTCAAAGAATTATATTTATATTTGGGCTGATGGGATCTATTTTAATGTTCGTATTTCTGAAGAGAGGTTGTGCATTGTTTGAACTCCATAATTTCAAAAACCAGAGATCGGATCCATGCAGGCGCAAACCGCATATTTTTTCTGATTCCATCTTCGGTGGATTGTTTGAGAAATTTGGCGACTTTAGACCGGACTTCACCATGAATGTGCTCTTTCCCCAAATTTTTGAGAGCTTGAATGAGCAGACCTTCTCTAGTTCCAGAAGACGACATAATTTTTTTAGTAGTCTTTTTAAAAACGATTTCCTGATTACCTATTTTGATCTTTCTCGAAGGGCCCTCTGTCAAGAAGGTGATTCGGCCTGGAACCTGTTCCGAAAGGCCTACTAAATTTGCTGCATGCGCGCCGGATGGCTGGATTTGCACCCCATTTTTTTCAGCAATTGCTTTTGCAACCTCGTCTAAATTAGGGGGGACTAACCCCAACACAGTATGTGTCTGTGGATAATCATAGACTCCCTGAATGAGACGTCTTATCACTCCCTGTTTTTGGAGGGTTGAGAGCGCTTTACGGATAGAGGTATCACTGCCCAGATCTGAGAAGTGTATCGAAGTAAAGCACCAACCCGGGCCGTGCTCCATGATCCTATTTTTAACCTTTGACACGACGCTTTGTCGCATTTTGACACCATAAGTTTTTCACAAAAATAGCATCTTTTTGTGAAAAACTTTACACCCTACACGGAAGAGGTGTACACACTATCCCACAGATGGGAGGGTTTTTATGCATCTTAAGACGAGCATAAAAAAAACCATTTCCAATTGACAATCACTAGTTTAACGCATGCAACGCCTTTATATTCATTTAACAAGAAGGTTCGTATGTTCTCAAAATCCAAGTTTTTCATATTTTGCCCCTTGCTTCTCCTCTTTTTCATGTCCGCGGTTGAAGCTCAACTCACCTTCTTCACCGCCCGCAAACCATGCGCAGAAGACTTTTTACAAGAGGGTGAGAGCTACCATGTAACAGAGCATCAAAAGGATATGGTAGCGTGTCTCGAAGCTGAGGGCTTTGTGCCCAACACGAGTTATACGCTCTATATGAAATCCTTTGAACGAGTGACCTTGCCCCGTAAAAACGGCCCATGAAGAAATGGGGGGGCAAGATCATAATCGCGTAACCTCCAGATCCTGGTGGATCTAATCGCGGGGCAAGGTCAATGTAGGGGCAAAGCCTAGTTTGGGTCCAAAGTCACGCAAACAGATCTCTAAATCAGCTCAATTTAAAATATTTGTATTGATAATGTTTTTTTTAACTTGGTCCCACCTCTCTGATTTTTTGTTCTCAATTAATAGTTTCGCTCCTCTAGTAATTTAATATTAAAAGTGATAGGATAATTAGATGATTTTCCAATTTTAAGGTAAGTATGAGCATAACATCAGCTAGTCATGGGTCTTCTCCACTTTCTCCTGAACAGCCTCATCTATTTGGTGAGCGGAAGTTTGTTTGTGGAGGTAAGCCCATTTTTTATGTACTAATTTTTCTTGGAATCATTGGAATCGGGGCAGCAGGAGTGGGAGTGGCAGCATATGGCACCCAAGCTGGTTTGTGGTCGATAGGTGCGCTTAGCCAGGTCAAACAAGTTTATGCAATCATGCTGGTTGTTGGAGGGTCTGGGATAGGTGCGCTTTTTACCCCATGGGGAATCTTAGGATCAGTCAAAACTCATATTTATCAACTCAAGGACAGCCATAGCCGCGATCTTCGAGAGCTCAGAGAGCAACTAGATGCTTTGGAAGCAGCGAACAGGTTGCGTGAGGGGAGTGATTCAGAAGCTAGGCAACAACTCAGAGCATCGAGTTCTGAAATTGAACACCTTTCTGGAAGAGTGCGGCAGATTGAAGCGGATAATGCAGCACTCGAAGAGAGAAATGCGGAAACCGGACAACAACTCAGAGCATCGAGATCCGAAGTAGATCGACTTTCAGATAGGGTGCATGAGGTTGAAACAGAGAATGCCGCAGCCAGGCAGCAACTCGAGGAATCAAGGTCCGAAGTAGAGCGTCTTTCAGATAGGGTAAGAGAGTTTGAAGAGCAGAATCGAGACTTAAGGCAGCAACTTGAAGCTGCAACCTCAGAAGCTGGACGCCTTTTAGGTAGAGTACAGCACATTGAATCTGAGAAGGCTGCAGCTGAAGAGCGTCTCGAGGAATCAAGGTCCGAAGCCGGACGCCTTTTAGGTAGAGTGCGACAGCTTGAAGCTGAGAATACAGGCATTTTAGAGCGACATGAAGCAATCCGGCAACAATTTGAAGAGGAGAGGCGCTCTTTAGGCACGCAAGTAGAAAGGCTTAAGGGTAGAATAGATGAAATTGAACGGGAAAAAAGAGCGCTTGAAGCACAACTATTCCCTCAAGATCGGATCAAAATACTGAAACAATTGATGAGCAGATTAGTAGGCTGCAAGATGCAAAATCGTCATTGGAAAGTGAAGTGGCTCGCCTTCATCGCTATCAGCAGGAGCGAGCAGAGGAGCTCGAGGAAGTTTTATCGCAATCTGCGTTAAGCTCCAGCGCTATTCCTGCTGAAAAGAGCAGCCGCACAAAGCAGTCATGGGAAGTTTTTGATTACAATCAGATTGCAGAACATAAGTATCGAGTTGTCTTAGACCAATATCTTCAAAATATACAATTAGAATGCGATCTCGATGCGATTCAAGACTTGACAACGGGTGCAGAGGACGATCAAATGCTCCTACACCTTCGACGCATGTTGTCTTACCTGCGATACCCTGATCGGAATGGAGGTGTTCGCATCTCTTATCAATGTTTAATCAGGGAATTGCGCGCTGTGATTAACTCAAATGAGTATCAAAGGATCACAAGCAGCGACCTGCAGGACCTTTCTCCCAATCACAAAGCGATTCGCGAATTTATCCGAACTTTTTGCCTTATCCGATGGAGCGATACTCATCTCTATCATTATTTAAAAGATATTGTCCGCCTCTCTGTAGAACATGATAAGATGCCTTTAGACTTAAGACCAGAAGCATTTGATGAAGATGTTTTGAGAGTCAATGCTATGGTCAAAGAATCTCCATTAAATAAAAAGTCTAGACTGGCTTTAGAGTACCAAAAATTATGCGGCGCTATGGGGGTTGAGGACTTTTGCGGAAGTAAAAACACACCGAATGTGCGCCATATCCAGACTTACAAAGATCGTGATGGCATAGAACACAAAATCACATATGTACGACATGGCACTCCGACAGCCCTTGGAGATGATTACTATTCAATCGGGATTGGGGCTAGAAAAGCGGTGGGTCCATTTGTAAGGCTTTGGAATCGCTTTTCTCCAAAATTTGCACTAGAAATCAATGGGGGAGAAGAGGTCACTGTAGATTATAAAGAATACCTCCGGGCGCTAGAAGAGCGCAAGCAAAGTGAACTTTTTTGCGTCTATCAGAGAAGGACTCCTGATATCATTGAAGATGAAAGATCTCGAGTGTTAAGAATAGAAGCACTTCAGGAAACACATCCCAATATTCATGTACTGACTCAACCTGTTGAAGGGGATTTGTTCCAGCATAGAGGAAAGTATCGCCCGTTGACAACTTTCTCTGATCTAAAGAGTAGTCTCGAAAGGGAGTTTTTTGATAATGATCCTGCATCTCCTAATACACGAGCTTCGCTCCCTTTATGCTTACGCTCAGATCATGCCTATCGGGACGCATTTAGAAAGTTAATGGATGATGTGCAGGAAATATTCTTTTCGAACGAAGAGAGTGTCGTCGATTTAAACGCTAACCGCTCTTTAATCGATTTAGATGAAAGATTAGACCGAGAGTTTGAAACACAAGCAAGGCGGATCGAGGATCAATTAAAGAACCTCAATTTAAACGCGCTACAGAAGGAAGAGGAACCGGTTGATCTCGATTATAAAGAATTGGTGCTTGAAAAGATTTTACAAGATGGCTGGATTTGTGAATCTGTTTTGGAAAGAATGAAAGATCAAATCACTAACTTGGATATGCTTGCAAAATGGATCCCTGCTGAAATGATCGAGCAAGAAAGATCCCTAGACACAAATTTTGAAGACAAGCGCATTCTTGCAGCTCTTCTTCACTCTGTGATTGGCGCTGTTGTTGATGCGACCTTGAAAGCGGATAAGACTGTCCAAAAATTAGAAGAGCAAAAAGAGCAGTTTTTGACTAATTGGCAGAGCTTTATTTTGTTGTTTTATGCCTTTCAAAAGATGGATCTCAAAGTGCGCTTGAATGGAGTTAGGGGCTATGACTTATCGGTTTATAAGACACCTTGTAAAGACTTTTTAGATAGGGGTGGGAATCAGGCATTTGTAGAAGACCGTCTTTTACATTATATGCTCCGTCAGGAAGGGGATCGAAAAAGATTAGAGGAGGCGCTTTTCAATTTGATCGGCCCTCCAATCCTTGTGAAGAAGAAAGAAGCGATCCCAAGAAGAATTATCCCCGGTATGAAAGTGGAGCAGTTGCTCAAACAGCTATCTCCCGACGCAAGAGAGAGGCTCTCTGAATATACTTTTGGAGAGGCGGGGTGGAAGATCGATACTCTACACACGCCGCGTGTAAGAGGGCAGAAAGGGATGCCTAACATCACGGAAGGCATTCGACAACAGATTGCAGCCGTCATTCCTTCTTTATCAGACGATAACGGAGAGGATGGTGTGCTCGATCAGGTCATCGGTATCCTTAAGAAATTCTCAGGAATAGACTTGAAACAATGGGAAAGCCTCAATATCGAAGACTTAGAAGGAGGCTATAAAACAGAGGGATCGTTTTTAGAGGACAAGATCCAACAACAGGTTGATCGAGATCTCAAAGCCACTGCGGGGGGAATAAAGCATCGTGTGATTCAAGAAGGAAAAAGAGCAGCTATAAAAAGCTATGATGACTTAAAACCACTCATTTTGGCGCATCCAACGATCGCGGGTGATGAGCAAAAAGCTTTGAAAGTTCTCTCTTCTTTTCACCAAGGAATTGGCGGAGAGGTTCATTGTTTTATACTTGGAATTGAAAGGCTTCCTGAATTAATCCGACTAAAAAATAAAGAGACAAGGGAAGTAAATAAATACACCTGCTCTTATGAACTCGATTTGAGCAACCCAGAGAAAATCGTGTTTAACTATTTCGATACTTATGAGTGTTATGAAATGACTAGTGAGGTACCGGAAGTAACGTTAAGAACGTTTGCTAAAGTAGAGCACAAAATGGGTGACTCCGGGCTTGAATCTGAAGGATTTGTTCGCTGGTCGGTTCTTTAAAATGATCCGAATTTTTTGAAGGGAACAGGAGCGGTCACGGAGATTTTTTTGCCTGTAAAGGGGTGTGTAAAGGCGATTTTATGCGCGTGCAGGCAGAGGCGGTGTTTGATAAGTGAACCGTAACGCTTATCTCCCACAATAGGATAACCCGCTTCCATACAATGCACACGAATCTGGTGTTTCCGTCCTGTCTCAAGACGTAAAAGTAAATAGGTATACTTTTTAGAACGGCGCAGCACTTCAAAGTGTGTGACTGCCCGTTTCCCCTGATCCGGAGTGGTCACTTCAACATCGTAATTCTCTTTTTCCCGAAGGTAGCTCTCCCACGTGCCCGATTGTTGAGGGATATTTCCCTCTACAATTGCGAGATATTCCCTTTCTAGGGCATGTTCTTCAAACATCTTATCGAATTTCTCTTGAGAGAGAGCGCCTCGTGCAAAAAGAAGGGTTCCTGAAGTGTCTTGATCGATTCGATGTACCGCCTGAACACCATAGTGGGGACGTAGCATTTCTAAAGCGTTTGGGGAGCTATTTTCTGCTGGGACGCTTAAAAGGCCTGCTGGCTTATCGATGATGATAAGGTAGCGGTCTTCATAAAGAATCGGGATATTCTCACAGGAGCGCTCTTTTTTGCCTACCGTAACCTTTTGATCTTGTGAGACAGGCGCGTTGGCTTGTGTGGTGACAACATCATCGATTGTGACACGTCCCCATTTAATCCAGTTTTGCAGGGTGCGACGTGAGCAATCGGGAAAGTCTAATCTTAAAACATCTAATAAATTCATCGAACACGGGGGGCTAGGGACCAAAGGAACCAGTTAATAAAAGAGACAATCAGGGCAAACAGGATAGCCCAACCGAAATTGTTTACGATAAATCCAGGTACAATAGCGCTAACAAGATAGACAAGCAGGCCCATGATGACAAATGAGAAAAGGCCAAGGGTGAGAATATTGATCGGAAGTGTTAGGATGAAGATGATAGGGCGTAAAATCGCATTGACTATCCCTAAGACAACTGCAACGACAAGTGCAGTCCAAAAGTTTTCAATATGAATGCCTGGAAGAATATAACCTGTTACCAGGACAGCAATTGTATTAATTAGGATGGCGATTAAAATGGGCATAATAATAGGTTTGATTGTATTTGTGACGATAAGTATAGCAATTGTGGGATTTTCTTTACACTATGGAATTTCACCAATGCCTAGCTCGCACAAAGCAAAGAAAGTAATTTTTTCTTTACTCCCTACATCTCAAGGAAAAATTTATGAGCTTGGATCGGGGTGGGGACATCTGGCTTTTCCTTTAGCTAGGCATTTTCCAAAAATGGAGGTTTTAGCCCTTGAAGGATCTCCTTTGCCTTGGTTTTTCTCAGAAGCAGTACAGAAAATAATGTATTATCCAAATCTCAAAATTGCTCGTAAAAATTTTTTCAATACCTCTTTAAGAGATGCAGACGGAATTGTATGTTATCTCTATCCTAAAGCGATGGAGCGGCTAAAAGAGAAGTTTGAAAAGGAGCTTAAGCCGGGGGCTTTTGTGATCACCAACACCTTTGCGATACCGGGATGGAAACCTGATAAAGTTCTGATAGTAGATGATCTATGGCGATCTCAAATTTATTTATATTATGTCTAAAAAGTAGGCTAAAATTCCTTGACAAATCAGTTGCTTGCGCCACAAGATGTCTTTACTTCAGGAAGAGCCTGAAAGGGATATATAATGACTTATTTTAAGGTTGTTGCAGCGACGGCGTCAAGCTATACCATCACGTTATCGAGTGAGGAATTAAGCACACCACTTTTTTTGCTTCTAGATAATCGAATGACTCCGATGATCCGATGCTACTATTCGAAGACTAGGCAAGCTGCTGAAAGGGCATTGGGTCAGCTCGTCTCAATTGACAATGACAATGTTCTTGTTGACCGCGTGAGCGCAGCCGAATGGGCTCGCTGCTATGGCAAAGAATTGCCTGTTGGCTGGAGTTCTGCACCCTTCGAAGCGGTCATCTCTTGCGTAGCAAACGAACGACTAAAGGAAACTGATAGACAACACTCTAACTCACAAGAACAAGCCCCATTAATCGAAGGGCTTAAAGAATTGTGTGAGAGCCACGACTATGGAAATGATTTCGCAGAAGAAATTGAACGTATCCTATTTGATAAAGAAAATAAGGAAATGAGGGATTTAGTCCTTCGAGAGCTTGCGATTCAGGCTTCAGAGTCGCAAGCTCCGTTTAGTTCTAACCCTTGGATCGAAACGATTGAAGATGCGATTAGCTCTATCTCCATCAAAGCCGATGTTAAATTTGCATGTGGGAATCATCGTTGGATGTATCCTCTTAGGAGTAGCAATATAATAAGAATGGCGAGGGCAAATAAGACAAAGGCAAAAAATCTGATAGAGGTTCTGGTTGGTGGTAAAGATGTATGGGTTAATTTACCAAAGCTCGAGAAAAAGCTAGAATGGCATAGCAGAGATCCATATGCCGATTTTCCTGTCCAAATGTTGAGCGCCCCCCTTACCAAACTCTATACTGCTGACGATCGTGAGTGTGTTGTTTTGAAAGGAGCTGAGGAGAAATTCCAACTGCTGATTGATATTAATGCAGTAGAAAGGGGTGTAAACTGGTTATCGATGGGGAATCTGCTCCCTGATGATGACCTTAATGGGGTCACACCGATGTCTGATCGCTTTCATCATAATGCTTATTTTCATTTGTACCTACTGTGCCGTGACAGCCAAGTGACAGTTATTACGAGAGAATATCCTTATGTCAAAAGGGTCGAACTTGCAGGGTGTGGATCGAGTATTAAGTTTGCGGGGAAGTGCTAAGATTTTCATATGAAACAGGAGAATTTTTTAAGGTAGAACGTCACATGAGTGCGCACAAAAAAGAAAAAGAATTTCTGTTAGCCATTTTTGCAGTACTTTTGGCTGCTCTTTGCAATACACTGATGGTTGCCTTTGTTAAATTTGGGACTGAGGGTGCAGAAACCATTCCGAGTATTATTTTTTGGCGCTCTCTTTGGGCGCTTTTCTTTTTAGTTCCTATTATGACCTATTTCTATGAGCCGAAATTGGCTTTTTTCAGTAAGCTCAAAACGCATCGCATCGGAATGATCATTTTTCGTGCGTGCACAGGGTTTTTCAGTATTTTCCTCTTTTTTTACTGTGCAAGTAAGCTCACGCTTACAGATGCCACTCTTCTCTACTTTACGATTCCTCTTTTTGTTCCGATTATTGCCTATATCTGGAAAAGAGATAAAATTCCGGCTCTTAACTGGATCGGCATTGGCCTTGGATTTGTTGGGGTCATTTTAGTGATTAAACCGAGTCAGAACCTTTTTCATCTTGCTAGCATAGCGGGTTTGTTTTCTGGAATCATCGCGGCGATCGGCCAAGTGACGATCCACCAGCTTTCATCTACAGAGTCAAGCGGACGGATCAATTTTTATTATTTTCTATTTACGGCATTTTTTGCATTGATTGTGACCCTTTTTCAACCTGAGAAAAACTGGCTAGGTCTGACTGCATATGATTACTTAAACTTTTTTGTAATTGGCGTTTTCGGATTAGGCTATCTCTATTTTATCTCGGTAGCGCTTAAGCACGGGCCGCCCGCGCTTATCTCTTCTTTTCTTTATACAACTGTAGTGTATGCGATTATTATAGATTGGCTGATATGGAAGAAGGTGATCGATATCATGACGATTATCGGTGCAGTATTCGTGATTGCCGGCGCTGTGCTGAAGTTTTACCTACATAAAAGGCATGCGAGACGGTGATTCAAGCTTCTTTTTCTTCGAACGAGCCAATGATGCATTCCATATTGCCAATGCGTTCAGCAAGCTCGGGAAAAGGAGGAGGTGAACCGAGGCGCACCTCTGCCATTTAACAGAGCGCCTTTTTTAGCTTTTCATCGATTTGGGCGTTTGTCGCCTCTTTAGAAACCGCACCGTCAATCAGGATGAGCGACCCTTTCTTCTGATAATGGGTCTTAACAGGTTCTGTCTGTTTATGGAAAACCTTTAGGCGGTCGAGAATTACAGCTTCTGTATCGTCTTCGCGTTGAATGAGTTTGCCTCCACATCGATCGCATATCCCTTCTTGTTTTGGAGGACATGCGGTTTTATGATAGGGGGCGCCGCAGCTTTCGCAGACGAGGCGGGAAGTTAAACGGTCTACAATCACCTCGTCCGGCACTTCTAAACTGATCACAATCACTTTTGAATGGGTCTCGGCGAGGCGTTTGTCGAGAGCCTCAGCCTGTGGGATCGTGCGAGGAAAGCCATCTAAGATATACCCTTTTTGGGTGTCAGGAGCTTTTAGACGCTCAAAGAGCATATCGAGCACAACTTCGTCGGGGACGAGTTGTCCTTTGTCCATATATTCTTTGGCTTTTTGTCCTATAGGAGTGTTGTTACGTAGGTTTTCTCTGAAAAGGTCGCCGGTGGAGATTTGCGGGATGCAGAGTTCTTCGCTGAGACGGACAGCCTGTGTCCCTTTTCCTGCGCCAGGAGCGCCTAACATAATAATAACGGTTTTTGGTGTGTCGGATTGTTTCATTGCAAATGCCGGGATGGTTAGAAGGGTTACAAGAGCCAGTAGGCCTAAAAGTTTCATCTAAACTACCTCTTTTAAGAGAAAAACAGAGTCAGTTTAGCAAAAATTTAACCCCAGGTCACGACATTTTTAATGTCATTTACCTCGTGTTTGTTAAGCGCATCTTTGAATTGCTCGGCAGGGACTCTCTTAGTGATGAGTTGCTCGACGGTGTCTCCCCATTTGTGGTAGGCCTTCTCTAAATCGGCAATGGCCTGCTCCCAGTGCCGTTTGGAAGCATTGACGCTTCCTATGACAACTTGATTTTTCATCACGATCTGTTTCATAATCGGGCCGCCAGGGATCTCGAATGGCTCTTTTTTCTCAGGAACGCCTGTCATGACATAGGCGCCATTGGTTCCAAGCGCTTCGAGCAAAGAGTAGTCAAGCTGCGCAACACCGGCAGCCTCTACGATTAGGTCGATCCGGCCGAAATGCTCGGGGATATCTCCAGGCTTCATTGTCTTGCCATCGATATAGGTGCCTCCAAGCTTGTTTAAAAGATTGGGCCGGTAGCTCTTAGGATCTACGATGTCATATCCGATCACTTCAGCCTCAGATAAGATCAAAACAATCGCGGCAAGAAGGCCGATCGGCCCAAGGCCGGCGACAAGCGCCCGCTTCCCTTGTAGATTGAGGGTATTAGCCCAATCGGGGAGCCGCGCTCTTTGGATGCGGGTCATTTCATCAATCGCTTTTTCAACGACTGAGGTCGGCTCGCACAAAACTGCAAAATGTTTAATGCAATCCGGCACTTTGACAATGAATTTTTCACGATCGACGACATATTCGGCTTGATAGCCATCTCTTCCCTTAATGCCGCGTTCGGTATAGTTGCCGGTGTAACACATGTCCGGAAAATCCATTAGGCAGGAGGGGCATTCGTTACAGCCTCTTCTTACTGTGAAGATCGCAAAATCCCCAGGTTTTACATTTTTAACACTAGGGCCAACTTCGACAACTTGTCCCATCATCTCATGTCCGATGATAAGCTCATTACTCCCTTCAGGTGCAGACGAGCGTCCGCCGCTCGTCTCATCGCGATCGGTTCCGCAAACGCCAACTTCTAAAACTCGGAGCTTCACTTCGTCGGGAAAATGAATTTCAGGATCGGGACGGTCCGATAGTTTCACGTCTGTTGTTCCGGGTTTTAAAACGATTGCTTTCATGAGGACATCCTATTCCGAAGCTTCTTTTCGGTTTTTGAGTCTAATTTTATATTTTTTCCAGCTGAGGAGTAAAAGAACTCCTATAACAAAAAAACCGCTGGCTGAGAGCATGGGGATGGAGATGAACCCAAGCCCAATATCATACTTTTCCGAACAGCTTGGCCCTGCGCCGCACATATCGATAGGATTCCATCCAGGAATTTCTTGGATCGCAACCTGGTAAATGGCAAAAGAAAATCCAAGAACAATCAGCGGTAATACATAACGTGTGATGTCAAAAAAACTTTTATACGCTGCGATGCCTAGGATGAATATAAGTGGAAAAAGACATACCCGTTGATACCAGCAGAGGTGGCACGGTTCTTTATGCAAGATTTCACTGAAATACAAACTCACTAAAGTTGCTATCGCAGAAAGAAGCCAAGCTAAATAGAGTTCAAGATTCCGAGCCATTTAATGCACGCCCTCCGATGCTAGTACCTCCTTGATGAGTTTTTTGACATTATCCTCAGTCAATTCTTTCACTTCGATTCCATTTACATAAACAGTGGGTGTTGAGATTTGGCCACCCATAATCTCAGCGCCATATGCTGTGTTTTTTTGGATTTGGATCCGGTAAGTCTCCATCGACGTACATTTTTTTAGCTTATCCGTTTTGATAGCAGGGGATGTGTGTTCTGCAAAATCGATTAGCTTATCCGGTGTTGCCCAATCACTGTGTTCGTCAGGTTGGTGTGCATACATGTAGTCAAAATATTTAAAAAACATCTCCGGATTAGGGTAATCAGGATTTTCATAATAGACACAGAGAAGCGCCACAGCAGCCGGCATTGAGCCGGGTAGAAATGAAACAGGAACAACTGTGTATTTGATTTTATTGGTATCGATAAATTCTTTCTTTATTGCTGGAAAGATCTGCTCTGTATAGAGAGCGCAATTCGAACATTTAGGCTCTTCAAAAACGACGACATGCACTTTTGCGTTTGGATAACCAATCGTCGGCTGTCCCTCAACATTTATTGTGATTGCAGGAGGCAACTCTTTCGCATTTAGTAAATAAATCGAGCCTGCAGAGACAAATAGCACTACAAAAGTAAAAACAACCAACGACTTAATATGACGCATAAAAATCCCCTTCCCTTTATGATTATAGCTAATTATCTATTTTTTTTAGAAATAAAAGTAAAAAATTAGTTCTCAGGTGGTTGAGACTCTCTGCGTCGCTTCCTTCGGTTTTTCTGCTTCTTGAGTTTAGCAGCTTTTATCTCTTGAGGAGTTTTTGTTCCAAGGTATTGTTTTTCAAGAAGTTCGCAAAGTTGTCGGCGTGCTAGAAAGCGATTAAGCTCTCTAGAACGCTCTTTGCTGCACTTCACTTCAATTCCGCTTGGAAGGTGCTTGAGATAAACCGCTGAGGCGGTTTTGTTGATTTTTTGCCCTCCCGGGCCACTTCCGAGTACAAATTTTTCAACAAGATCGTCCTGTTCAATTCCAAGACTTTTCATCCTGTTTTCAAGATCGCTCTGCTTCTCTTTACTGACTTGACCCATAGTAAGAGTTATAGCTGAGAGCATCATAAGTCGCAGCTATTTTTGCAGAATGCCCTGATTGTTTTTGCACACGGAAATGTGTATCAAAATCAGCCGGAATAGGCCACCACGCATCGTGTGGAAAGTAACCGTGTTCAATCGCTCTTGCGATCGCTGAAGCAGTGTTATATGCATTCTGATGCTCTAAACGTTCAACGGTTTCAACATAGTCAGCTTTTGAAATGCGGTGTTGTTGTGCAAGAGTATCGATATGAATGAACTGACTATTTGTAAGCGCATTATGCAACTCAAAGAAGATAGAGCGTATCATTTCGCCATAAGAGTGGGCGCTGTTTGTGTTGAGTACGATCGCACGGTCTGCCGGAACCCACATTGCAGGGCTGTTGCTATTAAAAGGGGCTCTGTAGATCTGAAGAGGTCCTTCACTTTCAACTTTTTCTAGAAGAGCTTTCCCTTCAGGAAAGTGATAGATCGAATGGACCGCATGCTCAACGTCTTTGGAGCATGCCGGATATGCGAAAAGAGATGAAGAGAGCAAAAAAAGGAGGCTTAAATACTTTTTCATAAATACACGCGATCCGGGTTGGTTAACGAAAAAAGAACATTATGTTCTATTTGTTAATGACTTGCAAGAGCTCTTTTGCCTTTTTTACGATATGCTCAGGGGTAAACCCGTATTTTTTCAAAAGTTCTTTTAACGGTGCAGAGGCGCCGAATGTTTTCATTCCAATAGCAATGCCTTCAGATCCGACATACCGTTCCCACCCAAAAGTTGAGGCTTGTTCTACAGAAACGCGCGCTTTTACATCAGGTGGAATCACAGAATTTCTATACTCTTCATCTTGTTTTTCAAAAATTTCCCAGGAAGGCATGCTGACTACTCGACATTTGACCCCTTCTTTTGAAAGCTCTTCGTACGCATCGAGGCAAAGAGAGATTTCGCTACCTGTTCCGAGCAAGAGCAGTTCCGGTTTGCCCTCGCAGTCAGCTAAGACATAAGCTCCTTTATGAAGTCCTTTTGCCGAGGCGTATTTTGAGCGATCGAGAGTAGGCACTTTTTGCCTTGTGAGAATAAGAACAACAGGCTCGTGCCTTTGCTCTGCAATATGACGCCACGCTTCGACAACTTCATTGGCGTCACATGGACGGATCGTATTGAGCCCGGGAATCGCACGTAGTGAGGGGAGTTGTTCGACCGGTTGGTGTGTGGGTCCGTCTTCTCCCACTCCGATTGAGTCATGTGTAAATATATAAATTACGGGGATTTCCATTAGCGCGCTTAGGCGGATCGAAGGACGACAATAGTCGCTAAATATCAGAAATCCCGAACCGAAGGGACGCACTTTCGAAAGAGAGAGGCCATTTAGGATGGATCCCATAGCATGCTCGCGAATGCCGAAATGGAAATTGCGTCCACTATAGTTTTCAGGTTCAAAGTCTCCTGCATTGTCAAACTTCAGGTGCGTTTTTGTCGAAGGGGCTAAATCTGCTGCACCTCCAATTAGCCAGGGAAGGTTTTTGGCAACCATATTCAAAACTTGGCCTGAAGAATCTCGGGTAGCTAAGCCAACCGGGTCGGCAGGGAATTCTGTTATGTCGCGATCCCATCCTTCGGGCAGTTGTCTGTGCTGCATTTTAAAGAGCTGGTCTGCGAGTTCGGGATACTGCTGTTTGTAGCGATCGAAAAGTTCAAGCCACGCTTCGCGAAGCGTGTGGCCCCGCTTCCCGATGCCGTCTTCGAAAGTCGTATACACTTCATCAGGAATCCAAAACTTTTTATCTTCGGGCCAGCCGTAGTTTCTCTTTGTTAACCGAATTTCTTCCTCTCCCAGAGGTTCTCCATGTGCGGCATGTGTATCTTGTTTGTGCGGAGATCCCCAGGCAATATGGCTGTCAACGATAATAAAGGTAGGGCGGTCTAAGGTTTTGTGGAAGGTTTGAAAAGCCCTTTCCAAAAGGTGTAGGTCATTAGCGTCGCTCACGCGGATGACATTCCACCCATATCCCATAAACCGAGAGCCGATATCCTCTGTAAAGGTAATGTCTGTGCTTCCTTCGATTGTGATATGGTTATTGTCGTAAATCCAGCACAGATTGGATAGCTTGAGATGGCCTGCAAGAGAGGCCGCTTCAGAGCTCACGCCTTCCATCATATCGCCATCCCCGCAAATAGCATATACATTATAGTCGATCATATCGAAACCGGGACGGTTGAAATACGTGCTCATCCAACGGCTTGCGATTGCCATTCCGACAGAGTTAGTAACCCCTTGCCCAAGCGGGCCTGTAGTGGTTTCAATCCCTGAAGTCCATCTATATTCGGGGTGGCCGGGGCATTTGCTCTCAAGCTGGCGGAAGTTTTTAATATCTTCAAGTGTAACAGAAGGTTTTCCTACGGTTTCATACTTGTCGCTTACCGCTATAACGCGTGTCAGGTGTAAAAGGGAGTAAAGGAGCATGGAAGCGTGCCCATTCGATAAAACAAAGCGGTCTCGATTTGGCCAGATACAATCTTTAGGGTCAAAGCGCAAAAAACGTTGCCATAGGCAGTAGGCGACTGGGGCTAAAGCCATTGGAGTCCCAGGGTGGCCAGAGTTTGCTGCTTGTACAGCATCCATCGAGAGAGTTCGGATCGTATTGATAGCTAATGTATCGCGCTCCAAGGCAGCTTCATCTTTATGGGTATCTTTTAGTTCACTCATTTTTTACACCTTAATTTTTAGTCTCTAGAACCATATCCGAGAATTAAACAAACAATTGCGATGATCACATGAAACCATGTATTCGGACTATTGCTGGCTAAAAAATCTAAAATCTCTCGATTTCCGAAAATAAACCCAAGGATTGCTAAAATCGCGAAAATAACTCCAAACAACTGAAAGTAAAAGCGTAAAATGAGTCGCGAAAAAAATCCTGCAACAATTCCCAATGTTCCAGATAACAGATAGAATATATTTAACCAAGTATTGGCTTTCAATCCTTCCATTAGATTAGGTATAAAACCTAAAATTCCAAGGATTAACAATCCAATTCCAATAACAAAAGCAAAATATCGCACTGTTTGTTTTATTCCTCCTGTTAATAATAGTAATTAAAAATAAAAAAAACTTGTATATTTATTTGAGTAAATCGTTTTAAAATAAATTCAAAAGAAGAATATTTAGGGAGGGGTGAGATGGCAACCGAAAAGCAAGTTGTAGTTGTGACTGGAAGCAGCGGGCGTGTCGGAACCCGCGTTATTGAACGTTTAGGTGAAGAATTTCAACCTATTGGCTTGGATTTTGTCGGAATAACTTCTGATGTTCCCTCCTTAGAATTTGTTTATGTCGACCTTTCTTCAGATCGCAGTGTAGAAAATGCCTTTAATCGGATTCGTCATGCCTATGGTAATCGGATTGCATCGATTATACACTTAGCGGCTTATTATAGTTTTGAAGGGAAGCATTTAGAATTATATGATGCGATTACAGTAGAGGGGACGCGTCGCATGCTGCGCGAGGCGAAAAAATTTGATGTTGAGCAGTTTATTTTTACTAGCACGATGCTCGTGCATGAACCTTCTAAACGAGGGGTGATTCAAAACGAAGATTCTCCTATTCGTGGGAAGTGGCACTATCCAGCTTCAAAAGTACGTACCGAGAAAGTGATTCGAGAAGAACATGGGGATATCCCTTATGTGATTGTACGGATAGCAGGGTGTTATGACGATGAGTGCAATTGTGTGCCGATCTCACAACACATGGCCAGAATTTATGAGAAACAGCTTGCGAGCTATGTTTTCCCAGGAAAGTCTTCAAACGGAGTCCCTTATACGCATTTTGATGACTTGAGCGACCTGTTGATCCTTTTGATGCATAAAAGAAAAGAGATTCCACAAGAGCTCGTTCTTTTATGCTGCGAAGAAGATTCGATTACATATCGCGAACTTCAAACTGAATTTGGACGTTTGATACACGGAGTGGACAAATGGCCGATGATTTGGCTTCCGAAGTCTGTAGCCAAACTAGGTGCCTGGGTGCAGAACAATACTCCATTTATGACGAAACCTTTTATCAAGCCTTGGATGGTCGATCTTGCAGATGATAACTATCAGTTTACGATGGACAAGGCAAAAGAGGTTTTGGGGTGGGCTCCAAAACATTCCTTGCGTAAAACGCTCCCTAAACTTGTTGAGAACATGAAAGAAGATCCTATTGCATGGTATAAGCGGCATAAGATTCCGCTTTCCTCATATGTGAAGAAACACGGAAAGGAGAGGAAATGAAAGTAGAAGAACGGGAGCAGATAAAGCAAACGTTTCACAACAAAATGATGTGGACTCGTTTTGGCACAATTGTGCTGGGATTATGGCTTTTAACGAGTCCTGAAAGTTTTGGTTATATCGAATCACCGCTCCGTTATAGCGATTGGATTTCAGGCGTTCTTTTGATTCTTTTTGGTTTTATCTCGATGAGGCGCAATTTATCCGGATGGATCTGGGGAGGCTGTCTTGTAGGGATTTGGCTTCAATTTGCCCCTCTTGCATTTTGGGCAAAAGAATCGGTTATCTATGTCAACGATACGCTTATAGGAGTGCTTGCAATCGCATTTTGCGTTCTGGTTCCTTTACGTCCCAAGCAGTTCGATATTGGGCCTCAGATTCCGCCAGGGTGGACGTATAACCCATCCTCTTGGTCGCAACGGATTCCCGTTATTTTCTTTGCTATTGTAGGTTGGTTTCTCGCGCGTTATATGGCGGCTTTTCAGCTCCATTACATCCATAGTGTATGGGACCCCTTCTTCGGAATGGGCACTGAAAAAGTGATCACCTCGATGATTTCACGTGATTTTCCTGTACCGGATGCGGGTTTAGGTGCGATGGCTTATTCTTTAGAAGCGATCATGGGTGCCAAAGGGGGAGTGCGGCGGTGGCATACGATGCCGTGGATTGTGGTGATTTTCGGCATACTCGTTGTGCCGCTTGGTTTCGTGAGCATAACCCTTGTAATGCTTCAGCCAATTGCTGTAGGCGCTTGGTGCGGCCTTTGCCTTCTGATCGCGGCCTGTATGTTAGTGATGCTCGCTCTAACTGTGGATGAAGTGATTGCGGTGTGTCAGTATTTACGTCAGATAAAACAAGAGAAAAAGCCATTCTGGCGCACATTTTTCATGGGTTCTGAGTATGAACAAGATGAGGTCGATACTCGCTCGCCAGACTTCGGACAAACTCCTTGGAAAGTCATCAAGGGGATGTTTTGGGGGATGCGCGTTCAGTGGAACTTACTGATAACAGCGCTTATCGGCGGCTGGCTGCTCTTTTTTAATGACGTGATGGGTTTTTCAGGGGTTTTAGCGCATAACACAGATGTGTGTGGAGCATTAATTGTTGTATTCTCAATTATCGCTTGGGCTGAAGTTGCAAGACCGTTGAGATTTATCAATATGGCGATTGCGATTTGGTTTGCTGTAGGTTCTTGGCTGCTCCCGGGCTCTACACCATTTATTGCTTGGCATGCAATCATCGCTTCGGTCGTTGTGATCATCTTGTCGATTTTCCGCGGTCGCATCAAAGAGAAGTATGGAAGCTGGGATCGCTTAATTTTCTAAGAGAACAGTTCTATCCTTCATTATTCGCAGATTGCTGTTCAGTGTGCACAACTCCGGAAATTTGTAGTGCAGTTACAATAGCTTGGCCTTAACGTCTTCTTCCTGTCACAATCCAAGAAGCGTTCCATGGTGTACATACTCCAGAGCTTTCCATGCATCAAGATCTATAGTTTTGATCGTTAAATCCGGCGTTGCTGCCATGAAAAACCCTACATAATGTGAGCTATAGAACTCTGGCTTGTGGTTCATAATTTCTGACCGTGCTTATCATTAAAAAGAGCAAGCATGCTCTGGTTCTGCTCTATTCTGCCTTCGGAATCAACGCCTCAGCTTTTGCCATTTCTTCCGGCATATTAGCAGACTCAAAAGCATTCTTAAGAGCAAGATAGACGTTTGGGTCTTCTTTGACGAATCTTTCAGCAAACTCCCAAGCGCGTTCAATCATTCCGAGGTCAACGTAAACAAAGACAAACTGTACAGCACTCCAATCTTCCTTGGTTGCATGATCGATGAGATCGCGATGTTGTTCGAGAACAATGCATACCCTTTCACGCAAATTTTCTCGAAGCAATTCCTCAACGTAACAGTGCACCTTCGAGAGCAAATATTCTCTTTTTGTGAATAGTTGCATTCCTCGTTCGTAAATATCCCACTGTTTTTCTGCCTTTGCCTGCATCATGATAGGATCCGAACACATCTTAAACGAATTGAGAGGATCGTTTGGATCGTTGAAACGGGCAACTGCAGCTAGAGCTTCTTTTAATTTGCTCATTGCAAGAAGATTAAATATAAATGGGGCTAGAATCTTAGCCTTTTGATAAAGGGTCCGAACATCCATTTTCTCTAAGAGATCCAGCCCCTTATCGATTTCACCCTTCCAAAAATGGGCTCTTATAAAAGTTTCGGTAGTATCTTTATAAGTATAGGCATCAAAGACTGCCTTATACCGTTCAAGTTGAGCCGATGTGCGCAAACCCAGTACATAGAGTTTTGCTGTAGCTTCCATTCCATTTTCAAGTTGGCCTATTGTGCGGGCCTTAAGTTCTATTTGTTCTCTTTCAAAGTTTTGCGAGGCTCTTATAATCTCTTCAGTCCTTCTTCTCAAGTCAGATGGATCTTCCCCGAGTTGCATCCCATTCAATGTTTGGAACTGCCGCTCCTGGAAATCATCATACTTTTGAAGAGCTTTATCTCCTTCCTCTGCAGCATTAAGTACACCGCTATCAAGAAACGCCCTTACGTTTTTACCTATCATCCCCGGAAGGTCTTCACTCCTTTCAGTCAGCTGCTTCTTTCCTGTTCCCCATAAAAAAAGTTAACTTCCCTCTCCCAAATTGGCCCGTATCTAAACGTCTTGCAGGCTGCACTTGCAATGCATTTCTCTACTACAGAAAAGTTGCTGAAAACGAGTTGAACGACCTGAGGAATCTCAAAAACGGGAGGAACCAGACTTCCCCCAACAGATGCTGCCATAAACACTTCTCATTTAATTTTTTAAGAAAAATTTTAACAAAAAGCTGAGAACCTGTCAATCCTTTCGAATTTGAGTATCATAAATATTGCTTTAGTGCCTCAGCTCATCAAATCTAACTTAAGTCCAGAGCATATCATTGCGCTGCAGCTCCTATTCCATTGTGTTCGCGCATTTACATCGGCCAATTCCCGGGCATTAAACCTCAGCCTTTCCTCTGTCGCTAAATTTTGAACAATTGATCTTTATTAGAAAAAACGGGTTTGACTTTATCTCTAAAATTATTAAATGGAGTGTACCTTTATGAGTTTATTTCTATCTGAGATGGCAATAAGAAAACCTGGATCTGATTCAGTCAATTCTCTTCCAGTTCAATTCGGGAATTATGAGCTGCCTAGCGAAATTGCCCAAAAGGTATTTTCTTATTTAGGTGCAGAGCCTCTTGCAAAATGTAACCAGGTGTCAAGAACCTGGCGCGCTGCAACTACTGAGCTAGCAAAAAATGCCTTTTTTCGGGAAGTGGCTTTTGGTAAGGAGAAGTGGGAACACTATTTTGGAGAAGTTGTAGAAGAGCCGCCTCTTCCGGATGATATTTATCAAATTCTCACAAGTCTTTGCCCTTTTTGGGAAGGAAAAAGAATATACGAAACCCACAAGCTCGTGCTTATTCCTGCAACGGTGAATGATCAACCCCTAACATTTAACTTGCTTGATACTTTGATACAGCATCCGCTTAATGGTGGCCATGCAACACGCTTGAATTATAATCTTGTTAGGAGAGATCATAGTGACACGCCTGTTGGGCACTCTTATTGGGTGCTGATGACAAAAGATGCTATACCTGAAATTGACATCCTCTCCTCCGTAAACGGAGGAGATTCCTAATCCTTACGAATCAGGTTCCTGCTTCTCAGCCCATTGCCTTCCTTGCACGAAAGGTCTTACACAAGCTCCACAGGCTTTAAATCCCGTGTGCCCCACGGTACTGAAAGTTTTTTTAATCCCTCTTGAAGAATGTTTTGCGCAGCATTCTTATCACGATTATGCTCTTCTCCACAGTAGGTACATCTCCAATGTCGGTCTCCTAACTTTAACTGATCATAAACATTGCCGCAATTCGAGCATTGCTTGCTGCTAGGAAAATGCTTATCTACACGAACAAAACTTCTCCCATACCACAAACTTTTATACTCTAAAAGACGGTGAAAGAGCGACCATCCTACATCTCCTATTTGCCGAGATAAACGACTTTTCTGCATCTTTTTTACACTTAATGTCTCAACGGCGATAATTTGGTTCTCATCTACCACCTTTTTGGAGACTTTATGCAAAAAGTCAAGACGCTTTTCCTTGATTCTTCTATGAAGACTTGCAAGCAACTTTTTAGCCTGCTTGCGATTATTCGACCCCTTTACTTTACGACTTAACGCTTTTTGAAGACGTCTTTGCCTTTTATAGCTCTTCTCTAAAAAACGAGGGTTGGCAATCGTATTGCCTTCCTGATCCGTAAGCATTTGAGAGAGGCCAACATCTAAACCTATTTCTTTTTTTACAAAAGCTAAGGGGGCAATGGGCTCTTCTACTAGAAAGCAAATATAATAACGTCCGGCTGTATCTGTTGAAAGGGTGACAGACTTTGGTATCCCTGAAAAATGACGGCTCCACCGAACATCCAATGGACCTAATTTTGCTATGTAGACCTTCCCCTCTTTGTATTGAAAGGCATTTTGCATAAAGCTTGCCCCCTGTCTCCCAAGCTTAGTCTTGTATTTGGGATAGCGTGCCCTTTTGTTAAAAAAATTCTCAAAAGCAGCAAGCAAATGACGTAAAGATTGCTGCAAACAAACCGAAGAAACCTCTTTGAGCCAAGGAAAATCTCGTTTTAACTCTGTGAGAAGCTTGCAGCAACCGGCATAAGAAAGAGAGGCACCACACTCTTTCCAAGAAATTGTTTTTGCTTTGAGAAAGTGGTTAAAAACAAATCGGCAGCATCCGAAAGTCTTGCTAAGCAAGACCTCTTGCTCTTTTGTTGGATAAAAACGATATCGATAAGCTCGCAAAAACATATCATTCCTGAAAAATGAAAGATTTGATAGTATTCCTTGGTCTATGAAAAAATCAAGAACTTTTAGATCAGGCCGCCACTGTGTTTTCTTATTGCACGCGCATTTGGTCTTTGTCACAAAGTACAGAAGAGCCGTTTTCTCTAAGAAGATGTTTACTGAGCTTCAAGAGATCTTTGAGGAGATTTGCAACAACTTTGAAGCTCGACTTGTAGAATTTGACGGTGAGAAAGATCATGTGCACCTCCTTGTGGAGTATCCACCTAAATGCGCCCTGTCTAAACTTGTGAACAGCTTAAAAGGAGTTTCTTCGAGACTGTTAAGGAAAAAGTACAAAAAAATTAGGAGCTATTGTCTCAAAGATATGCTTTGGTCTCCGAGCTACTTTGCCGGGTCTTGCGAAGGCGCTCCTATAACCATAATCAGGCAATACATTGAAAATCAAAAGACTCCTGTTTAAAAAGAAAATGCCCTAAATGACTCTTCGAGTCATAAAGGGCATTTGCGCCTTATATCCCCCTCCTAAAGGAGGAGGCCTTACGGCGCAAAAGGTAAAGATAAAGATTACGAAGATCAAAAAGCAATGATAAGACAGCATGAAGGTTACTGCGTTCCGAAGGCTATTGAGGCTGTCATTTGCATGTTGATGGAGTATGTCGAGACTGGAACACGTCTTTTTGGCCCTACTCTTATTCGTACTGAGATCCATAGTCGTTATATCGTCGTTGTTGGGTATTTCAATTTTTCTGGTCTCAGTATAGGCCACAACAGCGACACCACCTGGGGCTACAGTGTTGCAGCTATTCGGAAGTTCCCAGGTGCTGGTGCTTGATTACATTGGTCTTGTGTCTTCCTATGCATCAAAGAGAAGTAGGGGAGCTGGGATCGCTTAATTTTCTAATTATAACAAGTCAAAAACCTTTTCCTCTTGTTCCTTAAGAGAATACAATCCGTCTTTGAAGGCAATTTGAATAGGCATAGCCGAGGCGCGCTCAGATTTGATATGCAGGCATTTTTTAGTCAAAATTAGCAATAGCGCATGTCCACGATAGCGGATCACTGTTTCCAGCCTTTCAATTTCTTTTGGCAGGCAAGGGTTAAAACGGAGAATATCATCTTTATATTCAATACCGGTATAACACCGTTGTAATAGGTCGACAGTCCCTGCCATTGCCCCTAAGTGGATGCCCTCTTTAGTTGTCCCACCTTGGATATCATTGAAATCGCTGTGCAAGAGCTCTGAAAAGAGGTTCCACGATTTTTCACGGTTAGAGCGAGAGACAACCCATGAATGGACGAGCCGGCTTAAGGTTGATCCATCTGAGGTTCGATCCAAATAATATTCGATCGTTTTCTGTATCGTATCAGGTTCTAGTTCATAACCCAGCCGTTCAAAAATCGTTCCCAACTGCTCAGCGGATAGGAGAAAGAATAACATTAAAACATCGCCCTGTTTCGATGCCTTATAATTATTGACGCTATCACCTTCTGCTTCCAAGATTCGATCGAGCCGCTCAATATTTCCATACTTTTTTTTGTATTTCTCCCAGTCGAGCTCTTTGAGGTTTTCATAGCCTTCAAACTGACTGATCACACTGTCTGAAAAGGGGATGTAAAGATTAGAGCCGATTTCTTCCCATTTGCGCAATTCCTTGGGGTTTAGGTGGACCGTTTCTGTAACTTCATGTCTGCGATGCTCCGGTAATAGCTCGTATGTACGCAAGGCAGTGGAAAAAAGCCAGGAAGCCATTACATTCGTATAGGCGTTATTATTGATGCCGGGTTGGCTCGCATTTGGATAAGCATCGTGATACTCATCAGGCCCCATAACACCTAATATTTCGTACCGTTTTTTCTCTTCGCTATATGTGGCTAAACTGGCAAAAAAACGAGCGATTTCGAAGAGCATTTCCGCTCCGTAGAAGGATAAAAATTCAAGATCACCTGTTGCTTCAAAGTGTTGCCACACATTATAGGCAATGGCTAAATTGACGTGTCTTTGAAGAGAGCTATTATCGGGAACCCATCGCTTAGAGAGGGGGTTTAAGTGAATGTTTTGACTCTCTTCTCGTCCATCACTTCCACTTTGCCACGGATACATCGCTCCTTTTAGCTTTAGCTTCCGTGCCGCCTCTTTAGCAGAAAAAAGACGGCGATATCGGTACATCAAGAGTGCTCTTGTCAACTCAGGTAATTGCAGGTTCAATGTGGAGAAGACAAAAAGCTCATCCCAAAGGATATGTCCTCGATACGACTCTCCGTGCCAGCCGCGAGGGGGAACACCGACATCTAATTCAATTGAATGCTTTGATGTTGTTTGCAATATGTGAAAAATTTGCAGGCGCAGTAATTTGGAAAAATCCCCATTGTTCATTTTGAATGTAATTTGAATATCAAAACGCCTCCAAAGGTGTTTCCAAGCGATAATGTGCTTTTTAAGCAAGTTTGCAAAAGAGCTGACTTCAGTGATTAAAGTATAAGCCTCTAAACCCGGTTCTGAAATAGCGTGATCTTTCGATGTGTAGAGGGCTACGATTTTTTCGACCTCTATCGGTAGATTTTTTTCAGCTTTAACAGTATAGAATTTAGCGATATAACCACTTTCTTCTAACAATGCGGAGTCAATAGAGCGTAACCGCTTTTTATTCTGAAAAATAGAGGTGCGTGCGGCCAGGGCAATGTGGAGATGAGATTGATTTGTTTTTACCTGAAGATAGATTCCCTCATTATCAAAGGCGGTAGTCTCAATCGGTTCAAGATGGACATTATTTAGAGCGTTGTACCGTTTGACACCCTCATTTTTGACTCTGCCATTCAATGCCGATTGAATGGTCATCTCTCCTTCCCAATTTTCTGGGTAGATGACCATTTTGATGGCTGCTAAATGTGGATGGTCCATCGAAACGAAGCGTGAAATTTCTAGAGAGGTTTGACGCCCTTGTTCATCGATGAATTGGATAGATCTACCTAACACTCCCTCCTTAAGGTTTAGAGTCTGCTTAAAACGGAGGATTTTAACATCATCTAGGCTAAACCAAGAACCTTCTCCGATACGAAACCGAAGAATCAGCCAATTAGGAAAGTTCACCAAATCTTCGTTTTCAATGATATGCCCTTCTAGTTCCGTTTTAAGGCGGTTATAGCCGCCCGCAATGTAGGTTCCCGGATAGTGGATTTCGTTCGCGTCGCTCTCCTCAAAGGCGCCACGAGTAGCAAAATAACCATTCCCTAAAGTGCAAAGCGCCTCTCTTGTCCCTTGTTCCTCCGGTTTATATGAATCGAATTCAAGCTGCCATCTATGCATGATCAATCAACCTTGCTAAAAAAAGTTCAACTTCCTGAGTGCTTTTAAGGATGTATTTCGCCTCTGTTTCTCGCTCTTCTTCACATACCACAATTCCAATACCATTTTCTTTTAAAACTTTAAAGGCGTCTTCATCTGTCAGATCGTCTCCGATATAAATAGGCAATGCCTTTTCTATCTGCAAAAATTGAGAGAGCCAAAGGAGAGCTTTTCCTTTATTCCAGTCGAGTTTTGGTTGGAGTTCGAGTACTTTTTTCCCATAACCCCATCGCATCTTTTCATACGTATTTCCTATTTCTTCAACTTCGTTCCGAAAGGCCTCTTGTTTGTTTTCTGTGATATTACGATAGTGAACGGCAATGGAGAAACGTTTGCGTTCTAAGCCCGCTCCTGGATATCGCTGTACTACATCCCCAACTTCAGCTTCAAATGCATCGAGGAGGGGAGTGAGGTCCAATGCTTCTGCCATTTCCTTCTTAAAGCCGTCAGGCCCTGCTAACTCATAGCCATGGCTGCCGATATAATAGACGTTTTCAAGCTTAATAAAATTTTGCAGTTCTTTGAGATCCCTTCCACTGACAAAGGCGAGAGTAAATTTAGCTCCCAATTTTTTCAAAAGAGTGCGCATAGAATTGGCTAAATAGGCTTGGCTGGGGTTTGCGACGATAGGGGTCAGCGTGCCGTCGTAATCTAAAAAAAGAGCAAGAGATTTTCCTTTAAACTGATTCAGTTCGTGCAGGGCGGATGGTAATTTAGTCGTTTTCAATCTCTCACCTCGATTTCTTTTAGGTCTGAAACAGTTGTATTCGCTCCTTTTTCTTTTAGCTCTGCCGCTTGATCGCCGCGATCGACACCGATGACATAGCCAAAAGAGCCGTTTTTTCCTGCCTCTACTCCCGCTAGCGAGTCTTCTACTACAACCGCTCTAGAGGGTTCTACGTCGAGTTCGCTCGCAGCTTGAAGAAAAATGTCGGCATGAGGCTTTCCCTTAAGTTTGAGTTTTTCTGATTTGATCCCATCGACCTGTACATCAAATAGATCTTCAAGCCCTGCTGTTTTCAAGATTTCGGAGCAGTTTTTGCTCGATGTCACAATCGCAAGCTTAAAGTCTCTCTTGCGCAATTGATGGACTAGCTCAACGCTTGTCTTATAGATCTCAACACCATTTTCTCTTAAGTAGCGAAGGAACAAGGTGTTTTTTTGGCTTGCAAGTTCTTGGATTTTCTCTTCTGATATTTCGATATCCCTAGCTTTTAAAAAGCTCCGAATACCCTCTATGCGAGGTTTTCCATCTATATAGGCGAGGTAGTCATGTTTGATATCAAAAGGTTTGTGCTGGGGATTTATTTCTTCTAGAAAACCGTCAAACATCTCTTTCCATGCTTTGGCATGGAGCTTGGCTGATTGCGTGATGACGCCGTCTAGATCAAAAATGAAGGCTTCAAACTGAGCTTTTGAAACGATGACTTTAGCCATTGACTCATCCTAGCAAAATCAAGGTTTAGTGGCGAATGCCAGATCAAAATCAGCTAGCGACAAATTCATAATTTTTCATTAAATTAAGAAAGCGTTAATTTTAAAGAGACGATGAGCTAGATGTAGTGATTTGGGGTTTTTTTGCACTTTCCCGATCAGACCTATAAACCTCTTTTATATGCTACTACGAGTCTAGGAGGACTGGATAAAGACTTCCCATCAAGTTAGGCATTCTGTCACCATCCCACATGACCCTCGAGCAGGGGAAAAAGCAATTCCATACTCTTGCTTAAGAAGAAGTTTCCAGGCATTGTGTGCCTGGAAATCAAATTTGTAAGTGCTTAAAATAAGTGATAGGGAAAATTTGCATTCTCTAATTTATGATGCCATAATGCGTCATCTGTGCTCATTCTTTCTTGGCGAACAGCTTGGATCTTCTTATCGGTATTGTTGTTGTCCGTTTTATAATCTTCTTTGGCATAGGGAGTTTTTAGAGGAACAATGCCCGGAATCCCCGCGTTACCAGTTGGTTGAACCATAATATCACCTCTTATTAAAAATAATTATTTAGTTTGCGGTTCAATTATAACGAATAATTGTAAATAAATAATTAATTTTTTAAAAAAAATATCACAGTTGTTTATATAAGATTTTGTTAAGAAAATAAGGAATAGCCTGTGGCTATTCCCTTAAAGAGAATCAGTCGATTTTATTCTTTGAAGCGAGAACCTCACATCCAAAGAGACCTCTTCAACGCTTTTGCTGCGTTGTCTTGTGCGTATTATCTCAGGGCTTTCGTTGGCCTTCATTGGAGCAGGGGAATATCGCGCTCGTTGAAGAGAAGGCTCTTCGTTCAAAGAGTCATCATGAAGGCTTCTTTTACGGCGTTTTGGGTTTGTTATCGCTAGGCTTTCGACCGAGGATGTCGATGAAACTGAGGAAGCAGCATCCGCATCTTCGGACGTCCCAGCGCCATGCCACTCGCAACGTTGAAGTTCCGCTTCAGCAGTTTCCATGCCTTGGATAGCAGCTTTCTGGATCCACTTCCTTCCCTCTTTCTCCTTTCCTTCACAATTATGCAGATAATATTTTCCCAGTTCGTACTGTGCAAGAGGGATACCTTTAGTTGCAGCCTCTTCAAGACAGGCAAGCCCACTTATAAGATCGAGGGAGTTTTCTGTTTGTCTCTCATCCAAAGAATCTTCTAATGAGAAGATCGCCATGTAAGTCATAGCAACATCAGCGACCAACTCGAACCTCGGATCCCCAAGCGAAGCTTTTCCAAAATATTCTTTTGCCGCTGAGCGATTCGGTTCGACACCGGCACCATAATAATAACACTCTGCTAATAAGAAGTTAGTTGGAGGTTTTGATGGCTGAGCTTTGAGCCAATTTACCTCTTCAGGAGTGATTATTTGCTCAAAACCTTTGCCTTTTGCAAATGCTTCGAGCATTTCGCCAAAACGATCAGATAAACTAAGAGAGCCTTCCGGGTTCGATGGAGCTGCAGAGACGCTGCTTGATTGATGTTCTGCAGCAGCAGCTTCCTCCTGATCTACTCGAGCTTCTCTGAGGTTAAGTAACACCAATCTTCCTACCAAACAATCAATATCATCAACAACTTCAGGTATCTGAACGGATGCAATGCTCGCTCCAGGACCTGAATAAGTTGGAGCAAAACTTTCCTGCCTTGCAGCTCGATTTACTCGTTCTTCTACACCGCTGTCTGACCGATCGGATTCTAAAGTTTCGCTAGCAGTAAAACTATTTTGAATTTGTGTAATATCCATACTTTTTTGTTTAAATAAGTTAATTTAACGAGTTTTAACACATTAATATTAAAAAAGTATTTAAAAAAATTAGTTTAGGTAGATTGTTTGTGTATTTGTGCTCTTAGACAAGGGTGTTAAAGCAGTAACGTCGTTCAAAAAATATTACATACTTCAGGTTAATTGGAAACTGCAGTTTTTTTATTGTCATGTCTTACTATGGGTGGAGGTCTATGCGCCACTTTTTAGAAATTGGAAGTGGCCACACACGAGAAGAGGGCAGCACTCATCAGAGATGTTTAAGCTTTCCTGGCAAAAGAAATGAAGTCCAATTTACTTTGTTTAACATACTCATCTTCAATCTCAAAGGCTAATCTTTCTGCCTCGCTAAGAATCTCTAGCTTCAGATTATTATAATCAAGCTTGCCTGAAATTATCAGTAGAGCATCCACTCTCTTTGACATATTAGGTATTGTGTTGGCAATTTTTCGAGCCTTATCAAAATTATTTCCTTCCGTTAAGGAATAAGTAATGACATATAACGCGTCACTTATAGAATTTAAAGCATCTTCTTTTTCTTCTATGTCATTGGCAGTGTTTTTAGCTTCATTAATAACTTCTATAGCTTTTTCGATGTTCAAGATGTTAAAAGTTTTATTTAAATCGTCGCGATTATCTTCTTTGTAGCAAAAACGATCAAAATCAAAAATTAATTTTAAGTCATTGGCAATGAGTTGTAAAGCTTTCGATTTAGTCTTCTTATCTTCTATCTTATCAACAATAGCTATGGTTTTGTTAGCCAACTTAAGAATCCTGTTGCCAATTTCTTCTACTTCAATACCTACACAAGCCTTCATTATAGCCTTATACACTACCCATGATATATGCACGCTAGAGACCTTATCGGTAATATTACTAGCAATCTCCAAGGCTTCATTAGCAAGCGCTTTTTGATCAAAACTTTCCAAGTCATCAACAAATTGTTCCGTATTGAAAATGGAATGTAAAAAAAGCCCCTTAGCCCCGTCATGATGTACTCTCTTAGCAATATCTAGAAGTTCATCATAAACTTTACGATATGTTTTCTTCTCAGGAACTCCTGTCGAAGAGCTCATGATGCCTGGAGGAGGACTCTCTGCAGGCACAGGTAGTGACGGATGCTGAGCTAAACGAGGCATAGGTAACACTGCAGGCTCAGGTAATGACGGATGCTGAGCTAAACGGGGCATAGGTAGTTCGTTAGGCTTAGGAACGTCGGATGCTGAGCTAAACGAGGCATCGGTAGTTCAGTAGGCATAGATGTTGCATTCTTAACAATTTGCTTCAAACAGTCAGAAATAAATGTTTCTATATTGCAATAGATGGAGGGATTTTCATGAGCAAACTCTATAGCTTTTTCAATGGAACCCTCTTTCATAAAAAGACTAAAAATCTTATCTGTTGAGAATGATTTAAGCATCGAGTTTTTCGCTGATTTTTCTAAGATTTTGTAATTTATTGCAAACTGGAAAACATTAAAATGAGGCTTATCCGCATCTAAAAAGCTTTTTTCTAGTGAGTTTAATGTATTTTCTTCTAAAACTTTTAAGCTGTTTATTATCCGCTCTCTTAACTCAAATATCGAATATTCAATTAGCTTATGATTGTTGCTATTTAAAATGTTATTACCTACGGCATCAGCAGAATCTACAGAAGATTTCAGTCTAGCTGGCAGCGGACTTCCATCAGCCTGATTTCCTCTCTCATCCGTAGCTAAAGATATGCTTTCATCATTACTTTTTCCTGCTGAAAGTCCGAATACACCCTCACGAATTTCAGCAGTAAGAATCTTAAGAGGACTTTCTATTTGCAAGCTTGATTTTTCATTCACAGATTGCACAAATCTGTCTAAAATTTTTATTACCGTTATATTCCAATCTGTACTTACTCTAGAAGCTGACAGAATATCCTTTAAACCAAGACTGGCCAGTATTTTTTCGGAAATTTCGATTGGTAATAGATATTTTTCGTCATTTCCTAAAGTTTGAGGAGTTAGGCTACCGGATCCAATTCTTGGTAAACTACTCATAAGACACCTTTTTTATTTTTCTTTTTTAAGAATAAAAATTAATCAAATAATTTTATACAAGGACAAACGGTAATTAGTTTAACAGTAAATGCAGAAAATAACAACACTTCCTTGAGGCTTGTTTGGGAAGGGGATGTCCGGCGGACCCATACTTATCTGTTTTTATGACTATTGCGGGCCATCTAAATTTGATCGTTTAGAATTTGCTCGCGATAGGAAGCCATTAGTTCGACCATAAAGTGTAGATTATGAATCGTTGCAAGTGTTAGGCAGGTAACCTCGCGCGCTTTGAAAAGATGGTGCAGGTAGGCGAGTGTATGCGTCTGACAGGTGGGGCATGAGCATCCTTTCTCAATCGGTTCAAAACAAGTTGCGTATTGTCTCTGATTGATCTTAACACCGCCGCTTTTCGTTAGAAGCATGCCATGGCGAGCCGCGCGCGTTGGATAAGAGCTATCGAATGTATCGATTCCCAGCGGGACAAGCTCCTGGATCGACGGAAGGTCTCCGATACCTAAGAGGTGATTGGGCTTTTCATCAGGCAAAAGAGGGCGGGTGAAGGCGATCAGCTCGCGTAGCTCATTTTTATTCTTCCCAACACTTCCTCCAATCGCAAAGCCGTCAAATGGCATCTCTGTGAGCGTTGCGCAGCTAAGACGGCGCAGTTCTTGGTCGATCCCTCCATGAATAACAGCGTACATCCCTTGCTCTTGTGGAGCATTTAGGTGAGCTTCCAATGAACGACGTTCCCATCTGTGAGTGCGGGCGAGTGACATTTTTAGCTCGTCTTGTCCGATATAGTACGGAGGAAGCTCATCGAGGGGTATAATAATATCAGCCCCGAGATCTTTTTGTGCTTGGACAGAAGATTCGGGTGTCAGCAGCACTTTGCTGCCATCTCGGTAGGAACGAAACGTGACGCCTTCTTCAGTGATTTTTAAGACGCATCCATCACCCTTTTTCTTTCCCCGGCTTTTAAGCTCATCGTGGACCGAGCCATACGCTAAGCTAAAAACCTGAAAACCTCCCGAATCTGTAATCAAAGGCTGTTTTCTTTTGATGAAATTGTGCAGCCCGCCTGCCTGGCGGACGATATCGGTGCCGGGTTGGAGCAAAAGGTGATAAGTGTTGCAGAACATAAGCTGTAGGCCGATCTGATCCACGAGCACGTTATTAAGCGCTTTGAGCGTCCCATTTGTTCCGACAGCAACAAAATTTGGTGTATCGATAATCCCGTGAGGTGTGTGAATGCGTCCAACTCGGGCGCTTGATTTTTTGGATTTGTGTATAACTTCAAACTTCATAGGAGATGACCCGTTTTGAAAATAAAACAAAGGGGGAGGTGCAAAGAATTACGAGTCCCTTCACCGCTAAACTTAAGATGATAATATGCCCTAAATTCTCGACAAGGCCGTAAAGGCCGAGGTAAGAGAATAGGAGAGTGTCCAAGGTTTGTGAGAGCAGTAGAGCCAAAGTTATGCGAACAGTAAGGAATCGGCCACCTGTTTTATTGCGTAGAAATCCAAAAAAAGCGAGGTCCACAAGTTGGATAACAACAAAGGAGAAAAGGGAGGCGAGCATGATGCGCGGCATGGGTGAGAAGAGAAAAGCAAAATGCGGTTGTGCAAGGTCATAGGCATTTGGTGTATAGGCTAGTTGAATTTGCGAGAGCAAGACAAAGCTTGTAGAGACAAAAAATGAGATCCAAACCGTTTTACGGGCCATTTGTTTTCCAAAAAATTCTTGAATCAAGTTCAAACCTAACAGATACCCAACTGCCAAGGCATCGCTGGAGGTGACGCTGAGGCCGAAAAGATCGATTTGTTTCAGAACGAATAGGTTCATGGCGAGGGCGAGAAGACAGAGCCATGCAATAACGAGTTCTTTTCCATAACGCAATGCAGTTAAAGTCAAGCTGCAGATTGCCGTGATGTGAAGAGATAAAACGAGGGCATTCATGGGAGAGCATTATCTCTTTTTTTCACAATTTTAGCGAGCAGATCCTTCAGACTGGGATTCCATCACACAAGGAATGAAAAAAACTTTATTGTTATTAATATCTTTAAATTGCTTTGTTTCGCCCTTTTCAGGGTAGAGGCGTTTCTTTCCGATCATTCCTAATATTTAAAACACTGGCAATCAAATCTTGAATGATGCTGATGGTATCATTAGGCGCTTCTCGCGACATCGCTCTTTTTTGTAATGATTTCAGTTCTGCGATATTCATCTCGCGAATCATTCTTGCGCCAAGATTTTGTATTCTTTGCTGCTTCTCGGTACCAGGTAATTGGAGTATGCTGCTGATTTCATCATATAGATATTCAAAGGAAATGCTCGACGCCATGATCACCCTCCAAGATTTTGTTTCAAGAGGTGGATATGATCAGTATAAGAAGAGTGTTTTATTTTTACATAAAATTAATCTTTTTCTGTGATATGAATGAGAAAAAAAATTGAGATTCGCCATGTTGGAAGAGGGAAAAACGATCATCATGAAATTTGGAGGAGCTTCTGTGAGCTCGCCAGAGAGTTTTTCCCGTCTTGCGGAGCTTATTATCGCCCGAAAAGAGCAATATCCGCACATCGTTGTCGTGGTGAGCGCGATGAAGGGAATGACAGATCACCTCATTTCCCTCGCTAATCAAGTCAACCCTTCTCCTCCAAGAAGAGAGTACGATATGCTTGTCAGTGTGGGAGAACGGATTAGCATATCATTATTGGCAATGGCCCTAGCTGCAAGAGGAGTCAAAGCGGTGAGTTTTACGGGAAGTCAATCGGGAGTGATGACTACGCACGAGCACTCAGAAGCCCGCATCGTTTCAGTTCAGCCCTATCGCCTGATTCCTTATCTCCAAGAGGGGAGTGTCGCGATTGTAGCCGGTTTTCAGGGTGTAAGCCTTGAAAAGGAGATTACGACTCTAGGTCGTGGAGGTTCAGACACCTCTGCAGTAGCGCTCGGGATCGCATTAAAGGCAGAGAAAGTGGAATTTTACAAGGATGTAAGGGGCATTTTCTTAAGTGACCCCTTCTATACACCTGAAGCTTCAGTATTGCCAAAGCTTTCGTTTGATGAGGCGCTTGATATAGTGATTAAGACCGGGGGACGGGTACTTGCGCCTCGCGCTTTGGTGTTGGCGAAAAAAAATAACCTCCCCCTCCATGTCCGTTCCTTTTTAGAGCTTGAGGGAGAAGGGACATTAATTTCTACCGAAGAAAATTTTGAATTTGCAGGAATCTGTTATGAAGAGTGACTACCCATGCATAACACCTCTATTTGAAGACAGCCCCTCTTTCTACCAGGATGGTGTTAGCCGGGTTATGAGTAATATGCTTCCGCCTAGTTTTTTTGAAGGGGAAGGAGCAGGCGCCCGTCTTAATGAGCTGCTTCCGCTTATGTGCTGGACTCCATTAGCTGAACCCCCTTTTGACATCTCATTTTTTCTATGTTGCGCTTTTCGACCAAATGCGTTTCGTTTTTTTTCGGAAATGGTGACCCGCTGGCTCATTCCTGGAAAGAGACTGAATGCACTTTTGCAATTCGCGACAGATTTTTCTATGCCTGAGTTGGGTGAGCAAGAGTATATCGGCGGCGAGGTGATGGTGCGGATTGAAAATCACAGTGAATTAGAAATCCTACGGCGTAATCTTCCTATCATTGAAAGTGAAATCCGATTGGGGGTTGAGTCTTACTTTCAGGCGTGTAGAATTTTAGAAATTAAAGGGTTGAGTTCTGATGAAAAAACTGCCCTCATCCAAGAGAATATTGTTACGCTCCTAAAACATAGGCCACAGGATTTCGACTATGACATCCTTTCAGAAATGCAGCATTTTCTAGTGATTTGTCCCGATAGTTTCAAAGCGGAACGTACCTTCCGTCATATGAGTCGCATCATTTGCGCCCACTATCTTTTTCGAAGGGCATTAAAATTTTCTAGAGAATCTTTTCCAGACAGACGCTACATCAGCGTCAAACTTGTCCGTGCAAAATTACAAGGAAAACGTCCCGTTCTGGGAATTGCAATTGGTGTGAGTTTTATTCGCGATAATGAATTAATGGAAGCGCGCCATGTTTTAAGCGGCATTCAGGGAATTATCCCTCAGGCTGCTGAAGTGAGCGGTTCTTTCTTCCGCAATCAGGGAGGATCCGACTCAATTTGTACCTTATATATGGAAATTGAAAAAGAAGGGGGGGTTACACTTGAGGAACAGCGAAGACTCAAAGAAGAGCTGCCCACAGAACTTAAAACCCGTTTTGAGCAGAGGCTAAACCCTATTTTTATGCCGCAAAACGAAGAAGTGATCATGCGGAATATTTTGACGCTTAGAAATCAACTGAAGTATGTGCGCGATCTTCCTCAAGTGATGATAGACTTTAATCAACAGCTGGAAGAGCACCTGGAATTTCTCGTGATCTTAGCGCGCATTGCAAAGCCTGACCTTCCTTCTATAAGAGACTATTTTGAAAGCAAATCCACATTTTTAGAATATATTTTCGATCGGACTAAAATTGTGGGGATGCTCAGAAAAAAATATCGAAAGGAGGCTTCGGTTTTTCGCGTACGCATCCGCAAAGAACATTATTTGCGCAAAGACCACTCTATTGATCTATATAAAGCACGTCTTGCAATTGCTTCTGAAATGGCACGGTTAATTGGAGAGTTCCGCGACTATAATGGCGGCACGATATCAAAAGAGACGGAGATTTTTGAGCAGCTAAAAATGAATCTTGGTGACCAGGCAGCAGAAAATGCTTTCCTGCTTGAAAACTTTTTCTATTCTCTCTCGCCCCCTGTGATGCGCAGCGTGCTTCCCGCTGAACCGATGAGTAAGCTTTTTCTCATGCTGCTTGAAGAAAAGCTTGTTGAAGATCAACCATATGCGATTTGCATTCAGGAAGATTTAAATTATTTGTACGCCATAATCACATCTGTTGATCCTCATTTTCACGAAGCATTTCAGGTGGAAGGGAAAATGACGACCTGTTTTTTCCCGCAAACAGATTATTACAGTTTTGGTTTAATCTGCCGCGATCCGACGCCACAAGATTCGCTTAGGATCCGTTTGGCAATGGAAGAGTTGATGAGTGTTCCGGTATAGCCATAGAATTCATTTTTGCTGCTTTTTTTATTGATGTTTCACCGTTTTTGAGATATATTTTCCATCTAATCTGTAGCTATATTTTTGAGGGAAATGACAGAGCAAAAAAAACGTCCGTGGCGCTATGACGGCCCTATTCCGACTACCCGGCACATCAGTCAAGTTCTTTCCCTTGTATTAAAGGATATCGGAAAACGTTATCAAGACCGCCCCGATTTGGTCCTGGCAGCTTGGCCTGAAATCATCGGGCAAAAACTCGCACCTATGACGCAAGCCGTTTCCTTTCGCGACGGCTTTTTAGTTGTAAAAGTAAACAACTCCACACTCTATAGCTTGTTATGTCAAAATGATAAGCCTAGATTGATTAAAAATTTAAGAGACAAATTCCCCCAGACGACAATCAAATCGATCGTGTTTCAGTTAGGGTAAAAGAAAATTATGAAATTAGAAGAAGAGCAACAAGAGAAAAAACAAAAGCAGTACGATGCAAGCGCGATTACCGTTCTTGAAGGACTTCAAGCCGTTCGCGAGCGACCGGGAATGTATATCGGTGATACGGGGATTAGCGGTCTCCATCATCTCGTTTATGAGGTCGTCGACAACAGTATTGACGAGGCGATGGCAGGTTTTTGCTCGCATATCGATGTAACTGTTCATAAAGATAACAGTATTACGATTGAAGATGATGGACGAGGGATACCTGTAGGAAAACATGAACAGGAATCCAAGAAACAAGGGCGCGACGTATCTGCATTAGAGGTTGTGCTCACAGTGCTCCATGCCGGAGGTAAGTTTTCCAAAGATACCTATAAGGTGTCTGGCGGTTTGCACGGTGTGGGAGTTTCTTGTGTGAATGCTCTTTCAAAACTCTTCAAAGTGCAGGTTTTTAAAGATGGCCAAATTTATGAGATGAGTTTTTCTCAAGGAAAGCCGCAAAAAGAGCTCGAAATTGTAGGAAAATCAGAAAAGCGCGGGACAAAAGTCACTTTTTGGCCTGATGACACACTCTTTCCTGTGACGGTTTTCGATTTCGATATTCTTTCAAAGAGATTACGCGAACTTGCCTTCTTGAACCGCGGCATCGACATCCGTTTCCGCGACGAGAGGGATGAAGAGCGTCCTGATACTCAGTTTTGTTATGAGGGGGGAATCGTCTCCTTTGTATCCTATCTTAATGAAAATCGCGAGACGCTCTTTCCAACACCTGTCTACTTCCGCGGGGCGCGTGAAGGGGATGATGGACCGATTGAATTTGAAGTCGCTATGCAATGGAACGATGGCTATTCTGAGACAATTTATTCCTACGCAAACAACATTCCTACAAGACAGGGAGGAACGCACCTTACAGGTTTTTCAACAGCTCTAACCCGTGTTCTGAATCACTATATCAAGAGTCACAATCTACTAAAAAGCGATAAGATTGCTCTTACCGGGGACGATATGCGCGAAGGGCTGACTGCTGTTATTTCAGTAAAAGTACCTAACCCGCAATTTGAGGGGCAGACCAAACAACGTCTTGGGAATAGCGATGTCGGGTCGATCGTCCAGCAAATTGTAGGGGAAGAGCTCACAATCTACCTCGATGAAAATCCGCAGATTTCCCGCTCTATCGTCGACAAGGTGATCATTGCTGCCCAGGCGCGTGAAGCTGCGAAGAAAGCGCGCGAACTGACGCTTCGCAAAACAGCATTAGACAGTGCCCGCCTTCCAGGAAAGCTGATCGACTGTCAAGAACGCGAACCTGAAAAGTGCGAGATTTATATTGTAGAGGGGGATTCAGCGGGAGGCTCAGCAAAAATGGGTCGCGACCGCCGCTTCCAAGCGATTTTGCCCATTCGAGGTAAGATTCTAAACGTCGAAAAAGCGCGTTTGCAGAAAGTCTTTCAAAACCAAGAAGTGGGAACCATTATTTCGGCGTTGGGATGCGGAATTGGAACCGAGTCCTTTAATCTTGAAAAGCTCCGCTACCACCGTGTCATTATCATGACCGATGCCGATGTCGACGGATCACATATTCGTACGCTTCTGCTCACATTCTTCTATCGACACATGCCTGCACTCATTGAGAATGGTCACATCTACATTGCTCAACCTCCTCTTTATAAGGTGTCGCGCAAAAAACACAGCCGCTACATCACATCAGAAAAAGAAATGGATGATTATCTGCTTGAACTTGGGATGAAAGATATCGCTTTCCATCACGCTAAGTGGGATAAAACTTTGGATGAGACTGAATCTAAAAAGCTCATTGATCTCGTTTTGGAAATTGAGAGCTTCATCGCTTCTATTGAAAGGAAGGCGATTCCTTTCAGAGAGTTTTTGGAAGCAAAAGATGAACAAGGACGTTTTCCTCGTTACTCGATCTCTGCGAGCGGAAAGCTTATCTATTCTGAAGATGAGTTTCTTGAAATCGCGCGTGCGCATGAAGAGAAGCAAAGAGAAGAGCATGATAAATCTCTGGAAGCGATTCCCGAAGATGAAATTACTGAAGCGATGCGCACATTTCGCCCAAAACCTCTTCCTTATGTTGAACTTTATAGAGAAGAGACTTTTCATAACTTAACAGAGCGACTCAAGGAATTCGATTATACAATTGAGCGCTATTTAATTGCTGATGGAGCGTTGATCAGAGCGATGGAAAAAGAGGAGATGGAAGAAGATTTCTTCACCTTAAAGGAGTTGATCGACTTCCTTAGAGTAAACGGACGTAAAGGTGTTGAAATTCAACGATATAAAGGTCTTGGAGAGATGAATGCTGATCAACTTTGGGACACAACCATGAATCCCGAAGTGCGGACTTTGATTCTGGTAACCCTTCCGGATGCAATCGCTGCCGATCATATGTTTACCATGTTAATGGGAGAAGATGTGCCACCACGTCGCGCTTTTATTGAAAGCAATGCCCTTTCAGTTAAGAACTTAGATATCTAGGAAAAAACCCATGTCATTTAGAGAAAACGAAACAATACTCACCCGCAATCTCGAAGATGAGATGAAAGAGAGTTATCTGCGCTACTCGATGTCGGTGATCATTTCACGCGCACTACCCGACGTCCGTGACGGTCTTAAGCCATCGCAGCGCCGCATTTTATATGCGATGCGACAGTTGAATCTCTCACCAGGAGCCAAGCATCGTAAATGTGCAAAAATCTGCGGGGATACTTCCGGGGATTACCACCCTCACGGCGAGTCTGTGATTTATCCGACGCTTGTGCGGATGGCCCAAGACTGGGCGATGCGTTATCGTCTTGTCGACGGTCAGGGAAATTTTGGCTCCATCGACGGGGATCCTCCTGCCGCCATGCGTTATACCGAAGCACGCCTCACAGCGAGCGCGATTCAGTTGATGGAAGATCTCGATAAAGACACTGTCGACATGGTTTCAAACTATGATGAAACCAAGTTAGAGCCGACGGTTTTTCCTGCAAAATTTCCCAACCTACTCTGCAATGGATCAACCGGTATTGCTGTTGGGATGGCAACGAATATTCCCACCCACAACCTTGGCGAGCTGATCGAAGCGACTCTTTTAGTTCTGAAGAACCGTCAGACGACAATTGAAGAAATCATGCAAGTGATGCCGGGCCCTGACTTTCCTACTGGTGGGCTTATCTGCGGGTATAAAGGGATCTATGATGCCTATCATACAGGACGCGGCAAGTTAATGTGCCGCGGGGCGATTCACACAGAAGACAATCCCGATAATCCTAACCGCGAGCGGATTGTCATCGACGAAATCCCTTATAACGTCAATAAATCCCGTTTGATCGAGCAAATCGCCGACCTTGTTGTCAATAAAACCGTGACAGCGATCAGCGATGTTCGCGACGAGTCAGACAAAGATGGAATGCGTATCGTCATTGAGCTGAAAAGAGGGGAACTTCCCGATGTTGTGATCAACCAGCTCTATAAGTATACCGACTTGCAAGTGACATTCGGCTGCAATATGCTTGCGCTCGATAAGAACTTGCCTCGCACGATGAACATCAAGCAGATGATTGTAGCTTGGGTGAACCATCGGATTGAAGTGATCCGCCGCAGAGCCCGTTTTGAGCTTAACAAGGCAGAGGCACGCGCACATATTCTTGAGGGTTATCTCAAAGCAATCGATCATTTAGACGAAGTTGTCAGGATCATTAGAGCGAGTTCAAACCGCGAAGAGGCGCGCAACGAGTTGATCGCACGCTTCGAATTCTCTGAGCGTCAAGCGAATGCTGTTCTCGATCTTCGTCTTTATCAATTAACAGGACTTGAGCAGGATAAAATCAACGAGGAATACCAGGCGCTTTTAGAGAAAATCAAGTATTTGCGCTCTGTATTGGCAAGCGAAGACCTTGTGTGCGATATTATTTCAGAAGAGCTTCTTTCGATTAAAAAATCGAGTCCCTCACCCCGCAAAACACAGATCGTCCAAGCAGAGGGCGAGTTCAATATGGAAGATCTCATCGCTGATGAGCCTGTTGTCATCACCATCTCCGAAGACGACTACGTCAAACGGATGCCGATAGACCTATTCCGCGAGCAGAAGCGCGGCGGTCAAGGTGTCGCAGGGTTTGATATCAAGCGCGAGACAGATGCCCTAAAAGGGGTCTATGTCGCTTCGACACACGATTATCTCTTGATTTACACCAATTTTGGCCGTTGTTATTGGCTAAAAGTGTGGCAGTTGCCCGAAGGCGAACGCCGTTCAAAAGGCAAGCCACTCATCAACCTCCTTGAGGATATGCAAGAGGGTGAGCGGATTGCGACAATTCTGCGCACCAAGCAGTTTGAAGAGGGGCATTATGTCTTGATGTCGACCAAGAACGGCATTGTCAAGAAGACCGACCTCTCAAACTTTAGCAATCCGCGTCGCAAAGGTATTCGTGCCCTTGAGATCGATGAAGGGGATGAGTTAATCGCTGCCCGCCTTGTATCAGGCGAAGAACAAGTGATGCTCTTCACCTATCAAGGGATGGCAGTGCGCTTCGAACACGACAAAGTGCGTCCGATGGGACGGACAGCTCGCGGCGTGAAAGGAGTGACTTTGCGCGAAGAGGATGACCGAGTTGTTGGATGTGAAGTTATAGCCAGTGAAGAAGATACGATTCTCGTTGTGTGTGAAAAAGGATTTGGAAAACGTTCCTATGTTGGGGATTTCCGCCAGACAAACCGCGGCGGGAAGGGTGTGCGTTCGATCATCACAAGCGAGCGAAACGGAAATGTTCTTGGAGCGGTCTCAGTTTCCGATGAAGATGGACTTCTTATGATGTCAGCACAGGGGCAAACTGTGCGTATTAACATGCGCGATTTGCGCGTGATGGGACGGGCGACTCAAGGAGTGAAGCTCGTTAACCTTAAAGAGGGCGACATCCTCCTTGCGATCGAGAAGCTTGAGGGCGTTGCAAAATCAGAAGAGGAGATTGAGAGTGCAACAGATCAACAAACCGTATGAGGGGCTCTTTATCACAGTTGAAGGTGGTGAAGGTTCGGGCAAAACAACTGTTAGCAATCGCATTGCAGATATTTTGGAATCGCGCGGCTATGAGCTGATCAGAACGCGCGAACCGGGAGGTTCTCCGCTTTCAGAAGCGCTTCGCGATATATTGTTAAACCCTGAAAAGAAATATGCGATTGGAGAGAGGGCTGAGCTTCTTCTCTTTTTAGCGGCGCGTGCGCAACACATCGAGGAGCAAATTTTGCCTGCTCTTCGGTATGGAAAAATCGTTGTCTGCGACCGTTTTAATGATTCATCGATTGCCTATCAGGGAGGCGCTCGCCACTTAGGGATGCACTACGTGGAGACGTTGTGCAAGCTCGCAACAGAAGGTCTTGCCGAACCAAATTGCACCCTTTTTCTCGACTTAGATCCTGAAATTGGAATGAAGCGCGTGCTCGAATCGCGCAAACAATCGATCGATCGACTTGAGCAAGAGAAATTACAGTTTCATCGGGAAGTGCGGCAGGGCTATCTCCATTTAGCTGATGAGCATCCCGACCGCATTGAGATTATCGATGCGGCTCAGCCAATTGATGCGGTTGTTGAGGCATGCTTAAAAGCGCTTGAACCCCATTTAAGTTTAAAACCGACCAAAATGCGATGAATCCTCTATCCAAAATGCTTGCCTCTGGGCAGATTCCGCATGCGTTGCTCTTCACAGGACCGCGCGGGGCTGAGCTCGATGAGGCTGCCAAGCAATTTGCGATCGATCTCGTTGGGAAATATCCTCACCCTGATATACACGACTATTACCCTGAGGGCAAGACTGGGATGCATCCGATCAGCGTCCTCCGTCAGCTTGCTATAGAGGTGGGGTTTGTCGCATATCAGGCGCCTTGGAAGCTCTTTATCATTCACGAAGCTGATAGGATGCTTCCCACAAGCGGGAACGCTCTTCTTAAGACCTTTGAAGAGCCGACAGAGAAGACGGTTATTGTGCTGCTTTCCCATCATCCTGAAAAAATATTACCCACAATCCTCTCTCGCTGCCAAAAGATCGATTTTCCCACTTCCCAAGAGAAGCCTAAGCACAAGATTTTAGATATTTTATCTGGGAAAGAGGGGATTGATTCCCTTGAAGAGGAACAGGATATCGATGCTCTACTTGAAACTGTACTTCTTTGGTATCGCGACAGGATGCTTCTAACTTTGGAGGGATGCGAAAAATTTCTCTCTTATCCTGACTACCGCGATCACATCCAGAACACACCTTTTATCCCTCTCGAAAAAGTCGAGAGAGCGCTATCTCAAACGAGGCTGGGCCTAGAGCGCTCGATAAAACTTTCGACTTGCTTAGAGGCTTTATTCAATCAACTCGCTTAAATACTTAATGCCATTATCCAAGCTCCTCAAGAATACCTTCATATTCGAGCTGAAACAGCCTAGATGTGTCACACCAGAAATTGACCGCTTCAAGCCAAAACTTTTGATATTGCCCTTTTGGGTTTTCATAAAGAAGAATGCCATCTTTGGCTGCACGAAAACGTAACAATCCGCTAGCACGTGTTAAATCTACTAAATCCACTTTATCGGTCTTCAAAAGAAGTTGAAGATCTACAATAAGTGGTAAAGGATCAAACTGTTTATCCGCAAGATAGCTAAAATCCCAATCAGATTCTTCTTGTGCAACTCCACGTGCTCTTGATCCAAAAAGAAGCAAAAGATGTAAATCTGGAGAATTTTGCGCAATATGTAAGATTTTTTCGGAGGGTATATCTCTCATGTTTTTTTTATAAAAGCACATTGGGAAAATTATATATAAAATGAAATAAGGGCAGGCTCCTGCCGTTTTTAGCTCAAGAGATTTGTGAGGAAAGCATTGAGCTGAAGGAGTATCAGTTGAGGGATTTCATGCCCTCCTTTAAATGAATGAAGTTTCCCTTCTAGTCCTCCTTCTAAAAGGAGGTTTTCAAGCTCTTCTGCCTTTTTTATCGGGAGAAGTGGATCTTGCAAGCCATGGCTTTGAAAAAAAGGTGTCTTGGCGTGTAGGTGCGAAAGCTTACGCCAATCGGGTTCACAAACAACTGTTCCAGAAAAGATCAGCAGACCCGCCATACGCTCGTTACCATGAAGCGCCGTTTCCGTAGCTAATACCGCTCCCTGACTAAAGCCTCCGATAATGAGCTTTGAGCGGGGAACTTCGAGCTCTCCTATGAGAGACTCAATCTGCGTGCGCGCTTCGGTGAGCTCAGGGGGAAAGGCTTTGGAGACAGCCTCAAAGTTATGTTCTTGGAAGGCTTTTTGAAGGCCCTCAAAATCGATCTCAAACCACGCCCGGCCTGTATAGCCGGGCGCGATGGGAATCTCAAGAGGAGCATCGGGAAAAATCCATGTCGGCCTGGGACGCCTGCGATAGACTCCATGCAAACTTGCCAAATCAAGCGCATTAGCCCCAAAACCGTGGAGAAGAAGAATGGTAGCGCCATTTTCATCTCCCGGAATTTCCAAAACATCTAACCCTGCAATATTCCGCTTATTTTCCATATCTTTTTGCAACAACATCCCAATTGATATTGTTAAAGAATGCCTTAATGTATCCCATTCGATCAAGTCCATAATCGAGAAGATAGGCATGTTCCCAAACATCCATGATGAGAATAGGATCGCCACCAGCCATATGCCCGTCCTGGTGTTCGGAAATCCACATATTCATCAAACGTTCTTGCACAGGATCCATATAAAGAATAACCCAGCCGATTCCTCGCATGATACCGGTATTCATAAAATCCTCTTTCCAAGCATCAAAGCTTCCAAAATCTTGCTCAATCCTTTTGTATAATGGGCTGCTTTGGTCTAGCTTGGTGTTTTTTCCTCCAAGATTTGAAAAGTAGAGTTCATGTAAGCGCATCCCATCAAACTCGAAAGCAAGCCTCCGCTTGATCGCACCAAATTGTGGCGTTTTCTCCCTCCCTTCATCTCTAAATTGTTTCAGAATATCGAGGATGAGATTTGTGTTTTTCACATACCCTTGATAGAGCGTGAAGTGCATCTCGAGGGCTTTATCCGTAAAACCGGGCATCCCGAGTAAGTTTGAGAAGTCTTTTGCTGTGTAGGCGTCGTCTGCAACCAGTAAGCTGGAAACAAACATTGCTAGGATTAAGGCGAATTTTTTCATAGTTTATCCTTGTTGAACTTAGAATTCTTGCTCAGCATAGAAAATTTTTGTATAACACGCAAATACGATACAGGAGGCATTATGGTCGATACGATTACTGTTAGAGGGAAACCGTTAAAGTTAAAAGGGAAGCTACTCAAAGTAGGGGATAAAGCGCCCGATTGTGTGCTCACAAACAGTGAATTAGAGGATGTCTCACTCTCTTCTTTTGATGGAAAAGAGCTTTTGATCATGACCTTGCCCTCATTGGATACGCCTGTTTGTAGTAAAGAGGCGCACCATTTTAACCAGGAGTTAGGGAGGTTTGGGAAAGATCTTGTCACACTTGCTATAACGATGGATCTTCCTTTTGCGCAAAAGAGATGGTGTGCGGCAGAAGATGTCGAGCATATCATTACATTATCCGACTATAAAAAAAGGGACCTAGGGGAAAAATTCGGCGTGTTGATTCCAGATCTAGGGCTGCTCGCTCGCACGATTGTGCTTCTTGATGCGGAGAGGAATGTTCTTTATACACAGGTTGTAAATGAGATGACCGATGAGCCTGATTATGAAGAAGTCTTTGATGAGTTAACGAAGAGAGGCAGATGATTCAAGTTCGGAAAAGCAATGAGAGGGGGTATGAAGATAAAGGATGGCTCCAGACGTATCACACCTTCTCATTCGATACATATTATGATCCCGATTTTCTCTACTTTCGCGATCTGCGCGTTTTAAATGAGGATACCATCAAAGGAGGGAAGGGATATGGCGAACACTATCATCGCGATTCGGAGATTCTCACCTATGTGATCGATGGAGTGCTAGAACATCAGGATAGTGAGGGAAATACGAGCGTCATTCGCCCCGATGAGGTGATGCTGGTCAGTGCAGGGACGGGGATTCAGCATAGCGAATACAATCTATCGCACCATCTTCCGGTGCACTTCATGCAGTTTTGGATCGCCCCAGAGCGTCACGACCTTACTCCTTCGTATACGAAAAAGCTCTTTTCTTCCGCTTCTAAGTGGGGGCAATGGTGTTTAATCGGCTCCCGCAACGGCCGCGATGGGTCGCTCCATATCCATCAGGATGTTGATTTTTATGCTACAATGCTTGATGAAGGTGATAGGCTTGTCTATGAGACGTTTATGGATAGACATTGTTGGGTTCACATCGTTAAGGGAAAATTTCTGGTGAATAACACTGTTCTGGAGAGCGGGGATAGCGCGGCGATCACAGAAGAACAGACAATTAAAGTAGAGTGCCTCGGTTCAGGGGAGCTATTGCTTTTCGATCTCGTCTAATTCTACCAAAGGCCTAGAGCTTTCCACCAGAGGCTGCCCAGCCCTATCCAGATGACGATGTTCACAAGACTCAAGATAAAGCCGATTCGCCACCACGCCTTCACTTCAATATACCCTGAACCGTAGTAGATCGGAGCCGGGCCGCTTCCATAATGCGTTAGTCCTCCCATCAAGTTGCTGGAAAAGGCGAACACTAAGATCGCAAACTCGGGCGGGGTTCCAAGGCCGATCGCCATCATCAAAAAGGCGGGATACATCGCACCGACATGCGCCGTATTGCTCGCAAAAAAGTAATGCGAGTAGAAATATACCAAGCCTAAAATCGCAAAGGCTGGCATCCAGTGCATGCCGCCAACTATCCCGACAACCTGCTGGCTTAACCAAGGGGTAAAGCCAAGGGTGTTGAGCTGGGTTGCCATCATGATCAAGGTTGCAAACCAAATGAAGGTATCCCAGGCCGCATGCTCGCGGATCACATCGCTCCAATCGAGAACACCGAGGATGAGCAATAGGGAAAGCCCCACCATCGCTGCGATCGTCGCGTTTAGGCCGATAATGCCGCCCAAAACCCAAAGAACAAGAAGTAGAATAAAAATGCCGAGCATGAGCCACTCGTTTGTCTCGAATTTGCCCATCTCTTTGAGCTTTGCACGGGCGAGCTCGCTTGCGTGCGGTGTCTCTTTGATCGAAGGGGGGTAGAGCTTATAAACGATAAGCGGCATCAAAACTAGACTGATCAATCCAGGAACAATGGCAGCAATAGCCCATCTTCCCCATGAGATCGAATAGCCGGCATCTTGAGTGATGCCAACTAGGAAGGGGTTTGCGGCCATTGCCGTCAAAAACATGGCGCTTGTGATGACCGATCCTTGATAGGCGACTTTCATCAGAAATGAGCCGATGCGTCTTTCAGTTCCAAGGTGTGGTTCGCTTCCAAATGATTTGGCGAGGCCTTGCACAATGGGGTAGATCACCCCACCGGTACGTGCCGTTACGCTTGGGATGGCAGGTGAGAGGGCGAACTCGCTTATGAGAAGGCCATAGCTCAAACCAAGTGTCCGCTTTCCGAAAATCGAGACAAAATAGTAGGCAATGCGGCTTCCCAACCCCGTTTTTATGAAGCCTCGCGAGATAAAAAAGGCAAATACAACCAGCCAAGCGATTGAGTTATGGAAGCCCGCAAGTGCCTCTTCCAAAGTTAGGGTGTAGGTAAGTGTGGAAAAAGTCAGGGCAATAATGACCACAGCCCCAATAGGCAGCGGTTTTAGGATAATCGCTAAGATTGTCGAGATAAAAATGGCGAGAAGGTGCCATGCGCGATGGTCGATATCAGGTGGGTGCGGATAGAACCAAATGATCAAACCCACAATGAGGACGATAAAGAATAAAAAAGTTTGCTTTTTGTTCACGCTGATCGTTCCTTAAACGGATGTTCCCAAAATCGATACATCGGTTTGCTATTTTTCTGGAACTCGAGTTAAAAAGCAATCGGATTGCTTCCCATCCATTTCTCCATCTCACTTACCGTATCTTCGATTAGATCGGCATTTTGGTAGAGTTGGAAAAGGTGGGAGTCTTTTTCTTCAGCTAATGTGAGTGCAACGTCTTCAAGCGAAATGAACTTTGTATTGATTAGGTTGTACTCATAAGCGCTTTGAATCTCGTAATAGATCTCTTTTGGATATAAAGCGCACGCGCTGACGATCAAATGATCCCAAGCAAATGAGGGGGTCTTCTCGAGCCTTTCTTGTAATAAGGTTCGGAAATACTCAATGACATCGGAACGTTTGATCACTCCACATCCGACAAGCGTCACTAAGCTCTCCTGACAAGCTGCGCGTACGTATTCATTGATCCAAGGGTTTTCAATCATCCTTTTTAGAGGTTCAATATCGCCGCCAGAAACACTAGCTAAAATTCTACTAAGGTCTTCTGTGAGCACATCACCTGCGATTGCATGAGGGATTTCACCTGGATAGGAGAAGAGCTCTATGATGAGAGGAAACGCTCTGACTTCGCGAAACTGCGCGAGCAAATACATCGCATAGAGGTGCCCCTGATAGTTATCGTCTTCAATAATCTCATCGATCCGGTTCGTTGCGTCTTCTAAGATGGAAAGAAGGTGGGGAGTGATTTGTTTCCGCTTGGCTATAGCGGCTTCTATGGCGTCACGCGGAAGATCGCCTCCCATGTCATAAGCCAGTTCTTCAATAATATGTGCTAGATTCATACCTATCGTACTTATACCAAGAACATCCTTTGCGAAAAACATTTTTTTCCATAAACTCGATTTTAAGCATTTTTAGATGCGAGTTTTGTAAGGTGTTGATTCAGATTGGTTTGAATGCAAATCATCTCTGCTGTATTCAAGTCTAGATGGATCAAGAGATTGTGAAAAAATGTATCAAAAAAAAGTATGAATTCGACTATACTGCGCCAAGCAAACTGGAGTTTAAACATATGAGAGCATTTGTATTTGCAGGACTCTTTGTCCTTCTTTGTGCTTGCCAATCTCAAAAAAAAGAGGAGCATGTTATGGCTAATCCAACAGTTAAAATCCGTACCACCGAAGGGGATATTCAATTAGAGCTATTTGCTAACAAGGCTCCCGAAACGGTGAAAAATTTTCTACGCTATGTAGATGAAAAGCATTACAACGATACGATATTTCACCGCGTCATCGACGGCTTTATGATTCAAGGAGGCGGGATGACTGCTGATATGTCCGAGAAAAAGACTCATGAGCCGATCCGGAATGAGGCGAATAATGGTGAATCCAACAAACGGGGCACGATCGCAATGGCGCGTACTTCAGAGGTGCATTCAGCGACTGCTCAGTTCTTTATCAACGTAGTCGATAACCCTTTCCTCGACTTTCACAGCCCCTCTCCAAGCGGCTACGGTTACTGCGTATTTGGCAAAGTAACCGAAGGGATGGATGTCGTGGACAAGATCAAGAACGTTGAGACAAGCACTAAGAAAGGGCACCAAGATGTGCCGATCAAAGCGATCCAGATCATCGAAATCATCCACTCAAATTAAATGACAGGCGGCGAAGTGATCTTTTTTCACTTCCCGCCATTTCGGAGCCTGGCTTTTGCAGAGATCTGTAGCAAGAGGACAGCGGCTCGAAAACGGGCATCCCGTAGGGGGATTGAGGGGATTGGGAACCTCTCCTTTGAGCACAATCCGACTCCGCTTCTTTTCCACTTCAGGATCAGGGATTGGAATCGCAGACAAAAGAGCCTGCGTATAGGGGTGGAGAGGATTTCTGTATAGCTCGTCACAAGAGGCGAGCTCCATTAACTGTCCTAGATACATCACAGCTACCCGATCGGAAATGTATTTCACCATCGACAAGTCATGCGCGATGAAAAGATAGGTGAGGTTCATCTGTTTCTGCAGTTTCTTTAACAGGTTGACGACTTGAGCTTGAATAGAGACATCTAAGGCTGAAATCGGCTCATCGCAGATGATGAATTCGGGTTCTACAGCAAGGGCGCGGGCGATTCCGATTCTCTGCCTTTGGCCGCCGCTAAATTCATGAGGAAAACGGCTCATGTGGTTTGAGTTGAGCCCAACTAAATGGAGCAGTTCTGCAATACGGTTGTGTCGCTTTGCCCCTTTGAATAACCCATGGATGTCGAGAGGTTCGCCGATAATGTCTTGCACAGTCATACGGGGATTGAGCGACGCATAAGGGTCTTGGAATACGATCTGCATGCGACGACGCATTTTCTTGAGCTCTTGCCCAGAGAGTGAGAGCAAATCGATGCCATTAAAATGGATCCGACCTGCTGTTGGCTCATAGAGGCGAAGCAATGTTCTACCCACAGTCGATTTGCCGCAGCCGCTCTCTCCGACAAGCCCTAAAGTTTCGCCGCGGTAGATGACGAGGTCGAGCGCATGGATCGCGGTCAACTCTTGCTTGCCAACAGTAAAGCGCTTCTCCAGTTGTTGTATCTCGATCAGTTTTTCAGCCAACACGCTACCTCATGATCAGTGTTCATTTGCTTTAGCCCGCATTCCTCACCAACCATTCGGCCGATTTGGGCATCTGTATTCTCATCTGCCATCAGAGTCATCCTTGGAAGAGTTAATTCAACCCTCCCTTCGGATGACTCTTTGACATCTGAAAATACAGTCTGCCCAAATCGGCTCGAGTGTTGGTGAGAAATGCGGGCAAGTTTCGGGTTGTTGAGCGTACAAATCCGCATCGCATAGTCGCAACGGGCGCAAAACGCACACCCTTTTGGGGGATTTAGAAGATTAGGAGGCGTCCCGAAAATGGGCAGTAATTCCTTATCTCGATCCATGTTGAGATGCGGCACCGAACGGAGCAGCCCCTGCGTATAGGGGTGGGAAGGGTTTTTAAAGATGGCGTCGACAGTTCCCATTTCGACAATTTCTCCTCCATACATAACCAAAACGCGGTCGCACATGCCGGCGACAATTCCTAAATCATGGGTGATCAGAATGATGCTAGTCCCTGTTTTTTGCTGGATTCCCTTCATTAAATCGAGGATTTGCGCTTGAATGGTCACATCGAGGGCAGTTGTCGGCTCGTCTGCAATCAATAGTTTTGGACGGCAGGCAAGAGCAATGGCGATGATTACCCGCTGGCGCATCCCTCCGCTAAACTCGTGAGGGAATTGATCGATTCGTTTTTCAGGATCTGAGATGCCGACAAGCTGTAACATTTCAATCGCTTGAATTCTAGCTTCTTGTTTCGAAAGAGAACGGTGCTTGATCAATCCCTCCATGATCTGCTTTCCGACGCGCATCGTTGGATTCAAGGAGGTCATCGGATCTTGGAAAATCATCCCCATCTCTTTCCCTCGGATCCGCTCCATTTCACGGCGCGACTTTGCGAGTAAGTCATCACCTTCAAAAAGGATCGATCCTTGCTCAATTTTCCCTGGAGGAGAGGGGATTAACTGCATAATTGCCTGTGCTGTTACACTTTTCCCGCATCCGGATTCACCAACAATTGCTACCGTTTCGCCATGATCGACCGAAAATGAGATGTCGCGCACAGCCTGCACTTTCCCAAGATAAGTGCGAAAAGAGACGGAGAGGTGATCAACAGATAAGAGTTTTGACATCATTTCCTTAAACGTGGGTCAAGGGCGTCGCGTAAACCATCGCCCACAAGATTAAAGGCTAACATCGTGATGCTGATAAAGAAGGCCGGAAAAAAGAGGCGCCAAGGGTAATAGCGCATGGCAGGCAGTCCATCGCTTGCCATTGTCCCCCAGCTAGCAACGGGTGCCTGCACACCGAGTCCCAAAAAGCTTAAAAAAGCTTCGGTAAAAATAGCGACCGGAATGGTGAGAGTCATCGTGACAATGATCGGCCCCATAGCATTTGGAATAAGGTGTTTAAAAAGAATTCGCCGTCTTCCGGCGCCGAGTGCAATTGCAGCTAGGATATACTCCTGCTCTTTGAGTAGATAGATTTGTCCCCGGACTATGCGTGCCATTCCTATCCATCCTGTGATGGTAAGTGCGATCAATATTGGGATCAGTCCGGAGCCTAAGACGACCATCAACATGATTACCACGAGCATATAGGGGATCGCATAGAGGATATCAGCCATCCGCATGAGAAGGTTGTCGATCCTTCCTCCTGCAAGCGCTGCGATGCCGCCCCATAGAACTCCAATCATTAAATCGATGAGTGCTGCAGAGACCCCTACAAAAAGAGAGATGCGCGCTCCGCATGCCGTGCGCGTAAAGATATCTCTGCCTAAATCGTCGGTACCAAACCAAAAGGCGCGTGAAGGGGCTTCGTTTTTCAACGCGAGGTTTGTTTCGTAGTAGGTGTGGGTACTGAAAGCGGGAGCTAGGATAGCAAAAACCGTTAATAGAAAGAGGACGATTAACCCACATATGGCAACTTTGTTCAGGCAGAAACGGCGCCACACATCTTGCCAAAAGGAGAGAGGCGGCGTTGAAAGCGCTTCTTTGTTTTCTTCTTCTTGTTGGAGCGGGAGATAAAGATCCGTTGTCATGAAGCTTTCCCCCCGATTTTAATACGCGGATCGATCCACCCATAAAGAAGATCTACAATAAAGATCGAACCGAGCAAAATCATGCTATAAAAGACAGTGATTCCCATGATGACCGTATAATCTCGATTCGTGATGCTGTTGATAAACCACTGCCCAAGGCCGGGAATTCCGAAGATTTTTTCGATGATAAAGCTGCCGGTGAGAATATTAGCCGTTAGCATCCCGAGATAGGTCACAATAGGGAGAAGGGCATTGCGAAGACCATGCTTGATGATTACTGCAATATCGCTTAATCCCTTGGCACGAGCCGTTTTAATATAGTCCATCGCAAGCACTTCCACCATATTAGCACGTGTGAGCCGCGCGATAAATGCTGTGGGAAGCGCCGCTAAGGAGAGGGCTGGAAGGATCGATTGCTGGAAGGTACCCCATCTGGCAACGGGAAAAAGGTCGAGCTTGATCGAGAGAAAATACTGCAAAAAGGCAGCGAGTATAAAGCTCGGCACAGAGATGCCAATCACCGCGATGATCATCGCCCCATAATCTTGCCATGAGTTTTGTTTCAGCGCGGCAAAAGTACCGAGCACTATCCCAAAAGTGATCGAAAGCGCCATCGCTTCTAAACCTAAAATAGCAGAGACAGGAAATCCACTTTTGATGATATCATTGACTGTTCGTGATTTATATTTGAATGAAGGGCCTAAATTCCAGGTGGCGATTGATTTAAGGTAGTTGCCGTATTGCACATACCAAGGATCGTTTAGTTTATAGTGTTCATAGAGCGATTCCAACACCTCCTTGGGGAGGGCTTTTTCTTGGGTGAAAGGATCGCCCGGGATGGCTTTCATCAAGAAAAACGTCACCGAGACAATCACCCAAAGGGCGACTAAGTTGGCTAAAAAGCGTTTTACGATATAGCTGCTCATCGTTTCAAATACGCCTTTTTAAAGTCGATTAGCCCAAGCGGTGACACATAAACCCCTTCGACATAAGGTTTTTTTAGATAGGCAAAATGGATGTAGTAGAGAGGGATAATAGGCATTTCATCGATGATGATGGATTCAGCTCTATGGAGATACTCAGCTCGCTTTTCTAAATCGAGTTCTTTTTCGGCTAAGTTTAAAGATTCAGCATATTCAGGATTTTCCCAGCCCGTCTCGTTGTTTCCACCGATATGGGGATTGTCGCGGAATTTAAACGGCTCTAAAAAGGAGACAGGGTCATTAAAATCTCCTAACCAACCGAGCCTTGCGATCTGGTAATCCTGTTTGTTGATCTTCGACAAATAGACTTTCCAGTCGGTCGTCTCTAATTCCACTTGGATTCCTAATCCTTCTTTCCATTGATTTTGAATTGCTTGAGCGATTTTTTGGTGTTCACGGTTTGTATTGAAGCTTAAAACGATCTTTGGAAGTTCCTTCAACCCGAGTTCTTCAAGCCCTGAAGCAAATAGGGCGCGCGCTTTTTCTAAATCTCCATCAGGAAAAGAGAGGCTTCCTCCCATCCCGGCATAGGAGGAACAAGTGCACAAGCCGGTTTTTGGCCTGCTTGTGTGATGTGCTCGACAATTTCTTCGCGGTTAATGCAATAGCTGAGGGCTTGACGGATCTTTGCATTATTTAGAATTGGGTTATCTGTATTGACTTTGAAGTAGTAGACTCCTGTTGAGGGGAGAATCTCTAATTTTCCCTCTTCTTTTAGAGCGGGAATAAATTCCGGGGGGAGGTTTGAGATCGGGGAGCCGGCCCAGTCGAGTTCTCCCATTTCGTACATATAAAATTCCGTAGTCGTGTCATCGATCATCGCCAACTGGATGGCGTCGAGCCTAACCGAGTCGGCATTCCAGTATTGAGGGTTTTTCACAACCGTGATTTCGCTTTCATGCTCCCATTTTTTAAGGGAAAACGGACCGTTAGTCACAAAAAAGGATCCCGCTTCCGCTGCCCATTCTGGCATGGCTTCATCGACTTTTTGATTTACGGGGAAAAAGGTTGGAAAAGCAATGAGCTCTAGAAAATAAGGGGTAGGGTAATTGAGGGTTACTTCTAGCGTTTTCTCATTCAAAACACGTACTCCAAGCTGATCGATCGGGAGCTTCCCTTCTTTAATTTCAGCAGCATTTTGAATGGGGTAGAGTTTGTAGGCAAAAAGAGAGGGGAATTGCGGGTCGAGAATTTTACGCCATGAATAGGCAAAATCATTGGCCGTTATGGGGTCTCCGTTTGACCAGTAGGCCTCACGCAATTTAAAAGTGTAGGTGCGCTGATCCTCAGAGATAAAGATCTCTTCAGCAAGAGCGGAATGAGGTTTATGGTCATAGTCAATCCGAGTTAAGCCTTCGAATAACATCATCAACACATGGGCTGATGTGGCGTCGGTGAACTTGCGCGGATCCAAAGAGGGGGGTTCTGTATAGAGGTTGAGGCGCAAGGTTTGTTGAGAGTGATCGACATTTCCTCCTGAGCACCCTGCTACGATAACTGTGAGCAAAATCAAAAAAAGCCTACTAAACATGGAGGGAAGGATAACCCAATCGGATTAACGTTTCAATGATCGACTCGACAAAAATTAACGTTAAATTATCAAAAAATTAATTGCGCGTTAATATAATTATTTTGCATTAGTATTAATAATTTAAGATTGGAGTTATGTATGGTTAATATAAATTCAACTGCTCTATTGGGAGGACAAGAGTCAATTTCTAGAGCCAGTCTGTATTTAAAAATAGAGGAGGCACATAAAGGTTTTTGCAATTTTATGGGAAAGAATGTGTCAGTTTTGAAGGCTGATGAGAACCATCGGACTGCTAGAATTGTGAGAGTCGTTATCGAGGTACTCATGGCGCTCGCGATCACACCAGCACTACTTGCCATAATGAAGGTGAGTGGTGTTGATCTTACAAAATTTTCTGTTCCTGAAGGTTTCGTTTTATTGTCGATTCCTTTAGCTATTATCGCTGGAGGCATTTCACTTTATCCCACTATTAAAAACACTCGTCAGCTAGATCAGACGGGGGTAGAAAATGAGTTAAGGGTTATTAAGGATCGTTTAAAGAGAGAGTCAAATTTGAATGCGCTAGCTATTTTGCAAGATATCTCTCTGTCAGAGCCCCGTATTCATCCTCAAAGATCTCCACGAGAACTCTAAAGGTTAATGGAGATATATTTTAGATAAGACGTCAGGAGGCCTTAAATTGCGGGGCTCATCCAGCTCAAAGCGAAGGAAATCATCGGCATTTTAAAACATCCTCCAAATAGGAGTGATCGTTTTGTATAAAAACAGAACGAGAAGAGATCCAGTAATTATCCCAGCAAACAACGAAATCAAGGAGCGGAAAAAATTAAAATGATGAACTCCTGATAGAGTTTTTAGGAAAATAACTAGCGCATATACTAGAAGGATGATGCAAACAAACATCAATAAGGCAGATACAATGCTTGTCGGATCATTTTGTAAAGCTGATACAAGAAGACAAAAACACAACCCGAGGGGAAGTAAAACGATTAAAGATAATAGAAGCACACTTCTTGTTTGGGATATGTTTCCTATTCCACCTAGAGATTTTGCCATCATCCACGTGAAAAGAGCGATACTCGTCATAAGAGTGTAAATAATGGCTCCAAAAAGAAAAGTAAAAACCGCAATCCACTTTAAACCAACTAAAGAGAATAAATTGTCTGGCCAGAGGTCGATTACGAAATGAAAAAAAAGAAGATCTAAGAGAAAACCAAAAGCAAGAAGACTAATAAACAAAAAATTGTATATTTTGTTTTTTTGTTGTGCAAATTGAACAGCTGTGGCTTGTGGTTTATACCAAATTGTAAGATAAGGAGTAAAAATTCTCTTTAAAGAAAAAATCACAGTCCCAACATTGGCAGGATAGTTTTGAATAGAAACAGCACTAACAAAGATCCTGTTATCGTCCCACATAGTACTGAGATTAAAGAGCGCCAAAATGAAAATTTGTTAATCTCTGCAATACTCTTAATCAGGAATATCATTCCATAGAGTAGAGCGATACATAACAAAATCAACAAGACAAAAGTAAGATAAGCGTAAACAAGATTTCCTCCTTGTTCCTGAAGAATTCTGGTTTTTGTCCCTGAATAAAGAGCACAATTAAATAAGAAGGTTGCGGGTATCAAAAACGTCATTCCCCAAAGCAGAGAGGCTCTAGTGGTTGGAATGTCTGCCACACCATTTAAAGATTTAGCTGCGATGTAGACAAATAGAGCGATACTTGTCATCAAGGCATAAAGAGTTCCTCCTACCATTAGAAAAAGCAAAAAAATAAGCCCCATGCCCTTTAATGACAACATTTTTGCAGTCGAAGGAGGGACATCTAAAATCCAAAAAAAGATGTAACTTTGAATGAGAAGAAAAATGGCAAAAATTGCAATGAGTGCGAATTGAGAAAATCTCAAACACTTGTCGACAATCATATGCGCAACTTTTTGAGGTCTAAACCAACTCAAAATAAAGGAGATCATGAATCTATTTATGAATCAAAGATTAATTACTTTCAATAGCATAAAAACTTTTTAGCCAATGAGTTCCTCTCTCCCATTCAGTTTTTAAAGTACTATAAACAGATTCCACAGTGGAATGAAATTGTGTGCTTATTGATTCTCTTAATCTTTGGCTTGTTTCAGATTCCCATAAACCTTCTACAAAATCATAGGTGTTGCCCGCTAACTTTGAGGCTCCATAAGCGACTAGACCCACAACCGCAACGCCTACAACGATAGCGACAAAGGTTCCAATGATCGGGCTGCTAACAAGTAGAGCGCCACCGATTGCCGCATCGCCCGCTAGCGCGCCAATTGTTAGTGCTCCGAGTGAAGATGTTGAGATTAAAGAACCAAAAGCTGCTGCACTTCCAATCCCAGCAATGCCGCTAAATAGAGTCTTCCCTACGTTCCCTCCAGTTTGATACGCCTCATACGTATCATAAGCAACAAATCCTACGTTTAAGACAAAAGAAATCTTTCCTGCATGCTCACCGACTTTTTTCATTCCGGTAATCAGGTATTTTAAGCGTTGCAAACCGGAACGGTTCAATACATCTAGATTGAGGGTAGTAAAGCGCCCACCCTTGTTTGCTAGTTTCGCGCTATAGGCATTCATTCGCATTTTTCGGATTTGGTCGGGTGTAAAACGTTTTCCCAGGTATTGCTGCATTTTACTGTCGAGCCTTTTGGGAAGAAGTTGTTTGATCTTACCTGTGAGGGTTTTGATCTCCTTTTCCAGTTTTCCGATTCGCGTACTTGAGCCGGGCTGCCTTCTAAGTAAAGCGATTTCAGTGTTCAGTGCATCGCGCTTATACATAAAATCGTAGAGTTGATCTAGATTTCTATAGCGTTGAGAATTCCGCACAAGACTTGAGCCGAAAGTGTTCGAGTCGCCAAATAGATCGACTAAAGAAGCATTTGTTAATGCTGGGGCAGTAGAAATCCAGGGAGTAGAAATCATGGGGTTGTCAAACCAGGAGCGGAATTCCTTAGCGTACCGCTGTCCTTCCTGCATTGTATCCTGCAAAGCGAGGAGAGTAGGTATATCGTGATGGCTTTCTTGAAGATACCACAGCTTTAATCGCTCTTCCTTTGTATACCCGGTGATTTCTCTTGCGATACATTTAGCCTCATGTTCATCGCACTCTAATGCCGTGACGGGAATAACAGGCATATAGCTGGGAAGCGTATCGCCTGATAGTCTAAGATGGGGATTGCGCAGGCAAAATTGCTCTTTATAAGAAATAAAAGAGCCTGTATACCCCTCTTTTGTCTTTAGTTCGATTAATGTCTCTCTTTCTCCGCAGATGTATACCATATTACAGCTCCAAGTTAGAGTAAGGAAATCATCTTAAACAAAAGCATTTATAAGTGGAATCATTTAAGGATGTAGTGAGACATATTTGAAGTCGGCGATTCCAAGCGGAGAGAGATATACATCGTGAACTCTATCGCTTTTCATATAATCAAATGAATAGTGGTAGATAGGGGCTATGGGCATCTCATCGACTAATATCTTTTCCGCCTCATCCAAAATCTTTGATCGGTTTTTGTCTACGCGCGATTGGTCGACGAGATGATCGAATCTCTCATTGTGCCAACCTGTATCATTGATGCTACTCCCGCCCATAAAGAGCTCAAGGAAAGCGAGAGGATCGTTGTAGTCGGCAATCCAGTCTCCGGTTCCCATTTGGTAATCGCCCTCTTTTAACTTGCGGCGATAGAAGTGATTCTCAACAGCTTCTAATTCGACCTTAATATTAAAAGCTTTTTCCCACTGCTGACTCACAAGCTGAACAATTTTTGCATTCCGTTCTGATGGGGGGTAGTTGAGGACGATCTTCCCGCTCCAGCCGGCTTTTTCAAATAGCCTTTGCGCTTCTTTAACATCTCCATCTTCAAAATGGGCATGTGCTATCTCTTGCATCGAAGGTGGGATTGGGCATGTTGCAGCTTTTTGATCCCCTTGAAGGATATGCTCGATGATCTCTTGCCGGTTGATCGCATAGGCAAAAGCCTTTCTAATTTCTGGTCGGTCAAAGGGAGCTTTAGCTGTATTGAATTTGATCCAAAACGTTCCTGCTACAGGATAGGACTCGATAAGTTGCTTTTTTATTCCTAGCATTTCAGTTGAAATGGCATTTGAGGTCGGCTGTCCTAACCAATCGAGTTTGTTTTTCTCGAAAAGTTGGCTTTCGGTGTTGTTATCATTGATGATGGTAAAAGAGAGGGCTGCAAGCTTGACGTTCTCCTGATCCCAGTAGGAGGGGTTTTGGGTGAGTATTAGCTCAGACTGGGGGATCCATGTTTTCACAGCAAAAGGTCCGGAAAACACACCCTCTTTCTTAAAAGGAAAATAGGTAGGAAAAGCAGTGAGTTCAAGAAAATAAGGCGTCGCGATTTCTAAATCGACTACAAGGGTCGTCTCATCTATTGCTTTCACACCGACCTGCTCTAGAGAACACTTTCCCTCCCATGCCTTTTTACTGTTTTTGATTGGAAAAAGCATGTAGGCATAGTCAGAGCCAAAAGAGGGGGTGAGCGCCTCTTTCCAAGAGCGTTCAAAATCGTATGCCGTAAGAGGTTCGCCGTCAGACCATCTTGTCTCTTTTAGTTTGAATGTATAGGTAAGTAGATCGCCTGAAATCGAAACCGAATCTGCCAGAGCATCGCAACCCTTGCGCGTGAGCCCTTCATAGAGCTGTTTGACAACAGTTAAGTCTTTGAGAGAGCGGACAAGGCGTGGATCAAAAGAAACCGGGTCATCGTTAAGGTTTAGGCGAAGCGTTTGCTCTTTTTTGGGAGGGCATTCGCCACATGAGGCTAGAAAAGCTAAAGCCAAGATCAATAAATAGCGCATATAAGAGTTACAGTTATTAACATTCAACCGTTACTGTATGATAACGCATATCAATTGTATAGTCGAAAATATAACCATCTCTTTTAAGGTCGCTAAGGGCTTGTTCTAGAAATTGTTCCAAGTCATGATAGTGCAAGCAAAGGGCTTTTTGTAGAGAGCGTCCTGTGTTAATGCCGATGAAGAACTTTCGCCCGAATAGAGGTTCGAAATTATGTGTTTTCGCAATTTTCTTATTGATCCGTTTTATTAAAGCGCGTTTTCGGGCTTTATAGGTGAGAGGTAAAGTGAGTTCATCTGTCAGTGTCAGTCTTTGGTTAGGGGTCTGAATCCCAGCGCGCTGATGAAAAGCCTCTTTTGCTTCTAGATATTGATTGCGTTCACGCGCGCGTCTTTTTGCTTCATTTCGATCGACCTGAAAATTGGTAGCGATATGATCTGCAACTTCATCTACCCAGCTCTCAGGGACAAAATGAAATAGACCGACCTGCTCAGTCGCTCTGCCATGCATCAGTCCTATTTCAGGAGATTGTAGCCGCAAAGGATTAATATCTTCTAAGTCAAAAAGAGCGATTCTACCATCTTCCATGATTGGAATGTTGTCATATTTACAATCTTGCCAACCTGTAAGACAGATAAACATAGCGAGCTGTTTATATAACTCTTTCATGTAGGGTTCTAGCTCGGGTTGGGTTGTACCCCAATGGTAAAGCCCCTCTTGAAAATCCCAATTTCCTAAGATAGGGCATTTTTCTTGCCATAACACATCTTCAGAAATTTCCAGAGTGGTCGGAACATAAAGAAGGTAAAGATGATTTTCTTCTATGACCTGTCTTGCAGAATCAATAATTTTAGCAATACTGTGATTGACAACTCGATAGGTTGACTTGACTAGAACATCAGGGTAATTTGAATAATTTACCCAGCGCCATCCACTTCCCTGCCCCCTCTCTGCATCTGGCGAAAATCTTTCGATTTCTTCTAGACTTTGAGGAAGCTCCATATTTTCAGGTAATTTCATTTGTGGGCGCAAAGATTGGGATGCATAAGTTTGAAGAGCTGTAACTTTAAATTGTTCTCGTTCTTGAGTCTCTGTATCTATTTGGTTTTGCGAAAACGATTCATGCAGTTGTTCAGGTAAGACTTCTGATCGGAAAGACTTGATCAATAAGCCGATATGAGGAATAGAGAGGCCACCGCTTGTTGCAGCAGCAATAATGGCGGCTGTGTGTCCAAAGAGAACACTGTATGTAACCCCGCCAATAAGTGTAATCACGCTAATAGCTAAAGTTGTAATTAATGCGATTTGTGTTTTCTTGGGCGTTAAATTTAATTGAGTGACGCAACTATTTGAAATACAAGAAGTAATCATCAAAAAGATTATGCTTGTTCAAACTGTTTTATAGCAAGTCTGGGGTCGCAGTTAAGGGTTTTAGTTGCCCCATCTCTAAGAAAGATATGATAGCCAAGCCCTGCAATCATCGCGCCATTGTCGAGACAGAGATTTTTAGGAGGCCAAAATATAGGAAGGGAGCATTTATCGTTAAGCATGTGGCGTAAATAGTTATTTTGACTTACCCCACCGCCCACTAAGATGCTTTTACAGCTATGTTCTTTTGCTGCTCTACATATCTTTTCAACAAGGTCTGAGAAGGCTGTATGCTGAAAAGCGGCTGCAAGATCCTTTTTTTCCTCCTCTGAGATCACAAGAGGGGAGTTTTTGGTCGCGTTCTGCCCTTTTGCTTTATATAGAAGAGAAGTCTTAAGGCCGCTGAAGGAGAAGTCGAAGGGGTTTCCTTTAATACGCCCTGCCTTGAGAGAAAAGCGAGCAGGATCGCCCTCTTTTGCGAGTTGCTCAATGTGTGGTCCGCCCGGATAGGGGAGACCTAGTAGTTTAGCCGCTTTGTCAAAAGCCTCACCGATCGCGTCATCTTGTGTTTGACCGATCAAGCGGTAACGCCCTACATCCTCGACGTAGATCAAGGAGGTGTGGCCACCTGAAACGACAACGCCTAACGCCGGCAAGGGTGGATTTGACTCCATAAGAGCTGAATAGAGGTGGGCTTCGACGTGGTTGACCCCTACAAGGGGTTTGCCGGTTGAAAGGCTTAATCCTTGGGCGAAGTTGACCCCAATCAGCAGGGCGCCGATGAGTCCCGGGCCGTGTGCAACAGCGATCAGATCGATCTCTTCTAAAGGGACACATAGAGATTTTTTGAGCAAAGGGAGAAGGACGTCGACATGTCTTCGGCAGGCTACCTCTGGGACAACGCCCCCATAACGGCTGTGAAGATCTTCTTGGGTCGCCACTACATTAGAAAGGATCTCGTGGCCATCGCGCACCACGCTAATGCTTGTCTCATCGCATGTTGATTCAATTCCTAAAACTAACATAAAGTGAAGAAATAGTATCATAATATGATCATTTTTATCTCTAAATGCTTTCTTGCTGCAGCTATTTCTGCTGAAGATCTCAGGATAGCTGAGCGATGAGTGTCAGTATTGAATAACTTGCAAACACACAAGAATCAATGAATAATATTTTTAAAACGAATTGTTAACAAATTCCTTGAATTTATCGTGGAAGCCTTCATTTTTCGACCATATTTCAACTTCTTTCAGGTCAATTGAGTTGGTATTGCAGATCTCACCTGCCTGGGTTATGCCCTCGTTATCATCCCAATGGAAAAAATTGATGAGCCGATCCTTCACGCAATCTAAAGCGGTAAGCATTTGAATCGTTCCCAGGGGTGTTTTTAGATATTCAAATTTTTCAACCTTTTCATGTCCTACTGAGACAGGAGGGGAGGCAAATTCGACAGACCACCTACAGTCATCGCGTTTAAAGGAACGCCCTTTTATTTTAAATCCTAGGTTTTTGAATGTCTCAGATACGCCCTTCATTCCTTCGAAAGTGATCAAGTGAAGTTTTGGGGACGGGGATGGATCATTTGTGTAGATCGAGAAGCACGCAGGTCCAACAAGTGTGGTACGAATCCCTTGTTTTAAGAGCGCACTTGAAAGAAATGCTGCAAAATCGACAAACGAAATCTTATCCCACTCAGGGAGGGATTTTTTCTTTCTTTTCGGCCTTTCATAATAGCAAGCTTTATACTCTTCAGGTAGAAATTGATAGGCGGCTTTTAGGAACTTTTGCAGCTCGTCAAGGAGGGGATAGCGTGGGTTGAACTGAAAAACTCTGGTTTTGCCTTTGTATAGCGAAATAAGGACTCCTCCCGCTTCGAGCCGTTGAATCGCTTTTTGAATGCTGAAAAGGGGAGTGTCTAAAGTTTTACTCAGCTGGTAGCTGTAACCTTCGTTGTGAATCAGAAGGTAAAATAGGATTTTTTCAATCACAGGATTTCCAAACAAATTCTCTAGCATGATCCACCAACTTTTTTGGTAATATTACCAACATTTTTGGTAATTTGTGAAGAAAATATTTTACAATTTGATGGGAAGGCTTCTGTTAGATTTGCAAGAAGGCTAGTAGATTTTTGCTCGCATCTAGATCGACAATCCATAGAGCAGGATTAGTCTTGGTTCCGATGTTTTGAGAGGGATAGGTATCATAGTCGAGCGGAGAAGTTAAGACCCGTTCTAATGTCTCGGCTTTACCGGCTCCTAGGACATAAATAGAGATGTGACGCGCTTTATTAATGCACTCATAGGTCATCGACATGCGCCAAGTCTTTTTCTGAGGCACTTCATTTGCGATGACAAGCTTTCCCTTGACATGTAGACCTTTTGTATGCGGAAAGAGCGAAGCTGTATGCCCGTCATCGCCCATGCCGAGCATGATCAGGTCAAAGGGACGTGGTCCGAGCTTTTTTTGAATTAAAGCTTCATAGGCTGCTGCATTTGCTTCGATCTCTGCTTCGGCTACCATTCGAAAGATATTTTCGACGGGAATCGGCAAGGTGCCAAGCCCACTCTCTTTAAGCGCCATGCGAAAGTTGCTGTCGGGATGATTTGACGGAACACTCCGCTCATCGCTCCAGAACAGGTAGACCTTAGTCCAGTCAATGATATCAGGCATTTTAGAAAGCTTCTGAAAAATCTTCTTAGGAGTAGATCCTCCGGAGAGGGCAACAGCAAAAAAACCGTGATCTCGAATCGATTCTTCGGCGATCTCAAGCCAGTTTTCAACGGCAAAACTCAATGTTTCGTCGAAACCTCCGGGAAGTACAATCATACGTCTTTCGTCAAATTGTATAGGGGCTTTTTTCATGTTATCTCTTCCATGGTATGCCGGTTAATATCTCGAGCGCTTCTCGGTAATGCGAGCCTGTTGAGGGGTAGAAGATCTCTTCTACAATCTCTTGTCCCTCACTTACCCCGCTTAAGTAGCTGAATGAGGGAAGGTCGCAACGGTCTTTGTCTGAAAACTGTACAAATACTTGGCGCGATTGGGGGTCGCGTTTAAACATGTAATGCGCCCCATTTTTCTCGCATTCTATATCGACAGAAAGAATCGTTCCGGGATTGAGGGAAGGCGCTTCATCCGGGATAAGCAAAATGACAACCGTCGCTGTAGGACGGCGGTAGGTAAGTCGGATATTGCCTTCATTGATCTCGATTGTCTGAAATTTCCAATTGAGTCTTGCCGAGATCCAGGCTTGCAGATAAGCCGCTTCAATTTCAGTATGTTGATGAAAAGGGCTTTTGCTTTTGTTGTAGTGAATACGGATAATTTTGCTTTGTACTAGATTGATAAAGATATCAAAATGCTCGAAAACTTCGAAAAAAATCTTCCGCCAACCTGAAATGGCGCTCCAGTTTAAATCGCCGATCGCGCAGTGAAAACGGCGCTGCAACGAAAGAACCGCCTCAGAGTAACTCTGTAAATTATGCGTCGATTCAGAATCAAAAATAATCCGATCGGCATAGTGTTCTAAATGGGGGAGAATCGCACTTTCAGTTGAGGGATCTTTGGTCCACAAGAGATAGACCGGAAGATCAGGCATGATCTGAGGCAAAATAATGAAGGGCACTCTCTCTACCAATTTGCCGGCGACTTCAATTTGGATGATCTCGCAAAAGATCTGCAAATCGCCTTCTCCTATGGTTTCAGAGCTTACCGAAGTGCGTAAATACTCTTCGCCTGAGCTATCATCGTGGATGATCATCATCACACGGCAGGGGAATTTACTCACTACCGATTTAATGAGGTTTTGATAATAGCTCGCTCTATCATCCTTTGGGACAAAAAGGATCAGGTTGAATAGAGAGGCGCGGATCCTGTTTTCACCCTGCTCTCTATCCCATAGCTCTTTGAGTTCTTGAGCGATATTGATGAGCTTTACTTTGTTCTCTGTCACGCTCATCAGATTAATCTCCATTCTCTTCCATCACGAGCAAGCATTTCGTCCGCAGCTTTTGGTCCCCATGTTCCCGATTGGTAATTTGGGAAATCGCTTGGCGGGCTTTCATGCCACCGTTCTAAAATAGGGGTGATCCATTTCCAAGAAGTCAACACTTCATCTCCTCTTGCAAAGAGCGTTCCATCTCCAAGCATGCAATCGCAAATCAGCCGCTCATAAGCTTCTGGAGGTGTGAGCCCAAAATATGAACCATAGCGAAAATCCATTTTTACAGGTTGAATTGGGCTGCTAGGTCCTGGCACTTTACAGTTGATACGCAATGAAATGCCTTCATCAGGTTGAATGCGGATGACCAGCACGTTGTCTTCATTTTTCTGATTGTTTTGGGAAAAGAGGATACCGGGTGCTTCTTTAAAGGTAATCGCAATTTCTGTAGCGCGCTTGGGTAAGCGTTTACCTGCACGGAGGTAAAAAGGGACTCCTGCCCAGCGCCAGTTATCGATATAGAGTTTAAGCGCAGCATAGGTATCCATAGGGGATTGAGGATCGACATTATTTTCCTCTCGGTAACCGATCACTTTCTCTCCATTGATGAAGCCGGGGGCATACTGGCCGCGCACCACGTACTGGCTAAAATTCTGCATATCGATTGGGCGAAGGGCTTTTAGCACCTTAACTTTCTCATCGCGGATTGTCTCAGCATTTAAGCTAGAGGGGGGTTCCATTGCCGTAAGGCAGAGGAGTTGCATCATATGGTTTTGGACAATGTCGCGCAAAATCCCTTCTTCCTCGTAAAATGCGCCACGCGTTCCAATTCCAATTTCTTCGCCTACAGTGATTTGCACATGATCCACATAGTGGTTATTCCAAAAAGCTTCAAAGATGGAATTGGCAAAGCGGAAAACGAGGAGATTTTGAACGGTTTCTTTCCCGAGATAGTGGTCGATGCGGTAAATCTGCGATTCAGAGAGGTGTTTCATGACAAACTGTTGTAGTTCAATGCCTGATTCGTAGTTATGGCCGAAAGGCTTTTCGATGATGACGCGCGACCACTTTTCCTTTTCTTTTCCGGTATCGTAGATGAGGTTGTGTTTTCCTAGATGTTCGATGATATCGGGGAAAAAACGGGGCTGAGTAGAGAGGTAGAAAACCCTATTTCCCGCTGTTCCATGTTGTTTGTCTATATCGCTTAAGAAGCTGCGCAATGAGTCGTAACCTGAATCATCGTCAAAATTTGATGTATGGTAAAAGATCTGGTTTTTGAAATTCGACCACAGGTTTTCGTCTATTGGTTTGACGCGCGAGAATTGGCTTACCGCCTTGTGCATCTCTTCGCGGAATTCTTCGTGAGATTTTTGCCTTCTGGCAAATCCGACAACAGCAAAGTGGCTAGGTAGCTGACCTTCACGTGCGAGATTGTAAAGGGCGGGCATCAGTTTACGGGCCGTAAGATCGCCTGTTGCCCCAAAAATGACGATAATACAGGGGGGGACGACTTTGCTCGTTCGTGTCTCTTCGGCTAGAGGGTTTTGAAAAGTCCCTCCTTTATTCTCATCCAGTGTGATTGTTGTGATATCCGGCAGGGGATGGGGTGTCTCTTGCATGGCAACCTAAAAATTATAAAGTTCTCTTATAATAGAACTACCTCAATTTTTGATTGAAGGCAAGGATTCTCTTGAGAGAAAAGATAGTAGGAGGATTTTCTCGAACATAGGTAAAAAATAATTGCTATAGATCATTCCCGATGATGTAGGTTTTAGGAAGGCTATGTTCAGCCTCTCGCTATCGTCGATAACAGGCACCATCCTTATAGGTTAGGTGCAATATGGATCGACCTTAGGTTTTATTTGCGCTTTTTGTATATCCTCCAGGAGGAAGTCTCCCCGAAGCTACTGCCACTAATTCAGGATCAGTTTGTAATGCTGCAGAGGCATACTCAAGAGCCGCGCCGTTTTGCCTAACAGCCTCTAAAACAATATCTCTGTCACTTTTAAGCTCATCGCTAGCAAAACAAAGAGCCACGCCGTTTTGCCTAACGGCCTCTAAAACAACTTCTCTGTCATTTTTAAGCTCCCTGCTGGCATACTCAAGAGCCCAGGCGTTTTGCCTAACGGCCACTAAAACAACTTCTCTGTTACTTTTAAGCTCCTCGCTAGCATAATAAAGAGCGGAGTCACATTCCCTAACAGCCCCTAAAACAAACTCTCTGTCATTTTTAAGCTCCCTGCTGGCATACTGAAGGGCCGAACTGTTTTGCCTAATAGCCTCTAAAACAAACTCTATGTCTCTCGTAAGCTCCTCGCTGGCATACCGAAGAGTGAAGGCGTCTTGCCTAACGGCCTCTAAAACAACTTCTCTGTCATTTTTAAGCTCCCTGCTGGCATACTGAAGGGCCGAACTGTTTTGCCTAATAGCCTCTAAAACAACTTCTCTGTCATTCTTAAGCTCCCTGCTGGCATACTCAAGAGCCAAGCCGATGTGCCTAACAGCCTCTAAAACAACTTCTCTGTCACTTTTAAGCTCATCGCTGGCATACTGAAGGGCCAAGCCGATGCGCCTAACAGCCTCTAAAACAACTTCTCTGTCACTTTTAAGCTCATCGCTGGCATACTGAAGAGCCCAGGCGTTTTGCCTAACGGCCACTAAAACAACTTCTCTGTCACTTTTAAGCTCATCGCTGGCATACTGAAGGGCCGAACTGTTTTGCCAAAAAGCCACTAAAACAACAACGCTGGAATACCGAAGAGCCGAGCCGATGTGCCCAACAGCCTCTAAAACAACTTCTCTGTCATTTTTAAGCTCCCTGCTGGCATACTGAAGGGCCGAACTGTTTTGCCTAATAGCCTCTAAAACAACTTCTCTGTCATTCTTAAGCTCCCTGCTGGCATATCTTAAAGCTAAGCCATCATGAGCAACGTTTCTCAGGACCCAATCTTTCCGATGAGACGAGAAAAGCCATATGAAATTTATAGGTAAAATGCCAGCTGAAACAGCAAGCAAAACACCGAATAGGGGAATACTATTAGATCCACTCACTATACCGCTTAGCATTCCTCCTTGAGCAGCAACCAAACCCAGAACCGATAAAGCAATACATGTTATGACGCAGGGCAACAAAACTTTTAATGCCTGAGGCTTAGGACGTATATGATTGATGGTTTGAATACAATTCATAGGAATCGTTGCTCCTTCATTACGATGATTTTTTTTCGATAATGACATATGCGAGCTTCAAATTTGAAAGCAGTATGTGTTTGAATATCAAATATATGAGCGTCAATTATAGCGTTTCAAGAGATTTTAACAAAAAGTTTTTTGTAAGACTATGAGAAAAAAAGACATCTGGGCAAGTCTATTAACCTGAACTTTGGGTTTTTCTCGCTCATCTTCAGGGAGTTTGCTTGCACCTCTTGTGCTTTTCGACCTTGTAAAGGGCCTTTGGCCATTCACTTCGGCCGAAAATCCCAAGATTTGCAGCGCAAACTCTTCTGAATCTGAGCGAGAAAAACCCAAAGTTCAGGTTATTAATTTAAACAGTGATACATTTTGGGTTGGATGGCATTAAAATTATTATTGTTAGTCATGAAAAAATTACACTTTTTGTATATCCGCCTGGAGGGTTTTGAGTTATTTTGCTAAGGAACAGTAATTCAAAAGATTCGCTAATCCATCAATACCCAAGCACGCCTTGGAGTAAAATAACAGCGGAGACGGCGTCGACGACTTTTGCCCGTTTTTTACGGCTCATACCGCCCTCTTTAAGGGAGCGCTCAGCCTGAACCGTAGAGAGGCGCTCGTCTACCAACTGAACCGGGCATGCCACCTCTTTTTCAAGAAGGGAGATGAAGTGCGTTACCTCATCTGCTAAAAAGCTCACCTTTCCATTGAGATGAATCGGATAGCCGATCACGATTTTCTCTAATTCATATAGTTTGAGCGCATCGAGAATTCTTCGGATCGTCTCGCCGCTGCTGTTGCCTGCCTGGATGACTCCAAGAGAGGTGGCAATGATTTGATTTTCATCAGAAATAGCTAGCCCGATGCGTTTTAGGCCGTAGTCTATGCTAACGATGCGTTTTTTCATGATACTCCACCATTGCCTTCACAAAGTCGCGGAAAAGAGGGTGGGGATCTGTGGGGCGAGACTTGAATTCGGGGTGAAACTGTACACCCACCATCCAAGGGTGATCTTGAACTTCCGCGATCTCGCATAGATTTCCTTTCTCGTATTTTCCGGAAAGAGTCAGCCCCTTTTGCTCAAGAAGCTCTTTATATTTGTTGTTGAATTCATACCGGTGGCGATGTCTTTCAGATATGCTTGTAGAACCATAGGCAGCATGCGCTTTCGAACCTTCCTTTAACAGGCAAGGATAAGCTCCTAGGCGCATCGTGCCTCCTTTATCCTCCACGCCTTCTTGCTCTGAAAGAAGTGAAATAATCGGCTCTTTTGTGCCGGGGACCATCTCAGTTGAATTAGCCTCTTTAAGACCGAGCACATGGCGGGCAAACTCCACAACCATCACTTGCATCCCAAGGCATATCCCGAAGTAGGGGATTTTTTGATCACGGCAATGTTTTGCAGCCATGATTTTACCCTCCCAACCTCTCTCGCCAAACCCTCCGGGAACGAGATAGCCGTCGCATCCCTCGAGGTCGGTCTCTTTATCCGATTCGATCGTTTTGATGTTTAGCTGATAGCCTGCTGCAATCGCTCCATGATGAAGCGCCTCAAATACCGACTTATATGCATCCTGGTGCTGGAGGTATTTTCCAACAATCCCTACAGTCACGCTCCCTTTAGGATTTTTGATGGTATCGACAATAGTCTCCCACTCTGAGAGGTTGACTGATGGGCATTTGAGCCCAAGCTGTGCACAAATACGCTCATCAACGCCTTGACGCTGTAGCATAAGAGGGACTTCATAAATTGTTGTCGAGACATCGACTTCGTCAAAGACCGATTCGCGCGGCACATTGCAAAAAAGGCTGATTTTTTGCTTTATCTCAGAAGAGAGCGACTTCTCGCACCGACAGAGAATGAGGTCAGGCAATATTCCAATGCTGCGCAACGTTTGAACAGAGTGCTGAGTTGGCTTGGTTTTAACTTCTCCTGCTGCTTTGAGATAAGGGACATAAGTCATGTGGATATTCAAACAATCGCTCCACCGCTCATAGCGGAACTGTCTGATCGCTTCTAAAAAGGGGAGTGATTCGATATCGCCAATGGTTCCGCCGATCTCAACAAGGACCACCTCAGCCTCTGCCACTTCTCCACAATGCTCGATCCGCTTTTTAATCTCGTCAGTAATGTGGGGGATCACCTGGACGGTTTTGCCGAGATAGTCGCCATGCCGTTCTCTCTTGATAACAGTCTCGTAAATTTGACCGGATGTGGCAGTCGAAGCGCGTGAAAGCGGGGCGTGGGTATAACGATAATAGTGCCCTAAATCGAGATCTGTTTCTACGCCGTCATCTGTAACATAAACCTCCCCATGCTCGAAGGGGTTCATCGTTCCCGGATCGACATTGAGATAGGGATCTAGTTTAAGCATTGCAATCTTAAATCCCTTTTTCTCAAGAAGCATCGCAATTGATGCTGCAGTAAGTCCTTTCCCTAGCGAGGAGACGACTCCTCCTGTTATGAAGATATATTTGCGCATAATAATTCTTCGACCTTTCTTAAATCTTCAGGTGTATCCACTCCAATTCCTTGTGTTTCTACGAGAGAAACATGGATCGGATAGCCCGCTTCTAATATTTTCAGCTGCTCTAAATCCTCTATTTCCTGCAGCCTTGCGATACTCATCGCTGTGTATTTTTCGAGAAATTCTCGTCTAAAACAATACACACCTAAATGCCTGTAATAGTTGTTTTTGGTCCCGTTTTTAGAAAATGGGATGGGAGCGCGGCTAAAATAAAGAGCGCGTCCCAATGAGTCAAAAACACACTTTACAACTCCCGGCAAGAGAACATCTTCTTCATCGAGTATTTTAGTAATTGGCGTCGCGACTAAAGCATCAGGGGTTTGTAGTACACGATCGACCAAAGTATCGATCACACTCGGTTCAAGGCAAGGCTCATCTCCTTGAATATTTACGACTAAAGAGGCAGAAGGGAAATGATCCCGTATCACCTCATAGACTCTGTCAGTCCCTGTCGGACACTTTTCTGTCGTAAGGTAAGCCTCTGCCCCAAATTCTTGAACATGTTCAAGAATCCTTTGATCATCCGTAGCGATTACCAGCCGATCGAGCCTGCTGCTTTTGTTAGCATTTTCGTAAGTTCTTCTTATCAATGACTTTCCAAGTATGTCGGCGAGAGGTTTGCCGGGGAAGCGTGAACTCATCCAACGGACCGGAATTACCCCAACTACTTGATTTTCTGTCATATCACCTACTAATTTTCAGCTAATCATCATACTAAAAAACGTTTTTAATCGCAACAGGAAGAAATAGAGCAACTAATAAAACAATTTTTTAAAAACAAAAAATTAAGCTACAATATATTTAATAAGAAATGACTTTTTAAGGATGTGTTATGAGCTTTTTTCCAAACAAATTATTATTAAATATTCTAGCTTGCGGATTGATTCTCTCTTGTCCTCTTGAGGCCGCTACTCAAACCATGACAAAAAAAGAGGTTAAGCAAGAATGGACACGCTTTACTTCTACGCAGGATGGATTTTCTGTGGATCTGCCTGCAAAACCCGAGCATGTTCAGCAGACAATCGATATCCCTAAGACAGATTTAAAAATCGACTATAACACCTATTTAAGCGAACCAAGCGATGATGTTGTGTATGTCGTCTCAGTTTGGAATTACCCTGCAAAGATCGACATGTCCAAGCCTGAAATAAACTTACAAGACGGTTTTGGAGGGATGTTATCAGCTCTTCCTGGCTCTGAAGTGATGAGTATGAAAATGGGTGAGGTTGACGGCTACAAGTCGTTAGAATTTTTAGTTAAGAATGATGACATCTACTTCCAAGGGAAATTGATTCTTGTGTATAACACGCTCTATCAGGTCTTCACGGTTTATAAAAAGTCTGTGGATATGACGGATAATTATATTCACTTTATCGACTCTTTCAAGTTGATTAGCCCAAACAAGCGGCAAGTCAATGGCAATCACAAGAAGATGAATGTCTAAATGAAGGCGGGAAGTTTGCTTAAACTTCCCGCATTTTGTTGCTCGAAAGGTTTGTTGTTTTGCAGCAAGAATCAGCGAAGAAAGCCTACAAGTTTAGAAAAACAGAAGTAGGAAGGAAAGATCTTAAAGTAGTTGCTCCTTCTGCTTCAATCTGGTTGCGATCAAGGTCTAGAGTCCGAAGAGAAGAGAGGTTGGCGAGATGAGGACCTAAAGCGGCTGCTCCAGCATCGCCAATCTGGTTGTAACTAAGGACTAGTGTCTGAAGAGAAGAGATGTTGGCGAGATGAGGACCTAAAGCGGCTGCTCCAGCATCGCCAATCCGGTTGCTACCAAGGTCTATTGTCTGAAGAGAGGAGAGGTTGGCGAGATGAGGTCCTAAAGCGGCTGCTCCTTCTGCGCCAATCCGGTTTTCCCAAAGGTCTAGAGTCCTAAGAGAGGAGAGGTTGGCGAGATGAGGTCCTAAAGCTCTTGCTCCAGCATCGCCAATCTGGTTGTAACTAAGGACTAGTGTCTGAAGAGAGGAGAGTTTGGCGAGACGAGGACCTAAAGCGGCTGCTCCAGCATCGCCAATCTGGTTGTAACTAAGGACTAGTGTCTGAAGAGAGGAGAGTTTGGCGAGACGAGGACCTAAAGCGGCTGCTCCAGCATCGCCAATCTGGTTGTAACTAAGGACTAGTGTCTGAAGAGAAGAGATGTTGGCGAGATGAGGTCCTAAAGTGGCTGCTCCTTCTGCGCCAATCCGGTTTTCGCTGAGGTCTAGAGTCCTAAGAGAAGAGAGTTTGGCGAGATGAGGTCCTAAAGCGGCTATTCCAACACCGCCAATCCTGCCAATTTGGTTGTTACTAAGGTTTAGCGTCAGAAGAGAAGAAAGGTTAGCGAGATGAGGACCTAAAGCGGCTGCTCCAGCATCGCCAATCTTGTTTCCCAAAAGGTTTAGTGTTTGAAGAGAGGAGAGGTTGGCGAGATGAAGTCCTAAAGCGGCTGCTCCAGCATCGCCAATCCGGTTGTTACTAAAGACTAGTGTCTGAAGAGAAGAGATGTTGGCGAGATGAGGACCTAAAGCGGCTGCTCCTTCTGCTTCAATCTGGTTGCGATCAAGGTCTAGAGTCCGAAGAGAAGAGAGGTTGGCGAGATGAGGACCTAAAGCGGCTGCTCCAGCATCGCCAATCTGGTTGTAACTAAGGACTAGTGTCTGAAGAGAAGAGATGTTGGCGAGATAAGGTCCTAAAGCTCTTGCTCCAGCATCGCCAATCTGGTTGTAACTAAGGACTAGTGTCTGAAGAGAAGAGAGGTTGGCGAGATGAGGTCCTAAAGCTCTTGCTCCAGCATTGCCAATCATGTTTTCGCTAAGGTCTATTGTCTGAAGAGAAGAGAGGTTGGTGAGATGAGGACCTAAAGCGGCTGCTCCAGCATTGCCAATATTGTTTCCCAAAAGGTTTAGTGTTTGAAGAGAGGAGAGGTTGGCGAGATGAGGTCCTAAAGCGTCTACTCCTGCATCGCCAATCTTGTTTTCGCTAAGGTCTATTGTCTGAAGAGAAGAGAGGTTGGTGAGATGAGGTCCTAAAGCGTCTACTCCTGCATCGCCAATCTTGTTTTCGCTAAGGTCTATTGTCTGAAGGGAAGAGAGGTTGGTGAGATGAGGACCTAAAGCTCTTGCTCCTTCTGCGTCAATCCTGTTGGAACTTAGGTCTAAATTTTCTAACCCTGGACAGTAATTAGATATACGCTCTAAGAGCAGTTTTTTTTCATTAGCATTCCAATTTTTCATAACTCCTTGTAAACAAAGGCTTTTGACATGACGTCCATGCATGCAGAGCAAATAATGAAGCTGAGCTGGAGAAGTCGTTTCTGGGATTATGGGATTGAACCAAGCATTGGGCTGATTGTTTGCTTGATTCAGATCTGAACTGTACTGGCAGAGCCTGTCTCGATCTATAAGGTTAAGATTAGAGCAAATAATACTCCACACATTACGATTTAGGGCACTTTCTTCATAACGATTTTCAACATGTTCAATTATGACTCTTACATTCTCTAATTGAAAATAGTCTAAAAGCCGCATCGAGTTTTCGTTTAACTGGATTTGTTCTCCATCAGCAAAGACACCATTTCTTGTAAAGGACACTTCTCGACTATTATTTTCAAGCTCTAACCGCATCACCAGCGCCTTAGCGATTCTAGCAAGAGGCATATTGTCAGATTCATCCATGATAAGAAGAGAACCTCTCCCTCTTGATCGCATTACAATGGAGATAGCTAGAGTTTGAGTAGCTTCATCTTCACTAGAGATAGCTGGAGTTTGAGTAGCTTCATCTTCACTAGAGATAGCTGGAGTTTGAGTAGCTTCATCTTCACTAGAGATAGCTGGAGTTTGAGTAGCTTCATCTTCACTAGAGATAGGTTGAGCTAGAGTAGCTTCATCTTCAATAGAGATAGGTTGAGCTAGAGTAGCTTCATCTTCAATAGAGATAGGTTGAGCTTGAATAGCTTCATCCTCAATAGCGTCTATTTCTGTTGGGGGATGGCTATTATTTCTAACACATTGGATAGCTGTAGCTGTGAGCGAAAGAAGAATACCGGCTGAGATTGTCGTCCATCCAATTATACTGCCACCATTTATGAGACCACAAACTACACAAATGCCTATCGCTGCTGCGATCACGCCTAATGCGACAACGGCTACTCTTTGTAGGGTTGAAGAAATAGGCTCTTGTGTGGATTCATCTCTTTGAGTCGAGAAAAAGGAAACTGGTGTGCAATTCAATGAATGAACCTCTGGAATGAAAAAATATTTATATGTGTTTGGTTGTTGTTAAATTGTCAATATGTTTTATCAAACTGTTTTTATTTATACAATGAACTGCTTTGGCTGCCACGGTAAAGAGGCAAGAGTCAGCTGCGAAGATGAAGGCGGGAAGTTTGCTTAAACTTCCCGCTTTTCTCTATAAAGCTCTTCCAAAAGCTCTTCTTTCCATCCAGTAGTCAAATGAGACAAAACCGGGACCAAAACAAAGAACTACCAGAGATGCGTAAAGAAAAAGAAAGGGGGTTTCTGAAAAAAACATTGATGGTTTTACAAAAATGCTTGCTAATGCATCCGGATGAGCCGTTGCATAGGCAACAATAAGAATGACAACGAGCGCGATCGAAAAGAGGCGGGAAAAGAGACCGATAAAGAGAGAAATCCCTCCTAAAAGTTCAAAAATTCCTACCACATATGCCGTAAAATAAGGCGCGGGGACATGAAGAGAAGCAAAATAGTCGCCTACCGCCCCGATATTCATCAATTTTCCTACACCTGTCATTACAAAGGATCCTCCCCAGAAAAGGCGTATGATAAGTAAGAAAAAATTTCCAATAAAATTCTCAGCTTGAACAATGCCATAGTAAACGTGCTTTATCCATCCACCTTCAACGTGGTCTTCCATAATTTCCTCCAAATAGAATTTTCTTGATAATTGATACTAAAGTGTAAAAAATTATGCAATCGAGAAATCCTTATAGAAAATTAATCGAAAATTCAGCATACTATTAAGGTTATGCTACCAGTAGTTTGTTCAGTCAAAAATTTTCAGCCCACAAACTTGCAAGCGCCTCGCGTGCTAGGACTTGTCACAGCTGTTGCGCTTGCAGTCATCAGCATTATTGGGATGTGCTTAACACCATTTGGGAGCTTTGCTTTTATAGCCTCTTCGGTGGGGCTTGTAGCGATGCTTGGGGTGGTAGGCGGCGTGTTGTTTTGCCGACGGCCCACTTTAAGCAATATAACCGATCGAGATGAATATATAAGGCGCCTTCAAGAGGGTGATCATTTTGTCGTCCGATACAATCTAGGCCCTCCTAACCCCGAGTATGATAATAATACAGAACTCGATGGGCTCCGCTCAGACTTCATAACACATACAGGTGCCATTGATACGACGTCTTTTGAACCTCATGGTGATAAAGTTGCTGGTGAGTATGACAGTGTACGTCTTCAAAGAAGACTCGAAAGTGAAGGAATGAACGCTCCAGACGTTAGTGATATTGTGACGCGGTTCAGAGAAGCGCGTTTTAACCTTGTGCGAGGACAGTATAAAGATAATCCGAACTTATGGCTACGACTCAATCAATCTATTATGGCTGAACCATTTAAGGTGTTAAATGACTACTATTCAAACGTTGAGCTAAATATTCAGGTAACAGAGGTAAGTAGCCCCGATCAGGCATTAAGCACAGGTGTCTTTAGAGTAAAGAGCTCGGAGGACAAACTATTTATCGAGGTTGTGCATATCTTTAAGATTCTTTTTGTTCCTACCCTCACACATCCAAGTGAATATGCGCCTTATTTTGTGAGATCGAAGCTTAAGGTCGATTCTGAAACGGGTGCCTGTACTTTTAAGTGGGATCCCCCTCAAATAACATGCCCTCCTTTATATGAAACTGGATCAAGCGCTCTCGCTTCTTAAAGAAGGAAAGCCTGTTGCTTTTCCAACAGAGACCGTTTATGGTCTTGGTGCTTCGCTTTATTCTAAAGAGGGGATAGAGGCGATCTATGCTCTTAAAGGGCGTCCTCGTGATAATCCTTTGATCGTTCATGTCGCAACCTTTGAGCAGGCAGCCCTTGTCGTTGAATCTCTTCCTGAAAGTCTTTTGCGCCATTTTTGGCCGGGTCCATTAACTGTCGTTCTCCCTAAAAAAAAATGTGTGCCGGATACTGTTTCGGGAGGTTTACCGACAGTTGGTCTTCGGATGCCGGCACATCCTGTTGCCTTAGCTTTAATCGAAGAAGCCGGTCCGCTCGTTGCGCCCTCTGCCAACCTTTCAGGATGCCCGAGTGCGACCACGGCAGAGCATGTGCGGGAAGATTTTGGGGACGAGGTCTTTGTAATCGATGGCGGTCCTTGCTTAGAGGGACTTGAATCGACAGTTCTCTCCCTTAACCCACCCACAATATTGCGTCCCGGTACCATCACACAAAATCAACTAGAAACAGTCCTTGGGGACAAAATCCATTTTGCAAAGGGAAAAGTGGAGCGTCCTCTTTCTCCTGGAATGAAATACAAACACTATGCCCCTAAAGCAAAATTGCGTCTTGTGGAAGCAAATGAGCGCGTGGCTCCCGCTCCCAATCGCTTGATTTTACATTCTCTTCGGCCCGACGAGCTCTACGCTCGGTTCCGCGAAGCCGATCGGCTTGGGTTTGAAGAGATCATCGTTTGCTGCGATCAATCGATTAAGTCAAATGCTGCTTTGATGAATCGCCTGATAAGGGCTTCTAGTTAATCTCCCTATATTTGCTGCACATTAATTTCTTTTTTTGTTACGTTCACATTTTACTTGCTGTGAGGAAAACGACAAAATATTACACGGCAGTTTAAGGAGAACTGATGATGCCCGTTGTCGATTTGCATTGCGATCTCTTAAGCTATCTTGCAGAAAAAGAGGAGCGCCATGCAGAAAACAAGGAAATCCGCTGTGCCCTTCCTTATTTAAAAGAGGGGAATGTTGTCTTACAGACTTTAGCAGTCTATTCAGAAACTGGTAAAAACTCAGTGGCATCCGCTGAAAAGCAATTTACGATTTACCGTATGCTGCCACAGCTTTTTCCCGATGGGTTTTGTCATTTACGTTCTCTTGAAATGCCTCCAGTTAACGGGAAAGTACATATTGTCCCTGCTATAGAAAATGCTTCAGGACTGTGTGCTGAGGGCGAAAAATTGGAAAATGCTTTCTCACGTTTTGACTTGTATAGAGAGACTTCAGGGCCAATTCTGTATATAAGCATGACATGGAATCACGAAAATCGTTTTGGGGGTGGAAATCATTCAAAGGTGGGATTGAAACGAGACGGAGAGCTTCTACTTGAATATCTTGACGGCAAAAAGATCGCAATCGATTTATCGCACACCTCTGATGCGCTCGCACACGATATTTTGAACTATATCGAGGCCAAAAATCTCTCTATTATTCCCATAGCCAGCCACTCAAATTTCAGAAAAATTGCCGATCAACAGCGTAATTTACCAGATGATGTTGCAAAAGAAGTGATTCGACGCAAAGGAGTGATCGGTCTTAATTTTGTGAAAGTATTTGTTGGAAAGCGCTATCCAGAAGACTTTATGCGCCAAGTCGATTATGCCCGCTCGTTAGGAGGTCTAGACTCGTATTGTTTTGGAGCGGATTTTTTCTATGAAAAGGATAGTTCCATCACACACCACCCCTTTATTCCTTTTTTCTTCCCCCGATTTGGAAACTCTTCCTGTTATCCTGATTTAATTAAGTATCTAAACGAAGTGTTTACAAAACAAGAGCTTGAAAAAATCGCTCATAAAAATTTTGAGAACTTTTTATCCCGGATGCAAACATGATTATTGCTGGCGATATTGGTGGTACCAAAACAAACCTCGCTCTTTTTGAAGAGGAAGAAGGCAAATACGCTTTTTCTCATCTTATGAAGTTTCCTAGTCAGAAATATTCCAACTTAAAAACGATCGTACTCGAGTTTATGCAGAGCTGTAAGCATATTGGCTCAACTAAATCTGCCTGTTTTGCCATTGCAGGTCCTGTAAAAGAGGGAGTCTGCCGAGCGACTAATCTACCCTGGGTAATTGATGCCGCTGAGCTCTCACTCGCACTTAACATCCCAAAGGTATATTTAATCAATGACTTAGAAGCTAATGCTTATGCGATTGAAATCCTTTCTTCTGACAACATCTTCGAGCTTTACCCAGGTAAAGGCAATCCTCAAGGTAATCGAGCCGTTGTCTCCCCGGGAACGGGTTTAGGAGAGGCCGGATTGTTTTGGGATGGGAAAAAGCATCATCCTTTTGCATGTGAGGGTGGACATTGTGAATTTGGTCCTAGAAATGAGATCCAAATCGATTTCTGCCGCTACATCTATAGACGTTTTGGCCATGCCTCATACGAACGGGCACTTTCGGGTCCGGGGCTTCATTATATTTATGAATTTTTTCGTGATGAGATGAGCCTAGGCGAACCTGAATGGTTAAAAAAAGAGCTCTCCGAGGACGATCCTGCCCGTGTGATCACCCAAAATGCTTTGAATGAGAAATCGGAAGTCTGCGTGACTGCGCTTAATTTCTTTGTTTCTGTTTTAGGTGCTGAATGCAGTAATTCCGTCCTGAAGTTTATGGCTCTTGGAGGCGTTTATCTAGGGGGAGGCATTCCTCCCAAAATCCTTCCGAAGTTAAAGGAACCTGTTTTCTTCGAAGGGTTTGTCGATAAAGGACGGTTTCGTGAACTTTTACATGAAGTTCCTATCCGGGTGATTCTAGATGATAAAGCAAGTCTAAAAGGGGCTGCCCACTATTGCAGGCTAGCCGATGGAGACGCAGCTTCCTGACAGGCTCGGAGAAGATTTGCAAAATCGGTGCGCTTGTGTCTGAAATTAGGGTCTTTCATTAATTCAATAATGCACTTACTCGTGAATTTAGACAGATTTTTCTTGTCAGGTGTTATTTCGTCGATCATCGCTTCAATATACGCTTTCTTTTGAGCGAAACACTCTTCAAGAGGAAGAGGAAACTCATCAGGTAAATGGCGTCTGCGTGCGACAATAAGTTTTGTGAAATATGCATTACTTAATGAAATAAAGGTCTCGAAATCTAACCTCGACATCATGACTAACCCTCTGTGCATAGCGGGAAAAAGCTCTAACAGACCTGTTGTTTTTATAAAAATTGGACTTTGGATGAATTGAATAAGGTACCAACCTACTAAACGAGAGATTTTTTCAGAAAAGGGATGATCGGAATCGGAGGCGTCAATCATCATCTCAATGAGCATTTTTTTTGCCTCACAACACTCCTTAACCGGGAGGATAAAACAGTTTTTAGCGCCACGCGCTGTGGATTCTGCTATGACCTCCATGTATTTAATAACAAAGCCATTAAAAGCGTCCCAGTCGAGCCTTGAAAGAGCAATCAATCCCTGACACAATACAGGAAGAAGAGCTTCTCTTCCTTGTATGCTTTTGTTTTTAATTAACAGTAAGAATATATTATTTATTTGTAGAATTAGATTTTCTTTATAATACTTGTCTTTACTTGGAATTCTAACTGTTGCACTAAGACAGACTTCGATTAGTTCGATAAATGACTTTGCTGATAATGAATCTTCTATCTTGTCAAACTTAAGGGTCAAAGTGAGAACAAGTTTTCCTGCCTGTCTGAACTTCCCATATTTTTCTAATCCCTTTAAAACACGGTAGATAACTTCCCAACTATTATCATTAAACTCGCCTTCATTACACATGTAACAGAGGCTTAATAGAAGAGCTGCAATCATACATCCTTTCTCTGAGCAGTGTTCAAGCAAGTAGTTTGCTGTTGGAATAGCAGGAAGAGCCAAAAATATGGTATTTTCTTGTAGCTCAAGCAACTGCACAATAGAATGAGAAAATAGTGCCTCATTTGAAAGGATGAGTTTCGTAATAAGGGGAGCAGAATATTGCCAGTACTCATTTGAGTGGTTTTCATCTAAAAGTTGCTCAATTTTCTCTTTAGCTTCTTGATATAACTGAGCGTTTACTAGAAATTCAACCAGGTTAAAATCTCTAGTCGCTTCAAGTTGATCTAAATTACTAGCGGAAAGTGGGGAGCTTCTCTTTAAAGTGTTATGTGATTCAGAGGATAGGGCATAAAGCTGGCGAACGGAATTTGCGAATGGGAGGCTTTCTTTTGGTTCTGTTACAAAGCTCCTAGCAGCTTCCAATAAATAATGGTGGGCCATAGAAACGAGTAAAGGTAATGTTGTTTGAGTACAAAGTGCTTGATGCCGTTCAATATTTTTTAAGAAGAAAAGAACTTTCCGATTTTTAACTACAATCAAGTGACGCAATGTTGCGACATACGTACTAAATAATAAGGGATTGTGATCCTTAAAAATTGAGGCTTTTTCAAACGCAAGAAAGATGCAAAAAAATGTCTCTGCCGATTTTTCATTGGGAACTTTATCTTCCCAGGCGTTAAAATATTCCCCAAAATCATCCCAGTAATGCTGAGGTATTCCTTTTAGATCTTCAATATATTGAGATGTAAATGAAGTGAGTTGATCACCCCATTCTATTTTTTTTTCTTCTATAATAGCTGTTCTTAATAGATCTTTAAATAACTCCTGTACAACTTCTTTAAATCTTTCCCGTTGTTCCAAAGAATCAAAAAATTTGGTCGTCCTCATCCAGTTGAGTATGTCAACAAGAGGCGTGGATTGAGAGGATATACAAGCTAATACAGGCTCGAGAAGATGCTCATGTGGAGAGTGTGGTAGTTGATCTATAAGCTCAAAACCTTCTCGAAAATTTTGGGTAATGCAGACACCCAACACTCTATAAAATGTATCATTTGGCAAGCAAGAAAGAGAAGTTGAGAGAAGCGAAAGGCTACGCTTTGAAAGTTTTGGGTCTTCTTTCCAAGCATCTGCCAGGGCTAATTTGACCTCCACAACATCTTCTGCACAATACTGTTTTTCCCAATTGAGCAGGATGTTGTAAATCATTTGAAAGTCGGGCTCTTCCTCACAAACCCATGTGTGAAGCGTCTCTGCCCAGCTACTTTTAAAAGAAAGGGGAAGCGAAATCTTGCGTAAGTAACACTGAATGAAAAGAGGGCGATATAGCGCATGGGGGACTGACTCCCTTAAATGCGAAAGAGCGCTCCCAATGCCGGTTAATTTCACGCGGTCATGGGGCTGAGTGACAAGTGTATGAATGAGAATTTTGGCAAGTTTTCTCTTTTCTGCAGGACTAATAGGTTTAGAAGAAAGAGCGATTACGTTTGCAAAGATTTCAGGATCATAATAGTCCTTCATTTCTTTGTAGAGTTTTAAGACATAAGTAAGTACTTCCTTATCAGTCAGCACTTTTTCTCTTAGCATTTTTTTGAGAGTCGATTCTGCTTGAGTAAAAGAGTTTCTAAGGTCGTCGAAAAGTGCTGATAGCGCAAGGCGTTCGCATGCTTTTTGTTGAGCGCCTACAAAAAACCCTCTTTTTAGCCCAGATAGGGCTAATTTCTGATCCTTAAATCGCTCAACAAAAGCATACAGCTGCTTAGAAAAATTTCTTCTTTCACATCGAGGCGGTTTTTTATGAAGTAGCTGGGGTAAAGAGCGGCATAAATATTGAAGCAGTTGTTCGTGTTCCGGTGTGCGAGCCTCGATCTCGCTGCATGCAAGGATACAGGCTAGAGCTTCATTTGGAAAGCGTTCGAGAGGCGCTCGAGCAAATATCTTGCCTGCATATTCAGGTTGAAAATGGGCAAGTTTTTGGATCAGGGCAAAGGAACTTACATCAAAGGGAAGTTCTTCCCATAATTCAAAAGCTGTTGCTTCTGAATTTCTGCCGTGTTGAAAAAGAGCGTGTATCCATTTTTCGTTAAAGTTTGGAGCACTAAGAGGAGGAACGACGTGTTTACCGATAAAGTATTCGAATTCAGGAATGCTTTCTCTTACAAGGGTTGCAGCCGTTAGCAAGCTTTTCTCTGCGATCCTTCTCTTGTCTACATCGGGAGCGCTAAAAAGCGCAACTGTCCCGATAAAGCGGCAAACAGACTGATCGCTTTCAGATAACATAGTGCTCAAGCGGACAAGCGTATCAAGGTCGATACCCATCAGAGCGAGCTGATCGGTATCCATTTCTTTAGGTTCTTCAGAAGGTTCGTAGATCTGATAGAAGAGAGTAGCAAGTGAATCGGGAAGATCGCTTCCTTGAATACTGTAGAGAGCATCATCGATATCCATATCGAGCTGAAGCCAAAACCCCCCTATATTGACAAATAAAACAGGCTGTCTGCATTCGAGCGAGCGAATTTGCACATGGGAAGGGGAACTGCGGACATAGGCAAAAAAAGCAGCCACTTTAATCGTATTTAAGAGAAGAGGCAGCGGAATATTGTGTTTGCATAAAAGCTTGTGAATCAATGAAACTGTGAATTTCTCTTTGGGTATATCCTGTTGTTTCATCAATGTTTGAAAATCTATAGTTGTTTGATGCTTTTCAAGCTGCGCATAGGCATTAAGAATCAGAATGAATGTAGCGACTGCATCTCCCGGATGATGCTTATTTATCCACATTTGTAGATCGTAAGGCGAAAGTGCTGTCTTAGCGAAAAGTATTTCTTCCAAGCCTGCTTGCCTAGAGCAAAAGCCCTTCATAATACCGTCAAGATAGCGCCACCATCCTTTGCTATCGATCGTTTCAGGAGACTCGGCATAGGTCAATCTAAGAGTATAATCCCAAAAAGCTTGCAAAGAACCACCGCTACTTGCCTGAGGTGACCCAAGCGTTCCATTTTGAAGCGAAATTTCAAGTGCATCGCGTGTAAAAACACAAGGACGAGGGAGATAATGATACAAAATCCAATCAATTGGGCTATTTTTTAATGATACAAGCTGCATCAAGAGGGGGGCAGGAATTGTGCACAGTTCTGTAAAAGCTTCTCTCTTAACCATGAGAAAATCATTTTGAGGGAAATGAGCTGAGATTGCCATGATGATCTCATCGCGTAGTCTTTCCATCTCCAAAGAGTCTACCTGCATCCTTACATCGATATCAGGCGGAGAGTGTGCATTTTTTGGGAAAAGATCAGCATCATAGAGATCTTCAATACCTAATCTCTTAAAGACCTTTTTTGCATAGTCGGTTTCAGAGAAAAGAAGGTGCGTGACAAATCCACCGATCAATCTGCAAGAAAGAATTTGATTACGAGAGACAAAAGCATTCATAAGCTGCCTCATATTCAGGCGAGCCCTTTGACCGTCGCTAAGCTCAATTTCGAACTCTCTGTTTAGTTCGTTGAGAATCAATCCTTTTTCACTCTCATCTAGGGAAGGGAGGGGGATTGTCGCCCATTCATCTTTAACCCGTCCTTGAGAATCCAGAATTCCCTTTTCTATAAGCTGATTAAAAAGAGCGTTTCTAGGACCAGGGATATAAGCAAGATGTGCTCGAGGTGCAGCAGGTATCATCACATGATGGTGAGGGACAATCCCGGCATTGCCAGAGGTAGCTAAGTCTGAAATTGCGCTCATATGAAGAAAGAATAAAGACGGGACATGATTTCATCAAGAAAAAATAAACTATTTCGTAAATTTGTGTTTTAATAATAAAATTGAATAAGAGGAACATTATGCAACAGCAAAACAAATTAGCCAAATCACGAGAAAAGATTCAAATCAAATGGGGTGTGGAGCTTTTTGCAGCATTTGTGAGTTATGCTGCGCGTCAGGGGATAGTATCCCCATCCCAAACAAAAATGTTACTTGGGGAATTAGGGGAGCTAGGAAAGGCTGTCTTAGGGGATGATTCAGCAGAATCTATTACGAATCAACTCAACCATTATATTGGAGTTATGAATGCTCAAATGAAGCAGAATATGGAGCCGGCCAAGTATTCTCCCTTTCCTATTTTTTCTATCGCAATGGGGGAGCATATCCAATCGGCTGTTTTGGATCAGCTCGATATGGTTGAGAGAACATTAACAGAAGCTGCCCACGCGAAGATTATCGATTGGGATAAAGAGAGCGAGTATTTCATAAACTTACTGAAGGTTTTCAGTTCGGTTGAAAACAAAAAAATGCGCCCTCAGGAAGCAATTGCGTATCTACTGGCTGAAATTAAAAAAATTAACAACCTTCTTCCTAGTGAATTTACACTTCCAGAGTTAGATTTAAGCGCGTATGAATAGGTGATATTATGGTATCTTCAATACAAGCAGGTCAAGGACCTGAAGGTTTGCCTCCTCCCGAATCTCACCAAGAGAGGCAGAAAATGTTCGAATTGGAATGGAATATAAATCTGATTGGGACATATGTAGCTGTATCAAATAAGGGAGGTGATGCAGATCATACACTTCAGGGAATTAAGAAAGAGCTAGCAGGTGGTAAATCTCCAGAAAAACTCATGCCTGCTATGAATCAATTAATCGATCAGCTTAATAAAGGGCTTCCACCCGACTCGACTCCGCTGCCTCCATTTTCTTTTACTTCTACCGGAAATGAGAACCAAGCAATGACCCAATACGCTGTTACCCTTGAGAAATTTCTCAACACAGCAGCCAATCAGGGAAAATTGGATTGGAACAACGAAACTGAATTATTTGATAGAACAACATCCTTGATCAATGATATTGGAACAATTCCTCTTGAAGAAGCGAAGAGTCGGTTGAATACGATAGTAGATACTGCAAATTCTATCCTTCCGCCTTCATACCAGCTTCCGAGGATGAGAATATAAGGCGGTTATAAACGCTCTCTTCTAGCTCAGAATCGGAAGGCAGCCCTTGCTCACGTCTTTCTTCTGGCGTTCCTTCTAGTCGTATAAATCTTAGAGGCCTTTTGAATCTTGGCTCTATTAATGGAGAATCTGGCGCCCCTGATCTGATTTCTTCAGTATCGCCCCATCTAAAGTTTCTATCATCAATGTCATCCGAGTCATTCGATTCCGGCGCGCTTGATATCTGCCAGTCACAATAAGTTTGCGAACTGCTGGAGGATATAGAAAAATCACTTTCAGAGGATTCAGTTAAGCTAAAACTTGTTCTTTGCAAAGAGGATCCTGTATTACTAAGTAAGCTGGAGACATCACTGTTTTCAGGCTTTTTCTTTTGATAGAAGAGAACGCCTTGAATTATGCTTGAGAGCAGAAGCCCAACACCCATTTCTGCGCTACTTATTTTTAACCACATAGCTCCTCCTCCTGTGCTATAAAGAGAAAGAATGGCAATAGTAGTTGTAAAGATCGTTCCGGTTATAAGAACGATAATCAGATCAATAGGAATTTTATCCCTTAATGAAAGATAAAGAGAGTTTTTAGATTGAGAATTTTCAGTTTGATTGGATAAATAATGAAACATTAAAACATCAATTTATTAAAATAATAATAATAAACAAGTGTTAAATTAAAATAAAGCGATTTTATTTTTTGAAATTTGGCTGGGGTCTATCTATCTCTTCTCTCAAAAAAAATTGTCATCATCGCTTGGAAGAGGCCGCCCTACATCTATTAGTAGCGCTTGTTCATGAGCAGAACGTCGCGGTGCCCCTCTAGTGAGATTTCTTGTGGGATGTTCTTGGCGGGTTGACGCTCCTCCTGCTCCTTGATTCCGACTTCGTGTGTGATGTCCTGAGCGGGCTGACGCTCCTCCTGCTCCTTGATCCCAACTTCGTGTGTGATGTCCTGAGCGGGCTGACGCTCCTCCTGCTCCTTGATTCCGACTTCGTGTGTGATGTCCTGAGCGGGCTGACGCTCCTCCTGCTCCTTGATCCCGACTTCGAGTGCGATGTCCTGAGCGGGCTGACGCTCCTCCTGCTCCTTGATCCCGACTTCGAGTGCGATGTCCTGAGCGGGCTGACGCTCCTCCTGCTCCTTGATCCCGACTTCGAGTGCGATGTCCTGAGCGGGCTGACGCTCCTCCTGCTCCTTGATCCCGACTTCGTGTGTGACTTCCAGTATGACCTCTAAACAAGCGTGCAGGCCATCCCAGTGCCCCTCTAGGACGATTTCCTGTAGAGGCTCCTTCTTAGGCAGGAGGACGTATTGAAAAAATGCCCATCCGACTCTCTTCTTCTCTCTGTCGTCGCCGGAAAAGAATCCCTTCAACAACTCCTAAGATACCCAGACCGCTAAGCCACGCGATTCCGCCGATGATTTCCCACCTTACACCCACAGCACCACCAACTCCTGCAGCGGCCAAGATAAAAAGAACTGTCGGGCCAATACATCCAAACAGGATAGAGGCAACCAAATAGGTTGGAACTTTCTCTTTGCTAGGGGACTGGATAGCTCTGGGAGTCTGAGGCTCAGTAGGCTGTCGCGATCGATTAACACTTGGCATATAATACCTTGAATATATTTTTATATTAAATTATATAATATAAATTATTAAGTGTCAATTAATATGCTTTAATTAAAGCTTCTATTTTATCTCGAAAGGGAATGTCAGATCGAGCAAAATCGGAGAGATTCCTCCCTAATGCAGCTTGAAAAGGAGACTCCTCATTTTGAGGAGTGATAATTGTAAAAAATGCATAAGCGCGCCCTCTAACTTTAACTCCGCAGTAAAAGCTGTGATATGCATGTTCGTTATCCAGTCGAAAACGGCAGTTATTCGGAGAAAATGCAGTCGCTTCTCCTGCAGGATGGACATGCACGTGTTGTTGAGCGGCATCACCTCCAAAAGCGATTCCATTTGGACCTTGGTAGGGGGAAATTCCCACAGGGTCGCAAATATTCACTTCAGCATTTGCGAAAAAACCGCCTGCTAGATGTCTTCCTACATCAGAAGGAAGGAGGTCAGGGTTTGGGTTGGCTGGATTATAGTCAGGCATGACAAGGGGATGCAAGACAAGATTACGGGCGGAGGTCATTCCTCCTGAATCTGTTACAACATTGAAATAGATTTCAAGATTGCCTTGTCGTGCATCTTCGGCGAAGGCAGCCCGCAATTCTGCTGGAAAAGCATGCAATTGGCTTGAAGGGAGTTTCCAAAGAATCTGAGCGGGCGTGAAAAGGGTTTGATAATGCTGGTCATAATTGCCAATAAGCGGGATCTTAGGCATTCCATAAACTCCACGTTCATCAATGTCGGCTTGATCTGCTAGGTTAGCCCGATGAGCCTGTTGAGCGAGGAGTTGATTCCAGTTTGCCGGTGTTGAGGGAATTCTTAATTTCACATAAGCCCAAACACCTGAAAAGAGAAGTGTGCTTCCGCCAATCCCTCCAGCTAGAAGGGCAGGGTAATAAGACATATTCAAGGCTGCTATTGCTGCAAATATAAGTGTTGCCACCATGGCAACTGCTAATCCAGTTTTAATCGGCTGAGGATATATTTTATTTGCATCAGATAAACATGTTGAAATTTTCATAGTGTTAAAGATTAACACTATTTTGCTTTTTTTTCATTAAAATTGACAAGATAGAGGTAAATATGATTAAAGAAAAATATATATAGAAAGGGGAGTCTATGCGTACGCTCGTGATTGCAAACCAAAAAGGAGGTGTCGGTAAAAGCACGACAGCGATTAACCTAGGAGCCGGTTTGGCCCGGCTTAATAAAAAAGTTTTAATCATCGATGCCGATCCTCAAGGACACTCAACTCTAGGTTTGAATATCATGAGCGTAAAGATGAAAACGCTTGCTGAGTTGCTAACAGAAGAAGGGGTAGGGGCTCGTGATGTCATCCAACAAACCTACACCCCGAATCTCGACATCATTCCAAGTAATCTTTCTCTTGCAGTAGCCGATCTTAAATTATCTACTTCGGGTGCAAAAGAATTTAAACTGCGTAATAAAGTGAAAGAGCTGGAAAATACATATGACTATGTCTTGATCGACTCGCCGCCTACTTTTGGAACATTGACGATGAATGCATTCACAACAGGAAGTGAAATAATACTTCCTATTCAACTCGGATACTTAAGTTTAGAGGGAGTAAGTAATTTCGTTGATACGATAAATTTTGTGAATCGCGATATCAATTCGATCATCAGTCATAAGATTCAGATTGCAGGAGTTCTCATCACTTTTTTTGATACTCGGACAAGGTTGGCTCGTGAAATTTATGCCTCTGTCAACGAGATATTTGGTAAAAAAGTTTTCAACACAAAAATTCCTCTGAATATCAAAATCAATGAAGCCCAATCCCATGGTAAAACAATTTTTGACTATGCACCCAAGTGCAGGGGATCTTTTGCTTATGGGAATTTAGCTGAAGAAATTGTCAATATGGAGGGGAGAGTATGAACGGGATTGATCGTGTAAAGGAAAAGATGAAAGAAAAAATCTCATTAGATGTTTTTTCTCAAAACATGGATGCAAATGAAAAAAGTGCACGCAAAATTTATTCTCTAACAAGAGAAGATAATATGATGTTGAAAAAAATCTTTTCTAAACGTCTCAATTTAGAAAATGGAACATCAATTTCAACATTGATGTCAGAGGCGATTCAATTATTGTATAATCAAGAATTTCATCACTGAATTTCATTTGTTTTGTTTCAAAAAGTCTTTACAAAAAATTAACGATTTTTTTGAATAAATAGAAAAGGAGGTTTTTATGTCTGTCGAATCTACTTCCCTCAATACCACCGGCTCAGTTATTAGATACCCAACACCACCTGTTCGCCCTGCTTCAGCGGATAGTGTTTTTCTCAATCACCGCCCTGTTCTAATCATCACGCTCCCTCATTGTTCCCCGCGCACACCTAGATCTCCAGTGCGCCAATGCCCGGCACGACCCATACCGCCTAGGTTATTTGATCGAGCTGTTAGAGGAGAACCTTAAACTCGACTTTTTTTCTTGAAGATTTCTTTATAAAGCGTATCCTTTCCAATTAAAAAATTGAATTGGAGAGCATATGTTCATAGGGGATGTTGGAAGTAGAATAGCAGATGGAGCAGAACGTAACCGTGTAGCTGCCGGCGGAGGTGCCGCAACTATTATTGGCGGAGCTTTTGCTGCGATTGGGAATACTGTTGTTGATTCCGCTTCTATTCCGGGAAGGATCATGGCAACAGCTGGACCAGCAACTGCAGGTGCAGGTATTTACTTCACCGCTTCGCGTCTTTTACCTCAAGGCATTGCCGATCAGATTCCTTCAAATGTATGGGTGCCAGGAATTCTCGCTTACTTTTTTTTAACACAGCTTTATCTCAACTTATCTTCAGAAGAAGGGCAAGAGTGGGCAATGGAGACTCAGTTTGCCTTGATGGGATTTGTGATCGCTGCAACTGTAGACACCGTATTTAGAAGAACCCAACCAGCAATAGAGGCTGAAGCCGAAACGCTTTTGAACGAAGACTATGATCTCTTTGATGATGATTTACAGCCATCTCGTCGTTATGCTTTATTAACGGGTACAACTACAAGCCTTCCCTTTAGAGTCGGTTATAGAGCGCTTATGGCGTCAGGGTTATTTGTTGGGGCTGCTTATACTGAAAATCATTTAACTGTCTCTTTCTTGCGCAATTTTGGAGCGTTTTACATCGGGCAAGCTGTCTCGATTCTACTTATGGCTCCATTTTCACGCTGGTCAGAAAGACAAGAAGAGGATTTTGACTCAAATAACGATCCTTTCAAAAAGCTTCCCCCTGCTTTGGAGAGATTTCGCATTTTTCGAAATGTAGCCCCTATTCTAGCACCCGCCCTCGCTGCCGGCCTGTTTGCCAAACCAGAATGGTTTACACTGGGCCCTGCAGGATTGATTCATGCAATTGGAGAAGAATGCAGAAAGATCGGTTTTCAAAGAATGACTCCGGAAAAAGCTGAATGTGTTGCTAGCCGCATCCTTTGTTGTGGCTTTAGAGCAGATAGAGTAGCAACAAGCGCTAAGATTGCCCTATTTGTTGGTTCAGGTGCTTTATTTGTCTATTTTACAGCTGAAGTGATCGAATCGGGCAATCCGGTTGAAATAGCTGCATGGAGCACTTTTCTTGGATCCACTATTCTAGGATATGTTAAAAACACACTTCTAAAATATCGTTTTAAGGAGAGTACTTCTCGACTAGGAAATGAACTGTTTTATAATGGCGCCTATTCTTTAAATGATGTTTTAGGAATGAATTCGAACTATCTTTATATTTATTCTCTCTTTTCGGGGATGAAGATAGGAAGTGAGACTCTCTCAGACCTCACATTCAATGAAGCGCTGCTTTTGTTGGCTATATGGGGTGGATATGGCTGGCGTATGGGCGGTAATCTAGCACGAGCTGACACGCCATCAGACTGGCTTGCAGCCAATTACGGTATCGAAATCGTAGATGCCTTAAAAGGAATTATCCGTTCATGAGTGCTATCGACAGTGATATTTACGTTAAAATGTGCGATAGAAGAGGATGTATTCATCTTCAAGATGAAGAGCTCGATAAAGCAACGAATATTGCCTTATATGTAATAGGAGAACGCGCCCCTTTTGAACTACCTTCATGTAAGCTCTCTGAGAGAGCACACGAGAAATTAAGCCTGCTAAAAGAAATTAAGTCGGGCAAAAGCGGTCCGTACTTGAAACAGTGGTTAGGTGAACGACCTCGTTTTGCTGCTCTAACACCAAAAGAGGCATTAATACCTGAAAAATGGCATGCAGGGGCTCTCTATTCTTATCCGTTTCAGGAAACAGCACGCACACCTCGGAAAAATTTCGGTATCGAGCAACACGAGGAAGTTCAGATACAGGGATTACTGCGGCTTTATGCTTTTTTCGATGAGTATCAGGAATCTCTCCAATTTGAGGGAAAAGTTGCGATTCAACGTCTTTTATGGGTGCATTCTGCATTTGGAGGAATTGGCTTTTGGCAATTGCTAGCTGACTGGTGCTTAAGAAATCCATACCGCGCTATCCAAGTAGATAGCCTTAGAGCTCGATTTGAGGACATTTGTCCAAATTTCCAACTTCCCGGAGCCGATCTAAACGAGTGTGGAAAAACTGATAAAACTCTGAAAGAGTATATACACGATCGACTACTACGGCATATTTCCGATTTTTACCAATTGACATTTTCAGAAGAAACAAAAATAGAACTCTTGCAACGCATGGAATCCCCACGCGTATTTTTCGATATGTGTTATTTCTTAAGTCAACCAATGCTAGAAGTTCCAAAAGAGCGTGAATCAACACCAACACTTAGAACGTTTGCTTATTTTCTTGAACTTCGCGATCAATGTCCCTCAAATGATGAATCGTTTTTATTTGAAATCATATTATTCCGCACTTCGGAACATCGCATTCCTGAACTGAAGAAGTTTAGAAGAAAGTTACAACTTTTTAAGGAAATAAGCGCGCGTTTCCTACATTCAAACGATCGCGACCTCTTTTCACTCCTAATCTATCTTCTTTCAAACGAGGTAGATTTAACTGATATAAACTTCGAAGAGATCTCGATACAAGAGTTCATTCAATTGCGTTCACAACACTTCAAATCCTATAGGCGGGCTATTGGAAAATGCTCGCGATTAGTTTGGGATCTTAAAAAACTCGGTTCTTTTACTGACTCTCAAGCCTACTTCCTTTCAGCGCTTAGAGGGAAGGATAACTTTGAGGGAGGGTTAGCTTTCCTCCATAAATATTATCAAGTAATTGGATTTCCTCCGGACCGTGACTTTTGTTTTCATTTCTTGTTTAATCTATGTTTTACACCTCTTAATTTGAGCAAAATTAACGAGATGATGGACTCTCTTCATCCGGATTTTATTCCCGAAATTGTACAAGCACTCTATGACATAACGGCTCATCTGCCTATCCACCCCCATTTGGATGTTGGTTTCCCTATGCAGTTCTCTCTGCCAAAACACAGAAAACTAGAGGTTGTCAGGAAGGCTGAAAGCAAGCTGCTTACCGGGGTAGAAGGTCTCTTTGCTATGGACTGTGAAACCAAAAATCTTGAAAGAGTTCTTTTTGTTCATGAAGCATTTGTAGGAGAAACTTATGCCGAAGCTCTTGCTAAGTGGGGAGGGGAGGAGGCTGCGCTGATTTGGGCCAAGTTCCCTGAAAAAGCTTCAATTTCGAAAGGTGAAATCCCAAGCAATAAAGTAGAAAAGAGCTTTCAAGAGACTTTGATTCAAAGGACAATACATTTGGTTGAGCTAGAACTTGGAGCGGACTTATCCGAGCAAATCACTGAATCTTTAACTGAGCTTTTGCAGGATGAGTGTATACGTCGAGACCTTGCCTATGCCGCCCATCATAGCGAGTTATCTTTCCCTCTTCTAAATCGTTTAGAGTTTTTAGTCCCACTACCACAAAGGGAGGGGTACGATGCGTTTGTATCCGCCTTTGTTATGAGTCGTGCAGATTTAGGGAAGCGTGCTGTTAAGATCCTAGATGTTATTTTGTACGGGGGACATCAAGGTGAGGCGATTACAGAATTTGCTCTAGGTTGCTTTGAGATCGATATTATCAAGCTTTTTGTCAGTTATCTTAATCCCCTGGATTTGGGCCAAAGTTAAACTCTTCTATTTCGCTTGCTTGTTCCTCCATCAGCTCTTCTTCTTTTGCACAACCGGCTAAAAATGCTGAAAGCAAGATCCCTAATAAAAAATAATATTTCATAACTACCTCCGCACATTGAAAAGCAAATATTATGCCATTCCCTAGAGCTGAAAAGCGCTAGTTTGCATTTTATGATTAATTCTTTTAGAATGCGTAATTCAAATTGACCAAATGCTATATATATGAATGAAATGCCCCTTCAAATTCTCGCTTCTTCGGCGCAGCAACTCTACCAGAAGACTTTGCATGCACTTCTAGAAGGTGAAGAGGTCTCCTCTGTACAACAAAAAAATACTATCGGATCAGCATGGGGTACACGAGAGAGACCAACAAGAGAATTGCGTTATGTGAATCTGGTCTTAGAAAACTCACGGGATCGTATAATAAACAGTCGAGAGTTTAATTTAGAAAGAGCGATATCACGAGCCATTATTTCAACCTTATCGGACGAAATCAACTTAGATGTAATGGAATTCTATGACCCTAGAGCGGCCGAATTTTGCGATAATGGTAAGACGATTCTAACAAGCTATGGGTATCGCATCCGTCATTTTGATGGTATTGATCAAATTCAACTGATTATCAAGCAGCTCAAAGAAGATCCTAATACGCGGCGCGCTATAATACACGTTCACTCACCAGGGGACCATGAGGTGCGTTATACCCCGTGTATCGACTCATTGCATTTTCTTATTCGAAATGGTGTGCTCGAATGCCAAGCTTTTTGGCGCAGCGAAAATGCGCTCACCTTATTGCCCTACAATTTATTTGAATTTACAATGCTTCAAGAACTCATCGCTTCAGAACTCGAAATACCTGTTGGCTGCTTTGTGCAAACGGTGACTTCGCTCCACTACTATCTGGAAGATCAAAAGCGGTTGGAAAAGTGCTTGAAACAAATGAAAAAGAATTCTCAACCACTTCCTATGCCGCCGATGCCCCACCACTCTCTATCGCAAATCGATCGCTTAAGAAATCTTGAAAAGAAACTTCGCTTGAACACACAACTGATCACTTCAGGCGATGCGTTGATTGATTATTGGCAAGATATCGGCGATGTCTTGAGCTTTTGTATCTTCAATAAGAAGGGAAGAGATGAACTCGCTCTATCTGTTATTGAGCATTCGCCATGGAAGGGACTTATTTTAGAGAACTCACCACGGGAAGCAAATCGCGCAAAGAGTCGAGAACATCGACACCATGTTCCTTAAAATCTTCTCTAGTAACTAGTCCTGTACAAACTCCTATGAACTGAAAACCGGCTTCTTTTGCGGCCCGCATATCATTGAGAGAATCACCAACGCTTAACACATCATGTGGAGAAAGCCCTTTCTCTGCCAGCCATGGTTTCAAAGGGTCAAATACCCGAGGATCTGGTTTGTGGAACTCCGAGTCTTCTTCTGTTTGAGTATAATCAAAATAACTTTTCATAATATTCAGAGTCGCAAAATCATATTCCAGACTGACCCGCATCGTTGCGGTGATGAGCCCTAATGTCATTCCCGATTGTCGGAGCGCTTGTAGGACTTCCAAAGTTTCAGGAAATAGCACTTTAGGAAAGCGATGTCTGGTATGGATATTATGAGCCAACGCTTCGTCTATATCATCCGTTTCATAGAGCTCTTGCAACAATATAGAAAAAGGCTTACCCCAGTGATGACGTATTTTCTCTTCGGTGAGTTCCTTATTATAATGGGCTTGAGCAATATATTTGTGCTGCGCCCATTTGGGCCGGATAGTCTGAACTAACGTATCATCGTGGTCAAATAAGATAACTTTATAGGACATATGCTCAATCTATCAGATGGTGGTTACAAAAATCAAGTGAGAGATTTACAAAAATAGATTATGGACTGCTGAGTCGCCACACCAGAAAAAACACTTAAGAGAGAGTTTCGGAAAAAAATGTGCATTATCATCACAGCTCCAATCCCTAAAATCTCGGGCAGGGCATGTGGGAAGGCGCCAATATCGATATCTTTTAAGGTATAGAACACAAGAAATGCGATAATTCCCGGCGGAAAAACTTTTTCAAATTTTTTTGCAAATTGAGACTCTACGATTTTTTTAGGGAGGAGAAACGGGAGATATCTCGTGGTTAAAACAATGAGAAAAAGAGTAAATAAAAGAATTGTCAGACTAAGAATACTCATGCGCGAACCTCCTGTTTTTGGGGAAGAAGAATTGTGGCTATTAGAAGCGCTGCAACTCCGCACAAAAAGATATATTGAGGAAAGAGCAGTATGGAAATGATAAACGTTCCAATTGCAATCAAAAAAGGTTTAAAATTTTTAACTTTATAATATTGTTCAATAGCCAAAACAGCGAAAAGCGCTGTTAATGAAAATTTTAGACTTTCTGGAAGGACTAATAAAGTTCCCAAAAGAGTTCCAAATAACGTTCCAAGAACCCATAACAAATGGATAATTCCGATGAAATAAATACAGAAACGGAGATCTTTTTTTCCTTCTAGAGGGGGAACTGTAGATAAAGTAGAAAAGACACCATCTACGAGTCCATGAGAAAGATAGAGTCTTAAGAGGAGAGGAGCCTCTTTAAATCGGTGAATAAGAGAAAAGCCGTAAAAGCAATTACGAAGGGCAAGAGGGAGCATTGCGATGGCAATACTGAAGATAGAACCTCCTCCAATCAACATCGCGAGAGCTAGAAACTGAATAGATGCTCCGTGGACAAACAGGCTGAAAAGAGGGGCAAAAAACCACGGCAGACCTTCCTGTCTAAAGAAAAGCCCAAAAACCACAGCAATTGGAAAACTCCCGAGAAAAATAGGGAGTATGTGCTTCAGCGCTAGAGGAAAAGGGTTAATATCCTTTGATTGCAACGACAAACCTCCTACTTTATCGCGTTATTATACAATAATCTAAGAAGATTTTCAAGGAGAGGAGCTAAGTGTCAACTTTTCTTTATTCGATTGCATCGAGCAACTGAACCATTTGATTCCAAACAGAGTAATGCTCTCCCATATTGAATTTTATATTCTTAAATTGTAGAGCAACTTCTGTACGATCATCTCCTATCTTCCCACTTACAGAAAGATGCATAATGACGCGCCCCAACTTCTTGTCTTCGCCTAGGGGTTCTGTGGAAGGCTTGAAAAAAGCAACTTTGATTTGTGTCGCGGTGAATGTTTGATCTTCAGGGTTATAAGAAATTTTATAACAATATTTGTCATACTTGATCTTGATGGGTCCTTCGTCATTTTTTAGAGTAATGGAAGTGGCGATGGGTGCAAAGACGCTAATAGTAAGAGCTTGAAGAGCTTTAATATATGGAATATTTGATGAGTCATTTTGCTCACAAAACTCTGTAACCATCTTTTCTAAGGAATAATCTACATTGAAAAGAGCATTGCACTCCTTGAAAAGCCAAGCGAAAAAACCTTTTTCACTACTATCCCAAGGAGTTGGAAGAGGAATTTCTATGTCATTCAAAGCTAGGAATGGAATATTTTCAAAGCCGGTAGGGGGTTTGGGTTGTTTGGCGCAGCGAAAAGATGAAATAATGTCTTCCGGTTTTTGCTTTGAAACAATGGATGGGTCAAATTCTGGTGATACGGTTTTTTCCTCAACTGCATAACGTAGTTCTAAGAAATCAAAAAATGATTCGATGCTTTCTGCTGTATCAAGACCAATTATTTTTAATAATGGATGACTATCGGCAGGGATTTCCGAAAGGAATTTATCGGTAAGTTCTTGAAAACCGAGTTTGGAATTTGCTTCTCTTAGTTTAATCAAGTGGTTTGTATAAATTTCTCTCACATCTGCAATTTGACTCGAAACATCTAGATTTTCTCTTGAAGTAAATAACTTTGAAAGAATCCTTCTGCGCCGAGTAGCCTTTTTTGGTTGGGCGACGGGTGCGCCACCTACAAAAAGACCGGTTCCTTTCAGTGTTGCATATTTATGATTGGAAGAAGTTTCTGGATCCGCTTCTTCCTTACCTGAAGAGACTCTTTCAGAAAGCTCTGTAGTTGATGCGACATCAGAAGAAGAGGCAGCGGAAAGTGCAGAAGAGGCAACCTGGTGAACCACATCTTCTTTTGCACTTCGATTAGCCTCAGCTGATGATGGAGTTTCAACTGCTTTTGAAGTTAAAGGTGTAATGGCAGACATGTAAACCCCTGTTATAATGTATTAAAAAATCTATAAATTATAGATCTGGATAGATAAAACCAAATAATAATATTTTTTTAATTTTGAAATAAAAAATTAACGAGGTCGTTTCAAACTTCCTTGCTGCTTATTTGGCGATCTAATATCTTCGATTCCTCTTTTGCCCGACTGATTTTCTGCTGCTCCGGAATGCGCACTCGCGCTTGCACCGCTATCATTTTCGCTTTTTAGAGTTTTAAGAAAATCGATCAATCCTTGAACGTCTTTTCTGCTTTCTATAGATAAATTTTGTAAGGAAAAGAGGGCAAAATGTGTCAATTCTATAAGAAGCGCATGTTCACAAGGGTCGATATTGTCATTTTCCAAAAGATTATCCCAAATTATTTTAAAATCTTCAAAGCGGACCTCTATTGGGTTATATCGATGGATGTTTTTATTATTAAAAGTACAGAGGAGAGGGTAGTCATCTTCTATCTCATTTATCTTTTCCATTGTAAATGGTCCTTTATAAACAAAAGGCTGTATGGAACTAAAATCGATTGTTGGGTCTTTAAATTGGATAAATAAAAGCAGAATCACTTCAATCGATCGCCCGAAAGCAAATATATCAGAAGTTTTTGTTTGTGCCCCATTTATCTTGATTTGATTAAGTAACACTCCTTTTTTTTCTTCGGGCTTAACAAAAATGTACGGATCAAAATATTCCCAGCCTCCTCCGAGTTTTTCATTTCCTCTAGGTAAAGACCCTAAGTATCCCCAATCAGCGAGAACAGCGTCACTTGGAGAGTCAAGTCTTAGCAGCATATTTTCTGGTTTGATATCCCTGTGAAGAAAATCTTTATCGTGGAGAATTTTTAGGCCTTGTGCCACTGCCAATAAACTATCAATAATAAAATGAATAGGCTGCTCAATTTTTGAATAATCTAAATCAAAGAAATCACAATTGTATATTTTATCGAGAGAAAATGGTAAACCTGACGAGGTCACGCCTGCCATTATAGGCCAGTTAATTCCTTTTGCCTTGCCCCATTTTTCCCCAGTAGCACTCTTCAATTTTTCTACCTCATCGATATAGGAAACAGTTTCATAAGGTAAAGACCTCGGTAACTTAAGTGCTTTTATAGGAGACTGAGGCGCGCTTAAAGAAACAAAGTGAGCACGATACACTATGCTTTGACCACCTTCTCCAATCACATCTTCATCTTTGTAAGAGATGATTCCGCTTTCAGAAGCAATTGAAGCAGGGAAAGGGCCTTTGCCCTTGATATCAGCTACCTGATCGGATTCTATTCTGGTAAGTATCGACCGGAATCGTCTTCGGGCAGGGCTGTCCGAGATTCCCAGTGTTCGCATATGCGCTTGATAAACTTCGCATGCTTTTTTTTGAGCATCTGTTAATTCTGAAAGGCTCTCTGGAGATTGTGAGTGTTCCAGTGTCTTACGAACAGAAATGGGAGAAGAAGGAGGTGTAAGCATTTTGTTTCCTTTTTTAGGTAAAAAGTATAAATAAAAAAACAAAGAAAAACAACACTAAATTAATTTTACAATTAATATAAAGAAGAGTGTTTTCTTCTGCTTTGTTCAGCCTCAAAAAAAAGCATATAACATTTCTATAATATATACAATTTTATGTACTATCGGGGGAATGACAGTAGACCATATTTCGCCCGAAGAATTGAACTGGCTTCTCGAAGAGGAAGCCTCTTTCTTTTTGCTTGATGTGCGCGATGAAGAAGTCTTTCAAAAGTGGCACATTGAGGGAAAGAACATTGCAACCCTTAACGCTCCATTTGGTGATTTTGTTAAGAAGGGAGCCAAAATAGAGCTGAAAGACTCAGCGAGCGATACTTTATTAAACAAGCTCCCAAAAGATAAAAAAATTGTTGTCGTCTGCGCAAGGGGAAATAGCTCAGCTCTTACAGCTAGACTTCTCAAAAGAGAGGGGTTTTCAGCGTTCAGTTTAGAAGGGGGAATGCAAAAATGGGGCCTATTTTTTGACTGGAAAAAGATTGTTGAAACACCAGACTTTTCGATATTTCAATTGATCCGTCCTTCTAAAGGGTGTTTAAGCTACGCCGTGATTTCCGAAGGTGAAGCCATCATTATAGATCCATTTAGAATTCTGTTGCCTTACACCAATTTTTTAAAAAATGGAGGCTTCAACTTACGATTTGTTTTAGACACACATGCCCATGCAGATCACATAAGTGGTGGATACGCTTTAAGCAAAGAGTACAAAGTTCCCTATTATTTACATCCATACGATGGGATTCATCCAATGGATGTCATGCCTGCTGTCATCGAGTATGAGCCCTCTTGGAAAAATACAAATTATCAGCTGGGAAAAATAAACCTTAAGACATTGCATATCCCTGGGCACACTCTTGGCAATCAGGCGTTCCTTTTAGAAGGGAAGTATTTATTTACAGGAGACAGCATCTTTATCCATTCTGTAGCCAGGCCCGATCTAGGCGGCAAAGGGGAGCAATGGACGGAGCTGCATTATCATTCATTGAGAAAACTTCTAGAGCTTCCGGACGAAACGGTTGTCCTTCCTGCGCACTTTAGCTCATTATACGAAGCTGACAGCAAGGGGAGTTATCAACGCACATTAGGGGAGTTGAAAGAGACAAACACAGGGCTTATTGAGGCGCAAAAATCCCTCAAAGAATTTTCTTCTTACATTCTAGAAAACCTTCCCAATTTTCCTGAGCAATACATCGAAATAAAACGGGTCAATCTAGGACTTCTTCAACCTGATGAAGCCAAAGCTTCAGAGTTAGAGCTTGGGAAAAATGTGTGTGCCATTTCATAGGCTCGCTTTACTAAAGTTGGTAAGAAAATAGGATGAAGGGACGCCTAGGACAGAAGCAAATCTCTTAATCATTTCAGGTTTTGTTTGCACACACCCTCCTTTAATTCTTCGAAGCTGTGTATGATTTAGAGGATGTGCATTAGGATAGAGTTCATTATGCATTCGGGCAAAAGTACGCAATGAGATGTGCCTTGCCTCGCGAAGTTTTTCAGATAGAGTCGAAAGTCAGTCATCATTTCCCGAATAAGATTTTGACTTTTAGCAGAATTAACAAGTGCCAAAGCGGGACGGAAACATTCATTTTCAGCCTCTTTCAAGCTTTGACCATTCATATTGTAATATCTTTGAAAAAGTTTACGTACTTTTTCTGAAGATCGATTGGCCTCCTGCATCAGAGCCACTTTCAGTGCCTCGGCAAATTTCTTTGGCTTTTTCTCATTCGGCAGAATTTGAGCAGAAAGAGTATCAATTCGAGCTGCTAGCTGGCTTTGGTAGAGGTTTTTCCGCTGGATGATCTTGAAATGGCGGGGGAAAAGGATCACTTCTAGATTTATTGCGTTTCTGTCGCCGGTGGGGATATGCAGTCCCAACAACTGTGCGACAAATTGCTCAATTTTTGGTAGTGTACAAAATTGTGTGCAAATTCTGAGATGACAAAAAGTGGTCATGGCGTGTGAAATTCTCCATTAACGATCAAACCAATGGAGGTAGCCATGACCAAGAACAAGAATAAAGCACTTAAAGACGAGATGAAAGCTCTTTTTACTCAAGATGTCGATTTTATGAAGTCTCTCCTAAGCGAAGCAATCCAAGAAATACTTGATGCTGAGATGGAAGAGCTTCTGGGAGCAAGTCATCATGAGCGATCTAATTTAAGGAAAGGATATCGAGCAGGCTTTTATAATCGGACTTTGATTACCCGGATAGGAAAAATTGAATTGAGAGTGCCAAGAGATCGAGATGGCCGATTTTCAACACAATTATTTGAGCGTTACCAACGTTCTGAAAAAGCTCTGGTTTCAGCTCTAGCCGAAATGTATATCCAAGGGGTTTCTACCAGAAAGGTTAAGGCAGTAACAGAAGAGCTATGTGGGCACGAATTTTCAGCCAGTACAATCAGCAATATTAACGCATCTCTTGATAAACAACTTAAAGCTTTTGCTACTAGAAAGTTAGATGAAGCATTTCCATATTTAATTTTGGATGCACGCTATGAAAAAGTTAGAATAGATGGAGTTGTAAGGTCTCAGGCTGTTTTGATTGCAATTGGAATTGACATGCAAGGGAAGAGACATATTTTGAGCGTGGAACTTTCAAACCGTGAAAGTACTTCTAGCTGGAAAGCATTTTTGGAGGGGCTTAGAGAACGTGGACTTTATGGTGTTGATTTTGTTGTAAGTGATAACCATGCAGGACTTAAGAGAGCGATTCGAGAAATCATCCCCTCCGCAGCGTGGCAACGCTGCTACGTGCATTTTTTGAGAAATGCTCTTGATTATCTGCCTAGAAAAGGAGATGGAGACTGCATGCAAGAGTTGCGATGGATCTATGATCGCAAAGACCTTAAAGATGCTAGAAAAGCGCTTGAAGAATGGTATAAGCGTTGGAGCACAAAATATTCAAAGCTATGTAATTGGGTCGAAGAAAATATAGAAGAGACGCTTAGCTTTTATGAGCTTCCAAGACAACATCATCGTCATTTGAAAAGCACTAATATGCTTGAAAGACTGAATGAAGAAATTCGTCGCAGAACCTATGTGGTAAGGATTTTTCCAAATGAAGCGAGTTGTTTGAGGCTAATTAGAGCTATGTGTGCTGAGCAACATGAAGATTGGATCGAAGACAAGAGGTACGTGAATATGGATTTTTACAAAGAAGAGAAGAAACTGCAGCTTGAAGCTATAGAAAATGCTGCATAATTAACAGGAGAAGGTCACGCGTCTAAAGTTTTTGCACAATTTTCTGGACACAACCCAATTTTTCCCTGGTTTCGCTGCTGTAAGAGGGTTATTTGCTCCTGCCAGATCTGAAAAACAGCACGCATCTCTTGGTCTCTATGCAAACTATTTGCATTAATAAGTTCCTGTAACTTAGCCAGAAAAAGTGTAAAGCCTTCAAGAGGGGTAATTTCTGTACGTGCGGCTTTATTGAGTAACCCGATTGAGTACTCACGTAACTTCAATGGCCATTACACCGGCAAGTGCAGCAAGTGCACCGACGATTGTCTTAAACGTGATTAGAGCTGATATTGAGCTTGATCAAACAATTGAGTACGCAAATGGAGCTGGTTAAAAACGAACGATCAAGTTCTTTCTCAAAGATTTAGGAAATGAAAAACACAAAGTAGTATTTCAAACTTATAATCAAGCTGGGAATTGTCTGGAAAGTGGGATTGATTCTATATCTCTGACAATCGATTACGGTATTATGAGAGAGACCCGATTCGGAATAAGAGATGAAACAACGCTGCTCTGGGATGAGTTGACGGCCGATGAGATTAAAACTCTCTTTTCCTTGATCGACTTAGATGATGAAAGTGTATGTAAATGTTATTCTAACTGGGAAAAGGAGATTTCGATAATAGCTCTCAAGCTACATAGCCTTGAAGACTTTCCCGACGATTTTCTTAAGTCATGGAGGTAAATGATGGCAGCAGGGGCAGGAGCGGCAGCTGATGCATCCCAAGTTATAGGGTTTTGTACGTATTGTCTGAAGTCTCCAGGTGATAAAACCGTTGAGAAAGTGTATGATTGTGGAAGATGTTATTTTGCAACATATTGCAGTGCAGAATGCCAAAAGGCTGATTGGCCTACCCATAAGACGGTGTGCAGATGGTTAGCAGATCAATCAACTGGTTTGAAACCTAGGCAATTCTTAGGGTTACCACATCCCGCGTGGAAAGTACATCCCACAGGGTTGGTTTTCTCAAGATTATTGGAAACGCCATTTGATTCCACTCTCGAAGATGGCACAGAAAAGGTGGTTATAGATCTGGGTTGTGGAAATGGGTGGTCATCAGCTCAGCTGCTCAAACGAGGATGGAAGGTTATTGCTGTCGATTTTTTCGAGGAGCAACTTCAGGCTACACGGCACAATGCTTCGAATCATCAATTCTTGAAGAGTACACCAGAAGCTGTTGCTGCAAGGTTAGAGACAGTCAGATGCGACGTTTTTGGGTATCAATTCCCAACGAATGTAGACCTTGTGATCGTACAGAATCCTTTTCCTTATATCGATCCAGTCAAAGTTGGAACTCTTTTTCGTCGTATTCATACATCGCTAAAACCTGAAAGATGGCTGATGGGATCATTTTTTGAGCCTAATCACATTGGAATAAAAACCTACGGTGCATGGTCTGTAAGGGATGTAGCAGCGCACGTACTTTAGCTTCCAATGGCTTTGAAGTTGAGCAGTGTGATTTCAGAGTACTTCGGGGATTACGCAAGAACTCCATAGACTTCTCCGCTCAAAAAAAACTACCTGAAGAAAGTGCGGGTACTGGAGCGGCAGAAGCCGAGAGCTAAAAGTATAATGCTAGATTTCTGATTTCATTATCTGTGTCTCAACATTTTGCGCATTTTTGAGTAGAACAAAAATAGCTACACGACATATGGTCCCCTTGAAAACATCTTAATAATCTTGTTGGGTGATTAGATATGTCCTTTGACGACGAAATAGACTCAGAGCTATCACAAGTCCAAGAATACGGAATCAATTATCGAGAGAGTCTTCTCTCCCGCCAAGAGAACAAATCGGCCGATCATCTTGGCGCATGGGCTGTATAGCCCTCGTAGCACTTTTTATTGCGCTTGGGGGCATTTTTGAATGGCTTCGACGAAGAAACTCGTAATTCCGAGATACATCGGGACCATACTTCTTATCCTAATTAGCGGAGCCTCGCTTCAAAGCTCTTTTTCACTATATGGAGCTTCGTACTGCGATCCGGACATCCCGTCTCAAATTCAGGCGGATTTATCAGATTACAAAGGCTCAGGCTTTGATAGGGGACACCTGGCCCCTGCTGGCGACAATAAATCCAGCTGCAAAGCAATGAAAGAAACGTTCTACCTCTCTAATATCAGCCCACAAGTCCCTCAATTCAATAGAGGGTACTGGCGGGGTCTTGAGAGGCATGTTCGAGATCTCACAAAGGAATATGGGAAGGTGAAGGTTATAACGGGCCCTCTCTACTTGCCGAACGTTGAAGAGAACGGTAAGCGCTATGTGAAATGCCAAGTGCTTGGTGATAATGATGACGCAGTTCCTACCCATTTTTTCAAAGTCATATTCGTAAAAAAACAGGGGCAAGAGGTGAATTGGGCTTATATTTTGCCTAATGAGCCGATTGATAAGACGATTCCCCTAGACTCCTTTTTAACAACCGTAGCGAAAGTTGAAAAAGCAGCAGGCATTGTCTTTATGAACCCAGAGAAAAATTAAATGAATAGAATCAGCAGGTATTTTTTACTCATAGTTTTAATGTTATTTTCCTTCACTGGATTCGCACTTAGCCAAGAAGATTTCTATGGCGAGAATGGTCAGGTGATCAAGATCGATGATCCACCCTTTTTCGACTACCCAACTAAACCGCACGAAGATATTTTGATGGGGCCTTGCCCCTGTTATTGGATACCAACCCCCCAAGAGATCTTCAATGCTGCAAAAAAAGGATTGAGGCATACTTTGGGTAGTGGTCGTGGTTTCTGTGCTGTCCCCCCTCCATATTATTGGAATACTTTTATACGTGAATATCGAAATGGTGAGTGGAGCAAATTGCATGGGTGGATTAATCGTCACTTTTGTCGATACTCCGATGAGTACACTAAGCAGAATGATATCCAATCATTCAGATCTGTGCGTTATTCTGAATATTCCAAAAAATATGAGTACCTCTTTTACTGGTTTGATATTGCATGCGCATTGGAGGGCGAGCGTATTAGAAGAATTCTGAATAGACTTCATAAAGAAAAAGATGAGGCGATAGAAGCGGGAAATGAAGTCGAACAGCGAGCCAAAGAGAGCCTGATAGATTCTTTTGAAAACAGGTTGAATCAACTAGGAAATAAAAAACAAAAGACATTGGATATACTTCAAAAATCTATAGAGGAGATCCGATATCTGTTTCGACAATTGTATACCTATTGGATACACCGAAATCTCAGTCATCCCGACTTGCTATACGAAAGGGGGCTTATATATTTTGATGAAGGAGATTATCCCAACTTCATGGCGGATGTTTCTGCTCTGCTCCATAGCGGTAATGGGGATATTGATTCCCCCGATCTCTTAAATGAATTAGGACAAGCTTACAATGATGCTAATCAGTATAACCAAGCGATTCGAATCTTAACTCAAGCTATTGAGAAAGATCCCACAAACAAAGAGGCCTATTTTAGGCGAGCGCAAGCATATTTTGAGATGGGAAATATTGATTTAGCTTTAGAGGATTACATCGCTTCAGAGATACATCCAACGCAGGTTGACCCAGATAACCCTCTTCATGCCGAGCTGATGGATATCGCTAAAGGCCTTATCCAAGGATGTTGTCAGGGTGGTGCAGACTCAGCAGTACACTTTGTTCCAAATCTATTATCAACGGTCTACGGGCTTGGGAAAGGACTATGGGCGATTGCATCTAACCCTGTGGATGTTTCAAAAGAGCTTGTTGAGGGGTGTAAAGAGTGTATCGATTATGCGCGAGCAAATCTCTCTCCAGAACTTCTAGAGAAGATGGTTCCTGCACTTCGTGCATGTATTGAAAAGTGGGACGAGCTTGATAAGGAGACTCAGGGATACTATTTGGGATATTTGATAGGCAGATTTGGTGTAGACATATTGGCTTTTGGTGGCACTGTTCGTGGGTTAAAATTAATCAGCAATCTGAGGAAAGCCAACACAGCATTGACTCTTGAGAGTGGTTTCATAACCCAGCAAAACCTACAAGAAATTAAAATAGCGTCTGAAGAATATTATGCTGCTCGAGAAGCTTTCAAGAACAAATGTAAACTCCGTATTGACAAGCAAAATAAGCATGTCCCGTCCGCACATAATTTCAAAATGGGAAGTAGTGAATTGACTTTGCCAATAGAAGAACTTGAAGTGTTAGCTTCGAAAAAAATCGGAGCAGGAATACCTCAGAGGCACTCTTCATTCGGGAGTGAGAACTACAGAGAACTAGTTGATTTTGGTAAAGAGATTGGAATTGAAGTGAATCGAGAGACAAAAATTCGAACCCCAACAACTATTGGTGAAATTCACTATGATAAAAATGGTGGATATCATATAGTACCAGCACATCCAAATCGATTTATTGAGTAAAATAATGAAAAAGCAAGAAGCTTCAACTAATACATCCAATATTATTGTTGCTTTAGAATTGGCTATTAGCAGAGCTCTGTGGGGAGAAGTAATACCTTCACTTAGAGAAGTTATACTTAAATGGGAACCCAATCAGAATTTAGCTAAGATCTTGTTTTATCATCATGGGCAGATTACACCCTCAATTCAAAATCATTACTCCTGTATCGTTACAGAAGTAGATGCAGGATATTATGGCGAGCAGCTAAACATTGATCATGAAGTAATACGATTAGACTATCCTCAGCCCCTTCCGAAACAAGAGTTCGTAATCTACTCCAGAAGAGAACCCTTTGAGAATCCTACTGAGTTAGACTAACGGAGACCGTATAATGAATCATGAGTTGCTCAGAGCTTATTCCTCATGGCTATCACAACGAATAGCTCTTCGAAGCAAAGAACAGATTCACTAAGATTGAAGGCAGTGGATATACCCGCTTACGTTTTGGATGCATACCAAGCGGGGAGTTTTCGAAATCTCTCTTGCTAACTCATCAAGTCTCTTCATGCATGCCGGGTTCTTGGACCCCGCCGGGTCTGAATCTTCCTTGCGATAAACGGTATGATTCAGATGTTGGCTTCCACGTTATCAAGCGTGTCGCCCGCACGGGATTCACTAATTTCGAGGCTCGATCACTTCACGCCACTTAAAGGCATTCCGGCCTGCATGATTCGCTGTATACGCTCTGGAAGATCCATCACCGGGGCTTCCGCAATACTGGCTAAGACATGGAATCGCTGTTCCTTTGTCTGCAGGACTTTCACCTACAAGATCTGATGGCTCCGAAAATGCTGTTTACCTCCTATTATTTTCTTCAGGTTACGTCTGATAATATAACTTATGTTGTATTTATTGGTCATTTGGTGAATGAAAATGCAGCTTTGTTTATACTATTTTCAAAAAAAAGAGAGAAAATGTCGGCTTCAGCTACAAAAGGCTCATTTCAAACCCCAGCAAGTCAATGGCAACCTGCCCCAAATATGTTGCAAACACAGTTCCCTTCACCTGCCCGGAAGGATTCTAAAGCATTAAGAGATCGTCTTTTAAAAGCGTTTACTGAGGAAGTCGACTCTGGCACCTCAACACTAAACGATCTATTTCTAGATCGTCTAAGAGAGCTCCTTCTTACGACAGCATACCAATCAGCACCCCAGCTTAGACTTTCTAAAAGCACTTATACCATGCATTTTAAAGAAAGAGGAAAAACAAAAAAGTCTCTACCTGAACGAGTTGTTTTTGATGAGTTCTCCAAAAAGTTTCTAGGAATAATCGGGAGCACTGTTTTATCTACTCAATCACGCTCTCCATGGAAAAAATGCTTGCTGCCAACCGCAGATACGGTTGAGCTAACATCCAGAATGCAAACTCACATGTCTTCGTTTTCACAATTTTTTACGAAAACAGTTAAACCACCCTACACGAGTCACTTAAACGACTTCATCGTCCTTGCAAACCTAATCAGTGAGGTTGTACAAAAAGATCCTCAAGCTCTCGTCTTACCTCTCCGTCCCGACGTTTATAATTTTGATGTTGGCATAAAGATCCTCCACTCTAGGGTGCAAAGAGTATTAGGTCATACCCTAAAGCGCTACATTCCGCCTGAAGGCATGACTAAGACCGTGCTTAAAGCTGAAGAAACACTCAAAGAGAAGATATGGCCGGTTTTAAAAAAATGCGACGCTATACTGGGACAAGAAAATGTAGATATGATTGCTCTGCATCATGCTCTTTTAGAACTGAATGGATTCCTCTGGTACAAAGGAGAAACTATTCTAATGAACGCATTTTTTCAGCAATCAGAACTACCGAACAAATCAGAAATAATTACTTCAGCACCAGCTTTTTGCTGCGCACTTGTTGATGCGCCTCTTCATGCGATTAGGGATGAAGGTTTAATCCACACTATTTGCTATTTTTTAGAAAAAAACGCGCTCTCAAATGATGATATTGAATTGGTTGTTTCCTTGGTTTTCAATTGTTTTAAGATTCTGGCAGATGAGGATGATGAATTTTCAAAACGGCATAATTTATCTCATGCCGGGAGTGATCCCCAGAACAAGGATTTTGTTAAGCGTTTAGAAAATTTTCTACAGATAAACAGCCTATTTACTTCGAGTTTTGGGTTCCTTTCCAAAGCACTAGAGGGGCGGCTTGAAAGCCTTAAAGAGGGTGAATCATCTTCTAAGCTATGGGCTATTCTCCTCAGAGATGCTTGGGTTTGTACAGCCGTATTTGATAATTGCCGCCTTTTATTAACCCAAATTCTCTCTTCTATTGATGAGAAAGAACTTTCTGAAAATGGATTGGCTCTTTCAAATGCTTTAACCCATAAAATTCACCTGATTCTGGCCACTATTGCTATTGCGGAAACACACTTGCAGAAACTCCTAGACCAATGCAAAGATGCAATAATGGAACAGGAACGTTCCCTAATAGCAGAAGCCGAAAGTGTTGCCCAAAAACTTATTGCAACTGAAGGTGAAAGGAAAAAAGCACCTCGACGCATTCGAAGTTTCCTTCCTCTCACTGAAAGAGAACCTATTGCTCCTGAAAAACCCCCTCACTTTGTTAAAGAAACAGAAAATGTCGATAGTGCTAAATTGCATGACACACTGCGTTTTTTCAAAATTTCTCTTAATGACCCTGATTTCGATTCTGCCTATAGGATGGGATATGCCTGCTCAATGCAACAAAACTTGCTTCATTTTTTCAAGCAGTTGAACGAACGTGAGTTACTTAAAGGTGAAGAGCGCCTCTACGGGGATATCGATCTGCTAAGGCGTGTTATAGAGGGTACCTTAGAGTTGGCGGCAGCTCACTTCCCAATATCTGATGATAAAGCGAACAGCCTTTTGCAAACAGAGACTTTTAGAACCCATGAACTTCAGAAGCTCATCATTCCTCTCCTTGACAGTGAACAAGTGGCAGAAAATATTAAGGGCATTATTACAGCTCATCAAGAAGTGATTTTAACTCTCTCTTTTGCTAACCTTTGCGTCCATTACCCTACATCGACAGCCAAAAAAGCGATTGCCAATACCCTATCGCATAAACGTATACGGTGGTTGCTCAACTATCTCTCAGCTGAGTTTGATGGGGAACAGCATCGCACCCTTATCAACCAAACACTACATTTTGTCAGCGAAATTCTAAAGGGGCTTAAGGATCCATCGTATGGCCCTGGCAAAGTAGAAATCATTTTAAAAGAGGAGTTTGCAGAGGACGAGGACCTACCTAACTACCTTTTAGATACAATTGTAGAGGAGATGTGTTACAGAGCTCCCCTCAAGGAAGTCGGAATCCTTTCTCCTAGAGGGGCCCTTTATGGGATCAGCTCGATCCAAAGTTGGATTGAAATTCGACAAATGTCCTCATCATGTGATGATGAAATGTGTAATGTTTTACGTGATGAAGCTTTTCAACATGCAGCCTTGTATTTGCGCAGGCTAAGCAGCCGATTAAGTGATACCAGGCGTTTACTGCGCTCTTCTGATTCCTGTTGGGGAGAAGTTGATTTAGTGCAAAGGCTCATAAAGGAGCTGCTGATCGCCTCTCTTTTTCACAACGGACATAAAAATATAGCACTTCGATACCGCTATGAAAACAATCCTCTTGTGTTAGCAGATCTTTTAACAGAGAAGAACATCAAACTCTCCTCTCTCCCTTCCTGGTTAGCACAAGTCCATCCAACCAGCAGTTTTCCAGTTCATTTTGATGGAAGTAAGCGAAAAGGTCCCCTAGCTGATGCTCTAAATCGTGCTGATGAACTATCTGTGGACTTAGACAGGCGCAAAATTATGGAAAGTGTAGATGAGTTTGAAAAACAGTTCATTTTCCCAGCGCTGCAAGCCGCCTGGAACATCGTAGAACAAGGTTTTCATGCTTAATTACAAAGAAAAATACTCATCTTTCTTCTCCTTATCTAGCATGCGCTTTATGTTTTCTCTTTTTCTCTAAACCGACAGGAGTTTTTGCATAAGCATGTTCTTTTTTATTCGTTACTTTCGAAGGGGTCTTGCTATACGTTTTTTCGTTCGCTGGCATATGCGATGGAGTCTTAGCGTAGGAGTGTTCTATAGGATCAACGTGAGCTGGAGTTTTATCATAAGTAGCTCCCATTTCTTGCACCTGTTTCGTATTGCCATATGTAGTTCCGTCATCGCTAATTGCTTCAGTAGAATTCGATAGCATTTCTTCATCAGATTCAGAGCCGAGTTGATTGCTATGTTTTTTATATAGAACATATCCTCCTATACTCAAACAAGTAACACCTCCTAAAGCACCTAAGAGGCCCCAAAGCCAAGTGATATTGCTTGAATGCAATGAAGGAGTCTTTACTGGAATTTTTGTTGTTGTTCCAGAAGTAGAATAGAGTGCTGTTGTGCCTGTTGTTGAAACAAAACCTGTAGTTGAAACAAAACCTGTAGTTGAAACAAAACCTGTAGTTGATGGAGGAGTGTTCCTTGTCAAAAAATTCTGCCCCAAAACTTCATAACCATTCCCCGTTCTGTTGCTTAAGTATGTTACAAGAAAAGTACCATCGTTTCTGCTTGCGATTCTCGGAAGTTCTTGATCAAAAGTCGTTGCATTATTAACTAAGAATTCAGAACCATTTTTTGTCCCGTCTTTATTAAGCACTTGAGCAAAGACATCCCATCCACTGGTATTGCTAACTTGTTGATAGCTTTGCCAAGCAATCACGATTACATCTCTGAAGTTAGTGATGACAGGATTTGATTGAGAGGAAAGAAAATAGGTATTAACTTGAAATGGCTGCACCTGTCTTGTTCCATTATGATGATAAATGCTGCAATAGATTCCATTTCCTGAAGAATCTTGACCATCGCTCATCCAAGTGATTGCGTAACCTGTGTTCCAAGAGGTGACAGATCTGTCTGTGACCCATTGGGTGTTTTTTCTATATATATTAACTAAAGATTCGGGACCTACTTTTCCACTAGCATTGAATAGTTGCTGATAGATATCATAATCTCCACTGTGATCACTCGTCCAAACGGCTACAAAACCATCTCCTAATGGTGCTACAGCTGCATTCACTTGAGATGAATTCGTTGAGGTATTAACTTGGAATTGCGTTCCAACTTTTGTTCCATTTGTATAAAATTTGTGACCAAAAATTCCCCATCCAGAACCATCTAAGCCGTTATCATCCCACAATAATATATACTCCTTTCCTGAAGTTAAAGTTGTCATTGCTGCACTTGCTTGGACATCAGAAGTACTTGAAACAGCTATTTCTCCGCCAATCTTTCCGAGAGAAGCATTATAACATTGAAGGGAAATTTTATACGTACCCCCTGCATTTCCCTGCCATGAGATCGCAAAACTATCCCCAGATTGAGCAATTACAGAAGCTTGTTGGTAGTGCATTGTTGCTGAATTCACTTGAAATGGAGAACCTATTTGTGTTCCATTTGGGAATATTTCTTGAGCAAAAACTCCCCAGCCATCACCATCTCCTCCGTTATTTGTCCACGTAACGATATAAGTATTATTATTCAAACAAGCTAAGCTACCATGATCTAAAATAATATTATTTCCATTAATCAAAAATTCTTCTCTTAATTTTTCCTGTGCTTGTGCTCCTTGCAAACAAGCACTCGCCAAAGCAATAAAAGGAAAAGGATTTTCTGAGATTACATAAGTAGCCAATCCTGCAGTAAGCCCCGTGAGACAGAGTTGTGTAAATTGAGTCTCTGTTCGTGGTGTATCTTGAGTGGATTGCTCTTGCTCGCTCAAAAGAGTTTTTGCTTGGATTTCTGCCTCTAAAATTGCATTAGTGCCCAATCCTTTTACAAAATATTTAGGAGGCTTATAACTTTCTCTACAATTGCGAAACTGGCTGACTACTTTTCCCAAAGCAGTACGACTCGCTGCCCATTCAGACCAACTTTCGCTTGAAAAGAGCCTTGAGAGATAGCCTTCCTTTTTATAAAACGCTTTTTCGATCTTGGCTAAAGTTTCTTGACCTTCGGGATTAGAAGACAAGTTGGAAAGCCGGTTGAGCAAAGTTTTTAACGCTGTATTTTCTTTTGGGAGGTTTTGTAGAAACCCTCGCTCTCTAATCGCAAGGGATACCCTTTGATCTATTCTAGCCAATTCCGTTCTGTTGGGTATGCTATGGTTTAGCCAAGGAATTGAGTTTTGAGAAAAAGTAGTAGAATGTGTAAGGCTCATAGATCATCTCCAAAAAAAAATCGTAAGAACAATACCTGAGCACTACTTTATACTCAAATATTTAGTTTCAAGGTTTTGCAAAGAGGATATTCTACTCCACCCTCTTCACAGCACCCATTCCATAATTGCTCTCTTCATAGTTATCGATATGCATATAAAGCCCCTCACTCGCTGCGCCTCCTACAACAACCTGCCAGTCATCGTTTATTCCTTCCTTACATCGTGTATATGCAGTTGGATCATTGAGATATAATGTTTTTCCGCTGCTCATATATGTCTGGATAAAAAGAGCTGCAATTTCAATGGCTTTAGGTGCTTCACAACCTGCATGCTCCTCTGGGTGAAAAGAATCCAAACCGCGCGTACCTTTAAGTATGTTATTCGAAATGACAACTCGATACGACTTGTCAACAGGTATATCCCCTATTTCTTGTAGTATCTTTTCCCAAACATGTTCGAGTTTTGCTACTTTTCCTTTCTTAGGTGAGACTGCAATTTTCATAAGCTTGTTAAGCGTCAGATTTTTGGGAAGTGTTAAAACTGTTATACCTGCATCATTTTCAATAGGTAAAGAGGAAAAATCCTCCAAGATTGGTATAATCTTATCACGATTGAGTGGGAGTAAATCACTTACGCTCATATTTAAGGCCTTTAAATCGACGTTATTCTCCCAATCTTCTTTATCAATAATAGTAAGAGATGGAAACCGAGCTCTTAGATCCTCTTGAAGAGCGTTAACTCTAACTGCTCCAAAGCCGCTTGGTGAAGAAATGGCCGGTTCGGGAGATCTAGCTCTATGGGAAGAAAGAAAACTGAAATCAGGATTTCGCAATCTAGGAGATGGTTGTTTTAGAGCAATAGATGTACGCTTAGGCTGAAGGGCGCTGCTCTTTGCATATGGAGAATTCTGTTGCCTTAAACGCTCATCGAGCTCTTCTTTAAAGCCCTTTGCCATAGATGGATCAACTTCCTGCTTATTTCCATTTGAACAAGCAGCTCTCGAAACATCGCTAACCTGTGCGTATACCGAACGAATAGAAACTTTTGGTGGATTTCTCGTATTGAGCTCCCCTATAGAAGCTTGTCGCTTAAAATAATTCTTCACCACTGCTCTTTTGGCGCTTGCGGGTGAAGGAGGAGCACTTGATTGTCGATTAATAGCTGAAGAATCTAGTCTTGAAGGCTTTTTGCTCTCTTGTTGAGGTGAAGATTCGGTGGACTTTGCTTGTTGTCTGAAAAAGTCTTCTATTGCATCTCGTAAAGCCCGATTGGGAATTAATTGCTCTTCTCTTAGTGTCTCCATGGTCATGGGATCCCGACTATCGGAGCGAAGATGTGAGATAATAGCAAAACGCTCGTAGGTATGCCCTGAAGGTGCTGTAACAGGATCGACCATGGCTTGACCTGTAATAGGACATAGATAAGACTTCGGCATTTCAAACGCCGGTTTTGACTGTTCATCAAAAATATCATCTAATAAAGCATTCACCTGTTTCCAGAGCAATCCCTTCAGGTGCTCTAGATTCTCTTCTAGGGTTGCTTTTTGATCTTGTAGATTTTCTAATTCGCTCTCTTTACCACCAATAAGTTGTTGCTGTGTTTTAATAGCGTCTAATTCTGCATCAATTTCTTGCTTCTCTCTTTCTTTTTCACTCCAAAAACTTTCATCGGCAAATTGCAATTTCCATTTCTCAATAATCTGTGGATCTTTTTCAATCCGTTCAAAAAGTGACCTTACGTGCTTGTTCCGTTCACGGCTGTCTAGGTGAAGAAGTGCCATAGAAGCAATCTCTTGAAAATGTGTATCGCGATGATGCGCAAGCATAGATAAGTGGCGAATCGCTCGAAACCGCGCTTTCCAAAATGTGCCACTTCGAAAACTTCCTCTTAAATTTGCAAGTTCAATCAATCCTTCAAGAGCTTTTTCTTTAATAGTGTAAGTACCCGTCTGGATCAGGCCGTAGTAAATCTCTACTCCCGCAAGAGCAACCTCAGGGTATTTAGTTGCTAACTCTGTAAGCTCAGATTTAATGGATTCAAGATGCTGTATATTATCATGGCAAAGAGTGCTGAACCAGGAAATATACAGAAGATCTGCAAACCAATTTTTACCTAATTGCGATTTGAGTATTTTTATCCGGCTGATAGCAGTTTCAATGCTCTGTTCCATGATAACAGTGATGAGATCTTCAAAAAAACCTACATAATCAACAATATCCATCACCTTGAGTGTCTCTTGACAACATACAATGTTGAAATGATAGAGGATATGATCATCCATGCGATCTGGATTTTTCTCCCGCCTTGAAGCGTCATGAAGTGATTTGAGAGCAGCTTTAAAAAATTCAACAGTATCAGGCCGCAACTCCCTATTTTCTTGTGAGCATTTAAATGCTGTCAGCTCAAGAAAAAGGCGTGCAGTTTGTGCAAGCTCACTTTTAAGTTCATCTTCAAATTGGATTTCAGAATGACTTAAGCTTCGAACTAAGCTCTCAGCAACAGGATGGGGATTTGCATGCCGATTTTCTAAAATCACACGCGCTATGAGAAGTCTACCGTCCTCTAATAAGAGGCGGGATTTTTCTTTCGCCTCTTTAATCTTCCCACGGGTAATGGCTTCTTCAATATCAAGGGCAAGCTCTTTTAATCTTTCTAAATCTCCCGGAACAGGTGCAGGCGAAGTAGGCATTAAAATCATTCTTCCAGAGATGGCTTGTGATACTGACATGTAGCTCCTTATGCTGTAAAATTGGCAAAGCTTATAAAATAAAAATTAGTTTAGCACAAGCTTGTTAAAGGCAGCTTCAGATTGTAGGAGAGGGCCTGCAGGTCAATTTTAATGCTAAAATGCCAAAGGATTGCCCGGCCAGAATGAAAATCGAGCTTCCTAGTGGGAATAATGCGGTTTTTATAGTAAAATTAAAGAATTTTTAACGTTTAATTACCGCTAACAATAAACAACTTGCATAAATTAGTAAATTAATTTAAAAAAATACTTTTTATAAATATTAATTATTTTATAAAATGAATTTACAAGGAGGGAGTAACTATGAAAGTTGTTAGAGTATTATCAGTCATTGCACTGGCATCATTTTTAATTCTACAAGGATTATTTTATTTGGCAGAGATCACATCTCCAGTTTTTTATGCTTTTATCGGCGTTCTCGGTATGACAGCAGGTGTGCTCATGTTCATCTCACTTAGCCACTGGATCGATTTCAAGAAAGAACAGTAAACCTCTTTCAAGAAACTGCAGTTGGTACAAATTATAGCTTAGCTTTCTAAATAGAAGGCTAAGCTATTATTCCTTTAAAGAAGAGGATGCCCCAGCCAATGAGCAATATCACTCCTCCTATTGGAGTGATCATCCCAAAGGTTTTAATACCCGTTAGAGCTAAGAGATAAAGGCTTCCGGAAAAAAGCACGGTGCCCCCTAAAAAAAACCAACCTGCTGTAGAGGCTGTCAAAAGAGCTGCAAGTAAAATAGCAAGTGCATGGTACATCTGATACCGTACACCTACTTCAAAGACTGAGAGCATGTCTTGGGATAACCTGCTCTTGAGTGCGTGTGCACCAAACGCCCCTGCTGCGACTGCAATAAATCCAAGAAGCGCTCCTAAACTCAATAAAATTTTCATTCTTTTTTCTCACCAAATGCGGGAATGATTGCTCCTTTATATTTCTCAAGGATAAATTTTCTCACTTTTTCTGAATTGATTGCTTTACGGAGCTCCTGAATTTCAGGACGATTTTCATCTCCCTTGCGCACCACCACAATATTGGCATAGGGTGAATCGCTAGACTCAATAGCTAGAGCGTCTTTTAGCGGGTCTAATTTTGCCTGAAGAGCAAAATTTGAAGGAATCACGGCTAAATCGACATCCTTTAGAGCGCGCGGCAAAAAAGCAGCATCTAATTCTTCAAAACGTAAGTGTTTTGGATTCTCAGCAATATCTAATACGGTTAACCGGTATTTATTTTCCACTTTCTTGAGCTTGATTAACCCCACATCCTCTAATAACATGAGCGCGCGCGCTTCATTTGTTGGATCTTGGGGAATAGCTACAGTTGCCCCGTCAGGAACGTCTTTAAGAGCAGTATAATCGTTTGAATAGATTCCGAGCGGTTCAATGTGGACGGCAGTCAGAGGTGTTAGCTCATAGCCCAAAAGCTTCATCTGCTCGTTCAAAAAGGGTTTGTGCTGGAAAAAGTTAGCATCTACTTGTTTTTCGCTGAGCATTCTATTGGGTAAATTATAATCATCTACCTCTACGATCTTAAGATCGATCCCCTCTTCTTTCAATTCCTGCTTTACAACCTGAAGGATTTCAGCCTGTGGAACAGGCGTGGCAGCAATACGGAGTGTTTTATGGGAGCTATTGCAGCTATAACAGAAAAATAGTAATCCCAATAGAATCCAAGTTCTCATCTTATTCCTCTTTTTTTTAAGATCGCATGCGCAATTCCATTTCCAATCCACTGTACAACTTCAACTAAAAGAAGAAGCACAGCAAGCGTCAGAAGCATCAAAAACCCATTAAAACGTTGGTAGCCATATTGAATAGCGACTTTTCCTAAACCGCCACCTCCTACTAGCCCGGCCATTGCACTATATCCGATTAAACTTACTACTGTAAGCGTCACTCCATTGATAATAGAGGGAAGCGCCTCAGGAATATACACTTTACGCACAATCTGCCCAGTCGTTGACCCCATCACAATTGAAGCTTCAACTATATTATTGTCCACACTCTTCAAGGCTGATTCAATTACCCTTGCTAAAAACGGAGCTGCCGCGAGCGTTAAGGGAACAATAGAAGCTGTTGTTCCGATACTTGTTCCTACAACCAAGCGGGTAAAAGGAAAGATCGCTACGATTAAAATCGCAAAAGGGATGGAACGGCCAATGTTTACGAGCACCCCTAACGTCTGATAAATAAAACGATTCTCTTTTAGCCCCCCTTTGTCTGTGAGACGCAGGATGACAGCGAGAGGCAATCCAATTATGAATGCAAAAAAGGCAGCCACCCCTACCATATAGAGCGTATTGAGAAACTCGATAGGAATCAATCGGCCTGCTAACTGTAGATTTTCACACAAACTCATGACATCCTACTCCTTGCGTCTCTAAAAACGCACGTGCACGCACCCTTTCTTCAATAGCCCCTTTCAGTTCGACAACGAGATTCCCTACAGTATTAGTTTTCAATACGTCAATGCCGCCATGTAAAATATTTACTTCAATTTCATGTCTTTTGACGAGGTTAGAGATGATTGGTTGCTTAGCGCTCTCTCCTGTAAACGTGAGACGTAGGAGGGTCGAGTCTTCTGAAGGGGTGTATTCGGGAAGCTCGTGGACGATATTTTGTAAAAAGCGCTTTGTTGTCGGGTGCTTAGGATTTGCAAAAAGGTCGGCAACGTAGCCGCTTTCAACCACTTCTCCATGCTCTAAAACAGCTACATGCGTGCAGATTTGCTTGATCACTTCCATCTCATGGGTAATCAAAATAATTGTTAAATTCAGCCCAGCTAATAGCTCTAAGATCGCCTGTGTGTTATGTGGATCGAGCGCTGATGTCGCCTCATCACAAAGGAGCACATCGGGATCGTGGATCAGCGCCCTAGCGATGGCAACGCGCTGCTTCTCACCACCGCTTAACTGAGCCGGATAATACCTCTCTTTCTCTCCTAATCCGACCAATTGAAGCAATGAGCGAGCTTTTTCCAACCTCTCAGTACGAGAAACTCCTTCAAGCTCTAGTGGATATGCAATATTGTCTAAAACTGATCTCGAAGAAAAGAGATTAAAATGCTGGAAGATCATACCAATTTTTTTACGGGCAGATCGAAGCTTCGCTCCCTCTAGAGAAGTGATCTCTTCTCCAGAAATCAGAATTTGACCTTCAGAAGGACGCTCGAGTGCAGTCAGGCAGCGCATAAGGGTGGTTTTACCTGCGCCGCTCATCCCAATGATTCCAAAAATATCCCCTCGCGTGACTTGAAGATTGATCTCTTTTAGCGCGAGACTCTCGGACTGGAATTTTTTTGTCAGATTTTTAATTAAAACAACTATGTCTTCCATAAAGCGGTAAATTTTAACATAATGAAAATTATTTGTAAAAAATTTATCACTGTGAAATACAGGTAGGAAGCTATGGAGGTTAATATGACACTTTCGGAAATTGAAAAGTTACTCGGAGCAGAGGCAGAATCCTTGCTAACTCACACCTGCAAGACCGTTTCAAAAGAGCGTCTTCACATCCCTGATGGAAATTGGGTTGACCGCATTTTTAATTGTTCAGACAGAAACAATCGCGTTTTAAGAAGTTTGGAGTCAATGTTTTACCATGGGCGCCTGGCAGGAACAGGCTACCTCTCTATTCTCCCCGTCGACCAAGGCGTTGAGCATTCTGCAGGAGCCTCATTTGCCCCAAACCCCGACTATTTTGATCCGGAGAATATCGTCCAGCTTGCGATTGAAGGAGGCTGCAACGCTGTCGCCTCAACCTATGGAGTGCTTAGTATGGTTGCACGCCGCTATGCGCATAAAATCCCTTTTCTCCTAAAACTCAATCACAATGAGCTGCTTTCCTACCCTAACACTTTCGATCAAATTTTCTTTGCTAATATCAAAGAGGCTTATGATATGGGGGCTGTAGCTGTAGGCGCAACGATTTACTTCGGCTCTGAAGAAAGCTCTCGCCAAATTATAGAAGTAAGTAAGGCTTTCTCTTATGCGCATGAGCTTGGCATGGCAACAGTTTTGTGGTGCTATCTGCGAAACCCGGCATTTAAAACAAGCGATAAGGATTATCACAACGCTGCCGATTTAACAGGGCAAGCGAATCATTTGGGGGCAACGCTTGGCGCAGATATCGTCAAACAGAAGCTTCCAACGAATAACGGCGGCTATACGGCTTTAAAATTTGGCAAAACATCAGAAAAAGTCTACACAGAGCTCTCCTCAGACCACCCTATTGACCTTTGCCGCTACCAAGTGATTAATGGCTATATGGGACGGGTAGGATTGATCAACTCAGGAGGTCCCTCTGGAAAAGATGATTTTGCCGCAGCGGCCCGAACCGCGGTAATTAACAAGCGTGCAGGTGGAATCGGCTTGATTTCCGGCCGTAAAGCATTTCAAAGGCCCATGAAGGAGGGAATACAGCTGCTAAATCTCATTCAAGATGTTTACCTGAACGAACAAATTACGCTAGCATAATGGTTGGACATTCGCCGAAGCGGCGCACACTGAATGTTTTTGTTTTGGCGATGCTTTCGCTTGCTGTTGTGATCAGCTTGCGAAACCTTCCCTTAACCGCTCAATATGGGCTGCAATCAATCTTCTTTTATTGCGCCGCTGCTCTGCTCTTTATGGTGCCTTATGCTCTTGTTTCTGCAGAACTCGCTTCGGGTTGGCCAAAATCCGGAGGTGTATACGTATGGGTAAGAGAAGCGCTCGGTGATCGTTGGGGTTTTTTTGCGATCTGGATGCAATGGTTCCATAATATGACGTGGTATCCTGCAATGCTCGCCTTTGTCGCCGCGGGCATTGCACAATTATACAATCCTGCACTCACACAAAACCGCACCTTCTTAATTGCTGTGATTCTTATCGGCTTTTGGGGTGTCACTTTCCTTAATTTTTTCGGAATTAAAACATCGGCACTTATCACAACCATATGCGTGATCATTGGAGCGATTTTACCTGGCGCTATATTGGTCGGCTTCAGCATCTATTGGATTGCTTCAGGTGCGACTCCCGCGATTCCTGCCCGAGCGGCAGATTTTATTCCCGATTTCATCCATCCCTCAAACCTCGTATTTCTTGCTGGAATTTTTCTCGCTTTAAGTGGTTTAGAGGCAAACGCCAACCTTGCCCGGGATGTGAAGCATCCACAGAAAAATTATCCTCGCGCTATCTTGATCGCAGCGATCCTTACCCTCTCTATTTTGATCCTAGGTTCACTTGCCATCGCTTTTGTGATCCCTCCTGAAAAAATCAGCCTTGTATCAGGCCTTTTGGACACATTTCGCTATTTTTTTGAGCTTTATAACCTCAAATGGTTTGTCCCTCTTATCGCCATTCTCACCGTTCTCGGTGCTCTTGGAGAACTCAATGCGTGGGCAATCGCCGGGGTAAAAGGTCTTTTCGTTACAACCGAACATGGGTGTCTCCCCCCTATTTTTCATAGGCTTAATCGCCACTACACCCCAATCAATTTGATGATTTTTCAAGCCATTGTCGTTTCAATCACAGCTTTTGTCTTTTTGTACCTCCCAACGATCAATATTTCTTACTGGCTTTTGAGCGCTCTAAGCGCCCAGATGTATTTGCTGATGTATATTCTCTTATTTATATCAGGGATCGTCCTCCGTTATAAGCACCCCCGGGTGCAACGTCCCTACAAAGTCCCTTTCAATAACATAGGAATGTGGGTCATCTGTCTTGTGGGCATTTGCAGCGCCCTTTTAGCCTTTTCCATCAGTTTCATCCCTCCTCTCGCTGTCTTTAGGGCCGACATCATCCGTTATGAGACATTGATACTAGTGGGATTTGCGATCAACAGCACTATCCCCCTCGTGATCTATGCGCTTCGCAAGCCGCACTGGAAAATCGAGGTTCTCGATGAAATCCGCAAAGAAATCCATAAGAGCACTCACTGAGAAAACATTTCCCTCTTTCAATAATTATTTGAATCGTGTATTAATTGTGTCTTAACAAGGAGACAATCATGTTTCTACCTACAGTCACTAGTAGAATGATGCCGGGACAGTTCGAAAGTCCTACAATAGAAAAAAGTACATGTGGAAGATTTACCAAAAATTGGCGCATGCTCCCAGGAGTCGCCCTGCTAGCGCTCTCTATCATCGCAATTGCTGCAGCCCTTATATGGAATTCTCCATGGCTTTGCATCCCATTCGGTGTTGGAGTGATTCTATCGGGATACGTCATCCATTTAGGACACCAATTTAAAAATTTATACACTCAAAGTCAGCTTACTGAATTGCTTGGGGTGCATGATAGAATGTATGATGCGCAAATCCAAGAGCATCGAACTCAACTTAATGAACAGCAAGGGATTATTGATACTCAACGCACAGCTCTTGAAGACTTACAAGCCCAACTAGCAACTGCTACAATCTTAGCGGAACGTTTTGAGCGCATTAAAGATTCGCTAAGTGGAGTACAAGGCGAAGCTAGAGGTCAACTATCTGTTCTTGAAGAGCAAGTCGGCCTATTAAAACTAGAGCGCGAAAACCTTGGAGAGGAACAAAGGCAGCATCTAGACTCTCTTATCGACTGGACCGAAGGGTTTCGTGCGATGATCAATCCGGAAACCGTCCAAAGGCAGATCGAGGAGCAAAGCAGGTTGATTGTTCAAATGGGTCAAATGCAGGAGCAACTAGCCGCAACGAGAGCGGAAACAGAAGCCATGCAGCAACTCCGGGAACAGGCGGCTCGGGACCTTGCAGTGATGCAAGCACGCAATGAAGAACTCGCTCAACACGTGCATGACTTAAGCGCTGAGAGAGAAAGGTTGCAAGGAGTATCAGCTGATCTCGCTCGACATAGTATCAGTGTGCAAGCTTCTTCAAAGATCCTTGAAGCTTTAGCTTCACCAAAGAACAAAAAAGATGGCTAAGAGCGATTCGAGTTGGGAGAGTGTCGAAAAATGGTATGGCGCACTTGTCGGTAAAGAAGGACACTACTATCATAAAAACGTCATTCTCCCAAGGCTTATCCCTTTACTCAACTTAAAATCCGATTCAACCCTGCTCGATTTAGCTTGCGGGCAGGGCATTTTAGCACGACATATTCCAAAAGAGATCGCATACCAGGGAATTGACCTCTCCCCTTCCCTCATCCAGGAAGCCAAAAAAGGTGCTCAAAAAAACCGATTATTCTCTGTTGGAGATATTTGCAAACCACTCCCAATAAAGGGTGCCCTCTTTTCCCACGCTACAATCCTTCTCGCTCTACAAAATGTTTCTCATCCGGAAAAAGCATTGGAAAATGCAGCAAAACACCTCAAGCCAGGTGGAACGCTTGTGATGGTGTTGAATCATCCCTGTTTCCGTATTCCACGGCAATCTCACTGGGGGATCGATGAGGAAAAGAAGATTCAATACCGCCGTCTGGATCGCTATCTCACCCCTCTTAAGATCCCCATTCAAGCCCATCCAAGTCAAAGGGGCAAATCCCCTACCACATTGTCCTTTCATCGCTCCCTTTCTGAATATAGCCGTTATCTTGCAGAAGCCGGTTTTGCAATCTCATTGCTGGAGGAGTGGACGTCTGATAAAAAAAGCACCGGACGCGCTGCAAAAATGGAAAACCGCGCACGCGCTGAATTTCCTCTTTTTCTGGCATTTAAGTGTCAAAAATTAAAACCCTAAACTACATTCTATCTTACAAATTAAAAAAGAATTAAAATGTAGCAATGAAGCTCGATAAAATTAAAGAAAAAATCTGGAGAGTTGACCTTAAAATGCTCCCTAAATGGAGAGCGTATAAAATCCGTTTTTTAAGAATTTTAATACTGACTAGTCAAGGGTTTACAAAAAGTCAAATTCAGATCGGAGCCTCATCACTCACTTATTATACCCTTTTAGGTCTCGTCCCCATCATCGCATTCATGATCGGGATTGCACGAGGTTTTCAGGTTCAAGAGACCCTACATAAATGGGTTATCAATAGATTCCCAGAACAGAAAGTCATACTCGATAAAATTTTTGAGTTTGCCACTTCTTCGATTCAATCGACTCAGCAAGGTGTTATTGCGGTCGTGAGTATACTTCTGCTATTTTGGGCTGGGATTAAAATTATCCTCTATATTGAGAGTAACCTCAATATAATCTGGGAAGTCACAGAGAAGCGTTCCTTTGCTAAACGCTTTTCAAACTACCTTGCCATTCTCGTTCTTTCCCCTCTAATTATTGTACTTCTTAGCGGTGTTACCGGTTACGTTACAGCGATACTCTCTACAATTAGCGAACAGGGCTTTTTTCAGCACATCAGCGATCTCATTGTCTCTCTTGCCAACCTGATTCCTTTTCTTTTGCTTTGCCTGGTGTTCACATTTCTCTATATCTACATGCCCAATACGCGCGTTCACGTTTGGCCTGCCTTGATTGCGGGTGTGATAACCGGTCTAATCTATCAAGGCATTCAGTGGGTTTACCTCTACTTCCAAATCGGAGTCACCAAATATAATGCAATTTACGGTACATTTGCAGCCCTCCCTCTCTTTTTGGTATGGATTCATTTAAGCTGGGTGATCGTGCTTCTTGGAGCTAAAATCACGTTTTCTATCCAAAATGTTGATGCTTTTGACTTTATTTCTGAAAATGTTCCTTTAAGCTACCGCGCTCGAACAATCTTATATCTCCGTATCGCACATTTCTGTATAAAGAACTTTGCGGAAGGGCAACGTCCTCCCACTTCTATCGAAATATCCAACAGGCTTTCCATCTCGCACCCCCTTACAAACCATATCCTACATAAACTGGTTGTAGCAAAAGTTCTCTCTGAGGTTAAGCGGGATAAAAACGGCGATCCCGCTTTCATGCCCTCTCGGAGTGTTGACCAGCTGACAATAAAACGTGTGCTTGATATGATATACACGAAGGGGGTTGAAATCCCGTTACCTCCCACCCCTGAAATTTCGGTAATTCTCACAAGCTTGGAAAAATTTAGCAAAGAGATAGAAGAATCTGATGGAAACATCTTAATAAAGAACATCTAAACCTGAGTTTTGGGTTGTTTTCCTCAGATTCAGAGGGGTTTACGATGTAAATCTTGGGTATTTAGAGCGAAGTAAATGGCCAAAGACCTTTTACTAGGGCAAAAAGCACAAGAGGTGCGAGTAAACCTCCTGAATATGAGGCAGAAAAACCCAAAACTCAGGTTATAATTAATATGTCCCGAATAATTGCTATTATATTCATCACGATCGCTCTCTTGATTTTTGGTGCAATTTGTGTTCTTCCTCCTTTTATTTCAACACCTTGGGGTACAGAGAAAGCGGTAGCATTATTCAACAGGCTCTCTTCTGGGCATCTTTCAGTTAAGAAACTAAATTTAAGGTGGTTTGGAGATCAGCGTATCGAAAATCTCACATATGAAGATAAGCGAGGGGAAAAAGTTGCAAGTGTCGAGCTTTTCGAAACGAAAACCTCCCTATTTTACCTTCTTTTTGGTGGAAGAACATTTGGATCGACTGAAATCCGTGATCCCTATCTTGTCATCGAAGAGAAGGAAAAGAAAAATAAGCCAAAGAAGAAAAAGAGTCGCGTTAAAACTTGGGAAATAGAGTGGCCAACATTTAGCGACAAGATCGAAATATCTAATGGAACTGTTATTTTCAAATCCCCGTATACAAGCCCGATTACTTTATCTGAGATCCAGGTTGAGACACAAAAGACGCCACCCATCTATTACATCCATGCAAAAAGCATTCAGGGCGATCAAATTGGAAAAATCGATGTTGCCATATCCCTAGAAGATATCACTCATATAAGCGGTACTATTCAGAATTTTCCCGTCGCAGTGTTAGACCAGATCAATGATACTACTCTGTTCACAACTGCAATAGGAAATACATTAAACCTTAATTTCAATCTGACGAAGGATCGCGAGAAGACAATGGCGATCTCTGCTACCATAAAATCAAAGAATTTAAACGGACTGATCGAAGGTCAGGTCGAGCAGAAGAAGCTCTATTTCTCCCCTTCAAACCAACTTATATTCACAATCACTCCTAGATTGTTTCAAGAAATTCTCCCCGAAAGCCAAAAAGAACAATGGCAATTGGCAAGTGATACCAAAGTCACGATAGAAATCACACAGGGAGTGATCCCTTTATCACTCAAAAAAATCGACCTTCATTCGATCATGTTGCAAGGTAATGGGGAGATTGCCCGTGCTGAGATCAACCACAAAACACTGAGCGGTTTTTCTCTTAACCACTTTAAATTCGAATTAGCAGCTCTCAATAACAATTTAGAGTTAGCCTTCCAGGGCATCATTCAAGGAAAAGAATCCAGTATGCTCACCGGAACAGCTTCCTATACCCCAGATGGAGACTTACTTTTCACTTTGAATTCCAAGGGGTTTCCTGTAAGTTTTGTCGGAATTTTCTCTCCTGAAGTCGAAAAAAATCTACGCACACTTGTCGGAAACACTTTCGATCTGAATTGTGAAGGTACATTCAAAGAAGGCCAGTTAGATACTCTCTTTTCGCTTATCGCACCGAACTTACAGCTAGATGGAACCGTAAAAGGGAGTCTTCCACAACTGAAATTCCAGATAACGGGAATCAAAAAACTGCCTGGCAAACTAGGCCAATACATTGGGTCGACTTTAGACTTAAAACTTAAGGGAAGCGTGTTCTTTTCTGAATCAGGTTTCTCTATTCCACAATTGTCCGGAACTGTTTCCTCACCGTACTACACATTCGATGTAAAAGGTAAATTTGGGCAGCAAATCGCACTAGATACGATGGAACTTAGCGTTAAAGGAGAAATGCACGCGCTTCCAATGGGAGATGAATTCCCCGATGTAGAGCTAAAAAATGGCGATTTTTCTATTAATATCGATGGACCCAAAAACAAGATAAACGGTCAGGCAACAATTAACACTCAAGTTCAAACTTCAGAAGGGCCTCTTAATTCTAAAGCGTTGAAAACACATTTCGAAATCACAGACTTTATCTATGATCATGCTCTTGATTTCAAAAAAGCAAACATCAAATTTGATAGCGACTTAAACGGCCTTCCCCTAGCTCTTTTAAATCCATTCATGCCCGAAGACTTAGATCTCACACTTTTAGCAGGGAAGATGGCAACAATAAAAGCGCAAGGAAGTTATACACCAACCCAGGAGCCAAGTGGTAGAATTGACTTAACTGCCAAGGGAGAGGGATTCGATGCGGCACTATCTCTTACGTTCAACCAAACCTTAGAGCTTACGCCAAACCGGCCAGCCTATATCCACTGGGAGTTAAACGCAGAGCGATATGATATGCTCATGCATCTATTTGCTCCTGATTATAAGCCTAATTTCTTACTCTCGAGGCCTGCATCTGTAGATTTATCGATCCATGAGCTTCATTGTCCCACAACACCTCCAAAGAGTGCTGCGCATTTTATTTGTCAAAGCGGTTTTGTCGGAAATTTAAAAGTTGGAACGCTTAGTTTCATTAGCTATCAAACTCAAGAGTATCTTGTAGTCAAAGATTTATCCGGCTCTCTTCAAGGATATAACCTATCAGAAGCCCTAGAATTTAAATTAGGTGGAGAAATTTTAGCTCAAAATATCCCGCACTCTGAAACTTCGACTTTCACTTTTCAGGGAACTATGCTCAACGTATGGACCCCAGAGGGGAAATTTAATCGTGAAGGACTGGCAATTGAGGGTGAGCTGAGTGTCGAGCTGCTTCCAGTCAAAGAACTCACTGAAGTTTTTCCTCTTGATAATGAAACAAGACAGTTGCTTCAAGCTGTTTTAGGGAAACTGATGAATGCGCGCGTTTATGGCACAATTTCTCAGTTAACAGGACCTTTAACAGTGGATGTGAAAGCATCTAACTTCAAAGCGACGCTTCCCATTATGTTGAATCCTCATGCCATTTATCTTCGCGACTATGTAAATGCTGAAATCACCCTTACAGAAGAAGTGAACCAAACCTTTATCAAAGATATTAACCCCCTATTAATTACAGGTGCATATTCGGACCATCCGATTAAAGTCTATCTTGATCCACAAGGTTTTGTGATGCCTATACGTCCTTACTCCCTGCAAGGAGTGCAGATCGGAAAGGCAGTCATCGATATTGGAAAAATACGGATCCGGAATGGGGGTCAGATCCAGATGTTAATGAACTTTTTGAAAGCGAAAGATATCACTCCTGAAGGAGAGATGGATGCATGGTTCACTCCTATCTATATGAGCTTGAATAATGGAGTGGCGACCTATCAGCGTTTTGATGCTTTGCTTGCAGGCAGTGTCCATATTGCATTTTGGGGTTCGATTAATTTGCTCAACAATCAGGTAAGAATGACCCTTGGAATTGCGGCACCTACCCTGCAGAAGAGGTTTGGGATATCAGGACTAAACAAAAATGAGATGTTCCAGGTGAAAATGCGCGGGACAACAGACAAGCTCGATTTGGATTGGAGTGCTGCCACAACGCGTATAGGAGTTCTCGTCGCGCGCAGTGCCGGTGGACAGCTTACAAATATCCTTGGCGGCCTTCTCGAGCAGATCGTATCGGCGCTAGGCGAAGTTCCTTCCCCTCCACCAACGACTGTCCCATTCCCCTGGGAAACACAAAAATAGACATTGAGTCAACTCGGTGATGTGCATTAGCAACTTTCGATGAATATCTTGCATTTTTTTCCAACAAAATATTGATTTCAATATCGCGCAACTATTTAATGTTTTTTTATCTCTCTGAGAGATGAATCTATTAAAATAGAGGTTTGCATGAAAAATGAACATACTCCAATCGTATACCAAGATGAAAAGGGCAAGTATTACTACAAGTCCAAAGACATTTTGCAATTACCTCCTAAGGTGTATGAACAGTGGGTCTATGCAAAATCGACAAAAAAAGTAGACGAAGTGAAAGTAAACGAGAAATTTCAATGGTTAAATTTTTTGCTCACAAAATCGACTTGGTGGCTTGCATTACTCACCTGGGTCCCTGTTATTATCTACTTATTGTCATCTTTCCATATTAACCAAATGTTCTATCTTTTAGGTGGTATCCTAGTATGGTATCCTGTTGAGTATTTATTTCATCGTCTCTTTTTCCATATGAAGGTAAGAGGGAAAAAAACGCAGTTTTTACACTTGAGTTTTCATGGTGCGCACCATGCAGCTCCTAAGGACCGATATCATATTATCGCCCCTACTACAGATATCCTATGGCAGGCGGTTTTAATATACTCCTTACTTGTCCTCATAGGCATATCATATCCAAAGATTGTACTTGCAGGTATTCTCATTCAATATATTAGATATGATCTAACCCATTACATACTTCACACTGTAACTCAAAAGAAACTTAAACAAGTGCCCATAATTGGAAGCTATCTTGCGAATTTGAAGATAAACCACATGATGCACCACAACTCTGATCCACATAAAAATTTCGCAATTAGCTTTAACCCGAAAATTTTTAATGCTTTATGCAAAAAAATTGGTCTAGAACTGTAATTTGGAATCCGAAGCAAATTTTGCGTCCCAAATCAGAAAATGAATTAGCGGACATCATAAGAAAAGCTTCCAAAAACAATATGAAAGTAAGGGTGATAGGTTCTGCTCACTCTTTTAATAATATTCTAACAACTAATGATATTACACTCAGTCTAGATGATTTACAGGGAATCAAAGAACTTGACCGAGAAAAGAATACTGCTACTGTTTACGCCGGTACAAAATTAAGTGCACTCAATCAAGCTCTTGCATTAGAAGGATTTTCACTCGAAAACCTCGGTGATATCGATAAACAATCTCTTGGTGGAGCGCTTTCTACAGGCACTCATGGTACTGGTGTTAAGCTTGGAAATCTGCCTTCACAAGTGATATCTTTCGAGATTATCAACGGCCTTGGAGAAACAATTAAATGCTCCAAAAAGGAGAATAGCGATCTATTTTTCTCTGCCCTTATTTCATTGGGGAGTTGTGGAATTGTCGTAACTTATGAGTTGCAACTATTGCAGTTATACACGCTTAAGAGCGTTGTAAAAAAAAGCTCAATAAACGATTGCATGGAGAATTTTGCTTCCTACAATCGCTATCGGCATTTCGAGTTTTTATGTTTTCCTCACACAGATAATGTCCAACTGAAGTTAGCCGATTTCTCTGATGAACCGTTGAAAAAAATAAAAAAAACCGATGTCTTTATTGAAAATGCAATCGATAATGTAGCCTTCATTTTTCTTAACGAGTTTTGCAGATATGTGCCGAAAACAACTAAGTTTTTTAGCAAAATTTGCGGGAGCTGTTTCACCACAAGAGAAATTCACGAAATAAGCCACAAAGCACTTGTTTTTAATCGCTTAATTAAGTTTCAGGAAATTGAATATGCAATTCCTATTCAGCATTTCTGTAGTGCCTTAGAGGAAATTCGTGAGGTTACGAATCGTTATCATACTCTTTTTCCTATTGAATGCCGCTTTGTGGCAGCAGACAATATTTATTTGAGTCCCTCTTATCAAAGAGAATCCGCATATATAGCACTGCATATCTATCGAAAAAATCCATACACAGCATTTTTCAAAGAAGCAGAGCAAATATTCCATAAATATGAGGGACGTCCTCACTGGGGGAAATGGCATTCCCAAAGTGGAAAAACCCTACAGCATCTTTATCCCAAGTGGGAGGAATTTCAGTTATCAAGGTCTTCAATGGACCCTCATGGGATATTCCTAAACGACTACTTAAAAAATATTTTTCATTTATGATGACTGCATTCGAGTTCAAATTATAGCATATCTCTAATCATATATTGAAGAATACCGCCATGCTTGTAATAGTATAACTCATTTAGCGTATCAATGCGGACATGAAGATCAACTTCTGTTTTGGATCCATCATCACGATGAATGAGTGCACTGATTGACATCTTTGGCTTCAAGTCTGCAGTAAGACCTATGAGGTCAATCACCTCAGTTCCAGTTAAGCCTAATTTTTTTCTGTTTACGCCTGCCGGAAACTCTAATGGTAAAATACCCATTCCGATTAAATTGGATCGATGAATGCGTTCAAAGCTCTCTGCAATCACGGCTTTAATACCTAAAAGCTTGGGCCCCTTTGCTGCCCAGTCGCGCGAAGAGCCCGTCCCATACTCTTTGCCGGCGATAACCACAAGAGGAACTCTTTCCTCTTTGTAACGCATGGCAGCATCGTAAATAGAAAGGGTTTCTCCAGTTGGCAAATATTTTGTAAAGCCCCCTTCTACCCCTGGAACCATTTCATTTTTAATGCGGATATTGGCAAATGTCCCGCGCATCATCACTTCGTGGTTTCCGCGCCGAGAGCCGTATGAATTAAAGTCCTTAAAAGCGATCTTTTTCGATAGCAGATATTTTCCCGCAGGACTATCCGATTTGATGGAACCTGCAGGTGAAATATGATCTGTCGTGATGCTGTCGCCAAGCATGGCCAAAATACGCGCGTCATGGATGTCTGAAACTGCATCAGGCTTTGTTTTCATTTTATCAAAAAATGGCGGATGTTGGATGTATGTAGAAGTATCTTGCCATTCATATGTTTTGGTCTCAGGAATTTTCATCGCTTTCCATTCCTCAGAACCTTCAAAAATGCGCCCATATGTTTCACGGAACATGCCACTAGTGATCGAAGCCATCTCTTGAGCAATTTCTGCATTTGTAGGCCAAATATCTTTCAAATAGACAGGTGAACCAGACGAATCCTTTCCTAAAGGCTCAGTAGATAAATCGATTGCCGTTGTGCCAGCTAAGGCAAAGGCGACGACGAGCGGTGGAGAGGCAAGCCAATTTGCTTTGGTTTGTGGGTGAATGCGTCCTTCAAAGTTTCGATTGCCAGACAAGACAGCAGAAACAACCAAGTCATCATTTGCTACTGCTTTTGCAACAGCTTCCGGTAAAGGACCGGAATTTCCAATACATGTAGTACATCCATATCCTACTAAAGTAAAACCGAGCTCATCTAAATATTTCTGAAGATTGGTTTTTTCTAGGTATTGTGTCACAACCTGTGATCCGGGAGCAAACGAGGTTTTTACCCAAGGCTTTCTGGTCAAACCTTTTTCAACTGCCTTTTTAGCAAGCAGTCCCGCACCAATCAGCACGCTAGGATTAGAGGTGTTCGTGCAGCTTGTGATCGCCGCGATCACAACATCACCATGATGAAGTGAGAAGTTTTCTTCAGTTTTAAAGGTCTGATCCTTTTCATGTTCACGACCGCTTTCTGTAAGCAGTTTATCAAAGCTATTTGCCAGCTGTGATAATTCTACTTGATCTTGAGGACGTTTAGGACCGGCAAGGCTAGGTTTAATGGTGGATAAATCTAATTCTAACACTTCAGTGAAGAGAGGATCTGGCTGGTTGGGATCATACCATAGCCCTTGTGCTTTTGCGTATGTCTCAACTAAATCAATTGTTTGTGTCTCACGACCGGTAAGGCGGAGATAGACGAGTGTGGCTTCGTCGATAGGAAAAAACCCGCAAGTAGCGCCATACTCAGGCGCCATATTGCCAATAGTGGCACGGTCAGCAAGCGACAAATCTTGCAATCCCGATCCAAAAAATTCGACAAATTTACCAACAACACCCTTTTGACGTAGCAAATGTGTCACGGTTAATACTAAATCAGTTGCTGTCACTCCTTCTAAGAGCCTGCCAACCAATTTAACTCCGATTACTTCCGGAATTAACATAGAGATCGGTTGTCCGAGCATAGCGGCTTCCGCTTCAATACCGCCCACTCCCCAACCTAAGACTCCTAGCCCATTAATCATTGTTGTGTGGCTGTCTGTACCAACCAATGTATCTGGAAAAGCGTACGTTTTTCCATCCTTCACTTGAGTCCAAACCACTTTTGCTAAATACTCTAAATTCACCTGGTGGCAAATACCTGTATCAGGAGGGACAACGCGGAAATTTTCAAAGGCTTTTTGTCCCCAACGTAAAAATTCATAACGTTCATAGTTACGTTCCATTTCCAATTTTGCGTTCGTTTCAAAAGCTTTTGGAACAATAAACTCATCCACTTGTATCGAGTGGTCAATCACTAAATCAACGGATGATAAGGGGTTAATTTTTTCAGGATTTCCACCGAGCTTTTTAATTGCAGCGCGCATCGCAGCCAGATCAACAACTGCTGGAACGCCTGTAAAATCTTGCATTAAAACACGAGCTGGTCGATAGGAAATTTCACGATTGGATTTTCTTTCCTTTAACCAATCAACGATTGCTTCGATATCTTCAGAATTAACGCTGGTTCCATCCTCATTCCGAATCAAATTTTCTAACAAAATTTTTAAAGTAAAAGGTAGCTGAGATAACCCTGTTAACCCCATCTTTTCTGCTTCCGGCAAACTATAATACTCATATGCAACGTCGTTTATCTGAAGGGTTTGTCTGGCTTTTTCATTAAATTTTAAGGGTGACATGGTATCTTCTTCGTGGGTTGTGATATCGCTTTCACTATGATCGTTTGACGCCCATGAAGGAGGATCGCTTGCCGGAAAAGAGCCTTGAGATGTCTCTTCAATCAGATCGGGAGGTAATTCATCGGGGTTGTTCGGTTTATTCATTTTCAAATCTCCAATTTACTCTATGTTCGGGCTTCATTTATTCAAAATATTGAGTAATGCAACAGCATTATTATGCTCTGTTTCTTTTGCGCTAAACAGCAGTGTCACATTCCTCTTTTTCGACTCTTCTCGAATTTGATTCACGAGTTCTTCTTTCTCTTTTAATTCTTTGGCATAGCGCTTTTGAAATTCAGTCCATTTTTGTGCATCGTGATTGTACCATTTACGAAGAGAATCGCTAGGGGCAATTTCTTTTAACCACAGATCGATGTGTGCTTCTTCTTTTTTGATACCCCGCGGCCAGAGTCTATCAACGAGTATGCGCAATCCATCGGATTTTTTTGGTTCTTCATAAATTCGTTTAACCTTGATCGGCACAGGCGCTCCCTTAATCCCTTTAAAATATATATAATAATAAAGAAGTCAACTCTTAAAAGGAGCAGATTTGTGGATTTTCAGGCGAAGTTGAATGTTTGGGCCCAAAAGGAGTTTGGCAACAGGCTCTAAATAAAGAAGACTGTGTTGAGTACGCCGGAGATCACAAAAAACATGATCATCGACATGATGTCGTTGAATGCTGTCACAATTGGACCCGAGGCTAGGGCAGGGTCAACTCCAATTCGGGCAAAAAAGAAGGGCGATGAAACGCCTAAGGTGGTGGCGGTTAAAGAGGCTCCTAGTACCCCCGCTGCAACTGTTACCCCAAGCTGAATGGGATTTCCATGAAATTCCCCAATTTCATAACCGCTCAAAAGATAAACGATTATACCACATAAACACCCAAAAAAGGTCCCTGTGATCAAGCCTATGGAAAGCTCCTTTACAACAGCTTCTCCTTTTTTACCTGAAGTCAGAACCCCTATCGCCATGCTCCTTACAAGCACTGTGCTGCACTGGACACCGACATTCCCAGACATCCCGTTGATCAAGGGGATGAAAAAGAATATCAACGCAAGCAGCTCGCCTTCTATTCCTTGAAAATAAGCCATCACTGCTGCACTGATCAACCCTGCAAACAAGGTAACAAGCAACCAGGGGGCACGCGATAAAAACCGTTTGAAAACATGGTCGTACTCGCTTACATTTTCAGCTGTACCGGCCATCCATGCGATCGTTTCATCTGCAATATCTTCGATGGCTTCAACCACATCTTCATAAGTGATGACACCTACAAGTAAATTCTCTTCGTTGACGACAGGGAGTGCGGGGATTTTATAGCGCTCTACGAGATCGACCATCTCTTGGCGAGTTGTCTCGGGATAGACATAATGCTCTATCTGACGCATCACCTGACGCAAAGGAAGGTGGGGTGGATTTACGATTAAGTTGCGAGCCGGGACAAACCCCTGTAGCTCCCCTTTATGATCGAGGACAAAGATCCTTCTGGTCATATCAATGCCAGGGTTGTCACGAATAAAAGAGGCCGCCTCTGCAATTGTTGTCTCCATTGGGAAGGCAAAAAACTCATTGGTCATCAACCCTCCCGCACTATTGCGGCTGTGCTTTTGCAACTCACGGATCTGCATCGCTTTTTTGGTGTCGAGCAAATCGAGCACACGCCGATAGCGACGGTCAGGAAGATCATCTAAGACCCATACAGCCTCATCAGCAGGCATTTTATCTATTACCTTGGAAATTATCTCATCTGTCTGAGAGCGAAAGACAGCTGAACGTGTCGGGCCATCTGTATTGATCAGAAAAGAGGCTTTTGCATTGATATCAGGTAGGTTCTCATATAAAACGGGACGCGCACTTGGAGGAAGACGAGAGGCTGCATACGCAAGGTCAATTGGATTGTACTCGCTCGCAATTTTTGCAACTTCATGCAACTGAACATTAAAAGTGGTCTTATGAAAAGCCTCTTCTAGACGTTCGCTTAATTCGTCGTCTAAATGACTCGTCCTTGAGTCCATTAAATTTCCTGAGCTTGCATGATCTTCCTGTTCTATCATTTACAATATCTCTTTATATAGATCACTATTACGTACATTAGCCAACCACTCATCGTGCTCAAGATCGTCTAGTGGTGGCAAGACATCGATTGCCTTTGCTCTTCTTAGAAAGTGGATGGAGGACTCGACTAAATTAGCCAATGAATACAAACAAGCAAGATGGTAATTGGCATCTCCATTCCCGATTTCTACGGCATGAAGCAAGTACTTTTCTGCACTTCTTCTATATTCCTCAGCTTTCTCTGGTTGAAAAGAATCATACACTATCTCTGAGATGTTCAAAAATGCGTATCCAAGATCTCCCCAGAGGGTTGAGTCCTCAGGATCACTCTCTGCAAGAGGCGTCAGAAGCTCGACACTTCTAAAAAGAAATTCGACTTCTGCTGTTAACTCTCCTAAATGAGAGTAGGCTAAGCCAAGGTGGTAGCATACATGAGGTTCATTAGGATTATATTCATAAACAGTTGTTAAGAGTGAAATTGCCTTTTCGTAATCGCTCTCATCACCAGAGATATCCCCCATTTGATCCAGAGCGCAACCCCAATGATATACCGTTTCAAGGTCTTCGCACAAAGCGAACGCCTGTTTAAATTTAAGAGCGGCCTCTTCAATTACAACAGCTTGATCATCTAAATCATCAACTAACTGACGCAGCTGGAGAAGCCCGACTCCCCACTCATTCAAATGAAGCGAAGAGTGAGGACGCAGTTGGCAAATGCGAGCAATCGCCTCTATGCCAGCCTTAAGCAGTACTGCGTCTTCTGACATCATCCCCCAACTGACATAAGTTTGAAACAGTCCATGCCAATCCGGTACAGAGCTCGCATCAGCTTGAACCCCCTCTTCAAAGAGAACAGCAGCTCTTTCAAATCCCTTTGCATCGGAAAAATAGATACCAAGAGCAAATTCTAAATATGCTGCAGCATTTAAAAGTTCAGGGTGATGCGGTGCGAGCTCAAGAGCTGCTTTAACCCTCTCCTCTCCTTCCCGTATCAGTTTCAAATCTTCAATGAAGAGTCCAAGCAGAATCAAACCCTTTCCAAGCAATGCAGAAAGACGAAGATGATCGCCCTCCTTTGCTTTTGAGGATGTCAACTTATCGAGTGCCGTTTCAATGAGTTTAGAATCGTGTTTTAGCCACCCCCCGCTGATGTAAAGAGCACCCCAATCGAGCCACAGCTCTGCATTCGAGGGTACAGAGAGGATAGCCTCTTGAAAGCTTGTTTCGGCTTCTTCAAAATGAGAGGGAAGATGAGTCAATTCAAAGCGCTGCTTGCAGACAGCTGCGTAGGTGCGCCAAGCCTGCTCGTATTCCAAAGTCGTCTCGCCCTCTACATCATATGTGTCCGCAATCACACCACGCAGAATGGAGAGAGCTTGCTCTAGAAAAGAGGGGTCCCCTGTATGCACACCATAAATCGCATAGGCATTTGCATAGTCAATTGAAAATAAAGGATCTTTGCAATTGGCTTTAGAAAACATCTCGAGAGCACGCTTAAGATCTGTCTCCTCTCCTGATCGATGGCCAAGCTGGAGCCACGTATCAGCCCAATCCCAATATAGTTTAGGGTTATGTTCGGATGCTTCTGCAGCTTTTGCATATTGAATGATTGCTTTTTCAAAAAAAGAATAGTCGTGGACAAGCTTGCCCAGTTGAGATAAAACATTTCCCCAAAGGTGGCGAATCGAGGGAGATAAACGGCAGTCTAGCTCCTCTGCTTGCATTAAATGATTTAGAGCCAAAAGAAAGGGGCGCCCTTTTTGCTTTCTCACCCCATAGTAATATAGGATTGAGGCAAAATGGCAATGCGCATCAACGCTTTCAGGCACAAGCTCATCGGAAGCAAGAAGCTTTTCAGCAAGTAGATCATTCTCATTCATAAGAGAAGAGTTTACCCCTCTAAACTCTTTTACACAAGTTGGGAATGAAAAGAAGGGAGTCTCTCACTCTTTCGATAAGTAATATCAAGAAATTTTCGAATTCTTCAAGTCCATAAAAAAATCTTTGAAAACAGAGTCCATCATTGGACAACGATCGATTTGTGCTCACAGGTTTTTAGGAAGCAGAAATCTAAGCTCTTGCACGTTTAGCTGTTGTACAGCACTATTTTCGAGCTCTAAAAGGAGAACAGCCTGCTGCCATTTTCTAGGATCAGAATCTTCAGGGGGCATAAACTCTGGTATTGACCTTCTCCATCTACCAAGAGCTCGTACCAAAGACCCGTCAACAGCGGCTTCTGCCCAAACCTCTTGCATTTGCTGGAGATGTTGATGAATCTCTTGGAAATCTTTTGTAAATTTTCTTTTTTTCTCTATCTCTGGATCGATACGTTGTCGTATCTTTTCAAGCTCAACTAGAGGATTGAGCTTTCTACATGCATGCTCTGCACTTACCTTTTTCTCCTCAATCTCTGCGAGTTGAGATTCAATCAGTGCGAGTTGCAACTCTAACTGACTGCGATCAAACGGACGTTCGGGCTTCTTATCTAGCTCTTCTTTCGCAATCTGTTCTAGTTTAGATTCGATCGCGGCTTTTCGACTTTGCGCCCTTTGGCTTAACCCTCTTCTTACTCTACGTCTTTCTATTTTAGAAAGTTGCGCCTCTAATATCTCGCGGTCAAGATCCCGTTGAGTCCTCACCGATTTTTGTAATCGAACCTTTAGTCTTTGATATTTGCCTAGCTCTGCCTTCACTCTCGCCAGTCTCAAATCGACAAGCTCAGCCATCGCTTTCAACTGATGAACAGGATATTTTACAAGTGTACTCTTTGCAGATTCAGGATTAAACTCCTTTAGTATTTGCTGGCATATTCTCCGCAAATTACCATGCTGATCTCTAGTTTGCTCTTCCTCTGTCTGAGCTTCAACAAGAAGACCGTGCAACCATCTTAACTTACTCTCTTCATTTACAAGTTCTTGCACATTGATTTTTGAAAGTTTAGAGTTTAGTCCGTAAGAATAAAATTGTAGTTTATTCATTACATGACGGCTTCTAACCATTTGGAGGCGAGTTGCTACTCGAGATCCTTCGAGTAATTGTGGCTCTAACTGAACCATTCTATCCGCAGCCTCATCAAGTTTTTCTTGCAGCATTTCTATGGGATAGTTTTGCAATAAGCCTCTCTCACGCTCGAGCTGCACTCTCTCTTCTCTAGGTATCCTATATAAATCCAATATTCGATCACATACCTCATCGATACCCTCACTCTTTCGTCTTGAACGTTTTCCTGTCATCGCTTCGATTAAATCACTTACGAGATACATCAAGGACTCTTTTTCAGAATCAGAAGCCGTTTTGAGAAGCTCTCTGCAAGACTCTAACTTTTCTTCCAAAGCTTTCATGGAATATTTCTGAAGCAGCTCTTTCTCGTGATTAATTCTCACTAAAAGGCTATTGCGTAGACCTCTTATCCTTTCACATACCCCTTCCAAATCATCTCTGCTTGATCTGCTATGATCCCCCTCCATTGCAGCAACTATCTCATCGATAAGGAAAGATAAAACAAATCCCTCAAAGGCCGTAGCTTTTCGTTCCTGCTGTGGCATTCCAGCTTCAAGAGCTTTGCTGTATCTCGTCTGCGAATCGTAATCACGTAAATCTAATTCGATCTTTAGTTTTTCCTCATAGAGAGCTTCATGCTCATTTTGCAAAACATTACGCAGAGAGACCACCTCGTTTCGTGAGCTTTCAAGCAGCTGGAAAAAAGTCTCTTGCTTTCCTCGCCATACTCGAGGATGGGACCTCTTGATATTTTCAAGGAGTTTTCTTATTTCAGCTCTCGTTGTCTCATCACGAATATTTCGATCCAATAAATTTTCGAGCTGTTGCTTGTTATATAAGTTCTCATCTATAGAATTAATCAATGAACCAGTTTCACCGTCAACTACCTCTTCCAACATGTCGGTGAGTTGATAGTAGAGTCTTGCTCGAAGACTGTTCACGTAAGGCTCCGCAATCTTACTTCCCTCTTTAGCCATTTCATTTTGAGCACCTGATAAAACGACATTCTCATTTTCAGACAAACATCGTCTCCAGGTGGGTGCCACACCTGCGAGGTCGTATTGTTCTTGAACTGCCCTAAGGTTCTCTAAGTGGGGATGGGTTCCGGGAACATTTGAGATATGCACGCGGTCGCGCAAAAACATATCAAGCTTCAATCCTTGTCTTTGCTTTTCTAGCTTCAGTTTTCGATTACCTAAAAAATAATAGGCTCCGGTAACCAATAACCCGCTGGCAGAAAACCCTAGAGCAACAAAGTAACTGGCAGGTAAGACATTCACTATAATTAACAGGGCAATTTCAGAGATAAGTTCGAGGATATGCCCGTATGTTAAATAATGAACGACTATTATCTTACGATGAAGTCCCTGTAGTTGCTTATTTACAAGATCTGTTTGAACGCTGCGGCTAAACTGCAGCCCTTCTTCTGGATTAAGGATTGGCTCGAAATATTCGTTGTGACTTTTTCTATTAACGGATAACACAAATGATTTCCAAGCGCTGCTTACTCCCACGTTGCCTACAATACTTTTGAGAGGGTCGCTTGCCTTTTTCAATTGGGTCATCGTTTCGAGTGTAGGCTCATTTCGAACAAGGTGCTGCCACTCCTCTGATGGGCTTTTTAGAATTTCATCCAGGGTAACTGATCTTTGTCCAAGCGCAGCGTAAATACGGTTTGCTTCTCGGTTAGCTTCGTTAAATACAGCACGCATTGCCTGGTTGCGCTCATAAATGAGCGAAACAGGCTCACTAAGATATTTTCTATGTTCCTCAAAGTTAAACCACTCAACAACTTTGTCGAATTGGGGCAGATCTCTCAATACCTTATAAATAGGGCGTTTTGCATCAGCTGGATGTGCTACAATCCAACCGTATAGCGCCTCTATGACTTCTCCTTTGAGGATCATACCATTGTATTTGTCCATATCTGCTTTGAATCGTTCTAATTGCAAGACTGGATGATTTCTTATTTCCTTTTCGACTATATTTAAAAGCGGTTGGATACGAGCAATCAGTAGATCACAGGTAAAGGTGAGCTGGCTGATACCCTCTGGATTTAATTGCCCTGTTCTTGACTCGGAAACAATTCTGGCATACTCATCGGAAATTTCCGCAAATTCTTCAGGACAAAAAGCTTCGCCAAACAAGATCCTTCTCGCATTAGAAAGACGCTCAAACTGATTAATCAGCTGTAGGCAAAATCCTGCTCGGCTTGTAAAAGAGGACATTTCACGCTCAATCGTCGCACTCTCAAAAAGAGGCGGTAGCTGACTTTTATTTCCTATTACAAATCCTTTAAAGCTTGCCTGGGCCATCAAATTTTTATAAGCCTCTATATCGCCGCTTCGGAGCTTCTGTTTAGCGTTCCTTACAAGATTTTGAACAGACTTCCATTCACGCTCGTGATCAAGGGGCACCTCTTCGATATCGCGCGCTGCGAGCAGCTTCACGTTCCCATCATCCTCTAAATCTAGCTCGCCAACTAAACGTTCAATACGATTTTTTTCTCCCGATTCGCTGGACCTTATCGGATGCAACGCCCTTACAGTGTTGTGTTGCAACATGGAACGGGTTGTTAACAAGGCGTCAATTCTATGCTTTTGAAGTTCAATGCGACCCGAAAGATTTGAGGAAATGACAGCTAAAATGATCGAAAGCGGCGCACCTACGCCCAAGGAGAGCCATGCAGGACAAAAAGTAGCGGCAAAAGGAGCCACAACCCCTATGATTAGGCTCACGACCTTAACGACCTTTAAAATGGTCTCAAGCCGATCAACTTTTGGGCGCGTCTGATTTTCAAAATTGATGATATCATACTCGACAACCTCGAGATATTGCTGCTTATGCTGCCATGAAGAGCGTTCTAATCGAGTAGACCCTTTCTTATTCTGCCAAGACGAGTTGTCGACGATATCACTTATACTTAATTTTAATCTAACGTCGGACGTCATATGTTTTCCTCAAAGGAATTATAACATAAATATTCTATTAACAAAACGTTAATAGATTTTTTAATTTATGACTGACAGGCTGGGTCTTCGGAGAGGTTTAAGCACGGTTCCGATCAAATCGTAGCCCGCAGCATCCGTGATTTCGACCAGATAGCGCTCTCCAAAGGCTTTGACTTGCTTCCAATCGTTTAAGATTACCTGACCGTCAATCTCAGGAGCTTGGCCAAAATAACGCCCCACAAGCAGCAGATCGCTCTCAGGATGATAATTTTCCACCACAACCTCGATTTCCTGACCGATCCAACGGCTATTGAGCTGCTCTACTATCTCCTGCTGTACCTCGGCCAACTTAGCCTGCCTCTCGAACTTCACATCTTCAGATATCTGTTCCTCCATCCTGCCAGCAGCCGTTCCTTCTTCTTGGGAATAGGTAAAAATTCCTATATGATTAAGAGGATGCTCTTGAACAAATGTAAGTAATTCGTTGAATTGCTCTTCGGTTTCTCCCGGAAAGCCTACGATTAAGCTCGTGCGAATATGCACATCGGGAATCGCTTTCCGCAGCTTTGTGATGATCTCCTTGATTTGGGCCGCGTTGGTATGGCGGCGCATTTTCTTAAGGATTGTATCATTGATATGCTGAATCGGCATGTCGAGATAAGGCAAAATCCGCCGGTCTGAGCGCATAAGCTCGATCAAAGAATCATCGATCTCATCCGGATAGAGATAAAGCAGACGAATCCAGTAGTCCCCTTCAACTGTCAAAATTTCCTTTAACAGATCGGTTAATCGCTCTTCGCCTCGATCTTTTCCATAATCCCCAAGGTCTTGAGCAATTAGGATGATCTCTTCAATACCTTGAGAAAGAAGAGCTCGAAATTCTTTGAGAATCTGTTCTTTAGACTTACTCTGCAAGGGCCCTTTTATTTTGGGGATAATGCAGTAAGCGCATCCCTTGCGACATCCTTCAGCGATCTTCAAATAGGCATAGTTGTGAGGGGTAGAGAGTTGGCGCGGCACCTCTCCTGCTTCAAGATAACTCCTGGCAGACCCCACTATCTCCCCTTTTGCATCAGATTGGACAGCTTTTAAGATCCCCTCCACATCTCCCGAACCCAATAGGTAGTGAACCCCAGGAAATGTGCTCTCGATCTCGGATCGATGCTTTGTAACCATGCACCCGGTTACAATTAACTTTGCGCTCTCTTTCTTTAAATCTAAAAGCTCGGCAATGGCCTCTTTGGATTCGGCACGGGACGACTCGAGAAAGGCACACGTATTGATTACGAGATAATCGGCCTCTTCAATCGCATCTGTGACTTCATATCCAGCTTTTAAAAGAATACCTAACATAACCTCGCTATCAACTAGATTGCGGGGGCAGCCAAGGCTTGTGAAATTGATTTTATTGCCCATTTTGGGTTTTTTCCTTTCATTTTTTAAGCAACTAAACTTAAAGAAAACGTAAACTTCAGGCTAATACCATACCTCCTCATCGTCATTTCGATCAATTTATAGTTGAATATTATCGCTTCTTGGCTTAATCTCCTTACCTATTCACCATATTTTAGGAGTCAACAATGGCTAGCAAGAAAAGAGAAATCATCAAGTTAAAAAGCACAGAGAGTAAAGAAGTTTATTGGACAACCAAAAACAAGCAAAAAACTCCTGGCCGTATGGAGCTAAAAAAGTACGATCCCTCCTTACGCCGTCATGTGATATTTAAAGAGGCAAAATAATCAGTGCGTTTTGAACTAACTGTCGCGCTAAAATATCTGGTTCCAAGATGGCGGCAGCTTTCCGTTTCAATTATCTCGCTTGTATCAGTTTTGGTCATCTCGCTTGTCGTTTGGTTGGTTGTTCTCTTCCTCTCCGTCACGGATGGCATTGAAAAGAAATGGATTGAACAACTCGTCGCCCTGAATGCGCCGGTGCGTATGGCGCCGACGGACGCTTATTATCACTCCTATTACTATCAAATAGATGACGTGAGCTTAGATTCGAATTATGCTTCGAAAACGATCGGCGAAAAGCTGCTGACCATTCAAAGCGATCCGTATGATTCTACGATTGATGTTGAGCTTCCCTTCGACTTTCCTGCACCTGTAAAGAGTGGAGATGGGTCCTTAAAAGACATTGTGAAAGAGGGCTGGGAGGCAATTAGCCAACTTCCACAAAGAGGGGTGCGCCCTCAAGAGTATGAAGTCTCTTTTGGCAACCTTCACCTCTCTCTGTTACGAGGAGGGCACCAGACTTTTCTAACACAAGTCTCCTATATTGCCTCGCATGATCCGGAAAATGGCCGTCTAAAAGAGATGATCATCCCTCCTTCCGCAAAGGATTTTAACAATCTTCTTGATACGCTTTCAAGCGAGGAGATTGAGGGGAAACCTGCACAGTTGCAAAAAAATCTTCACAACTTTTTCAACCAAGTTACCGTCAACAAACTTCAAACAACCGATGAGGGTTTCATATTAACCCCCGCCTTTTTTCCCAATAAAGGCTCGCTCAGCGGCGTTGGGATCGTCCGATACAACGAAGTTCAACGGGTTGTGATTCCCCAAAATGTACAAGAACTAGAAGCGCTCAAAACCCGACTTGCCGCTTTTGGATTTGAAACAACGCCTGTGGAAATTATTTTTGACCATGAGCAAATGCATCTTGTAAGCGATAAGGGCATATCTCCTGGTATCGAGCTCGTTCTTAACGATTCTATTCCCTTCCAAGCAGAGCTAGTGCCTGCCTCTATCGATACAGCTGATTCTCTCCAATCGCTTGAGTTTGCGGTTAAGGGAGTTGTCCAGGGAATTCCTCTGGAGGGCACAACAACTTATGATCGCCTTGAAATAGCCGAAGCCTCGCCAGTATCGCTAGAAAAGATTTCTGATCCACTCTGGTTACAAGCAGATCAACTGCTTATTCCTACCGATCAGCCATTTGGCGATGGCATCCTGATTGCCAAGAACTTTCAAAATAACGGCGTCAGATTGGGAGACCGAGGCTATTTAGCCTATCTATCCCCCACAGCCAGTTCCATGCAAGAACAGCGTATTCCGATCTATGTCGCAGGTTTTTATGACCCGGGGATGATGCCTGCAGGAAACAAGCTTATGTTTGTCGACTCAAAGGTTGTCTCTCTTTTGCGCGGCAACATGTCTGTGACAGATAATATGCTCGGAAATGGAATCAACATCTGGCTCAGCGATATTAGACAAGCCGATGATGTTAAACAACAGCTTATCCACGCGCTTAATTCTCGCGATATTGGGCAATACTGGGAAGTACAATCATTCAAAGATTACGATTTTGCAAGACCTGTCTTACAGCAACTGCAGAGCGACAAAAACCTTTTTACTCTCATAGCTGTGATTATTTTGATCGTTGCCTGCTCCAATATTATCTCGATGTTGATCCTCCTTGTGAACGATAAGAAACGGGAAATCGGAATCCTTCAATCGATGGGCGCTTCTCCTAAGCGGATTGCATTCATTTTCGGGATATGCGGCTTTGTGATGGGTGTACTCAGCTGTATTATTGGAACATTAGCTGCCATCTTTACATTGCGCTACCTCCAATCCCTCGTCGATTTTTTAAGTTTTCTGCAAGGGCATGAAGCTTTCCAAGCAGCCTTTTATGGCAGCAAACTTCCCAACGAACTGAGTGTGACATCCCTTGTTTTTGTGATTATTGCCACGATGGTCATCTCACTTTTAGCAGGGATTGTCCCTGCAATAAAAGCGGCGCGCATCCGCCCAACAGAAATTTTAAGAGCGGAGTAAGGTGGAACCGATTTTATCTGCAAAAAAGATCTGTAAAACGTTTACATACCCAACGCCAGTTGAGGTATTAAAAAAGATATCCCTTGATCTGTATCCCGGAGAGAGCATAGCGATTATGGGTTCTTCCGGAGAAGGAAAAAGCACGCTTTTGCAAATATTGGGGACGTTGGAAGCGCCCACATCCGGCGACCTGATCATCGCAGGCAAATCTGTATCTGAACATCCCTCCCCTCTCCTTCGCAATAAGCATATTGGCTTTGTCTTTCAAGGCTTTAACCTGCTCGACAACTATTCTGTGCTCCAAAATGTGTTAATGCCTGCCCTCATTAAAGGAGATTCGATTCACAAAAACTCTGCAGCTTATAATCGCGCCTGCGCACTTTTAGAGAAGGTTGGTTTAACACACCGGCTCCATTTTTCTACAAAGTTGCTTTCGGGTGGAGAAAAGCAGCGTGTAGGGCTCGCGCGTGCCCTTTGCAACGACCCCGAAATCTTGCTAGCCGATGAGCCATCAGGAAACCTTGACCATGAAACATCTAATCGCATCCACGAATTACTCATTCACTCAGTTAAGGATCTAAACAAATCACTTATAGTCGTGACACACGATGAGTTACTTGCAGAACTTTGCGATAAAAAACTCATCCTTTGTGACGGCAATTTAATCACGGATAAAGGATAACCCCTATGGATCAAACCTTTCTTCATTATCTTCAAGATGAACTGAATCAATTAAAAGAAACAGGCCTTTATAAAGAAGAGCGGGTAATCACCTCGCCCCAAAAAAGCGATATCGAATTGAGTGACCACAGGCATGTATTGAATTTCTGCTCGAATAACTATCTTGGGCTTGCAAATCACCCGAAAGTGATTGAAGCCGCTGAAAAGAGCTACAAACAATATGGCTTTGGCCTAGCTTCTGTTCGTTTTATCTGCGGGACACAGACCGTCCATGTCGAGCTTGAAAAGACAATCTCAAAATTTTTGCAAACAGAAGCCACGATTCTCTATAGCTCTTGCTTTGACGCCAACGGCGGACTTTTTGAAACCGTGCTAGGTCCAGAAGATGCTGTCATTAGCGACTCTCTGAACCATGCCAGCATTATCGATGGGATTCGCCTTTGTAAAGCCAAACGGTTCCGATACAAAAACAACGATATGCAGGATCTCGAGGAGAAGTTAAAAGAGGCTAAAGACTGCCGATTCCGTCTTATCTCAACTGATGGTGTCTTTTCGATGGATGGAATTATTGCTGACTTAGAGCCAATTTGTGACTTAGCTGATAAGTATAATGCCCTTGTCATGATCGATGATTGCCATGCTACGGGTTTTCTTGGAAAAAATGGACGAGGAACTCACGAATACCGCAATGTAATCGGCCGCGTGGATATCATTACAGGGACGCTTGGAAAAGCTCTAGGAGGTGCATCTGGCGGTTACACTTCAGGAAGAAAAGAGATTATCCAATGGCTCAGACAGCGTTCGCGCCCTTATTTATTCTCAAACACTCTCAGCCCTAATATTGCCGCAGCAAGCATTGAAGTCTTTCATTTGCTGGAAACTGAGGGTGAAGAGCTCCGTCAAAAACTCTGGCGTAATGCTGAATATTTCCGCAGCAAGATGAGCGCACTTGGCTTTAAGCTAGCAGGTAAAGATCATCCTATCATCCCGGTCATGCTAGGAGATGCAAAACTCACTCAGATTTTTGCGCAAAAGATGTTGGAAGAGGGAATCTATGTAATTGGGTTTTTCTATCCCGTTGTTCCACAACAAATGGCGCGTATCCGTACTCAGATGTCAGCAGCACATAGTTTAGAAGATATTGACCGTGCCATCGCTGCATTTGAGAAAGTAGGTAAAGAGTTAAATGTCATTAACAAGGCAACTTCATGAAAGCAATCATAAAAAAAGAAGCTAAAAAAGGTTTATGGATGGACGAAGCCCCGATGCCTAAGATTGGGGATAACGACCTTCTAATTAAAACGATCAAAACATCTATTTGTGGGACAGATATTCATCTCTATCTTTGGGATGAATGGGCACAAAAAACGTTACCGGTCCCCTCTATCATCGGCCACGAATTTGTGGGTAAAGTCGTCGAGATGGGCTGTAACGTAAAAGGTTTTAAAGTTGGCGACCGCGTTTCAGGTGAAGGGCATATTACATGTGGACAGTGTCGCATGTGCCAAACAGGCCGGCGCGTATTATGCCCAAATACTATTGGTGTGGGTGTGAACCGCGATGGAGCCTTTGCCGAATATGTCGCAATTCCTGCTGAAAATGCTTTTATCGTTCCCGATGCGATTTCAGATGATGTCGCCTCTCTTTTTGACCCGTTAGGAAATGCTGTGCATACAGCTCTCTCCTATGATTTAGTCGGTAAAGATGTCATCATTACCGGTGCAGGACCAATTGGTTTGATGACTGTTCCGATTGTTAAAATGGCCGGAGCACGCCGAGTTGTGATCACCGATATTAACCCGGACCGTCTCGCAATGGCTGAAAAAATGGGTGCCACGCGTGCTGTTAACGTGCAAAACCAATCGGTTCGCGAAGTGATGAAAGAGATCGGGATGAAAGAGGGATTTGATGTCTGCTTAGAAATGTCTGGCAGTCCGCAAGCCTTTGCCTCACTTCCGGATCTAGCTTCCCACGGAGCCCACATTGTCCTTCTAGGAATTCTTCCCACTCAGGTTAACTTAGACTGGCACCATGTGATCTTTAAAATGCTAACCATTAAGGGAATTTATGGGCGGGAAATTTTCCGATCATGGTACCAAGTGAGCTCTTTGCTACAAAGCGGATTAGATGTCACTCCGGTGATCACCCATAGGTTCAAAGCAGAAGAATTCCAAAAAGGGTTTGATGCGATGCTGTCTGGAAGTAGTGGAAAAGTAGTCCTGGATTGGTCTTACTTATGATCGAGCTGATTGATGATGCACTAAAGGAACTCATTCCTGCAGGATCACCCTATCACAAATCACTATTTGAGGGGGCCGGGTACGCCTTATTAGCACCGGGCAAACGTATTCGTCCCCTACTAGTGCTCCAAACGGCAGAAATGTTAGAAAAAGGAAGCTGTGAGCGGGCCCTGCGCCCTGCCTGTGCGCTTGAAATGGTGCACTGCTACTCTTTGATACATGACGATCTTCCTTGTATGGATGACGATGATTTCCGCCGTGGCAGACCCACTCTTCATAAAGCGTATACCGAAGCGCATGCTGTACTTGTAGGCGATTATCTTTTAACTTCGGCTTTTGAGGTTCTCGCAGATGCCCCAGGGCTCTCTGCAGAGCAAAAAATCGCGCTTGTGCAGGCCCTTTCCCAAAATGCGGGAGGGAATGGAATGATTGGTGGGCAGGTGATGGATATCGAAGGTTCCGACGAGGTCGCAGAACTTCACCGGAAGAAGACAGCAGCCCTCTTTCAGTGCGCGCTTGAATTTGGAGGGATTGTCACGCACGCAACGCCTGAAGTTCAACAAAAATTGTCACAGTTTGGAAAGCAATTTGGAGAACTTTTTCAGCTAGTGGATGATATCCTTGACCAAGATCACCCGCTTGGCGAGGAAAAGGCTAAGGAAGCCGCTCTATCATTAGAAAAAAGCGCACTCAACACTCTTGAAGAACTGCCGGGAGATACGACGTCACTCCGCAATCTCGTGCATTTGGTAAGTGAGCAGAATAATCTTTAGACATTTCTTGAAGCTGCTCGATCTACTTCTATAAATCTTTTCAAGATATTCCTCTGCACTGCATATCGTGCATGGACACCACTCAGTATAATGCCATTGTCCAAATGGAGCCACGGGAGAGATAAGGGGAGCTGCTTAATTATGTCCTCTAATCCTTCTACTGATCTTAAATCAAGTTTTTTGAGCTGCGTCATCTGACCTAAACGCTGCCATGAACTCAAAGCCGTGTGTTCAATCAAACCAATGCCAGTCAACACAATCTCATTGAGGCTTAAGGGGAGATTCTGCAACATGGCATCTCCAATTTTGGTCCAACTCAAATCTAGCATTTCGAGTTGCGTCATCTGACCGATACGGCTCGCCGAACTCTCTGTAATACCGTTAGAACGCAAGTTTAGTTTTTTAAGGCTTGTCGGAAGAAGGTGCACAACCTCATCTGTAACCCATGTATTCTCGCCTAAGTTCAAGCTTTCTAGGCTTGAGAAGTCCGATAATTTGACACTCTCTTCTGTCAAATTGTGACATCTAAAAAGACTCAGATCTCTAATTGGGATCCTATTTAAAAGCCTGCCCAACTGCGCATCGTTGACTCTGCTAAAATCTAAATCTAATCTGATTGAAAATTGGAGATTTGATATTTCGCTTAAAATCTCTTCAGAAATTTCCCCGAGTCTAATAAGTGATCTAAGAAATAAACTAATTCGATCCTCAAGAGTATATTTTAATGATATGTTCATTTGAATAGAAGGATAGTTCAGAGCACTAACCACCCCCCTTAACTGTTCTACAGACAAATTTGCAGGAAAATAAGCGGCTATATCCAGCAGCTTTTGTGAACTTTTTGCAGTAAGATCTTCCATTTGAAAATATTCTGAAAACTTCATCTGCTGCAGCAATTCATTAAAAGTTAAAGAGGTACCATAACTACTAGGATCGTTCAAATAATCCTTGATTTGTTCAACTGCTACAGATTCAATAGGAATTGGACAGTCACTACATGAGAATTCATCATCTTCCTCATGAAATGCCCACATTCTTGATAGTAATTGAGATTTTAAAACAAACGCTGCGGAATTGAATCTGATGCTATCCCCATTGGGCAAATTGAGGTTTATCACCGGATTTTTAATGATCTTTGAAAATACTCTATATTCAGATGTTGCTGGAGGATACGCTTCTACTTTGGCAAGAATGAACTTAAGCTCGTCCTTATTTTCATCCTTTCTGAGCAAAGCGGGATAACAAGTCAAGATATCCAAAGAAGTTTTTATAATGGCATCGAAGGAACTCTTATCTATCGCTGAATCATCACCTCGTTGTCTTTTAAGGGGTCTTTCTTGAGTCCCTTCATTCAGCCTCTGGGCAGTGATTTTAAAATAACGTCTTCCCTCTGAAAGACTCGATACGGAAGCAAAATCAGCCTCTTCAAACTCCCTTTTACCATCAACACAGTTAGTAATAGCCGACGCAGACATATGAATTCCGTATTGAATGTATTAATCCGAATTTGCAGAATGTTTTATATGGAAAACTGAAATTTCAAATCCTTCATCATATTCTATCCGGATGATATTTTCATTTTCTAAATAAAATGTAAAACCCATGTCGCTTCTCCAATTTTCGTTCTTTGAAGCTGAATCTCCGGGCAGTTTCATGTGAGATTGGTCCATAACATACTCAGCGGTATATTTTTGTTTTAATGGGACAAACTGCCTATGGTAAATCACTTTTTTTGTATCGATCCCAAAGTAAATTATTCCATAGCTTACTTCTTCCCCTTGTTTTAGACTCACCATCATTCCTAAGCCCGTTGGGGTTGAAAACGTATATTTTTTCCTTTCACTTTCATCACAGAAAATATACTCAAGCCCCTCTGTATTATGGTATAATCGATGTCGAAGAACTTCTGTATCATCTTCAATTTTCGCATAGTGACGTTTACTGCTATCGATAAAAGTTCGAATAATATCTGCAGTTGCCTTTTGCCATCTGCGCACGCGCGGGGCAAAAGTGAAAGGAGGTTTTCTTGCTTTGAGCTTTGCATCAAAGCTTTCAGGATGAGGTGAAGTTTCCTTTATGACTACAGGATCAGCCTCTTGCTTTGGTTGTGATTGCTCCGCTTTTTGCTGTTCTATTTGATGAGCGCGTTTGGGTTGCGCTATTTTTCGGCTTTTTTTGTTTTTAGATTTAGAAGCATTTTCCGCGATCAATTCGTCTGCAAGTCTGTCGGCTTTTTCTCTTCTTTCTATTTCCCGAGCAATGGCATCAACCATTTGCTGGAATCCCTTTAGGTAAACTGTAGAATCTTCGAGATAGGTATCACGTTTCTTTCTAATCTGAGCAACTAAGGATAATCTCTCAGCTGTTGAACGATCCCGCCCTTTTTTACTGATTTGAGTAATCTGTGCATTACTTAAAGCACTCTGCACATATTCTTGTTGAGCTTTAAGGCTCTCTTGTTCTTTGTCGGGAGAATCGCTTAAGATATAACGAATATTGATTGATGAGAAGAATTCAGCATCTCTTTTAAGAGCAGGTAATAGGCTTGGATCCAATGGATTTCTCAATATCAGTCTATTTACTTGGCTGTGATAGAAGAAGTTTTTTAGTTTTTCTTTAAAACATTCATGTTCTTTAATATATTGCTTAACTATTGAATTGTTATCGCTAAGAAGAGACATAATATTAAACATTCGATCTTCAATATCTTGATAACTCGAACTATGGACAGGTTTTAGTGCCTCTGTTTCGATTTCATTTAATATGATATTCACTCTTTCACTATTATCTAAATAAGTTGGTGTGATAGCCATTTGATTAAAAATTTATTTATTTTGGTTAAATATAAATAAACGAAAACAATTTGTCAATGTTCCTGCTAGGGTTAGGTATTCGGATCCTCCTCATTGGGAAGGATAACTTTTGGCAAAACTGATGTGGTTCCCCAATTGAACTTGACCTTGCCCCCTTTTCTGGACCATTTTCAATGCGAAAATTCGGCTTTTTTTTCATGAGGCCTGAGCCTCCTGCTGCTGCAAAAAAGCTGTGGGGGAAACATTCCCAAGAGCACTATGAGGCCTCTGTTCATTGTACTCATTCCTCCAATTTTCAATGCGTTTTTCCGCATCTTCTTGCGACATAAACCAGTGCTGGTTTAAGCATTCTTCTCGAAATCTCCCATTAAAGCTTTCTATAAATGCATTATCCGTAGGCCTGCCTGGACGGGAAAACCGCAATTCCACCTTGTTAGCATAAGCCCATAAGTCTAGCTCCTTAGAGACAAACTCTGGACCATTATCTACTTGAATCGCCTCTGGTTTCCCATACCTTGCAATTGCCTTGCCCAATGACATCACTACGTCGGCTCCCTTGTAGTGAAAACCCACCCCAATAAAAGGGCTAACGCGGGTAAAGTTATCGACTATCGTTAAGAGCCGTAAACGCTGCCCATTATACAGCTGATCCGTTACAAAATCCATACTCCATATTTGATTTTTTCTTGTAGCATCGATTTTTCCAATTCTTGTGGCACAGCTAACACGCCTCTTTGGAGGTTTGAGTCTCATCTGTAGATCTTCTTGGCGATAAAGACGATAAACCCTCTTATGGTTGATAGGCCATCCTTCCCTTTGAAGCAAAATATGAATTCGCCTATATCCATACCTAAATCTAGTTAAGGCTATCTCGCGAATCCTTTTTCGTAAAAAGGCCTGATCGCTTCTCTTAGAGCAGTAATAATAGGTCGAGCGAGGAAAACAAAGCGCTCGACAAACTTGCCGAGCACTTGTTTTGAAAGCAAATTGAAGCTTATTAACAACTGCTCTTCTGCGCTCAGGCCCTATAGCTTTTTTGAAACGACTTCCTGAAGCATTTGACGATCTAGGGTTAAATCTGCAACAAGCCTCTTAAGACGACTGTTTTCTTCCTCAAGCTGTTTGAGACGTTTAACTTCTGAAGGCATCAACCCTCCATAAAGTTTCTTCCAGCGGTAAAAGGTGGGCTCTGCTATACCGAGCTTTCGACAAATTTCAGCCACAGGTATTCCTGTTTCGGCTTGTTTTAGTGCAAAAGTGATCTGCTGTTCTGAAAATCGACTCTTCTTCATCTCAAAAATCCTCTATATTTAAAATTTTCCATTATGAGAATTTTTGCATTTTAAATGGTCCTATTTTTGGGGAGCACGTCAATGCAGATCAAATTTAACGCTGCTTAAAGAAATATATGAATATCTATAATTATAGAAAAAAATATTTAGCACATAGTTCTCTAAATAACAAGATAGAAGGGAAGTTGACATTCAAAACAAAGGAAATTGAATGGATAGAAACTGATTTACCATCTGTCATTCCGATTAGTATCGATTCTTGTTTTCATCAAGGAATTGACGGCGACTTAAAAATGAATGCTTTCCTATCTGTGCTAAAAGAGCAAATAAAAGGAAAAATTACAATCCTGATGACAGAGAAAGCCCATTTGCACGTTCTGAGTTTGCAATATCAGGGAGACAATCAGTCCGCTTATATCGATTGTTTAAAGCGAGCTCGAGAGTTGGAATCTAAATTTGCTGAATATTTTGAAGGAACACAAGTTGTTTATTTGGATGATTATATCGTAAATGATTCTAATTATGAATTATTCTCTCAGAAAATCCAAATGATGTATCATTCAGACCCTGCTTTCAAAAATTTGGTAAACAAAGATGCAGAATTAACCTATACGCCTGAAAGAGCTTTTGAGCTTCCGGATAAAGATATTTATATGCAAAAAGCCATACAAGATATTCTCGAACATAATGTCGGATTGTTGGTGTTAGTTCATAAAGGATATCGGTTTCAATTTTATCCAGGGAATCAATATCTATCCATGGACTATGTCAATGATAACATTCATGAAAGTGATCACAAAATTTCACACATTAAAGTTTTTTTAAAAATCGATAATATTAAGAATATGCTTTGAATCGCTTGTAAGTATTCTTTAAACGTTATAAAACGCTTCTATGTCAACAGACAGCGCTCATCGCACTGTCGTTTCGCTCCACTCACTTTCCCCTTAGCCTTGTACGCACTGTCGTCCTTCTCAATGCAGCAGGGACAGCAGGATTGGTGCTCCTTCCTCGCTTGAGGAAGCAAATCGAAATATCGATGAAATCAAGGCCTCAGCCACCCCTCTTATAGCAGGCAGAAGGGACGATCTTTACAACATTGGCCTTAATGCAGCGAGGGATGCCGACCAGCTTTTTAGAACGGGTAACCTAGAGCGCTGAAAATCCCCACGCATTTGCTGCTTGGATACATCACCAGATCCCCTTAAATGTGACGGGAATGGGCATATCGCACGTTTGTGGATGAATTTCGGCCTGATTCTAAGGGGGCAGGAGGCGATCGTTTTCCTCGATCAAGAAGAGTACAAAACAGCCTCAAGAGGGAGTGAAGAGGATTTCTCCGTTAGTTTTCTTGATAAATTTTCTTTTGGTAATTAAGATCATCATTCTTATGGGAGTAAAACGAATTTTTGACATTGTATTTAGCGTGGGTGCACTTATTTTCTTTCTTCCCCTAGCAATTGTCATTACATTACTTATCTTAATTTTTTCTCCCGGGCCAATTTTTCACTTATGTCAAAGAGTTGGAAAAGATAGGCAAATCATCAATTGCTGGAAATTTCGCACGATGTGCACAAATGCAGAAGAGCAACTGCATACAATTCTCGCGACGTCCCCTCACCTAAGAGAAGAGTGGTATGCCTCATATAAGCTTAAAAACGACCCAAGAATCACTCTTATCGGAAAGTTTCTTCGGAAAACTTCCTTAGATGAACTTCCACAGTTTTTTAATGTCCTTAAGGGAGAATTAAGCGTTGTGGGCCCACGCCCTGTAACAGAAGAGGAAGTAAACAACTATTACAAGAATCAAGCAGACAAGATACTCTCAATTAAGCCTGGTATGACAGGACTATGGCAAACATCAGGAAGAAATCACATCTCTTTTGAAGAAAGGGTTGCAATGGAAGCCTACTATGTAGATCAGCAATCCTTTGCACTTGACCTCAAAATCATTCTCAAAACCATTAAGCTCATGTTATTCTCTTTAAATGGTTATTAAAATGAGCAAGGTTGTCTTAGTCGTTGGAGGTGCAGGATACATCGGAAGCCACATCTGCAAAACCTTGAAAAAAAACGGATTTCAGCCAGTTGTTTATGACACTATGGAGCAAGGGCATCCATGGGCTGTGCAGTGGAGCCCCTTATCTCAAGGCAATGTTCTAGATACCGAGCGGATCATACAGGTTTTAAAAGAGTATCAGCCGATCGGAGTTATTCACTTAGCCGCCTACCATAATGTACGAGAATCGGCGCTCTATCCAGAAAAATACTATACCAACAACTGTCAAGGGACGTTGTCATTGCTACAAGCAATGACCAAGTGTCAGGTTAAGTTTTTAGTCTTTTCAAGTTCAGCAGCAATCTATGGACATCCTCACTATACTCCTATTGATGAAGAACACCCTAAATCACCTATTAGTCCATATGGTAGATCGAAATGGTTTGTCGAACAAATGTTGGCAGATTTTGATATCCATTCTGTTTGCTTGCGTTATTTTAACGCCGCAGGGGCTGATACAGAAGGTGAAATCGGTGAAGCGCACGATCCTGAAACACATCTGATTCCTCTCGCTATCCTCGCCGCACATGGAGAAAAACCCCCTCTACAGATTTTTGGAGATGATCATGAAACCCCTGATGGAACGCCGATCCGCGATTATATCCATGTAATGGATCTTGCAAATGCTCACCTCCTTTCTTTACAATGGCTACTCGAAAATAAAGAGAGTATTTCCTTTAACTTAGGATCGGGCAGAGGCTATTCAGTCAAAGAAGTGGTTGAGATGACTGAACGTATTTTAGAGCGTAAGGTTCCATACAGCGTATCTAAACGTTCTCCCTATGATCCACCTGTTCTCATCGCTGATCCTCGCAAGGCGAACCGAATTCTTGGCTGGCAACCGGAATTCAGCGATCTTAAAACACTTATTGAAACGGCAAATCAATGGCATCTAAAGTCTCACGAAACATCAACACATCTTTCGCCTTTTTGTTAGCCCTAATTGGGGTTCTCTTTTTTTCCAAAATACACCTTCTTTATTTTGCGCCTTTTTTGGTCCTCTCCTTTTATCACTGCACCCGTTTTGCTGTCTTGTGGCGCGCGATTGGATGCGGTGTGATCGTCGACCTGTTTTCCTCTAATCCCCACTTTGGATTAACAGCTCTCAATTACACTCTTGTCTGCTGGGTGCTATATGGGCAGACTCGCAACTTTTTTCAAGACAAACTCTCCACATTGCCGCTTATGACTCTTTTCTTCTCCATACTGTCTACTGTGACAACGGCCATCCTTTTTTTCTTCTTCTCACAACCGATTATCCCCTCTCTCAAATGGGTTTTTACAGATCTGATCTGTATGCCCTTTTTTGATGCCCTCTACGCCTTTGCTCTCTCTTTCCCCTTTTATATAACCCTGAAAATACGTAAAATAATAAGAACCATAAGGAGGGCGCAATGATCTTGTCAGGACGCTCGGTTGCAGACGCAATCCAAGCCAAGGTAAAACAGACAATCCAATCCCTTATCTCAGCTCCCGGATTGGCTGTTGTGCTTGTTGGAGATAATTCCAGCTCGCAAACTTATGTCAATATGAAAAGACGTGCTTGTGAAAAAGTTGGCATCCGTTCTTTTTACACCCAACTGCCTCAAGAGACGACAGAAAAACACCTGCCAGAGCTTATCCAAACACTCAATAGCGACCCTCAAGTGGATGGCATCCTCGTTCAACTCCCCCTTCCAGACCATATCGATACGGTTAAAGTCATTGAAGCGATCAATCCAGATAAAGACGTCGACGGCTTTCACCCCCTCAATCTAGGGAGGTTAATGGCGGGACTAGAAGAAGGATTTATTCCCTGCACTCCCCTTGGGATTAAAAGACTTCTTGAGTATTACGAACTTCCCGTTGAAGGAAAACATGTTGTAATTGTTGGAAGAAGCTCCATTGTAGGCAAACCATTAGCTGCGCTCTTCATGCAAAATGCACCAGGGTGTAATGGTACTGTGACTGTTGTTCATAGCCGAACAAAAGATCTATCTTCATATACCCGGCAAGCCGACATTCTCGTAGCTGCAATTGGGGCGCCTCACTTTATCAAAGCCGACATGGTCAAAGAAGGAGCGATCGTGATCGATGTAGGGATCAATAGAGTGGATAAAAAAGTCGTTGGAGATGTCGATTTTGAACAAGTAGAGAAAAAATGCCAAGCGATTACCCCTGTTCCCGGAGGCGTGGGTCCCATGACCGTGGCCATGCTTTTGCACAATACCTTACTCAGCTATCAGCGCTCGCACTCTTAATCTTACTCTTTTTTGGCTGCTCTTCCTCCCAGCCTAAACGTATTGAAGGAATCGCCATGACCATGCGTTACTGCGTCCAAATCGGCGACTCTCATCCCACACGTGGAAAGAGTAGAAGAGACGATCTCGCAACCTTTGCTGAAGTGAATACCATATACAACAACTGGAACACAGACTCAGAGGTTTCCAAGCTTAATGCGCTTTTAGCCTATGAAAAGGTCGAAATCTCAGAAAACTCAGCCGTTTTCTTGAACGCGTGATCCAGCTAACCGCTTTTACCGAAGGGCGCTTTGATCCTGCTTTTGGAGAGGCCTTTCACCTTGAAGAGAACTGCTTTTGGAAAGAGAAAAATGAGACTAAACTCGACCTCGGCGGTGTAGCAAAGGGTTATGGGGTCGATTTAATCCTCGAACGTCTTCAAGAAAATGGCTTTCATAACATTTATGTAGAATGGGGAGGCGAGATTCGTGTTGCAGGTCGCCATCCGGCAAACCGTCCTTGGAAAATCGCCATCTTAGGCGGTGAAGAGATGGAACTTAACGATGAAGCGATCGCAACAAGTGGAAGCTATCAGCAAAATTGGATTATTGACGGCGTATTATATACACACATTACTGACCCTAAGACACAAAAACCACTTACCAATCCCCCGATCACAAGTGCGAGCGTTCGAACGCCCACTTGCATGGAGGCCGATGCAATTGCGACAGCACTCATGCTCATTCCCTCTATAAAAAAAGCAGAAGATTGGGCCGCACAAAAGGAACTTGCCGTTTGGCTTCGCTAACATCTTTAACCCCCCATTTCTTTGAACACAAATTTGTATTAAATTTAAAAACTCAGGAAAAAAGGTATATTTTCTTAACTTTGCTTATGTTGCCATCTCGTCAGCTCTTTCAAAGTGACTCCTAAACCTGCCAACCGGCTCTCATCTAACTCCAATACATCCTCCACGACATCCTCAGTGAAAGCTAAACGGTCTATTGCCGGAATGTGTTCAATTGCTTTTTTTTCTGCATATTCCTTTATTTCTTTACCCACTAAACCTTTCAAGATAATGTCTTTAATTATCTCCCGACGCTGCTGGCGATAGCGAACTCTAACAGCGTCAAATCCCATAGCTTTTACGGTAGAATCATAGGCTGAGCAAGTTCGTAAATAGGAGTATACAAAAAGATCGACTAATGGTTGAACCTCTTGAAGCTCGTAAATTGCAATCATTGTAGACATATAGTCATCAACCTTGACATCATTAAAAGCAAGAGGAACCAAATTTCCCTGAATAAGCGGAATATTAGCAGAAAGGCGGGCTGTGCGTTTATTTACATCAGCAAAAGCCTGTATATAGCTGATATGAATCAGCAAAAACAAACTCTGTTCAAATGGATTTTTGATCAAAGCAGCTTTGCTGGCAATTCTATCTAATTGTTGGTCTAAACGTTTTGGGTCTTCAAAAGGAAGATAAACAGATCCTCCAATACGCACACTATGCCGACGGACTTTTCCTGACTCTGATGGCTCTACAAGGCCATCAGAAAGCAGATAATGCAATGTGCAGATAACATTTCGGGTGAGCTCTATTTTTTGCGCGTTATTTATAAGATAACGAATAGCTTCTTTGTGATTTAGAATCATGATTTTCTCTTCATCTAGTTTCCCTTCAGGACTATCACCATGAAGAAGAAGACGCTCTGTATCGAGACGTGAATAGGTGTTTCCTTCTAGCCTAGAAGAGTTATACGAAAGATCAATCAAAAGACGATTATAGATTTGATGCGCGTACGTTCCTGCCGGCTCATGTGCATTGGCCCTCTTTCCGTTTTCAATCAGCTGCTCTCTAAGTTCTAGAGGGAGATAAAAATCTTGATTAGGTCGATAGCTGTCAAACCAATCCGAGGCATATGAGGTTGGATTTCTCTCAAACAAAGGTCTTTTTATCTTTTCTATCACCTGCAAACTTGCAGAACTAAAACAGCTGCTAACATCATGATTCAACTCTTCATTTGAGCGCCCCATAGCAAGATATTTGGTTCCCCTTTTTTGGCCAATCTTTTTCACCGCTCCCTCATGAACCAACTGGCTCAACCAACGCCTTACGGAACGCTCTTTAAAACCTTCACCTAGCTTTTGGAGCAAATCCGAAAGGGTTATTGGAACAGATTCTTGACCCAGTTGCCTCAAAATAAGCATTTTATTATCTCGCAAACTCACAATTTCCTCGAATTCACAAACGGCCAATTTTTCAAAGCCCTTTTGGCCGCATCTTCATAATACGGCCATTTTATAATTAATACGGCCAATACTCAAGCCTTTTTGGCCGTATTTTTAATTATACGGCCACTTTCCTTAAACCCGTGACTGTAACCTAATCTCGCCTCTCAAGCTTTTTTAGTGATTTAGATGTGGTTTTCCGCGACGAAGGGCAGCTCTTTAGAGCTGGGCAAGGAGCGGAGTGCGCCCGGCAGGGCGCACTCCTAAACTGTTCAAGCCGCGTCTCAGCGACTTCATTGCCGTCAAAGAGTTGCCAATATGGGTTCTTCGCTTTTCGGTGGAATGCCTGCAACCGGATCACTTGCTCGGACAGCAGCAAATATCAAAGCAGGCGCCTCTACTCCCATTTCCGGAATGATCCATGCTGCAGTCATTTTTCTTATTATGTTTCTTTTTGCTCCTTTTGCCAGTCAAATTCCCCTTTCGGCTCTAGCGGCTGTTCTTTTAGTTATTGCCTGGAATATGAGTGAGATACACCACTTTGTTCACCTCTTTACGGCTCCTAAAAAAGATGTTGTCGTTCTGCTTACAGTTTTTACCTTAACTGTTTTGATCAATATCACATCAGCGGTCCAAGTAGGGATGATTCTCGCCGCCTTTCTTTTTATGAAGCAGATGAGCGACCTATCTGACGTCGTTTCGACAACGCAATTTTTTGAAGATGACACTCAGGCATTTGGAATGACAGGTGAGCCTGATTCAATCAGTCGTAAAGATGTTCCTGAAGGAGTAGAGGTATATGAAATTAATGGCCCCTTCTTTTTTGGTGTTGCCGATAGGTTGAAAAACATCTTCAACGAGCTCTCACTCCCCCCAAAAATCTTTATATTGAGAATGCGCCGCGTGCCGACGATCGATGCCTCCGGGATGCATGCCCTTGAGGAGTTTTACCTGGAATGCAAGAGACAGGGAACGATCTTGCTTCTTTCGGGAGTGAAAAAAGCCCCATTGCGCGATTTAAGGCGGTATCACCTCGACGAAGTCATTGGAGAGGATCACATCTTTACACATATCAACTCCGCACTTGATTTTTCTCGCGAGCTTCTCCGCGTCGAAACGTTCAAAAAAGCCCTTCGTTAGCACTTTAACGAGCACTTTAACGACCTTGACTTTAATAAAATATTATTATACAATTGTTTCTTCAATAAAAAATAGATAATATGACAATTACTAATAATAATTTTTTTAGACACTCATATCTACTGGGAAAATCTTCCGTTGATTACTTAGCCATTAGATCAACTGATCCTTATGAGAAGGGATATATTCATGGGCGTGCATTCGCAACTCAAATTTCCGAAACTGCAGGATTAATAGACTTTGTTATTCAATCAAGTACGTGTCTTATTAGCGTAACTGATCCTGATACAGGAAAAGAGACAACATACGGAGAGATTAAAGAACATATCACTCAAGTCGAGACTGCCATAATTGATCATGCTTCAGATGAGATTAAAGCAGAACTCGAGGGTATTGCAAAGGGTTCGGGTGTTCCTTTTGAGACCATCGCTAAGATGAACGCAATGCCCATTTCGTATTTTTTTGAAATGGCTTGTACAGCGATTGTCGCTAGAAATCAAAGCGATGGCATTGAGTCCCTTTCAGTAGATAATTCGGCTGCTTCAAAAAGAGATTCTAACAGCCCAGCAACTACAATTGAGACTACTTTAAGGAGTGAAGCATCTTTTTTCCCTGCTTTACGAGAGGTAAGCAAAGACAATACTGCTCGATCTAAGGTTTTTGATCCCAAATCTTTAAGTATAGATCTTTCACTACCTACTGGTAGTATGACACCGACCCTTGACTTCTATCATCTCCCTTCTGATTTGCTTTTTGGCGAAAATTTTACCGCTCCCTCTATAAGGGAGAAGCACTCTACAGATGATGCTTTTCATCTTGCTCATAATCTAGATTTTAGATTTCCTTCAAATCATCTTATCCTCGTTAGAGAGGCCGGTAATGGAACAAAAGTATGTTCGTTGACTTTTCCGGGTTTAATCGGCGTTCACGAGGGTATGAATTCACACGGAGTTGCTATAAGCACATTGACATTAGAGGACATAACTCCGATGCGTGAAAATCCCGAAGGTTATCACAACTATTTTGCGTTTTACGAAACTCTTTGCGAAACAACCTCTCAAGAAGCTTTTTTATCGAAGCTTGAAACCTATTCAATGGCAGCTCCAATGAACTTGATTGCATGTGATCCGAATTCTGCTTGTTCTTTGGAATGGCATTTAAGCACAAAAACACCGGGATGGGATCACATTGCAAAACTATAAGTGCTTATAAGTTACAATTGATCCACCAAATCTGCAACTTGTTCCCGCATACGCACATTACTGATCCCCATACAAAAAAACCTCTTGCTAATCCCCCGATCACAAGTGCGAGCGTTCGAACGCCCACTTGCATGGAGGCCGATGCAGTTGCGACAGCTCTCATGCTCATTCCCTCCATAAAAGAGGCAGAAGAATGGGCGACACAAAAAGGTCTTGCAGTTTGGCTTAGATAAAAGTTGTCTTTACACAAACATTATATTTTTGGAACAAACCCCAATTATCACTCCGGGATGCATTATCCTTATGGTGGAATCAAGAAAAAGAATGTTAGGAAAAAGAGATAAGGCCTTTCCCTGTATGCTTTTTCGAAGAGGATTCGGGAAAGGCTTGAAGCCGATTATTGATTAGCGGGATTTCTATCCTTGCAGTAACTGATACCTCCTGCACAACAAGACGCAGAGCCAATCATAAAGCTGAAGATTCCAAATCCAAGAGCAACACCTGCTGCTCCCGTTGTTGGAATCGTGCCAGTCAAGCCAAGAACTCCCACAACGATAGGGATTAAACCGTAAGGATTAAGAACGTTTGCTGCTATGCTTGTGACATTTATAGTCATTTCAATTGAAAATTTCACTTGCGATCGTATAAGATGTTCCCATGAGTTACTCCTTGGATTTGCGTAAAAAAGTGATTGAATTTATCGAAACTAAAGGTTCGGTACCCGAAGCAGCGCAGCTGTTTAGCATTTCAGAACGAACAATTTATAATTGGCTGAAAAAGAAAAAAACAAATGGTTCTGTTGAAGATAAGCCTCCTCTTAGGCCTTGGAGAAAGCTTGATCCAGAAGCTCTTACCAAAAGTGTCAAAGAGCATCCAGACTGGACACTAAATGAATTTGCTCATCATTTTGAAAGCATTCCTTCTACTATTTGTGAGGCTTTTAAACGGTTGAAAATCACTCGAAAAAAAAGACTTGCCTCTACAGGGAAAGAGACGAAAAAAAACGAGAAGTTTTTTTGGCAGAAATAGCAACTTATCCAAAAGAAGCTTTGGTGTTTGTAGATGAAAGTGGCATTGACTCCTATTTGCATAGACAGTACGGTTGGTCGAAAAAAGGTCGGCTTGTTTTCGGTGAAATTCCTGGCAAAAGATTTGCTAGAGAAAGTTTTATAGCAGCTTTAAGCCAATCTAATATTTTTGCTCCTTTGTGCTTTGAAGGGACTTGTAACGCAAAGTTGTTCGAAGTTTGGATAGAGAAGCTTCTTGCACCTCAACTTATTCCTGGTCAAGTAGTTATTCTGGATAATACTACTTTCCATAAATCTCTGAGGTCGAAGGAGCTCATAGAACAGGCTGGTTGTAAAGTCTTGTTTTTGCCTCCGTATAGCCCAGACCTTAATCCGATAGAGAAGTTTTGGGCTTGGTTCAAAGGTAAAGTGAGATTAACCTCACACCGTTTCACAACACTTTCTGAAACCATAGACTGGGTATTTAACAACTGCAATTTTCAATTGAATTGACTATACAGCTAATCCAGAACAAATCCCAGCTAACGTCAAACTTGAAACAATGATCACTAACGACCGCCGAGGCGATAGCTAAAGCTCCCCCACAACTGATCCCACAACATTCCACTACATCTGACATGATTTTTTCTCGCTCAATTTTAAAAACTTTATTAAGGCATCAAAAATTTATTGAGAAATCAACAACTATTGCATTGTTTTTTTGATCGCGCGATCCATCTCGCGCTTCTTCTCGCGCTCGACGATCGCATGCCGCTTGTCGTGATGTTTCTTACCTTTAGCACGTCCGATTTGAATCTTCACGCGTCCTTGCTTGAGGTAAAGAGAAAGAGGAAGAAGGGTGAGCCCCTTTTGTTGAACCGATTCTTTGAGCTTCTCGATTTCCTTTTTATGCATTAAGAGCTTCCGATCACGCCGCTCTTCATGGTTATATACATTGCCGAATCGGTAGGGGGCAATCGAGGCGCCTACAAGCCAAAGCTCGCCTTTGATAATTTTGACGTAAGCTTCTGCTAAATTTCCTCCGTTGTCTCGGAGCGACTTCACTTCCGTCCCGACAAGAGCGATGCCGGCCTCATAGGTTTCTAAAATTTCGTAGTCATGATACGCTCGCCTATTGCGAACTAACTCTTTTTGTCCCATAATGACTGCAAATGATAACACGAACAGTGGGAGAATAGAAATGAAATTTGTCATCTCAAGGAACGAGCTGAGCAACTTGATCCGAAAAATTCAAAATGTTGTTCCTCAAAATGCCCCCATCCCCATCCTCTCCCATTTTTTAATCGAAGCGGAAGAAGATGAACTCATTTTTACAGCGACAGACTTAACTGTTGGCACGCGGTGCTCGGTTCCTGCGCAAATCCTCGAAAAGGGGTCTCTCTCTCTCCCTTCAAAACGTTTTTTTCAGCTTGTCCGCGAGCTCACCGACTCAAATATTGAGGTCACTGCTGCTGATAGCGAAATGGCAGAGATTAAATCAGGCTCGTCGCGCTTCCGCCTAAATGGAATGGATAAATCGGAATACCCCGAACTCCCCGACCTCAAAGAGGCTACCCAATTCACCCTCCCTAGCGGTCATCTTAAAGAGATGTTCTACCGTACTGCATTTGCTGTCTCCAAAGAGGATAACCGCTACATCTTAACCGGTGTTTTGATGCGGATCGATGGAGGCCGAGCGATCTTCGTGGGAACTGACGGAAAAAGACTCGCCAAAACCGAAACAGAAATCCCGCTCGCTCTCGAATTTTCAGGAGAATTTATCATCCCCTTCAAGGCTGTGGATGAAATAATGAAAATGCTCTCCGATGATGAGACAGCTACAGTCTATCTCACCGATGATAAGGTTGCGGTCGCATCAGGCAACACAGTATTGATCACCAAACTGCTTTCTGGCGACTACCCTGATTTTGAGCAAGTCATTGCCTCTCAAAGCGAAGTAAAAATGACTCTGCACCGTGAAGAGTTGATCACCCTTTTAAGGCAGATCTCTCTGTTTACAAGCGATTCTTCGCACTCCGTTCGCTTTTCGTTTGTTCCAGGAGAGCTCATCCTGACTGCAAATTGCGCAGAAGTGGGTGAAGGAAAGGTAAGCATGCCGGTTAACTATGAGGGTGATAAGATTGACATCGCCTTCAACCCCTTCTATTTTCTCGATATTCTCCGCCATAGCAAGGATGAAACGGTGAATTTAGGTATCTCTGATTCATATAATCCCGGGATTATAACCGATTCGAGCAAAAGCCTTTTCATCATCATGCCGATGCGTTTAAATGATGAATAATGCACCTTCTATCGCTCTACTTACGTAATTTTCGCAACTACGAGGAGGCGTTTGTCCCCTTTTCGCCTAAGCTCAACTATATCTATGGCGAAAATGCGCAGGGTAAAACGAACCTTTTAGAGGCGATTCATCTTCTGATTACGGGCCGGTCTTTCCGTACACACCATCTGACTGACCTGATCCGCTTTGGAACCGAGGCCTTTTATATAGAGGCTCATTTTGAAAAAAATGGCGTAGAACAAGTCTTGAAGCTCACCTTTAACCGCGAAGGGCGCTCAATCATCCATAATGCGACACACATCCCTGCGCTGAGTGCACTTCTAGGGATTTTAAACGGGGTGATTATCTCTCCAGAAGATCATGAGCTTGTAAAAGGAGGTCCTGCCTCTCGCAGGCAATTTCTCGATCTGCAGATCGCGTGCGAAAATCCACTCTATCTTTACCACCTCAGCCGTTATCTAAAAGCGATGAAGCAGCGCAACTTTTTACTGAAGCGGCGAAAACTGGAGAATTGCGCGATATGGGAAGAGCAGATGGCTGAATCAGCGAGTTATCTCACCCTCAAAAGGCAGGCAACAATTGGGCAGCTAACCCAAGAAAAGGCCTTGCGCAGCCAGGTCGATGAAATCTCATTAAATTATTCAACATTAGCCCCTCTTGATCAGAATTTGAAAAGCTATTTTATCTCGCAATATGAGAAACAGCGGCCACGTGAAGCTGAGTTAGGGAGCACCTTGACCGGTCCACACCGCGATGATCTTTTGATCTATTTGCATGGACATGAGGCGAGGCATTTTGCAAGCGAGGGGCAGACCCGTTCGTGCGTCACAAGTCTGCGTTTGGCACAATGGGCCCGCCTAAAACGGCTGACAGAGGAGACGCCGCTGCTATGTATTGACGATATTGGGATCTCACTCGATGAAGGGAGGGAACAAAAGCTCTATGAAGAGCTCGACTCGCTCGGTCAAGTTTTCATCACCTCACCCCGTCATAAGCTCCCAGTAGAAGCGCATTTAATTCGAGTCAGCAAGGGAAGTTTCTCGCTGGAATAATACAATTCCGGACGCTCCCGCCATCAAAATCCCGCTTAAAATGATAGAAAGGGCTGGAAAATCACCAATAAAAGAGCCGCTTAAAAAGGGTGTGACAGTCAGTGCAAGGGCAATAACGCTCTGATAGATCCCCATCACCTCACCTTGTCTGTCCTTGCTCACTCGATTCGAAATGATCGCAGAGACCACAGGATAGGCAAAAGCGAGAAAGAACTGCGAAAGAGGTAAGTAGAACCAAAGCATAAAAGGCGTCTTCACTAGAAGAAGAAACAGCAGATAGACTCCCGAAAAGAGCATCGAAAGAAAAAGCGTCCTTTGAAGTCCTAATTTTCGGATAATCGGAAAAATGATTACCCCCGCTGCAACCGAATAACACGCTCCTGTATAGCCGTAAAACATGCCGATTTGAGTGGGATTAAAGGCGTAGCGGTCGATCAAAAACAGGGAGATAAATTCTGTAAAAAACGACCACCCTAAAGAGAAAATAAGCAGCGCCAGGAAGATAAAGCGAAGGTGTGGCATCTGAGCAGCTAGCTTTATTTGAGTTAAGGCCATAAAGGGCCTCACTTTTGCAAAGGATGAGGCTGGACGGGTCTCCTCGAGCTTCCACCAAACAAGAAAAAGGTTAACTGCAACTAATGCAAAGGCAACAACAAAGGGAACGACAAGCCCAAAAGAGTCAGCGAGGACTCCACTCAGAAAAGGACCTAGAGTAAACCCGGCACCAAAAGACATATTCAGCAGTCCATAGTATTTGGCTTTTTTCTCCGGGGTGCTGATATCTGCTGTTATGGCGCTTACAATAGAGCAGTTGCCGCATGCCACTCCCTCCAAAATGCGATAAAGGACGAGAAGGGTTAGGCTTTGAAAATAAATTCCCAGTATTGAAAGAACATATCCAATAAGTCCAATCCAAAAGGTAAAGAGCAAGAGGTTCTTGCGCCCTTTTAAATCAGAGAGTGAGCCAAAAATCGGTGAGAAAAAAAACTGAAATAGCGGGTGAAGAGCGATTAAAATACCTAACCAAAGCCCTCGCATCGCATTTGATGTTTCCTGCGGGAGAAAATGACAGGAAGGATCAAACAGCATATAAGCGAGCAAAGGATAGACGATTGCGACCCCTGCATAATCTAAAAAGCCCGAAAGCAGAAGAATACTTAGAGGTAATCTACGAGAACGCATATTTCTATTTTATGCTTTCATCCGATTTCTTCTCTAAGAATTTTTGAATATGCTGATCAAGTGTGTAGAAAGATTGTTGAGAGACACTCTTATCAAAAATAATCTGAGTTATAGTCAAACCTCCACTTGAAAGAGCGAGAATTACACCGATTTCATGATGGTGTGGGATAAGAAGGAGCGTCCCAGATATGAGAAGTAGTATCGCTATGGAAAGTAAAACCACGTGATACGACATAACCCTATGAATTTCAGCTTGTGACATATGAATAATTTCTTTCGCTGCTGCGTTTAACGCCTCCCTATTATTACGAAAAGCTTCTTCAAACACAGGGTCCTCAGGAAGATATAATGCCTTATATAGCTGATCGAGCTTTTCCATTTTTTGTAGAATTTCTTTTGCCTTGTTGACTAGAAACTCTTTTCTCTCATCGCTGCTGAAGTGATTCTCTTCGAAAAGCTTCCTTTCCAAAATCGATGCTGCCTCATGGCCTTGAATATATCTAAGAATATCCTTGAGGTCATCGCTTTTTATCCTCTCGTTGAAAGCATTTAATTCATTGTTCGCTCGCACTGTCGCAACCCCTTCCCCTATAGTCCCAATCGTTCCGCATACCATTAGGATGATAGGAATGATTGTAGTGAAAGTAACCCCAAGAGCTACATGACGTCCTGTTAGACCTGCTAGATCGAACCCGCCTGAAAATGGCTTGGCCATTTCACCAATTGCTGTGCCCACAGAGTCAGCAGCTTTTCCAAACCAAAAAAAGCTCTCTCCTACTTGATGGGTATGAGCAGCTTCCCTGGTCATTTCCAAGCTCTCTTTCGAGCTTTTCACCGCATGGCCGACATAAAAAGGAGAGCTGGCAATTGTGACAAAAGGAACCACTTCGCCCGCAATATTTCCAACAAGTTCCAACGCTTCTGAAGCGATGCCGAATAGCTCCACGATAAATGCCATCCACTGCTCATCTTTGAAAAACTCCAAGATGCTTTGCGGAATCGACCGGGCATTAATACTCTCACTCTGTACATCCACAGTTACTGCAGAGGGTACCGCGATAAGCGCCTCTTTTGGTCGAGAGATAAAATTAGGAGGGGTACTTTGTCTTAAATTAAAAACCGGATTAGCCATAACATCACCTTAGTTTACAATAAAATTATACAAATTTTATATTTATTTAAAATTAAATTATGATTAATTAATCTTTATATTAAAAAAAATTAGTTGATTTAGAATGTCTTTTTGGAGAAAATCTTCGCTCATGTTAGATGTAGAATCGATCCACTTTGCTTTTGAGGAAAAGTCTATATTGAAGGGCGTCTCTTTCCGCGTCTCTAAGGGAGAGATCATCGCCCTTATCGGCATATCGGGGTCGGGAAAGACAACCCTTTTCCGCTTGATCAATGGGCTTCTTAAACCTACTCGGGGAAAAATCACCACCTATGGCGAAACGACTTTCATGCGCCAGGAAGACCTCCTATTACCCTGGAGAACCGTTCTTAACAACCTGCTGCTGTTTACAGAACTAGGAAAATCCCAGCCAGAGAATCCCCCTTTAGAGGAAGCCTATGCACTGCTTAGAAAAGTTGGATTAGAGGGATATGCAGAGGTGTATCCACACCAGCTATCGGGCGGTATGCGGCAGCGAGTGGCACTTGCGCGCGCGCTTTTACAAAACCGCCCTCTCATGCTGCTCGACGAGCCTTTTGCCTCGCTTGATGTCATCATCCGCGAACAGCTCTATCGTCTAATGCGCGACATCCGCGATCAATACAATAAGACAATCGTCATGGTTACGCATGACTTCCGTGATGCGATGGAGCTTGCAGACCGCATACTGGTTCTCTCTGAGGGAAAGATAGCAGCTGAATTCAAGGTCTCTGATGAGAAACAGGAAGTGCTTGCAGAGCAAATCCGCTCTGCTCTTTTAGCTTCATTGTAAACTCTGGATGAACAAAAACTTGAATCTGCTTGCCTCCAATAGGGATCTCCTTCAAAAAGGGAGAGGCCTCGAAAGAGGAGATCACTTTCCCCTCTTCACTCAAAACATAAAACTCTCGGCTTCCCTTTTTTCGAGAAGCCTTATCGATCATCACCTTTTCGCCATATTGTGTTAAACCCTCAAGGTCTTCAAATGGGAGCTCTTCATATGCCGGCTTCATTTTTAGCAACACCTGAGCATCATAATCCCCCTCTTTGGCTGCTTTCAAGAGAGCGTTAAGCACCACAAAATCGGTCTGTTCGAGATAAGGGATAGAGGGATCGTAATACCTTTCCATAAATCGAATCATGTGGTTTGTAAAACAGCGCGATTTGGGGTGTTGATAGACACGCGCATACATCATATAGCGAGCGATCCAAAGCGACTCAACTGACTGGATTCCATCCGCACGTACGCCAAGAACTAGTGTCTTTTCATCCACCTTTAAGACCTGGAGCGTATCGATCAGTTGATGATGATCAAAATGTCCGTAGCCTACTCCGGTATAATATGCATCCCGAATCAGGTAATCGATCCGGTCGGCACCAAAATTATCCTCTGTAATCAGTTGTGAGAGAAGTTTTTCGATAGAAGAGAGTTCCATCCCTGTGGCTGTAACCGCAAGTTTGATGATATCGTCTTCCGCATGATCACCCAAGGTGGACCAGATAGAGCGCAATTCCTCAGATCGAATGAGCTCAAGGGTCATCTGTTCATGGCCCCCTCTGGGAAGGAGGGCTTTTTCTGCTGTATGGGAGAAAGGGAGATGCCCCATATCGTGGCATAGGGCTGCTAAACGCAAAATCTGCCGCCAGTAATCGACCTTTTCACTGGGCAAGTCGTGACAGATCGCGTTGTAGATCCTGGTCACGAGCTCCATGACACCGAGAGAGTGTTCAAAGCGAGTATGAGTTGCTCCAGGATAAATAAGATACGCAACACCCATCTGCCGGATATAGCGGAGCCGTTGAAAAGGACGCGAGTCAATGACGCGCTGTTCAAGTGCATTAAATCTTATAAATCCGTGAACAGGATCACAAATCTTGTAAGGGTATGGCATATTATGATACGATACTCGCAAAAATAATACTTTGCAATGAGTACAAGCCACATCACTCCTAGACTTCATACTGATGACCATGAACATCTGTTCCGCCTTTACAACGCTTTTGATAAAAAATCTTGCCTTGCGGGACTATCGGTTGCAGCCGCCTCTTTTTTAATCATCGGCGCCTTGATAGTGATTGGAGGGGCTTCGCTTTGTCTCACCCTCCCTGGGGTAAATGCTATTTCCCATATCATCCTCCCCGCTATTGTTCCTTCAGCAGGCGTTCTGCTATTCAGCATCGCCCTTGTCTACCAAGGAGCGATTCAAAAGATAAAACAAAATAAGGAGAGGCAAAAGCTCATAGACTACTGTGTAGCCCTTTTTACCTACCATAACATCATGGAGATGGAGAAAAGGGAAAAAGTCGCCTTTATCAAGGAGTTTTTCGATCCCAATTGGACAAGAGAATACTCTTCAAGGGTGGTCGACGATATCAAAAAGCGTTACCCTTCAGAGAAAGAGACAGAGGATCAAGCTATTAAAGATCTTCATAAGGCTCTCGATAAGGTTAAAAAGCATCTCGCGAACCCGAATAAATCAAAAAATTAATATCACATTAATATTTTAATGTTAAAATAGTGGCATGTCAGTTAATGCCGCACAATTATCAGATTTACAACAAAGAATAGATATTCTTGATAAAGGAGTTCTCCTAGCAAGACAAATTTCAATTTCCCTGCTATTTTTATCTATACTTGGCATGATAACAGGGACTATGGGAATAGATTTTTGTTCTCCTTCCTTTCACAACACCTATGCTTTAGCAACACTTGGCGGGGTCTCAGGAGGTTCGCTTATCATTTACTTAGCTGTAGCCAAAGTCAAAAGAGAGCTCAAGAAGTGCAAAAAAGCACTCGAAATGGAAAAAAGGACACAACAGGCCTCGCGCTATCCAATTCTCCCAGAAAAAGAAAAATTTAAAAATATAAAGATCGATGAAGATAGAGATCCCCCTCTTGCTCCTCCGAGCTCAAGGGTCGTCATCACAAAGATTAGAGCGTAATTGCGGTTACCAAGATTTGAACTTGGGACCTCGACATTATCAGTGTCGCGCTCTAACCAACTGAGCTATAACCGCGAGGTGGGGATGGAGGCTAGGAGAGTCGAACTCCTGACCTTCTGAATGCAAATCAGATGCTCTACCAGCTGAGCTAAGCCCCCATGAGAAGTTTTTTCTTGCCTTCCAGGTATCTTCCATTTAACGTGGAAGGAAATAGACAATACCGAAACAATTTATTTTTGCGCAAATGAAAACGATCTTTACCTCATTTCTTTTCCTTTTTTCCCCTCTTTTTGCCGATATGAACGCGGCCTATCCCCCTAATCCTTTTGATGCTGAAGGAAAAACTTCCCCTGCATTCTCCCAGGCAAATGCTCAGGCAATCTATTGGATTAACCTCATCGATCAGCAGCAATTTGGCGCTTCCTGGCTTGAGGCCGGAAGCTTGGTAAAAGATGTGACAACTCAAAAGCAATGGGCAGCCGCAATGGCAGAGACACGTTCAAGCTTGGGCCCTGTCACTTCGCGCAAAGTCGCCACCCATAGAATCATCGACGTCCTGCCTGGCGGGACGCTAGGCAATTTTATGATCATCACATACGAGACAAACTATTCAAGGCAACCCAATATGGTCGAGACGGTTACCCTCATGTCAGAAGGAAGGCTTGGACAATGGAAAGTCATTTCGTATAATATCAGCAGACGACGATGATCCGAAGATTTATTATTACACTATTTTTTTTGTGCGCTCTTTTTTGCCTAGGCATGTGGTATCTAGCAGATGGTTTTTCTCTTGGTAAAATGCGTGTCGACTTCCCAAATGATCCCCGTTTTGAGGTTGCTGCTCCTTCCACCTTCCAAATCCGTACCATACTCGCCCAACCTTATCACTATATAGGAAAGGGATCACAATGCTTTGTCTTTGAAAGCGAAGATAAGCAATATGTACTGAAATTTTTCCGCCTCTCCCGCTATCGTCTCCCTGCCTTTCAGCAAAAACTCGTTCTGCCTCCCTTTCTAGCAAAAATACAAAACGAACGCGTCGAGGAGAAGCGGATCAAACGGGAAAAACTTTTTGCCAGCTGCAAGCTCGCGTATGAGGAGCTAAGGGATGAAACAGCGCTTGTCTACCTGCACCTGAATAAAACAAACCATCTCAATCAGAACGTCACCCTCCACGATAACTTTGGCCGGCCGCATACGATTGTCATCGATGACCAAGCTTTTATGATTCAGCGGAAAGCGCAACAACTCTACCCCTATCTAGACAGTCTGATCAAGGAGCACAAGAGAGATGAATTGCGAAAAGCCTTAATTAGCCTCTCTTCACTACTAAACCAAAGACAGGAGAGAGGAATTGCGGATAAGGATGCGGAAATCCATAAAAATGCGGGTTTTCGAAATGGGAAGGCGCTTTTTTTGGATGTAGGTCAATTTTACCGCGCCGAAGAAGTTGAGGACAGAGAGCATATCGTACGCAAGCTCATTGCATGGCTGGAAGAAAAAGATGAAGCTCTTGCTAAAGAGGCAAGCCTCCTGTTAGCAGCCCCTCCAACCCATGCTCCCTATAGATAGCAAACATAAAAGCTCGTTTTTCCTCTATCGCCCCTCTTATACGTTCACACTGTTCGGCAATCTCCTCTAGCTCATCAGTTGTAATTTCAGCAGGAAAACCTTTCCGGGTGCGTTCAGCCTTTCCTTCATATTCTTTCGCCACTTTTTCTCTCATATTGGTCGCTTCGAGTTTTTGCACTCTCTCGCTCTCAATCCACTCACGTGACTCTAAATCGATTTTTTCTAAAGTCTCTTCCACTTCGGGAATAATAATCCTTCTGTAGAGATGCCCGACTCTTGTTTCTAGGGCACGCAGTTCTTTTGCCCGCGATTGTAATTCTGCCAGAAGAGCCTTTTGAGCTGTTTCACTCGCCGGATGACGATCAAGTCTTGCTTGAAGTTCATTGAGTCGGCTGAGTTTACTCCGATACTCTTCAAATATATGCTGTAGCGTTCGAAGCTGGTTGTATTTGATGTCTTTTGGAAGGAAAATAGCTAGTAGTTTTCCTAACCATGTTTTGATATCGGTTAAAATATCCAAAAAGCCTTTTTCCCAGCTGAAGGGCATCTCTGCCCTCCGTCCAATACTGATAAGCTGCGCATCCGTTTCTCTAATTTTATCAATAACAGGACCTAAAACATTTAAATTTCTTTCCCCAAATTTCTTTTGAAACTGTTCTGTAAGACGATTAATTTTTCCTATATGTCTGTTATAATATTTCAGAAACTCTTTTTGCATGACGATATTCTCTGGATCTTCATCTAAACGGGCCTTAGCAAGTAACAAAACATGAGCCTGTTCATGGTAACCCTCAAAAAACACCCTAAGTTCTTGGATATCATTAGCTGACCAGCCTAAAGGAATATCCATTTCCTTAAAATAAGAATCCGAATCAAAAGGAATATAAAAATGTTGACGCGCGTGAAATTGATTAATAAAGTCAGCTCGATCAGCTAAAGTTGTGAAAAAACTGCCTATCTCCATAAAATGAAAAGAATCTGTGAGTTCAGTTTTCCATTTTGTTGGGAATCCGCCTTGCATTCTTAAAGTTAGTTTTCCTGTAAAAAGTTGCTCGATTTCCCCTCTTTGTTCCTCTGACACTTTTTCTTCTAAGTCTTCAGCAAGTTGACGAAACCGACTTATCCCCCTTAACGTTTTGAACTGCTCCCGAATGTTATTCATTTGTGGAACGAGCTCTCTTGTATACTCTCTCAGTTGCGCATGTAATGCTCTTTTTTTAACAGGATTTCTTTCCAACTCAACAGCCTGTTCTCTTGTTTGCAATGAGTAGGCAATTTGTTGCAACTGTTTGAAAAGGCTCATAGTTAGATCCCTATCAGACTCAGAGAAATTTTCGAGACTAACCGCAGACAGCTGCTTAGAGATTGCTTCAGTTTTGGAATTCACAAATACTCTTTCATAATCCCCTAATAACTGATTTGTTTTTTCCGTTTGATCCTTACTTTCACTACTCGCTTTTTTTAATCTATCTAGCTCGAGTCCGGATTTAGCAGCTGAAGACGTAAACCCCTCTAAATCTAAATTGGAACGAGTACTCAGCTGTGCTATTATCCCCAAAATCGAGGTTTGCGCCTTCAGGTTCTTACCCAATAATTTTCCATTTTCTCCTGATAATAGAGCAGCATAAGGAGCGCTCTTTCTAGCACATGCATCAAATTGAGGTAAAAACTTTTCATAAACTTCTGCCAATTTTTCGACCGCTTCTTGATAACGCTTTAAATTTACGAGATCTACAACTTCTTGATATTCTTTTAAAAATGCGTTAATCGTTTCGCTTAGTGCAACAAGATGGTTGAACTGAGCAGCAATTTGTAAATCGCTCATCCCTTTTTTACGCAACCCAGAAAAAAACTCAGGGCTGCGATAATTCTTAGTAAAAGCGCTCAGATAACCGGCGATCGCTTTCCACTCACCTTTCCGATCCTGAACATTTTTGTAAAAAGGATTGTACTTGCTTGCTTCTTCTAAAGCCTCTTGAGTAACAGTATTTATTTCTTGTGTACTCTCTACCCATCGTAAACGTAAATCTTCAGAAAAGCTTCCTGAGAAATGTTCTAAGCGTTTTACAAAACTTAATTCTAAATACAAAGGGGGTTTTTTATTAAATTTCTTTTCTGTTTGATCGCTCATGCGATCCATGAAATAGCTTCTTTTAACAATAAGTTCAGATAATGCCTGCTGCAATGAGAAAAGAGCTTCACGATATCCATCTGAATCAAGAAGCTCTAAAGCCTTTGTAAGGCTTTCATAATTATCTATTAAATCATACAAGCGACCCCTATACTCAATGATTTCTTCCGGATCACATCCATCTTTGACTAAAGAATCGAAAAGTGTCGGATTATTCAAGTCAGCAATAATAAGCTTGATCTCAACGATCGCGCTTTTCACCCCTTCAACAATCCTACGCGCATCTTCAGGCAAAAGCTCAGTCCCCACCCTAGTGATTTGCCTTGAAAAGCCCATATCTAGCAGGAACGGATTATCATTTACATCATTACCAAATACCCCTGAAAAGTAATACTGTTCTGTTTGCCACTCGCGCAAAACCGCTTCAAATTTACGAAAAAGTTCCGGCATCTTCGTAAAGAAGAGAGCTGCTTTCTCCTCTTTTGAAGAAGCCTCTTTCACTGCTCCGATCACTTCTAGAATGCCTTTGCTACTTTCGCCAAGTGTCGCCAGTTGTTCTCTGACCCTTTGAATATCTTCAGAGCTCCAACCGCTCTCGTGGAGAGCCGCTTGCCATTGCTCATCTTCTATATATTCCTTGGCTGTTTCAATTGCCCGATTAAAAGCATCCGCTCTTTCATACCATAAATCTTCTCGTGTAGGTACATACACCCCAATGACAAATGGAGTTTTCTCTCCCTCGATAAAAGGTGAAGCCGTTATTCCCGGTTGTTCTGTTCCGCTAACTCCTAAAGTTTCATTGCTCAATTGATTTACAAGTTGTGTCAAATTTTTTTTGACATTTCCACGCTTCTTCTCCATCTTTTGATCATCTAATAGATCTGTCTCGTTCGCAGTAATAATCCGATTTTTAGTAATGTTCGTATACCCCTCAGGGAATTCAAAATTCGTTGAAACCCGAATCTCCTCTATTTTCTCTCGAACCAATTTCACCAATCGATCTTGGGTATCATTGTCTAAAGCAGGACTTTTCCATTTCCTGTCTTCCGAATCATATCGATAAAACGAAATCCGAGGACCTAAATCGTCATTTAATGAACTAGACATCACAACCATAAATAAGAAATTATTCTAATTTTAATTATACAAAAATTTAGAAAGTGTTTAATATATTAATTTTTGATTAAATGATGATTTAAGATGTTTGGGCGGGTGTTGGAGAGTTCGATCACAGAGAAAATAGGCCCCTTGCTTTTTTTTATGAACTTCTTTACACTCATCCCCTTTATATATGTAGATTTTGGAGAAAACTTTAAATGTCAAAACAAGAAGAATACACATGGGCAGCGAAAAACATTCTAGATGATGTTGATTATCAAGAATCTGATGCCGAAACCTTTAAACAGCTTCTTCTCGGTTCAAAAGCCGAAGAAGAGGATCAAACAGTCAAAATGGCCCCAGGAACCATTCTAAAGGGCACAATCGTAGAGATAGGGAAAGACTATGTAGTTGTTGACGTAGGACTTAAATCCGAGGGATTGGTTCCCGTTTCGGAATTCAGCGATCCCAGTGATCTTGTCCTAGATAATGAGATCGAGGTCTATCTCGACAGAGCTGAAGATGAGAACGGACAGATCGTACTCTCTCACGAGAAAGCAGCCCGTCAAAGACAGTGGGAATACATCCTCGAACATTGTGAAGAAGGCTCTATTGTTAAAGGGAAAATCATCCGTAAGGTTAAGGGCGGCCTGATGGTCGATATCGGGATGGAGGCATTCCTTCCTGGCTCACAGATCGACAATAAGCGCATCAAAAACCTCGATGAATACATCGGAAAGACATGTGAATTCAAGATTCTTAAAATCAATATCGAACGCAAAAATGTTGTGGTTTCTCGCCGTGAGCTTCTCGAAGCAGAGCGCATCTCTAAGAAAGCTGAGCTTCTTGAGGAGATCCAAGTGGGCGATATCCGCAAAGGCGTTGTGAAAAACATCACCGATTTCGGTGTTTTCCTCGACTTAGACGGCATCGACGGCCTACTTCATATCACAGACATGACCTGGAAGCGAATCAAGCATCCATCAGAAATGGTTGACTTGAACGAAGAGCTTGAGGTGATGATCCTGAGCATCGACAAGGATAAGGGACGCGTAGCGCTCGGCTTAAAGCAAAAAGAGCATAATCCTTGGGATGATATCGAGAAGAAGTACCCACCAGGCACACGCGTTAAAGGGAAGATCGTCAAACTACTCCCCTATGGCGCCTTCATCGAGATCGAGCCGGGAATCGAGGGCCTGATCCATGTCTCTGAGATGTCTTGGGTAAAAAATGTCACCGATCCAAACGAAGTGGTCAATAAGGGTGACGAAGTTGAAGCGATTGTTCTTTCTGTTCAGAAAGAGGAAGGAAAAATCTCTCTTGGAATTAAGCAAACAGAGCACAATCCTTGGGATGATATCGAAGAGAAATACCCGATCGGTGCAAGTGTGAGTGCTGAGGTGAAAAGCTTGACCAACTATGGCGCTTTTGTTGAACTCGCTCCAGGAATTGAAGGGTTGATCCATATCTCGGATATGAGCTGGATTAAAAAGGTTTCTCATCCATCTGAGCTCTTCAAAAAGGGCGATCATGTTGATGCCGTGATTCTCTCCGTTGATAAAGAGAGCAAGAAAATCACTCTTGGTGTGAAGCAACTGAGCACAAACCCATGGGAAGAAATAGAAAAAACAATCCCGGTTGGCACTTTAGTTAAAGGAACAGTTACAAAGATCACAGCTTTTGGCGCTTTTGTAGAGCTAGACAATGGAATCGAGGGCTTAATCCATGTAACAGAGCTCTCCGACCAAGCTTTTGCTAAGGTTGAAGATGTGATCTCAGTCGGCGATAAAGTCTCAGCGAAAGTTATTAAGCTAGACCCTGAGCATAAAAAAGTCTCTTTATCGATTAAGGAATATCTCATTGAGCACACACAAGTGAACCATGATGATATTGTAATCGGTGGGGGCGAAGCTGAAGAAGAGAGTAATAAAGCCGAGGCCCGCGAGTAGTGGGCGCGGACTACTTGCGTGGTCCTGCAATGCTCAAAACCGAAGGGCCATGCGCTCTTCGGTTTTTAAATTTAAACACCTCTCATAAAGAGAGAGGCAAATAAGGGCCGCAGGGCAGAAACTTAAATTTTAAGTTATAAAAAGAGAGTCATATAGTAATGAACAGAGATCTCGTAGCCATTTTTGAATATATGGAGCGTGAAAAGGGCATCAAGCGTGAAGTTATCATCACTGCGATTGAATCTGCTCTTCGAGCAGCTGCCCGTAAAGGCATTAAAGAAGAGGCAAACGTCGCCGTCCAAATCAATCCAAAATCAGGCGATATAGAGGTGTATTGTGAGAAAGAAATTGTTGAGAAAGTAGAACAACCAGCAAAGGAAATCTCACTTAATGCGGCGCAAGAATTAGACCCTGATTGCGAAATAGGCCAATTTATCGATGTCCCTGTCACTCCCGAAAACTTCGGGCGTATTGCTGCACAGACCGCTAGACAAATTATTGCCCAAAAACTACGTGGCGCTGAGCGAGATGTGATCTATGAGGAGTACCGACATCGAGTTAATGAAATCATTTCAGGCGTTGTCAAACGTTTTGCACGCGGCGCCAATCTAGTGGTTGACCTTGGAAAGGTGGAAGCGCTATTGCCTGCCAGAAACTATCCGAAGATCGAAAAATACAAAATTGGCGACCGTATCTACGCATTGCTTTATGAAGTACAAGACCTCGAAAATGGGGGCGCAGAAGTTATTCTATCGCGTAGCCATCCTGAGTTTGTCAAACAGCTCTTTCTTCAAGAAGTTCCGGAACTTGAGGATGGAACCATTGAGATCGTTAAAATCGTTCGTGATGCCGGCTACCGCACCAAACTGACCGTTCGTTCTACAGATATGAAGGTAGATCCTGTTGGAGCCTGTGTCGGAATGCGCGGAAATCGCGTAAAAAACGTTATACGCGAATTGAATAACGAAAAAATCGACATTATCCCCTATAGTAGCGATCCTGTAGACCTTTTACAAAATATCCTCTCCCCTATCGAAATTCGAAAAATCGGCGTGAATGAAGAGGAGAATGTTGTTGCAATTGTTGTAGACGACACAGATTATGCCGCAGTTATAGGGAAACGAGGTATGAATGCACGGTTAACCGGAGAGTTAATCGGCTATGAGCTAGAAGTCCAGCGGATGAGCGAATATAACAAACAGCTTGAAATCCAAAGGATGAACCTAGCAGAAAGCGACGATCCTGCATTAGACGAGCCTCTAGTTTTAGGAGGCATTAACAAACTGATTGTCGAAAACTTGATTCAATCTGGTTTTGACACAAGCAGAAAAGTCTTAGTAGCAAGCGTCGATCAGCTAACCGAGGTTCCAGGAATCAGCCTCGAAATGGCTTATAAAATATTAGAAGAAGTGAGCAAAGCACGGAGTGAGTAATCTTGGCTAAAAACCTAAAACTCAAAATAAAAAACACTCAACTCGCAAAAGCGGCAGGGCTCGATAAGCTCAAAGCCAAACTTTCGGGTGATCAGGCTAAAGAAAAACCGACTAAAGCCAAAAAAGCTAAGGAAAAACCGGAAGAGGCTCCTGTTGAAACAGAAGAGCAGAAGCCTCGCCGTATCCGGGCAAAATCTAAGTCTGCTTTTGCAAAAGAAGAAACACCTCCTCCTTCAGAGAAAGAAGAAGTTCAAGAGGAGGCAGCACCGCCTGCTCCTGAGCCTAAGCTTGAAGAAAAGGTGGAAGAAGAAGCTGTTGTGGAAGTTAAAGAGACTCCACCGCCGCCTCCACCTGTAGAAGAAAAAGCCCCTCCTTCACCCCCAATGAAAAAAGAGAGACTAGGTCCTACAGGCCGGCATATTAAAGACATTCTGCCCCCAAAAATCGAACGCCCTAAGAAGACAGAACAAGGTGCACCTAAAAAAGAGCGAGAAAAGGAAAAGGGCAAAGAAGTGCCGCAAGCTGCCCAAAAGACGGATCTGAAAAAGGGTAAAAAAGTCCGCGACTTTAAAGACTTGAAGCCAGCCAAGCGGCAACAAGTTAAGTCATTCGATGCACGAGATCGACAAGGTTTAAGCGAAGGAGATGATGGGCGTTGGAGAAAGAAGCGCCCTTCGAAACAGCGAAAAATCGAAGATTATGAAACGATTCGTCCCTCTGAATTACTTATCCGTCTTCCGATATCAGTGAAAGATCTTTCAGCAGCGATGAAACTAAAAGCTTCTGAGGTCATTCAAAAGTTGTTCTTGCATGGTATGACCTTTACATTAAACGACCTTCTAGATGATGAGACAACAGTTCAGTATATTGGAGGCGAGTTTGGATGTAACATTAAAGTCGATTCTTCAGAAGAAGAGCGCATTCAAATTACAGCTGAGTCGATTCGTGAAGAGATAATGAGCACGGATTCCGAAAAGCTCCACTATCGACCTCCAGTTGTTGCCTTTATGGGACACGTTGACCACGGAAAAACAAGCCTGATCGATACGATCCGCAAAAGCAATATTGTAGCAGGTGAAGCAGGTGCCATTACACAACATATTGGAGCATTCCGCTGCAAAACAACCGTAGGAGATATTACTGTACTGGACACTCCTGGACACGAAGCTTTCTCTTCAATGCGCGCACGAGGCGCAGAGGTTACCGACATCGTTGTACTCGTTGTTGCCGGTGATGAAGGATTGCGTGAGCAGACAGTCGAAGCGATCCAGCATGCGAAGGCTGCGGGCGTGACAATTGTTGTCGCAATCAACAAGTGCGACAAACCTAACTTCAACGCCGATAACGTCTATCGCGAACTATCGGAAAATGAGTTACTTCCTGAGGCATGGGGTGGAACTACCATCACTGTGAATACCTCAGCTGTGACGGGAGAAGGAATTCCCGAGTTATTAGAAATGCTTGCACTGCAAGCCGAAGTCTTAGAATTAAAAGCTAACCCTGAGACACGAGCACGCGGTACAGTTCTTGAATCTGAGTTACATAAAGGACTAGGAAACGTAACGACAGTTCTGGTGCAAAACGGAACGCTAAATCTCGGCGATGCACTTGTATTCGAACGTGACTGGGGACGGGTCAAAACCATGCACGACGAACATGGAATAAATTTAAAAGACGCTGGTCCATCGACCCCAGTTGAAATTACAGGTCTTTCGGGCCTTCCTGCTGCAGGTGACCCTTTTATCGTTGTGAAGAACGAAAAAGAGGCAAAACACATTGTTGAATCGCGTCAAGTAGGACGCGAACAACGCGCTTTACAACAACGCAAGCTTCCTACCTTAGAAAGTTTCTTATCCGACGGTCAAGGAGCCAAAAAAGTTCTCAAACTTATTTTGCGAGCCGATGTGCAGGGTTCTGCTGAAGCACTTAAAACGTCTATTTTGAAGATTGAATCCGATAAAGCAGAAGCCGATGTCATCTTTATGGGAGTGGGAGAAATTTCCGAGTCAGACGTCCAACTTGCAGCTGCATCGAATGCCATCATTATTGGATTCCATACTGCAGTTGAAAGCCATGCAGAACCACTGATCAAAGAACTCGGTGTGACTGTCAAAGTGTTTGATGTCATCTATCACGCAATCGATGAAGTAAAAGTTATGATGCTTGGCCTTCTCGAAAAGATAGCGGAAGAAAAAGAGACTGGAAAGGCTGAGGTAAAAGCAACCTTTAAGTCCTCGCAAATCGGCGTAATCGCCGGGTGCTTAATGATCGACGGAATGATTTCTCGTAATCACCGTGCACGCGTACTGCGCGATGGACAAGAGGTTTGGAAAGGTAATATCGGTTCGATCAAGCGAGAGAAAGAGGATGTTAAAGAGGTCAAGAAGGGCTTTGAATGTGGGATTGTCCTAGAAGGTTTCAATGATCTTCACGAAGGAGACATCATTCAAGCCTATGAAATCGTTTACCGCACCCAAGAGCTGTAAGCATGAGTGAAAGACGGATTGAAAGACTAAACTCTCTTTTAAAAGAGGTTATTTCCGATGTCATCAGAAAGGAAGTGAAAAACCCTCATCTTCCTGAACTCATTACTATCACACATGTCTTAATTACTAATGACTTGCGTTATGCAAAAGTTTATGTGAGTGTGATCGGAAATGAAGAGATTAAAAAGGATACGTTAAAAGCCCTGCAATCTGCTGCCGGCTTCATAGGTGTCCACGCTTCCAGGCAAGTCGTGATGCGCTACTTCCCTGAGCTCAAATTCATTTTAGATGATTCGGTTGATAAACAGATGCGCATTGATGCTCTGCTCTCTGAAATTCAGGATGAACGAGAGACGCGGGAAAATGGATAGGCCTCATGCAACAGCTCTTGTAGAAGGGATTTTACTTGTGGATAAACCACAAGGATGTACCTCTTTTAGCTTAATCCGCTCCCTTCGCAAACTAACTGGAATCCGTAAAATTGGACATGCGGGTACCCTTGATCCCTTTGCAACAGGGGTAATGGTGATATTAATCGGGCGTGCCTACACACGTTTATCTGATAAGTTGCTCTTTCAAGACAAAGAATATCTAGCTGAAATGAATCTAGGGATCAGTACTGATACTTACGATTGCGATGGAAAAGTAGTCGCTCGTTCTAAAAAAATTCCTTCGCTTGAGCAAGTTATGAATGCGATTTCCCATTTCCAAGGGGAGATCGACCAGGTACCTCCCATGTATTCCGCCAAGAAAGTCGGTGGTAAAAAACTCTATGAACTCGCCCGAAAAGGCGAAGAGATCGAAAGAACTCCCGCTAAGGTACTGGTGGAAACGACGCTTCTATCATACGATTATCCATACCTTTCGATTCGTGTTTCCTGTTCCAAAGGGACCTATATTCGAAGCCTTGCCCATGAGATGGGAAATATGCTCGGTTGCGGGGCGCATCTGTCACAATTGAAACGCGTCAGAAGCGGAATTTTTACAATCGACAAATGTCTAGATGGAAAATGTTTGGAAGAACCCGGTTTTGATATTACCACTTACTTAAGGAGTCATGAAGACGATTTATCGACTTGAGGATTTTGAATCTATAGGTCTCCCTATTTCTCTAACGATAGGCAATTTTGATGGCGTCCATTTGGGACATCAAGCAATCCTTTCTAAACTTCAAAATCATAAAGTTGTTGTCACCTTTTCAAACCATCCTTTAGAAGTACTTAAAAGCAGCCCATTTTATCGCCTTACAACGATCTCTCACCGCCTCAATCTTCTTGAAAAACAAGGAGTAGAGGTGACTGTCATGCTTCCTTTTACAGAGGCATTTTCAAAACAGACACCCGAAGAGTTCCTCCTTAAATTACGAGCGTCTATCCCCTTCTCACATCTCTGCTTGGGGCATGATGCTGCATTGGGAGCGGAAAGACAAGGAGATAGCACTTTTCTAGAAACCTTCGCCCGTGCACATCATTTCACATTTGAAAGAGTCGAAGCAGTGAAGCTGGATCATTCAACGGTTTCAAGCAGCAAGATTAGAGCGTATATTCAATCAGGTGAGTTTGAAAATGCCTCAACTCTTCTTGGACGTCCTTACTCCATACGTTCCCTTGTGGAGCCGGGAGCACGGCAAGGGCGCATCCTAGGATTTCAAACGGCGAATTTAAAAGTGCACACGTTATGTCTGCCACCTCTAGGGGTCTATTCGGTACGCACATATATCGATGGAAAGCCCTATCTTGGTGTGGCGAATTTAGGCCGTGCGCCCACCTTGCATGCTGATCGTCCCCCTATTTTAGAGGTCCATCTCATTGACTTCTCGGGCGACCTCTATAGCCAAGAACTTGAAGTTTTTTTCCTTAAGTTTTTGCGCCCAGAGAAGCGTTTTGAATCGATTGATGCACTACAAGCCCAAATTTCTACGGACATAAAGGCGGCAAAAAAGTCAGCCTAGCCTAAATAGCTCCTTCGGACTGCGAAAAAGCGTCCGATTAGTTCGAGCAATGCCCAAATGCCACTTGCAACCACAAATACAATCGCAAGCCATAACTGAAAAGGGATCACAGCCACCTCTGAAGGCTCTCTAAGAAGGCTTAAATAAGGGCCGATCATCAATGCATCGTACACCAAAATGGCATATAGAAGCGGATAGGCGTTTTCCCAAATAGGCGAAAATAGAGACCAAGCGATGAAAAAGCAACTCCCGATTAAGAACCACCCATAAATCACTGAGAGTTGCGGTGTAAGAAGCCAAGGGAAAAACCCGGGAAGCGGTATCACAAGAAAAATTCCTTTCATGATGAGAGTGGTTAAAATGAGGGCAAACAAGAGTTGTGTTGTAAAAGGGAGACGAAGACTCTTCCTTTTTGGCAGTTTCCAGCCGAGAAATAGAAACCATAGCGATAGCACAGCAAATGAAAGGCAATATTCCCCTAACTCTAGAATCCCTGTCATTTGCAATGAGAGGCGCAGAAGATAAATTGACACACCGCCGAATGTAATGAGCGCTGCAAGCCCTCCACCAGCCAAAACACGGTATGTTTTCGTTACGCTTATCCAAAGTGTTGGAATCGCGTAAGTGGTCAAGAGAACGCCCATCAAGTAGCCATTGATCCAAAACGTTGGCATTTTTGGGGTTCCAAGTAAAAACATCATTCCTAGAAATAAAAAGAAAAGTCCGATAATAAAAACTATCCAGCGTACAATTTGCATGGTAATTCTCCCTCTTATATGTTAGCTAATAACATAGCCCATCAAATCAAGCAATGAGACATAAGCTCGATGGAAGATTTTATCAACACCCTCTTAAGCTTTATCGCACACCATATAGTGCTGACGTATTGCGTGATTTTTTTGGCAGCCTTCTTAGAATCAGTCGCTTTGATTGGATCTTTTATCCCGGGGAGCACAATCATGGTTGCAATGGGGGCGATCGCTGCATCGGGAGCGATCTCCTTAACAGCTGTTCTCATTCTCGCTTTTATCGGCGCTGTGCTAGGTGATGGAGGAAGCTATTTATTAGGGCGCCATTATCACGAAGGGATCAAAAAGTTCTGGCCCTTTAGCAAACACCCAAAATTGATCGAAAGAGGCACGGAATTTTTTCATCGGCATGGAGGAAAAAGCGTACTCCTAGGACGTTTTGTGGGACCTGTACGTGCCATAGTTCCCCTCGTTGTAGGGATGATGAACATGTCCATTTTGCACTTCTTTATTTTCGATATTCTCGCAGGAATTGGATGGGCTGTTGTGCACATCATCCCAGGTTTTCTAATTGGAGGATCTCTCATAGTCCTCGGCGCCATAAGTTTTAGGCTTATTTTGGTGATTATTATCGTCTTAGTTCTTGCCTTCATAGCCTTTTGGATCGTTAAAAAAGCCTTTTACTGGTTTGAGAGACAGAGTAAAAAACGTGAAAAAGTCATTTTTCTTTTCACATTCCTCTTCCTTATCGCTTTCTGGATTTTTCTCGGTTTGGCTGTAAGTATTGAAGCGTTAAACCCTCTTGTCAAAGGTGACGAGGCGCTCTTTCATTTTTTTCAATCCCTGCGCACTCCTTGGGGAGATCGCGTGTTTATTATTATCACGGAGTTAGGTGACTACAACGTAAATCTTATCATTGAAATTGCCGTTTTAGTTGTTCTTTTATTCTATAAAAAATTCCGTACGGCAGGATTATGGGCGATTGCTATGGGCGGCTGCATGCTTTCTCTCCCTTTTCTTAAATGGATTTTTCAAAGAGTCAGACCTATTGATATCTCGCATGGTGTATTGAACTGGAGCTTCCCGAGCGCTCATGCTGCGATGAGTGCCGCGCTTTACGGTTTTTTGGCGGTCATACTCATGCGCACATTCGCACCGCGCCTACGTTGGCTTCCTTTTAGTATTGCGATCTGTATTGCTTTTATTATGGGTTTTTCCCGTTTATACTTAGGTGTGCACTGGTTCTCTGATGTTCTGGCTGGCTTTGCACTGGGTTGGGCATGGGTGATGCTAGTAGGGATCTTCTATTTTCGCTACTATGAGGGGAAAATTCCAAGAAATGCACTATTGCTTACCGTGGGAGCCGCCCTCCTCCTGGCAGGGTCTTGGAATATCTATCACCGTTACACGGAAGATCTTGTGCGCTATCAGCAACGCCCCTCATTTTTCACATTAACCTTAGAAAACTGGTGGAATGGAGAGTGGAAAAAACTCCCTGTTTGGCTTATAGATCTAAGGGGAAAGAAGGAAGAACCCTTAACATTTCAATTCGCTGGAGATCCGGAAAAACTGGCAGCCCTACTCACTCAAAAAGGGTGGAAAAGGACAATAAGCATCGACTACAAGCGCTTTTTAAATCTCCTTATCCCGAAAGCTGAGATTCAAGAGCTACCTCTCTTACCAAAATTGGAAAATGGACACCAGGAGCGCCTCTTACTTTCAAAGATTGAAAAAGATAGGCGCATCGTTTTTCGCCTGTGGCCGACAACATTTAGATTATCTCATAGAGATCAAATGGTATGGGTGGGAACTATAGAAAGTGAACGCGCTTTTTACCTAGACGACATGTTAACCGTTCCGAAAAGCGCAGGGAATTACACTGAAGACCTAAAGATGTTCGCGTTGGATCTTCCCATCAAAAAGAAATTTGTTCAACGTTCTGAGGAAGGAATAGAATGGGATGGGATGGTACTAATAGCAGAAGATGTTAATTATGAAGAAATAAAATAACATCGCCGTCTTTAACGATATAATCGCGCCCTTCTGCACGCAGCTTACCCGCTTCCCTCGCGCCATTTCTCCCATGATATTTCACCATATCGTCAAAAGAAACGACCTCAGCACGAATAAATCCCTTTTGGATGTCGGTATGAATCTTGCCGCCAGCCTCAGCAGCATTTGTACCGCGATGAATCGTCCAAGCACGTGTCTCTTTCTCTCCGGTAGTCAGATAGGTAATCAAACCGAGCATTTCAAAGGAGGCATGAATCAATCTGTTCAGCCCGGTCTCTTCAAGTCCGACGGAAGCTAGAAAATCTGCTTGCTCTTCTTCTTCAATTTCTGCGACCTCCGCTTCCAGCTTAGCGCAAATTGGGATCACCTCATTCCCCTCATTTTGCGCATATTCCCTTACCTGCTGCACATATTTATTTTCCATATGAGGCAGATCCTCTTCTGAAACATTTGCCGCATACAAAACTTTTTTCTGGGTTAAAAAAGGATAGGGACGGAGTAAAAGATGTTCTTCATCTGTCAGGCTAAGCGTGCGAACGGGAAGATCTTTATCCAAATGATCGCGCACTTTCTCTAATACATGAAGGGTTGGAATTAGTTCTTTATTTCCTTTGATCTGCTTTTCTAACCTGCTGATGATATTTTGGGCTGTTTGAAGATCGGCAAGAGCTAGCTCAAGATTGATCGTTTCAATATCATCGATCGGATTGACTTGGCCGCCGACATGGATAATATCTTCACTCTCAAAACAACGCACAACATGTACAATGGCGTCAGTTTGCCGGATATGCGAAAGAAATTGATTCCCAAGCCCCTCTCCCTGAGACGCGCCTTTTACAAGGCCCGCGATATCGACAAAACTCATTGTAGCGTAAATAATTTTTTCGCTTCCGGAGAGATTTGACAAAATCCCAAGACGAGGGTCGACGACATTGACAACTCCTACATTGGGATCGATTGTACAAAAAGGATAGTTTGAAGAAGAAGCCCCTGCGCGAGTCAACGCATTAAATAATGTTGACTTGCCGACGTTTGGGAGCCCGACTATTCCACAAGTTAAACTAGACATAAGTGTGAAATTATAGGGTAGAGAGCGATTTCTGGGAAGCGCAAAGAGCGATATTATAAAGAAAAGAATACGAATAGCTTAGATCGGCCTTATGCATTTTCTAGATGGGTGTTTTACAAGATGTTGATTCAGATTTACTTGGACACATCTGAGGTGAGCTTAAATTAAGCTACCTCAGACATGTTCAAGTCATGATGGATCAAGAGATTGTGAAAAGCGCATCTAGAAAATGTATAAAGTCGCGCTTAGCTTGCATAGGAAAGAGATCGTTTATATAGTGGTGTCTTATGGCTGAAAAAAGCGAAAAGGCAACCCCGAAAAAGCTGAAAGACGCGCGCAAGAAAGGTCAAGTTGCGAAATCGCAAGACTTCCCTTCCGCGTTGACCTTCGTAACCGCTATCTCCCTCACTCTTTATTTAGGCGGCTATCTTTTTGATCAAATCGGCAGCTTCATGATTTTGCTCTTCACAGATGCGCCGCACACCAACCTCCAAGTAACAGCCCCGTTCTATTTAAAACATATGATCCGGGTCATTTTAATGTCTTCGCTTCCCGTCGCGGTTGTCGTTGCAGTTGTAGGAACCATTGTCGGTTTTTTAGTTGTCGGTCCAACTTTTGCTGTAGAAGTGTTCAAACCCAATATCAAGAAATTTAATCCCATCGAAAATATCAAACAGAAATTTAAGATGAAAACGCTCATCGAGTTGATTAAATCTGTTTTTAAGATATTTGGTGCAGCTGTTTTGCTCTTTTTCGCGATCCGAAACAGCGTTGAAGATCTTGTAGCCACTGTCGCCCTCCCGCCGGAAGCTTCTCTTGTCGTGTTCAAAAAAATCATCTACAAAATAGCGATTTGGATCGGAGTCTACTTTCTCATTATTGCCATCGCCGACCTTGTTTACCAACGCTTTAACTTCGCAAAAGAAATGAAAATGGAAAAATTCGAAGTAAAGCAAGAATATAAAGATACTGAAGGAAATCCCGAGATTAAGGGAAGACGGCGACAAATTGCACAGGAAATCGCTTACGACGAAGGTACGACAAATATCAGGCGTGCTAGAGCTGTGATTACCAATCCAAAAGATATTGCTGTAGCAATTGGATACGAACCGGAAAAATATAAAGCTCCATGGATCGTTGCGATGGGGACAGAAAAGCAGGCGTTGAGTATTATAAAAGAGGCAGAAAAATATCAGATCCCCATCATGCGTAACGTCCCACTGGCACATCAATTGCTAGATGAAGGTGAGGTGAATAAATTTATTCCCGAAGCGACATATGATGCTATAGGAGAGATCCTGCTCTATATTATCTCTCTAGGAGTAGAAGAAGGCGAATAATGAAACGAGTCATGAACATGTTAATGCGAGCTGTAAGCGGAGAATCTACGCTCGCCGCAATCAATCGATCAAGCGACTTTATCTTAGCTGTTTGGATGGTCGCATTGATTGTGATGATCATTCTTCCTGTTCCTCCGGTTATCATCGACTTTTTGATTACCATCAATTTAACCGCTTCTGTGGGCATCCTTATGGTCGCACTCTACATCCCAAGTGCGATCCACTTCTCTATGTTTCCCTCTATTCTTTTGATAACGACGCTCTTCCGTTTAGGGATTGAGATTTCCGCGACAAGGCAGATTCTTCTCCACGCCTATGCAGGTGATATCATCTCCGCCTTCGGGCATTTCGTTGTGGGCGGAAACTATGTTGTTGGTTTTGTGATCTTTTTGATCATTACGATTGTGCAATTCATTGTCGTCATCAAAGGTGCGGAACGGGTTGCGGAAGTAGCTGCACGTTTCCGTTTGGATGCGATGCCCGGTAAGCAAATGGCAATCGATGCCGATATGCGTGCCGGAGTGATCGACTCTAATCAAGCTCGGGAAAAACGTGCGATGATTCAGAAAGAGAGTGAAATGTACGGTGCCATGGATGGTGCGATGAAATTCGTTAAAGGAGACGTCATCGCCGGGATGGTAATCGCTTTCATTAACATCGTCGGGGGTTTGATTATCGGAGTCGCGATGCATAAAATGACCCTTGGGCAAGCGGCTAAAGTGTATACCCTCCTCTCGATTGGGGAAGGCCTTGTCTCTCAGATCCCCTCTCTTTTAATCGCGCTTACTGCAGGTATTGTCACCACCCGTGTCTCAAGCGACCGCAAAGATGCAAACCTGGGACGTGAGATCTCCACGCAGTTGTTACGCGAACCCCGCGCTCTTTTTTTTGCTGCTGCCGCCACCCTTGGAATCGGTACATTCAAAGGGTTTCCGTTTTGGATTTTTGCGATTTTTGCCTTTTTACTTGGCACAAGCGGAATAGCTATCTGGCGCAAAAAGAAAAAAGACGCAGCTCGCGTTGCCGCTGGAGCCCCAGGAGCAGTAGAGACAGACATAGAAGGGCATGCGATAATGGGCGGCGGGGCAGAAGACTTTGCTTTGACCCTGCCTGTCATTTTAGAGGTAGGTGATAGCCTTTCCCTTCTCATTGAAAAACGACCTAAGGGAGCTGCCAGCCTCGTTGAAGAGTTGATTCCTCGCATGCGGCAGGCGCTTTATCAAGATTTAGGTATACGCTTTCCCGGCGTGCATGTCCGCACAAAATCCCCCTCTCTTGAGAAAGATGAGTACGCGATTTTGCTGAATGAAGTTCCCGTCATCCGGGGTAAAATACCCGAACACTATCTATTGACAAATGAACTCGAAGAAAACTTGCGCCGCTATAACCTACCTTTTATCGCCTATAAAAATGCTGCCGGACTCCCCTCGCTATGGGTAGAAGACCGTTTTCAGGAAATAATGGACAAAGCGGGCATCAAATATTGGAAGCCTCTTGAGGTAGTGATTCTCCATCTCTCTTTCTTCTTTAGGCAAAATGGACAAGAGTTTCTTGGGATCCAAGAGATGCGGTCTATGCTTGAATTTATGGAACGCTCCTTCCCTGACCTTGTCAAAGAAGTCACACGTCTCATCCCGCTGCAAAAACTCACCGAGATTTTCAAACGGCTTGTACAAGAGCAGATTTCCATAAAGGATTTACGCACAATTATGGAGTCGTTAAGCGAATGGGCACAAACTGAAAAAGATACCGTTCTGCTTACCGAATACATTCGCTCCTCGCTCAAACGCTATATCAGTTACAAATACTCGCAAGGACAATCGACGCTCTCGGTCTATCTGCTCGACCCTGAAATTGAAGAGATGGTACGGGGAGCGATTAAGCAAACATCTGCAGGCTCCTATTTAGCACTCGATCCCGATACCGTGAATATGATTTTAAAAGGAATGCGGAACACTGTGGCGCCTACACCGCCCGGTGGACAGCCGCCTGTATTGCTTACAGCCATCGATGTGCGTCGCTTTGTACGAAAATTAATTGAAACAGAATTTCCTGAAGTCTCTGTTGTTTCGTATCAGGAAGTTCTACCCGAGATTCGGATTCAACCATTAGGAAGGATTCAGCTCTTATAACAGTATTAAACGATCTGGAGGGGAATGACAGATCCAATACCTGTAAATCTGGCAAGGATTGAACGGGATGCATCTCAGAGAGAAGCTCGTCAGACAGCTGCGCAACAAATTGCTGCGAAATCGCGTTTTGTTGAGGAAATCGAACGGGGCTTCAACCCGGGTGCTGTTGAACGTGAACAGTCGCGGCATAACAAATTCAAAAACTTAGAAAGCAGACGAAAACATCCTACTGAAGAGCCTCGCCGCATAAAAGGTGTTGAGAAAAGAGCCGAAGAAGACCTTGCAGAAAGTTATAGCAGGCGCAACCCGGAGCTCCCTCCCGATCGTCTCCGTGCTCTTCGCAACGCTCTTAGAGAAGGGCAAACGCCTGAAGAAGTATTAAACGATGTCAATAGCGAATTTCCCGACGCAACACTTGCTGATGAAGCGCTCGAGTATCTTGAAAAAGAGACGCAAGGCGATCTCCAAGCATCTGTCCGTAAAGCCAGAGAACTACACAACGAGTTAAAAGGGCGTGAGATTATAGCCGGGCGCAATATAGATACAGTCGCCAAGTCCTATTACAACAAGGGCGTAGGCCAAAACCCTACAGAACTCAGAGATCTCTATCGCGACATCACCGGAAATCCCCGCAACCACAATGCACTATTTACAGAGCTATCTAATAAATACTCCTTTGACCAGCTAAAACTGATCGTCGATTTTCTTCTCAGAGGGCTCTCCTTTGACCTAAAATCAAAAGGACCATCGATTCAAGAAGTTGAACTCATGCGTTTGATGACTGAAACCCGTAATCTACAATCGATCTTGTGGGTCTATCTCTATTTTAAATCGCGTATGAGAATGATCCGTTCCCTCTATGAATCTTATGGAATGGACTATAATGAATTGCTTTCTTTCGAACTTTTGGCAAAAGATTTCATCAAGCTTGTGGAAGAACGCTATCCCTCAGTACTAAAACTCTTAAAACAACTTGAAAAATTTGGGAGTTTGGATGATTTAGAAAAAATCATCATATTGATGCAATATCGGGATGGAATTCGACAGCTCTCTCCCCGCTTGTATAAATCATTGCGCCATCGTCAAGATCTATTGCTTGTTATTATAGAATCTTTAGAAGAGCTAGAAGAAAGACTTGAAGAAGATGAGGAAGAGGAGTCATGAACCCATTTGAAAATCTCATTCACGAATTAGGACAGTCTATGGGGATCTCACTACACCCAGATACTCATGAATCCTGTCTCATTCATTTTCCAGCCACTAAGATTTCGATTCAAATCGACCTTGATACAAGCGCAGAACAGATTCTCATCGGGACACAAATCGGAGTTCTGGAATCAGGAAGCTATCGGGAAAGTATCTTTATGCAAGCGATGCGTGTAAATGGCACCTCAAAAACGCCTCGCGGAACCCTCGCTTTTAGTGAAAAAAACAACTCGTTAATCCTATTCCAGTTTCTCAAACTCGCCTTCTTAAATGGGGAGAAGTTACACGATTTTCTTCAGCTTTTCCATCAACACGCCTTAGCTTGGAAAGAAGCGCTTGAGCAAAAGACTATTCCTGAGATAACTGAAGAGACACCGAAGCCTGCAAATGACACTATGTTTGGGTTAAATCGCTGAAAGGGAGAAAAAGCAAGAGGGTAAAATGAATTTAGAACAAATCCTTTTAAAAACACCTGCCGGCCCGCAATGGGAGAAAATCGGAGTACGCAACCATCACGGTATCTGTCTTCCCCTCTTTTCTCTCCTTTCAGAAAAAAGTTGTGGAATTGGGGAGTATCTGGACCTTATCCCGATGATTGGATGGTGCAAGGAAATCGGGATGGATGTGATCCAGCTGCTTCCTTTAAACGACACCGGACTTGGTACCAGTCCCTACAGCGCCCTCTCAGCTAATGCGTTAAATCCTATCCACATCAGCATGTATGCATTACCCGATCTTGAGCGAGTGCCTGACTATCAGGATAAGTTGGCAAAAATCGGCTACTGGAACCGCACGATTCGGATTAAACATCATATTGTGCGCGAGTTAAAGTTTGCATTTTTTCGCGAATATGTACCTCGTGTTTACGACGACTTTTCTAAAAACCCCGACTACCGTGCATTTGTAGAGCAAAACAAATGGCTCATTCCCTACACCCTTTTTAAAGCTCTAAAAGAAGAACAATTGTGGAAAAACTGGGAAGATTGGCCAACACATTTAAAAAGCCCATCAGAGGCTAAATTTTTAGAATTGCTCGAAGAACACAAAGAAGCGTGCCGCTTTCATGAGTTTTTACAATACCTTTGCTACAAGCAGTTGGAAGAGGTAAAAAGGATTGCAGATCAGCATGAGATTTTTATTAAAGGCGATATTCCAATCCTTATCAGTCGCGACAGTGCTGATGTGTGGTTTAACCGCCATTATTTCTTCCTCCATCAAGCTGCCGGAGCGCCTCCCGATATGTACAGCCGGGACGGACAGTACTGGGGATTTCCCATCTATGACTGGGAGCAACTAGAGAAGCAACATTATGATTGGTGGCGCGAAAGATTGCAGATCGCTTCCCATCTTTACCATCTTTACAGGATCGATCACGTCGTCGGTTTCTTCCGGATGTGGGCGATCCCGCTAGGCAAGCCCGCAAAAGAGGGTTCTTTTGTCCCGCCTAACGAAGACGAATGGATACCTCATGGGCGCAAACTGATGGAGCTAATGATCAAAACAGCCCCCATTCTCCCTATTGGGGAAGATTTGGGACTTGTGCCTGACGAAGTAAAGCATTGCCTTTATGACTTAGGAATTTGTGGAACTAAAGTCATGCGATGGGAGCGTAATTGGGACACCGATGGGAGCTTTATCCCGATAACAGAGTATCAGCCGATGACCATGTCCACAGTATCGACGCATGATTCAGACACTTTGCAGCTATGGTGGCGTCATTTTCCAAAAGAAGCCAAGCTCTATTCTGAGTTTAAAGGTTGGGATTACAGGCCTTTTCTAACCCTTGAGCGGCAGAAAGAAATTCTTTGGGATTGCCACCATTCATCAAGCCTCTTTCATATCAACCTACTTCAGGAGTATCTAGCTCTTTTTCCAGAATTAGTCTCTCAAAATCCCAACAACGAGAGGATAAATATACCAGGAAAAATTTTAGATACCAACTGGACTTACCGTTTCCGGCCTACAGTTGAAAGAATAATTGATCATATTCCCCTTCGCCATGCGATGCTTGATATTCTTAGGTAATTATTATTTGTCTTAATTAGACTTTAATGTATCATTCAACGCATGATTAGTTGTTATCCATCTAGAGGGAGCTCTCCACAAGTTCCGATGAGCTCATCACAAAAAGCTGCTGCGATCACAATGGTCGCATGTACTATTTTGCTTGCGATTGGGTCGGTTTTCTCTTTTTATTCATTAGGAACAGGCTATGGTATCGGATGTGCTGTTGCAAGCGCGGCTCTTTTTTCGCTTTTTGCCTGCAGCTGTACACCTTGCTGCAGAACGGATACTCCACAATACGCGCCTGTAGGAGCTGGCGTCTCCTTTGACCCCAATACAGCTCCAGACTGGGGAGTTTTTTCTCCTAGAAATCATCACCAACGCTCAACATTCAGTAGAGTACCTCCCTCACATCCTGTTGGTGTACCCGATAGACCTCCTATAGCTTCAAACCGTTCGTCTTTCAATCCTGTTGGTGTACCCGATAGACCTCCTATAGCTTCAAACCGTTCGTCTTTCAATCCTGTTGGTGTACCCGATAGCCCTCCTATAGCTTCAAACCGTTCGTCTTTCAATCCTGTTGGTGTACCCGATAGCCCTCCTACAGCTTCAAACCGTTCGTCTTTCAATCCTGTTCGCGTGCCCCCCCTAGAATGGTTTCAGACACCCCCTTCATTGAGTTCCGCCCAGCTGCAACCAAGTACGCCTAGTACTCCTTCCGCCGGTTTCACTCCAACGAGAAGCTCCTCTTCATCTTTTTCTTCTGAGTATGGTCAATTTACTGCTGGAGCTCATAGAGACACTGCAGCAGCAACACGTGCGCTAAATGCGAATGCTGCTAGGACGTGGGTAAGTTTACTCCAATAGAAAAGTCTTAGTGTAAGGATTGTGCAGCAACACTTAACTTAAGCGCTGCTGCATCTGATTAATTTATTTCGATTGAAACGCGATATGTTCCCCTTCTACTTTAAGAACAATCGTGCTTTTTGAGGCAAATTTTCCTTCTAGCAAAGCTCTTGAAAGCGGATTGACAACCTCGTGTTGAATCAAACGCTTAAGTGGCCTAGCGCCAAATACGCGATCATACCCTTCTTTTGCAAGAAAATGAGTGACAGTTTCATCCCATTTCAGGGTGATCATCCGCTCACTCAACCTTTGAACAACCCGCTGCATCTGAATTTCGACAATCTTACTCATTTCAGTTTCCTGCAGTGGTAAGAATGGGAGAATCTCGTCAAGCCGATTTAGAAACTCTGGGCGAAAATGACGCTTGAGTACAGGATCGACTAAAGCCAGCACAGCTTCCTTAGATAGACTTATTCGCCCTGCCTCCATCGACTCCATGAGTTGCTCAGACCCTAAATTAGAAGTCATGATAAAAAGCGCATTTTTGCAGTTTATACGGCGCCCCTTACTATCAGTAAGACGTCCTTCATCAAAGACTTGCAACAGAATATTAAACACATCGTGATGCGCCTTCTCAACTTCATCTAATAACACAACTGCATAAGGACGGCGGCGAATCGCTTCAGAGAGTTGGCCTCCCTCCTCGTAACCGACATAGCCGGGAGGCGATCCAATCAATTTCGAAACTGTATGCTTCTCCATATACTCCGACATATCCAGGCGGATCATCGCCTCTTCATTATTAAAAAGTTGCAACGCTAATGCTTTTGCTAGTTCTGTCTTTCCTACCCCGGTTGGACCTAAGAATAGAAAAGCGCCGGTCGGACGATTGGGGTCGTTTAGCCCAGCGCGCGAAGCGCGGATCGCATCACTGACGGCAGCTACTGCAAAAGGTTGTCCTACAACGCGCTTCTCTAACTCTTTTTCAAGATGAAGCAGCTTCTCAGCCTCCCCTTCTAACATCTTTTGTACTGGAATTCCTGTCCATTTGGCGACAATCTGGGCAATCAAAGACTCATCCACCTCTTCTTGTAAAAGGCGATTTTCTTTTTTCGAAAGCGCTTCTTGCGCTTCCTCAATCTCTTTTTCCAAGGCAGGTATATCGTTATATCGGATCTGAGCCACTCTATTATAATCCGCAACCCGCTCAGCCTCTTCCTCTTGAAAACGCATCTGCTCGAGTTTGTTCTTCTTATCTTTTAAGGTGACAAGGATCTCTTTCTCTTGATCCCATCTCTGTTTTAATGCTGCGAGCTCTTCTTTCACATTTGCGATTTTTTTCTCAAGTTCGGCACTCTCTTTTTTTGCTGACTCTTCCCGCTTTAGCCCTTCATGTTTTACGATCAGGGAAGCGAGTTCTCGCTCTTTCACATCGATGGGTAAAGGACGTGAACCGAGTTGCATCCGGATCAAGCTGGCAGCTTCATCGATCAGGTCGATCGCTTTATCTGGCAAAAAGCGGTCTGAAATGTAGCGATTAGAGAGCATAACAGCAGCATGAAGCGCCGTTTCCGTGATCCGAACCCCGTGAAAGATTTCGTAACGCTCTCTCAACCCCCTCAAAATCGCAATCGTATCTTCTAATGTTGGCTCGGGTACATTGACAGGTTGAAAGCGGCGCTCCAGGGCAGCATCCTTTTCGATATATTTCTGATACTCATTCAAGGTCGTTGCCCCGATACAATGGAGCGTTCCGCGGGCAAGTGCAGGCTTCAACAGATTCGCTGCATCAACCGCTCCTTCCGCAGCACCAGCCCCTACAAGAGTATGCACCTCATCGATAAAAAGGATAATTCTTCCCTCTGCTTGCTCGACTTCTTGCAAAATTCCTTTTAACCGCTCTTCAAACTCTCCACGGAACTTCGTTCCGGCAATCAAGCTTCCCATATCGAGCGACACTAATTGCTTATCAATTAAGGAATCCGGCACATCCTTTTGCACAATCCTTTGAGCAAGGCCTTCTGCAATCGCTGTTTTTCCAACACCAGGTTCCCCAATTAGCATCGGATTGTTTTTAGTACGGCGGCTTAAGACCTGAATCGTGCGGCGGATCTCATCATCCCGCCCGATTACAGGATCAAGTTTTCCCTCTTTTGCCAAGGCGGTATAATTTTTACAGAATTTTTCTAAACTCTTCATGCCTGCTTCAGCTGACGGTGAATCCATGTGCCTATCTCCTCGCACTTTTTTGATCATTGCCTTTAAATCTTGTAATGTAAGTTTTATACCTTTTTTCCATGAAGCAAAGGGTTCGCCTGCCCCTTTCCAAAAACTCAATAAAAAATGATCGCTCGAAACGTACTGATCTCCGAGTTCCTTTGCAAAATTTTGCGCATCGACAATGCGAGACTGCAGATCGCGCGCAACTTTTGGCGATTCGCCCCCCTCTGTGAACGTAGGAAGATGATGTAACGAATCAGAGAGCGAACGCCCAAGCTTTTCAACATCTCCACCCGTCTCCTCTAAAAGCGTGTGAAAATAACCTTGAGGATCATCTAGAAATGACAATAAGACATGGTTTTCAGTAACTTCGGGATTTTGATTTTGTTGTGCTTTTTGAAAGGCATTTTGTAACGCACCGCCTGCTGCATCAGAAAAGTTTTCCATAAGTCTCGCTCCTGTTTCCAGCAAGCAATTATAGAATTATCGAATCAGGTTTGCAAGGATTAAGAAAGTGATGTAAGCGGCTCTTCAGCTTCTGAACCATGGCAGCGAATGAGGTTGACTAACATTTCAAGAAGCCGGTACAGCAATTGAAATGGAAGCACGAGCAAAAAAAGTATGGGGCTGAAAATTGTATGCAAAGCCGTTAGGATTCCGCGTGAGATTTGTCTGTTTTCATTGGCGACATCCCCTCTCAAGATCGTCACTGACTCTCCACCCATGACAACACGTCCATGTACAAAGTTCCCATTATCGGAAATATGGTAGAGGTTGACGTTGTCACCTTCCGGGAAATATCCTAATTTTGAAACAATATCTCCATCGTGGCAGCAGAGATTTATCTCCATATGTTCTGAAGGAGTAAATCTATTCCAAGGGTTCACACCGGGTGGAACAAAAGCATATACTTTAGCGATGTGATCGCTAAATTCCTTTGCCGCCTGAATGGAGAGAGCCCCACCCAAGCTTGCACCTGTGACATGCACACCCTCTTTATCGTTAAGCCATTCTTGGAGTTCTTTTCTTCCCATCAACAATGGAAGATGACCAACCTCAAGACCTGGCGAAAAATCCGAAAGAACGGAAGCGATAAACCCTTGCCCCGCGGGATACGTCGTCCCCATAAAGACAAGCATCGGCGGCCCATTATCCGAGACAAGTCCGTAAGCGGGTAAAGGAGAAGAGAACCAAGAAGGGGTGAGCTCGAACTTTTTATCAATCGTATATGCATGCCTCACTCCATCAATAGGAATAGTAATTTCAAAACCTTCTTCAGGATAGGCAAAAGGAAGCATCGCGAGAGTCTGATAAACAAACAGATTACGCACTTCAGGAGAAGAGTGCTCAGTTAAGATTACTTCTCGGATGAGATTTTGAAACTCTTGCAAATAGTCAGGGTCGCTATTTAGCAAAACATTTCTCGCAACTGCCGATGTATTTAGATCATCGGGAAGAGGAGAGCCACAAAAAAGATACGAACCGATTTTTCCCATATCTGTATCAAGGTTAGGCTCAAATCGAGGACCTAGATCATTTAGTAAAAGGTGTTCTTGAACCACAGATGCGCCTGGAGCATTTGGATTTCCGGAGAACGTGCTAGGGAGCAGATCTTCTCTATCTGCAGGCGCCTGCATAGCTTGTTGATCTACAGGAGGACCATCCGGCCCATTTTCTACAGGATCACGTACTTCTACTACACGAGAATTTTTAAGAATGACTCCAATTAGTGCTCCGATTGAACTAAGAACTACAGCACCACCAGCGGCGAGCGAACCGATAAAGCCAGGAGTTCCGATCGCTCCCAGCACGCCTGCCCCACCAAGTGCTGTAAGTACAAGAGCAGCTATAGCTGTGACGCTTAACGCAACGAGCGCAACCTTCGATGTTGTTGAGAGTTCTTGATAGAATTCCCGTGAACAAATAGCCTGAATCATAATGACTTCAACATATTAAAGAATTATTATATATGAGGTTTTGATAAAAACCAACGAAATTAGGCAAAAGTTATTTTTCGAACAACAATCTTTATTTTTTAAAGTAAATTTGGAACTGAGGATACCATAAAGAAAATTATAGTCAGAACGATAAAATTGGTCTATTTTTTTAAATTATTTCTATACTACTATTATTAAATGCACAAATTACCCAAAAGCGATCAAGAACTCCTAGAGGAGTGTCAAATAACCACTTTCCGCGCGAGTGGCAAAGGCGGGCAACATGTCAATGTGACGGATAGTGCTGTGAGGCTTAAGCATATTGCGACAGGAATTGTTGTGACAAGCCAGAAAGAGCGGAGTCAACATCTCAATAAAAGAGACTGTCTCGTTAAATTACGCCAAAAGTTAGAGCAGCTCAGTTACCAAAAACCTAAAAGGATTCCTACGAAAAAACCTAGATCTGTGAAAAGGGCTGAAGAACAAAAAAAAAGACGCACTGCTGAGAAAAAGCGTCTTCGCCGTCCTCCACATTTGCGAGATGAAAATTGACAACATTCAAAAAAAGCGTAACATATCTTCAAAAAAATGAGGTTAAGATGACGACACCTACAAATGTAAATCCCCCCATAGTCGCAGCGAACTATTCCATTCAAAAGCCGACATACAACACAGTTTTGAAAGTGCTCGTTGTTGCAGCCCTTGTACTGACTTGCCTCACTGGAGTATTGGGTTATACAGAGGTTATTTCTATGAGTGCTATCGCAGCAACTGCATTGACATTCATTCCAATCCTGATTGGAGCTTGCTTTTTACGTTATGCCTGCCGCAACCTGTGTTGTTGATGCGAGTTAACAAATTCATTATAATCGATACAAAAACAAAGAGTTATCGTGACTTTCCTCTCAACAGATTATCGTATTAGCGAGATAGAAATCCCTCACTTTCATTTTTTAGCAAATGCAGAAAGTGGCAGGGAATCTCAAACAAGTGAACGCTACCTAGAGCATCTTGCTTTCCCAAAAGTTGACCAACATACCTTAAGGTACCTCTTCGATCAAAGGCCTAGACCTTTGTCTTGGGTTCACAAAGAGTTGTATCGCGATTATACACCATTCCGTTTTTCCATCCACTCGACTCCCCCTCCATTCCTATTAGAAAATCACCCGGGATTGACAAGACCAGTCTTACCCGTCAGAAGGGTAATCCGAATTAAAGAATCGTGTTCTTTATCACTTAAAATCGTTGCATTAGCAGTCCTGACGACTCTCTTTGTTATTGGAGTGCTTGGATTTGCCGGAGTAATCCCCATCAACACTGTTTCAGCATCTACTCTAACTTTTACACCTCCTGTGATAGTCTTTTCTGCATTATTATCTAAAAAAATCAAAAGAAGCTGTTGCTAAATGACGGCACTGACGTTCATGGGTGGTTGCTTTTTGCGTTATGCCTGCCGCAACCTATGTTGTTGATACGAGTTAAGAAATTCATTATAATCACTTCAAAAACAGAGAATTATCATGACTTTCCCCTTAACAGCTTGTCGCATTGAAAATATAGAGGACCCTTTTGTGCAGCTCCATTTTCACTTAGCGGGGAGAGAAACTGGTAGAGTCACTTATGAAGGGCATACATATGGTTTAGTTGAAGCAGAAGGCATCTGGAAGGATCAGTGTGAAGAAAAAATACCATTAGAAGGGTCTGTCACAGATTATGGACCATTGCCAGGGGTAATGCCAAACGATCCACTCCAAGATCAATTGAGACAAATTACCTACTTAACTGAGGTGACGGAAAGTCTTGTTATAGCCCCGGAAACGATACAAACAGATCCTATGCACTCTTCCACAGATATGGCTACTCCAGCAAATGAAGGCACTTCATGCAGTTCTAAAATGATTCTTGCTGCCGTACTTGTGGCAGCAATTGTTGTTGGAATACTCGGCGCAACTCACGTTATTAATATGCATAAAGTCATCACTACAACCCTTATTTTAGGTCCTATCTGCTTTGGCCTTTATCTCCTGCAAGACATTGTAACCAACACACCTTCAAATTGTTAGGTTTTAATATTTTTTCTATAAATTTTATTTAAATTAAATCGTAGAAAACCAATAATCCTCCTACTTAAAATTATTTTCATCTGATCACAGGAGCACCACATGGCAGCAGTAGCAGAAAGAACGCTCTCATCCATAAGATTATATAATCCCCCAGAACAGAAACGAAAATTTTATCAAGTTGGAGGAAGATACCAAAAGCGGATGGATGTCGTTTCCAGCATCTTTAGACGTATCTTAGAGCCGCTATATGGTAGTCAAGAAAAAGCCATCGATCAAATACGCAGAAGCGAAGACCGTCGTTGCTTTTTGCTTTATGAGGAAAGAGAAGCAGTTGGCGTTCTCCAATTTAAAACAGAACCCTCCGATGAATACGCTAAGTTTGGTGTTTCCCGAAGCATTGAGGTGAAGTCTTTATTTATCGATCAGTCTGCTAAAAATTCCGGCAGAGGACTAGGTTCATTGCTCGTTGACAAGCTGTGGCAGGAAGTCGCAGCTCTAAGTGTTGAGTATACAGGCGTACATCTTACTGTAAGTGAAAGCCGGCAGGACTCTCTCGCATTTTTTAAAGAAAAAGGGCTTTACCATAAAACATGAATGGAAGGGACGCTACCAAAAAGGAGTCACTGAGTATCTCCTTGCATGCCCTCATCGAATTGAAGAGGCTGCTACTAGTGTTCGCTCGTTAACTCTACAGATGAGCGCATTAACCGCAGCGGAGGGAGACTCGAGATCTCAGGGACTTTTGGGTCGTATTGTCGATGCCCATTTAGGCAGAATCCATACCCTTATTCCCCTCTCAGACGGCACGTTTACTAGCGGTTCAGAAGATAACTGCCTCTATAAGTGGGATAAGGAAGGAAACAAGGTCAAAACAGTTCATGAGGTTGAACCTACATGTGCCGGAGAACGCGATTGGGTAACTGCTGCAGCTGTTATCAATGATGATTACTGGGTAAGCGGTTTAAGAAGCGGAAAAGTTTCGATTTGGACAACTGAGGGCGAGCATGTGAGAAATATTATGCCAAGACTTCCAAATCGTCGCGAGCATATTAGCAAACAGTACAATAAACAAAGGGTTAACTGTTTTGGTATTGGATCAGACAGCCTCTTTGTTGGGCTTCCAACCATGATAAGTGAATACAACTGGGTCGCTGGAAGGACAACCTCAATAACAAAAGTAGATCCCAATGACTGGGTCTTTTGTATTCATCCATTGAGCGCAGATCGTATGCTAACTGTCATTGGAGGGCGCATCGATCTGATCCAAAGAAGGGGAAAGGAGTTTTCAGGAACCACGATTCTTCAGGAAGGAAAGAAAAACAATACAGGGCAGAGACCATTCATCTCATCTTTGAAGCCTGTGGTAGGTCAGGATAACCATTTTGCCCTAGCTGTCTTTGGTGGATCGGTTAAAGTGATGGACGCCGGCGATGGCTCAATTGTAGCAGACTGGCATGAGCATGAGAAACGCGTGTGGGCAATCGAAAGTTTAGGGCCGCACAGGTTTGCAAGCTGTGCAGAAGATAGCCTAATCAAATTATGGGATACCCGCGAGGCTGCAAGTATCAAGACAATTCAGAATCCAGGGCAAGTGACATCGATGTTGAGTTTAAGCGAACACACCTTAGTTACTGGTGTGAGTGAATCTTCTCACAGTGCGGCGCTTTATTTCCGAGATTTGCGTTTATAGATACCAAGAACAGAAACAAGGAAACAACTTTTTTTCAAAGAGCTAATGAACTATATTCAGAGCTCAAAATATATTTTAGGAGCAACTTATGGCAAGCGCAAGCGCGGGGGTATCAGCCGCCCCTCGATTTCTCGAAATTTCATCCTCTTCGCCTTATTACAACACCGTGATGGAGAAATTAAAAGAGTCAAAAGATTTTGACTTTTCGAATCCTACTGAAGAATTCGATAAAATCGCTCAAAGACAAAATCGAACGATCGAAGTACTGATAAAGGAAAATCTGCCTATAGGTGCGCTCGTTTATAAAAATAGTCTCGACGACCAATATCCTCGTATTGGCAAATGTTTGGCTGTGCGTGCATTTGTGCTTCTCAACCAAGATGGAGAGATCGGAGATGAATCCAGCAAACTAACAGAACGCGCAATTGAAGTAGCTAGAGCTAAGCATGCAGATGGAATATATACAAAAACTATTGGCAATCAGGGCTACTATCCAATACTGACTAGTCAATCTTTCAAAACTGCCCGAGTATGGCAAGGTGAAAAAAACATTCGCTTAATGCATCGGCCACTTCAAGAAAGTTCTAACGGTACGGGAGAACGAGCCAATAGAGGAACAAAAAGAACGGCAGAACCAAACCATCCCCAAGAAGCTGAACTCAAAAGGGCTCGCGCAACTTTTGCTCATGATATACAACCTCAAAGAGAACCCAAAACCCATTCTATTCCATTGAAAAACCCTTATTTATCGCAAATCAGCAGAGGTTTAAAAACGATTGAGGGGCGTATCAATAGCGGAATGATGAGAAACTTAAAAGTTGGTGATCAAATACGCTTTTTTAATCAAACGGGTGAAGCGAATTGTGTGATTACTGCAATTAGATCTTACTCTTCCTTCGGCGATATGCTTAAAGTTGAAGGGGTTCAAAAATGTCTTCCGAACGTACATTCTCTTCAAGAGGGTGTTGCAATTTATGACAGAATCCCTAGATACCCTGAAAAAGCAAGACAATTTGGTGTTCTTGCAATCGAAATTCAACTGAAAAGGTAACTCCATGGCTGCAACATCCTGGGCAAGCAATGCTGCTCATGCCCCATCATCTCTTCCTCAGGCCTTTCTCTGCACCAAGACAGGCAGGGTCATGACAGATCCTGTGCTTTCTCTATGCGGACACTTATTTGAAAGAAGGGTTGTAGAAAGAGCACAATTAAGATGTCCTCATGACAAGATAGACATTACAGACTATGTTTCATGTTCTGAACTTAAAGCGCGCATACAACAACACTATCGTACAAATGATGATAGCACAACAGAGGTTAGGAATGGGAAGGACGAAGCGAATGACGATGCACAGACTCCTCTCCCCCCTCTCTCTTTCCCAAAGCTGATAAAAAGAGCGCATGAGGACGATATACATGGGATGATCAAACTTCTATCAGAAGAAATTGTAACAGGATCAAAAGATGCTTCTATGAAGATCTGGGATTCTAAAGGCTCTGTTGTGGCTCATATCGATAAGCAAGTTCGTGGATATAAATACTGGAATACGGCTTTAAGCGGCTTGAGCGATGGAACGTGGATCTCGGGAACCCGGGATGGATGGCTCTCACAATGGGATTCAGAAGGAAAAGAGTTGTCGAGTTGGCGTTATAATCCATCTCCTAATGCGAGAAATGAAACGAACAGTAAAGAGCGAAACAAAGCGCGCATCAATTGTGTGACTCAAGCATTTGAAGATGATCCTAAGTTTATTTTCACAGGAACACCGCGCTTTATCCAATTATGGAATACAGAAACATCCCGTCTAGCTTGGCATTATAAAGCTCACGATAACGACTGGGTATATTGTATTGACCCTTTATCTTCAAACAGCATGCTTGTTGTGATTGGATCTACGCTAGAAGCGTGGTCTTGGCAAGACGATACTCTCAATAGGAATACTTTCATCGATAGAAAACCGTTACTGTCAGAAAAAAAACCGTATTATCTTTCAAAAGGCAATAGAGAACATATTGCGTCAATTGCCCGACTTGAATGCAATCAGAATCTATTAGCAGCAGCAAGCTTTGATGGATCTGTCAAGGTTGTCGATTACAATAAAGGTGAGATAGTACGCACCTATTGGGAACATAAAAGCAAAATACGAAGTGACAACAGAGTATGGTGCATTGCAAATCTAAATACCACCTGTTTTGCCAGCGGCGCAGAAGATGCAACAGTAAAAATTTGGGATGTGAGAACCCCAAAATCCGTGAAAACAATCTTTTCCTTTCCCGGGAGAGTTTCCACTATATTGAAATACGATGAAGGGGTTCTGCTTGCCGGCTCTTGTCCAAAAGATCCTTACAACTCAATAGATAAAGGACAGATCGATCTTTTGGATTTGAGGCAGCATTAAGGCTCCGGGCAGTGAAGTGTTAAAGTCCTTCTCAGATCGCGTAGTGCTCTAGGGGAAAAATCACGCTCTGCAGTCAGCTTCTCAGCTTGCTTGAGGTATTGCCAGCAACTCTTATAATCATGCCGCTCACCGTGCAGTACTGCTAAGTAGTAAGCGGTCACGGGATTCTCTGCATCAATCGCTTCATACTCCTTTAGAACTTTAAGCGCTTCTTTTGTACGGTTAAGCTGCACCCAGGTCACCGCAAGCTGATGCAATCCCTCCCGAAATTCGGGATGCTCCTCTAAAATCCCCAATAGCTCGTGCTGTTTCTCTATGATTGAATCACGTGTCTCGTCGACACGCGAAAAGATCGCTTTAATCCCCTCAAGTCCCACTTTTCCGGCTAAATAATCTTCCACAATCCCTAGTCTCGCTACAGCGTATTCAGGTATGGTCCCCTCGATTTCATGTAATAGCCGCTCCCCCGCTTCCTTTTTCCCGGTAAAGAGATACGTATACCCAAGCAGCTCTTTTAAAAGAGCGTCCTCTTGCATGTAAGGAAGCGCCTTCTCATAGGCCGCAACAGCTTTATCATACTCACGTGTTTGAAGATAGGTTGAGGCTTGGTTAAAGTGCGTCATCCCAATCACTTCTTTAAGCGTACGCTGAGTTAAACTACGGGTATTCACACTCAGATACGTCTCGCTCGGCATATCGACACCGCGCGCCGTTGTCTCAATGTTGATAATCCGCTCTCCTTCTCGATAACGCACATAGATATGGCCGGGGGGCGTGATGATTTCAAGCGGCAAATCGATCCGCTGGGCTATAGCCAAATAGAGCGCTGTCACCCCCAAGCAAACCCCCAAGTGATTGTCCATCACCGAAGGCAAAAAGGTGTAGAGATCGATTTTTTCAGCATAGACTGAATGGGGCGGAAAACGAAAATGCATCTGATCGAAGATAAAGCGATTTGTCTCTTGGATCTTTTCCAGAGAAGTTGCATTCGGTGGGAGTTTTGCCAAAATTTGCAGCGCCATTAAATCGAGCATAGCAGAATAGCGGCGCGCCTGGAAATGTGCCCCCTCTTGCCCATCGAGTTGTGAAAGAAGGAGCGCCACCCCTAAGTCGATCTCATCAGAAGGACACGCTTTCACGTCTTCCTCAGAACAGGCCTTATAACCTTTAAGCTGACGATTGGGCAAGTGCGCTGCTAGCTTTTCAATAACCGTAATCTGCTCATTTGAAAGCTCTTCTGAAGCGTTGTTCAAAGCACTGGAAACGACATCAATCTCTTCATCCTCACTCGCGTTTAAAAGAGAGAAAGCTCTCTTAAACGACTGAGAATGTTCTGGGTAAAGTTCATGATAAGCAAGAGTTTGTGCAAGGGAAGTTGGGTCAAGGCTATTAAATAATGCAGCTGTTGCAAAGAAAAGAGCGCTCATAACAGGAATGTTACTCTATTCGCTGTTCTTAAATCAATGTCCCTTCACTTTATTGAGTCCGTTCAAAGCTGCAATGCGATATCCTTCAGCAAAGGTAGGATAGTTAAAGACTTGGTCGACAAAATAATCGAGCTTAACACCAAACGACATGCCGACCTGTCCGATGTGAATCACTTCTGTTGCGTTTCTTCCCACAATGTGCACGCCGAGCACCTCGAGCGACTCTCGGTCGAAGAGGATCTTGACAAGTCCGATGTGGCTCGACCCAGAAATATGGCTGCGAGCAATTTCGTAGTAATAGGCCCGTCCTACCTCATAGGAAACGTTTTTTTGCTTTAACTCTTCTTCCGTATAGCCACAACATGAGATTTCCGGGATTGTATAAATGCCTAGTGGATAAAAATTTGGAAAGAGATGCGTCTTTTCTCCAAAGGCATGCCTCGCCGCCAGCCTTCCCTGTTCCATGCTTGTCGAAGCAAGCGCCGGGAATCCAATGACATCTCCACCAGCATAAATATGAGACGTTGATGTTTGAAAATACTCATTTACAGGAATATAGCCTCGCTCGTTAAGCTGAATGCCCGTCACATCGAGATTTAGATTTTTGACGTTCGCCTCTCTTCCTAGAGCATACAAAACGACATCTGCCTCGTAGGAACTTCCATCTTCGCAGTCTACACGTCCCCCTTCTTTCAGGCGAAAGATGCTTTTGGGTGTTTTAAATGGAATGAATTCCAAACCAAACTCTTTTAGGCCGACTTGAAGATGCGTCCCAATTTCAGCGTCAAGTCCTGGCAAAAGCCGATCCCTTTTATCGAGAATTTTGACGTGGGTACCAAGGGCAGCAAAGAAGCTCGCATATTCCGATCCGATCACTCCCCCTCCAAGGACGAGCATCGTATCGGGAACCTTATCGATGGAAAGAAGCCGTGTCGAATCTAGAATCACTTCCAGATCAAAGGGGATATCCATCGGATTGCGAGGTTCAGAACCTGTTGAGATTAAAATTTTGTCTGCAGAAATCTGATAAAGCGGCTCTCCCCCTTCCCCGCTAACAATTAAAGTATTAGGCGACTCAAATCGCGCAGCTCCCTCTAAATACCGTATATTATTCTTTTTAAAATGACGCAGGATGATCGCCCGTTCCCCTTCCAATACAGTAGATAGGCGATAGTTAAGATCAAAAATTGTCACTTCCCTCAGACAGCTCGACCCATAAAAACTTCTTTCATTGTATCGGGTGAGATCGATGATCGCCTCACGCAGCGATTTTGAGGGGATCGTGCCTGAGTTAAGGCAATTTCCACCAGGAGCAATACCTCTTTCGATAATAACGACCGATTTACCTAGCTTTGCTGCCTGAATTGAGGCTGTTTGCCCTGTAGGACCCGATCCGACGACTGCAAAATCAACTTTTATTTTTTCCATATTGAACACACTTGCAAGATAGATGCCAGAGTGGTATAGTCTTTTCTCAATTCAACTATGGAGTTTAATAATGTCAAAGAAGTGTCAAGTAACTGGCAGAACCCCTAAGCGTGGAAGATCTTACACCATTCGAGGGATTGCTAAGAAAAAGAAAGGGATCGGTCTCAATATCACTGGGAAAACAAAACGGCGCTTTCTCCCTAACTTAGTTACAAAAAGATTCTGGTTTACAGATGAAAACCGTTTCGTCACGCTCCGCCTTTCTACTGCGGCGATGCGCACTATAGATAAGCGCGGCTTAAGCACTGTGATTCGCGAGATGAGAGCACAAGGACAAAAAATCTAAATGCCTCCAAATGTGAATCTTCGACAATTTCTTCAAAGACTAAGAGAGTCAGGAGAAATTGTCGATGTTCATCATGAGGTAGACTCTAATCTTGAACTCGCTGAAATTCACCGACGTGTAGCCGCTGCCGATGGCCCTGCTCTTTTTTTTCACTCCGTAAAAAATTCTCCTTTTCCTGTTGTTACCAATCTCTTTGGCTCCCGCAAACGCGTTGATCTCGCCTTCCCCAATCAGCCCGATAAGACAATTGCTGAACTCATCAAGCTCATGACCTCGGATATGCCGCCGAGCTTTCAAAAGCTATGGGAAAAGCGCAGCACTCTCAAAAGCCTTTTCCATTTAGGAACCAAGCGCCGAAAAAGTGGGCCGATTCTTGAAAACTGTCAGAATCCACCCGATCTCGAAAAGCTCCCTATGCTCAAAACATGGCCTCTTGATGGCGGCCATTTTATCACTCTACCGCTTGTCTATACGGAGCCACCTGAGGGCGGCCCTCCCAACCTCGGCATGTATCGGATTCAACGGTATAACGCGACAGAGACCGGTTTGCACTTTCAGATTCAAAAAGGTGGAGGATTCCACTACCTCCAAGCTGAAAAGAAAAATCAGCCACTTCCCGTCACGATATTTATCGGAGGCCCACCTGCTCTTATTTTAAGTGCGATTACTCCTCTCCCTGAAAATGTGCCTGAACTTCTCATTGCGGGCTTGATGCAAGGGAAAAAACTCGACGTCGCCTCTTCCCCTCACACACCCCATCCTTTAATTTCCGAATGCGAATTTGCTCTTGTCGGGAAAGCTCAACCCCATACGCGCCGTATGGAGGGTCCATTTGGCGACCATTACGGCTATTACAGTTGGGCGCATGAGTTTCCTGTTTTTGAATGCGATGCCCTTTACCATCGAAAAGGGGCCATTTATCCTGCGACAGTCGTAGGTAAACCGCGCCAAGAGGATTTTTATATCGGAGACTATCTCCAAGAGCTGCTCTCTCCTCTCTTCCCCATCGTGATGCCGGGAGTCAAAGATCTATGGAGTTACGGTGAAACGGGCTTTCACTCACTCTCTGCAGCTGTGGTTCAAGAGCGGTTTTACCGCGAGTGTATGACATCGGCCTTCCGTATTTTGGGAGAGGGACAACTTTCTTTAACGAAATTTCTACTCTTAACAGACCAACCGGTTGATTTGCGCGATTTTCGCACCCTTCTCACTACAGTGTTAGAGCGGTTTTCACCGGAAACTGACCTCTTTATTTTCTCTAATCTCTCTCTCGACACCCTAGACTACACAGGGCCTGAACTCAATAAAGGGTCGCGTGGAGTCATGCTTGGGATAGGTGAGAAAAAACGGGATCTTCCCGGAACATATCATGGAGGCCAGCCTCCTCAAATCACCAAAATCCGCCCCTATTCTCCCGGCTGTCTTGTTGTTGAGGGAGAATACAGTGAAGAGCTATTAGATTTTCCCGGCCTAAAAGAGTGGCCGCTTGTCATTTTGGTCGATGATGTCGAAAAGACCCTCAAAAACGAGGCTGCCTTTTTATGGACAGTTTTCACCCGATTTGAACCTGCGGCTGACATCCACGCAAAAAGCCGAATCGTACGCAACCATCTGGTGTTCAGCGGTCCTATCCTAATTGACGCGCGAATGAAAGAGTCCTATCCTCCTGAGGTTTTGTGTGATCGGGAAACATCTCAGCTTGTAACTGAGAACTGGAAACGGTATTTTCCGGAAGGTTTGGAGATGGGAGAAAGTGAAGCCGCCCATGTTTCATAGTCGTTCACTCTTCCCAGCGGAAAAGCACAGTATCCATAGCCGTTAGATAGTAGATCTCTTTGAAAGCTTGTTGAAATTCTGTATCGCCTAAGTGAACACTATCTTTTCCATGATACACTCCCCTAAGGCCATGCGGAACAGGAATGCCTATCGACCGCATTTCACTTTCTAAAAATTTGTTATAAATAATCGTTTTGTCGTCATGAAATTCGACTAACGATTTTGATGTTTTAGTATTAATAAGCCGCATAATGTTGGACACAAATTAAAAATTCCCTTACCTTATTATTACTTTTTTTTAGATTTTAAGGAAACATGTCCAAACGCACGGCCAAAAAACTACGCTATCTCTTCTCTCTTCTTCTAGTTGGAATCTTTCTCTATTTTCAAGAACGTCCTATCCCCTCCTCAAATGAGCCCGTTCAACTCTTCGCATCAGCGGCTCATGATGATCTTAGAAAAACCTATCTTCATGCTATTGAAGGAGCAAACGATTCCATTTATCTTGTCATGTACTCTTTAAACGATGAGCAAGTGATCCAAGCGCTCAACAAAAAGGCTAAAGAAGGTGTAGACATCAAAGTCGTTCATGACACTTCAACGCCACAAAAGGGATTTAAAAAGCTCCGCTCTATTAAACGAATTCCTATGGAAATGAGCGGGTTAATGCACCAAAAAATCTTAGTTGTCGATCAACAAAGGGTGTGGATCGGTTCGGCGAATTTTACAACTGAGTCGCTCCGTTTGCACGACAACCTTGTCGGTTCGGTGATAAGCCCTGAGCTTTCTCAAACAATTGTTGAAGAGCGTCCTACACGCAATTTTAAAATCGGTGGGCAGTTATTTGAATTTTGGACATTACCACGAGACAACAAGGAAGGACTTCCTCGCCTGCTTCAGTTGATCAATACGGCAGAAAAGACAATACGTGTCGCGATGTTTACGTGGACGCACCCCAAGCTTACAGACGCAATAATCGCGGCACACAATCGTGGTGTATCGGTGGAAGTTATTCTCGACCATGGACAAGCAAACGGGGTCGGTCAGAAAGCGACACAAAGCCTGGTCAATTCAGGGGTTGCCGTCTATTTAAGCAGTGGTCAGAAGTTATTGCATCATAAGTGTATGATCGTTGATGGAAAATTGCTTGTAAACGGATCAGCGAATTGGACCAAAGCAGCCTTTTCACGCAACAGGGACTGTTTTTTCATCCTTCACGACTTGACTGAGGAACAGCGGCAGAAGCTGGACGTGATGTGGAAGCGCACCCGAATCATGTCAAACAAACAACATTCAATCACTTATGAGGAAAGAGAATTAGAAGCAGCATAAAAAAAATTCATGCATGCCAAATCTATACTTCCATAGGATGAGAAGGGCGTATTTCTTTTATAGAAAGCCTCTTGTGGCTTCTCTTTGGCTCTCTGGCAAGTGGTATACTCACGCTCTGTTTTACTTTCTCTATCTGGGTTATACGCCCTCAACCAGAAATATGGATAACGAGTGTTTTTGTCGGCACTAGCATGCTCATTTTTGGATTGGCTCTAATTTGCGCGATCATATTTTCCAGATTTAATAAAAATATACCTTAAATACCTCCTAATGCCTTATAGAGTGTGACGAGGTCGAGAAGAACTGTTGTATCGCTATCTAGCGCATTTTGCTCTGCTGTATTTAATTGCCGCCCACTATCGATCACATCTGTTAAGCTGACAAGACCTTTGCGAAACCTCTCAGCTGTCAAATGATCGATCGCCCCATACTTTTCAACGGTTCGCCTAAGCTGATCGGAAGAATCTACTTCCTTTCGATACGCAATCAACGCACCTTCAGCCTCTTGCAAAGCATTCAAGACTGTCTGCTGATATGTGTAGGCAGCAGCCATCGCTTGTCCCTCGCTTAAGCGCAGGTTGCCAACGAGATTCCCCCCTTGATAAATCGGAAGCGAACTAGACGCCCCGATCGCCCACGTTTTACTGTGTGCTTGGAAAAAATTGCTAAGCTTCAAAGATTGAAGCCCAAGATCAGCAGATAGGGTAAACGATGGGAAAAAGGAAGCCACCGCTACGCCTATATTTGCTGTCGCTGCAGCCAACTCTCTTTCTGCCTGACGCACATCGGGACGGCGGCGAACGATATCTGAACGCAGACCACAGGCGATCTCTTGAGGCGGCTGCGGCAAAGGATAAATAGGGAGCAGCTCTTCTGCTAATGTCTCCGGAAACGTCCCGATTAAGACTGAAAGCGCATAGATATATTGATAGATCTCAGAGCAAATAGGAGGAAGTGTCGCTTCTAACGCCGCTAACTGCGCTTCCACTGTTTCTAAAGTGATTCTATCGACAAGCCCTTTTTCCCATTGCTTTTGTACAATAGACCTCTCGCTTTCGAGCAGACAGATATTCTCTTCAATGAGCACTCCCTTTTGTTGCGCGCTTCTTAAATCGATATAGTTGCGCGCAACTTCAGCCAAAACACTGATCAGGACGCCATTTCTCTGCTCGATTGCACTCCCGATATTCGCATCGGCAGCTTGGACCCCACGCCGTATCTTCCCAAAGAAATCGATCTCCCAAGAGGCATCGATCAGAGAGGTGAAGATGTTTTGAAGTTGAGGTGCTTGGAGTTGAAATGGCAATCCTGTCGTTCCGCTTGTAGCACCTGTACCAATGCTAAAAACAGGACCGTTCTTACTGAAATAGGTTCTTGAAGCATTCGAATCGAGCGAAGCCCAAGGAAAAAGAGAAGAGGCAGCCACCTGCCTAAGCGCTCTCGCCTGATAAATCGTGGCATCTGCCGTGAGAATATCGTTGTTGTGGTAAGCTGCCATCTCGATATAGCGATTGAGAAAGGGATCATTAAATTGCTCCCACCAAGCGCATGGCACACTCCCCTCGCAACAAGGATCGCTTGTCCATGTGTCAGGAACACAGTTGTCAGGCGGGGTATAATTTGGCCCCACCATACAGCCGGTTAGCAAGAGACAAATCCAAATCCAATTCCTCATTCAAGCCTCCTCCGAAAAAACCACCCTGACGCCGTTAAAGTGAAACATGCGATCAAAACGAGCGGCCAGATGTTATGCATCACAATAGATGCATTGATATTCTTTAAAAATATTCCTTTTGAGATGATCAACATATATCTCATCGGAATGACATAGGTAAAGTACTGAAGCCACACCGGCATATTCTCGATGGGCGTTGCAAATCCCGAGATCATCACCGAAGGCACCATCACAATAAACGTCCCGAGCATCGCCTGCTGCTGGGTGGAACAGAGAGAGGACATAAAAAGCCCAACACCACCTATTGAACTGATAAAAATAAGCAAGCTGAATAAGATTAATAAGAATGACCCTGTAAACGGGACGCCAAACCCCAAAACACCTACCGACATCAATAGTAGCCCCTCAAATACCCCTATAATAATTCCCGGCACAATTTTACCGATCAAAATCTCAACCGGAAGGAGAGGCGAGACGAGAAGTTGATCGAATGTCCCTAACTCCCTCTCACGCGCAACGGAGATCGAGGTAACGATCAAGCAAGTGAGCATAGAGAGCGTCGTCACAAGCGAAGGGATGTTGTACCAATAATATAAAAGGTTAGGATTGAACCAATTCCGAGGAATAAGGCGTACATTTTGCTGATAAATTTCCGCTTCTGCTGCATAGTCGTCATTGAATTGGTTGATGATCGTGGTGGCATAGCCGACAACGATTTGCGCACTATTAGATTTACGCCCGTCGACGATCAACTGAACCTCAGCAGGTTTTTTCGCATCGAGGTTGCGAGAGAATTGTTGATCGAGTGAGACAACCATCACCCCTTTTTGTTGATCTAAGAAAGGCGCGATCTCTTCAACGGCTTGTAGATGAGTGATGCGGGTAAAAGTGGGCGCTCCTCGAAAGCGTTGTACAAGTTCAAACCCTTGTTCTCCGTTATCACGATTGAGAATTCCAATCGGCACATTTTTAACGTCTAAAGTGGCAGCAAATGTAAAAATCAAAAGCTGGACAAGCGGAGGCGAGAGTAGCGAAATCCGCACTCTAGGATCCCGTAACACGCCGAGCAGCTCTTTAACGATCAGTGATAAGATTCGATGCCACATGCTAGTCCAAACGTTTAACGGTTTTGCGCGCCGTAATCAGGAGAAAAACCAATCCGATCACGATCATGGGAACAATATTCCAAAAAATCAGTTTCCACACATTTCCTACAAGAAAAAGCGTTTGAAGGCATGTCACGAAATAGCGCGCAGGCATAAGATAAGTCAATCCCCTGATCCAAAGCGGCATGCTATAAATCTCAAAAAGGAATCCCGATAAAATATAGGCTGGTAAAAAACCGACAATCACAGAAACCTGGAAAGCGACAAGCTGATTTTTCCCCAAAGTTGAGATCATCAGGCCAAGTGAAAGGGCGGAAAATAGAAATGCTGTCGTCACAATCCCTAAAACCCAAATAGAGCCTCGAAAGGGCACCTGGAACCCTAAAACGGTGCCCAAAAAACAGATCGTCATCGAAAGAAGTCCGAGGAAGAAATAGGGGGTGATTTTTCCAACGATCAGTTCGATAATTCCAATCGGTGTCGACATCAGAGCCTCCATCGTTCCCCTTTCCCACTCTCTTGCAACGACAAGTGCGGTTAAGAGAATGCCAATCAACGTCATGATGATCGCAAGCGAGCCGGGCAGCAAAAAATTCCGGCTTTCTAATTCTTCATTGTACCAATAGCGCGACTGAATCCCAACTCGAGGCTGTCCTTTTAAGTCTGAACTGATTCCCTCCTGTGTTAACCAGTTTTGGAAGGCGCCTTGCACATAATTTTGAACAAAATTTGCGGTATTGGTCTCTGAACCATCGGCAATAACTTGAATAGGAGTAACCTGGTCCGGACGGTTGCGGAATTGGCTGAAATAAGAAGGAACAACGACCATTCCCCTAATCGCTCCTCTCTGAATATCATCGAGCAGCTCCCTCCGATCGCGCGCGATCGTCACATCGAAGTAGCGGGAATCGATAAATGAACGAGAAAAGCTGATCGCATCAGGGGCTGTATCTTCCAAAACAAGGCCGATTTTCAGATGATCTAAGTCGAGCGAAACACCAAAGGCATAGAGAAAAATCAATAAAATAGGCAAGACAACGCTGATCAAGATCGTGCTTGGATCGCGCACGATCTGTAATCCCTCCTTTATGATCAGAGCTTTCAGACGTCTGCTACGCGGATTCATCATGCTCCTCGATCAATTTAACAAAGGCATCCTCAAGCGTAGGATTTGGGTTTTCCTCCGTTTGGCACTTTTGCTTTAGCATTTCAGGAGCGTCTAGGTTGATCACCTCACCGCGAAAAATAAGGGCGTAAAAATGGATAAAGATTTTGTTCTGTATTCATTTATCGGTTAAGAATTGTTGAACTGACAGAGAGTTTGGGTCGCGAAGGGCTAATTTTTTAGGGGCTCGTGAAAAAGCAATTTTTTATCGCCTACCATCGCCTATCACCATCACCTGGAGGAAAGCCATGTTCACGTCACCACGTCTTCGGCACTTGCTTTTTTTGTGCCTTTGTGCCGTCACCGTCGCTTACGTCGTGGATGCCAACGCGGCATTGAAGTGGGGCAATGTCGGTAGTAAATGCGAGGGTACCCGGCGGGTAGACTACGCGCGACTGTGGGGCTTGGCGCCCGGCACCGACTGGATGGGTATCTGCAGGCGGACCCGGGCGGTCGGCATCAGTGGCCGCTCCAACGGCAAGGTGCCCTCCGCCTGCGTGCAGCATGTCGACAGGAGCGTCTGGGGGGAGTGGCGATTTTCGAATCATGTGTCCTGCAGGTCCAGGCCCCGACCGGCGCCGCGGCCACGGCCGCGGCAAAATCTCACCTGGGGCAATATCGGCGTGAAGTGCGACAACGGTGCCCGGGTTGAATTTGCCCGCCTGTGGGGCCTGACGCCAGGTCAAGACTGGCTGGGAATTTGTCGTGGTACGGCAGCGAGCAACGTCAGTCAACTGAGCAACGGCAAGGTGCCCTCCCGCTGTGTGCAGCATGTCGACAGGAGTGTCTGGGGGGAGTGGAAGTACTCTGGCCATCCGTCCTGTGCGCCTCGCTGGGGCACGTTCAAGAAAGACGACTGCGTGCGCCGAGGATATCGGCAGTACTCCTCGCGCATCTGGGAGGCGGGAGCGGCCCCTGTGCAAACCTGTGCGCGAACGCCAGCTACCATCAACGGGCAGCGTTTTGCCGCCCCGGCCCGTTGCAAGACGGCCATCGATGGCGGGGTGTGGGGTGAATTCGATGTGCCCGATGCGTCGTGTCCCTTCTGGGGCAATGAGTTGGGTCGTGCAGGTATCGTGCGTGGCGAATGCGTTGCCCTTGAGACGCGGAAATACTATGCGCGCTTGTGGGATGTGGCGGCGGCGACCTCCGACTGGAACGGCGCCTGCCATGCCAAGACGGCGACGATCGCCGGGGTGACGACCGGTCCGCTGCGCTGCGTGGACAAGGGCCCCCTGGGCATGTGGGGTGAATGGCTGGTGAAGGACACAGCCTGCACCCTGGACAAGCTGCCACGGGACGCGCGATTCGAGGCCATCGCCCGCGCCAAGCTCGCAGAGATGCGGGACGACATCCAATCTGGCATCGCCTTGGCAACGCGGATCGGCCAGGACCCGAAGGTGGCCAACGCGCTGCAATCGGGGACCCCGCAGACCATCGCGGCGAGCGCCGAGCGGGCATCGGATGGCACGATGCCGCCGGCCTTCCTGGGGCATCGCACCCTGACCATCGGGGCGGTGGTCGATGCAAAGCTGATCGTTGTTGGCGGCACCGGTGAATCCGGCGCGGCGATCGACCTCTCGGGGCACATGCCGGTGTATGCCTATGCGTCGGTCGGGTATTCCTATGGCCCTGGGTTGTCCGGCGATGGTGGCGTGGATGTGGGTCTGTGGGTCTGCCAGGTGAACAAGATTGGGGGGGACGGCTGGGGGTTCGTGTTCGGTCTGGACGACATCGCCAAGCTCAAGACCGGTTTCAAGGAACCCTTCAAGCCCGGTATGAGTTACAGTATCGGGCTATGGTTCAGCTATCCCGACGAGAACGATCCGAATTCGGTCCCGGAATATCGCGGCATTACCTTCTCGCCCACCTTCGGCAAGGGGGTGGACTTCGGTGGCTTGACCTATGTAACAACGGCGGTGGACGGTGACGAGACCGTCGATTGTGATGGGAAACGGAAGTAGATAGGTGTGTCTTTTGCGCAAGAAAAAGCCCCGGGGTCGGGGCTTTTTTCTATGGGCTGTTGGGGTCGGATCACGATAACCATTTGACATAACAATTCAAACACGATTCAAGGACCGGGATCGGGAATTGACTGACCGTAACGGTGGTAAGTCAATTCACCAGATTGTCTGCGACTTGAACTAATGCCTTCGGGTTGGTGGCACTACTTCCGGCTCACGCAAAGCACCAATCGGTTTCGATTGCTTCATGGTTGGATCATGCGGCGACTGCGGACGATTCTCTGGAAACAGTGGAAGAATCCACGGACGAGAATCGGGGACCTGCGAAAACGAGGGATTTCTCATCGGCTGGCTGTCAGTGATGGCCGTCCCTGTCCCGATATGTTCCCTTGCCTGTGAGTATATGCTCGATGCGTCGATCTGGAATCACCCACATGAACGCAACTATGACGTAAATTGAAACGGCCAACCAATTTGATACAAATGCCAGTATAATTGCGGAAACATACAGCAATGGCGATAGCTTACCCTTCCAGTCATTGCCGATTGCCCTCTTGAGGATCGAGTCCTCTCCCTGGGAGGCGATAATTCGTTGCTGTAAGATCCAATAAGCAATCGCCGCCATCAGTAGCACTAGGCCATACGCAGCAACCGGCATTCTTGCGAACTGGTTCTCTCCCATCCAACCGGTTGTGAACGGGATAAGAGAGAGCCAAAAGAGAAGATGCAGATTTGCCCAAAGAACAGAGCCAGTCACCGTATGGCAGGTGTGTAGCATGTGGTGATGGTTATTCCAATATATACCAATATATAGGAAACTTAACACATAGCTCAATAACACGGGAACTAAAGGCAACAACTCGGCAACGGTTTCTCCGTGTGGCACCTTCAGCTCTAAGACCATGATGGTAATGATGATCGCGAGCACTCCGTCAGAAAATGCCTCTATTCTATTCTTGCCCATTTTGACTTCTCGCTCCGCCATATGTATCCCTATTTATTACTTTCGTAAAACCAGCTGATATACAAACATAAGCCTCGCATTTGCGGCTGGTTTGGAGTGCAGCGGAAAACCAGTCCGACAGCATGCGCTTGTTATGCCAGCCAGAATACCTCCCACCACTTAAAGAGAGTACAGAAGTCTGTTCCAGCGATTTTCCCGGTGTTCCCTAAGGGATTCTAATACCAAAAGTTTATGATTCGACCTGATTCAGGATTCTCGCTGAGGGAACTCCGATTACGCCAGCTTCTTTCATTGCCTCCTGTCTTTCTGGATTACTCATCATACTCTCGAATAACCTTGCATCTGGAGCGGTAAAAATCATCGTCACATCGTTCGGATTTCCAACTGAGGAATAAAGGCCCTCAAGTTTCACCCCCTCCTTAGAGCGGCTGGGGTCATCTGCGTCAAATATCTTCTTCCAATCTGCAAAGTCTCGCACTTCGTGTTGAACAATCACTGTAACCATAATATTGTCCTCTTGAAAGATAAGGATGCGGAGGCAATGAAGAAAGAACTTATTGGGATCTTTCTTTACTTTCATCATCAGATTGCCGCCCCGCTGAAATTCATGCGGAACCGTTACGACCTCCACAAAATACTCCATTGCAGCCAGGGCATCAATGACCGCACGAATAAGAACCAGGCTTGACTTGTAAACAGAAAGGTACGATTCTTTTGATTCATTGCAAAAGGAGGAAAATATGGTTTCACTTCAAAGACGATGTTTACGACGACCGTGTTTAAAACGAAGAAATTTCGCTTCGAGCGTCGTACTTTGCTTCTTTCTGATACCGCTGTTTATGGTCGGATGCACCGCAGGACAATATGGCCAACTGCGAATGGACTCCCATGTGACCCAGATGTTCGATACCGGCAGTGTTCCAGGATCGTTTCGCTATTATACGATTGGCCGGAACGACCTGCCGTATGCCATCGTCGGGATCATGCCAGGCTATCATCTTAATCCCGACTTTTGGCATCCGGTCGAACCCAAAAACCCGGCTTTTGCTGGCAAGATCCGCTTCATCTGGATACCGGAGGAAACCTGGGACCGTTATGAAAATGGTGAGGGCGCCTGGATACTCAATGCCCAGGGCGATAAAATCGGAATATGGTATTCCGCGTATCCACATACTGTCATTAAGGTGTTACCGGACCGTCGCGTCGTAATCTTTTCCCCCTATACCCCGACCGATGACTTAGGCATAGGCCAATGAGGTCCACATAGAATGAATGGAAGGGGAAAGGAGCCGTGTTGCCCAGGAAAAGGTTTTAACGCAACTCCCCTGGTTGATTTAATCAATTGATAGTACGAAACTATTAGTTGCCAATCGTTTAAATGGTAATAAGTTAAGGATGTCCCCCCTTGATGGGCGACCCACTTCCAGCGAATCCTTACCCGGCTACGGCTCGGTAGCCTTTGGGAAACGCCTGGTGCGGACCCCCATGCCACGTGTTGTGGGGGCTGGGGGGAGAGATTTCCCCCGGCTACCCGATTAGCTGATGATGTTTTTATCACGTTCAAGAACCCAACATCTTTGATTGTTTGTAAAACCAATATGCCCGTAATATGAGTTGGCGTCAGGGGCAGCAAGCAGAATCAACGTGCATTTCGGGCCCAATTGCTCCTGGGTTTTGACTTGCAGTTTCTTTCCTATGCCACCTCTTTGATATTTCATATGAACCGCCAGGTCGGAAAGGTAACAGGCATAATGAAAATCCGTCATCGAACGCGCAATACCTATCAGCTCCTCACCATGCCAAGCTGTAACCATCAGATTGCTATTTTTAACCATACCTTCCATGCACTCTCGATCTTCAATTGGCCTACGCTCTCCAAGTGTTGATTCTCGCAGTAAGCCAATGAATTGATCGGTGGATACCGGAGTGTTGATTTTATATTCGATACTCATGACTTCCCTTTTGCAGCTCAAGGTGGAACTAACCTGCAGCAAAATTGCGGATGACGGAGTTTATATACCTAATGATCTTTATTTGTATTTCGATACTTTCAATTCCGCCGATGTTTTGCTGTCAGAGTTGAGTGTTGGTTAACTGATTTTGTAATATATTTATTTTCTATGTCCTACTTTTACAACCCAAATCGTTAACTCATAGTCTTGGATAGAATAGACAATACGATATCTTTCTTACCGTAAACGATATCTCTCTTGTCCGGTGAGCTTTTAACTTCCAACGGGTCGAGGGTTATCTTGAACGGACTCAATTTTGCTTAAAATTCTGAGAAGTTCAATTTTGAGAATGGACTTAAAGTCTTTCTCAACAAATTTCTTGAAAAAGACTTTATATTGAGCCATTCTTCTTCAACTTTTTGACCATTTGGTCATAGCTTATTAAAGGTTCATATTTTCTTTTTTCAAATGCAATAATATCTTCTGCATCTTCAGAAAGTATTTCTCCGACGGCTTCGTTTACTAAGTCAGGTATTGATCTTGACGTTCCCGCGAGGACGCGTCCGGAGGAAGCTGGAGTGCAAATTTATGAGCCAGAGTTTATCCCCGGTATTTTCGGGGGAACAGAAATGGCATAATGTCCAAATTGCTGCCCAAACCCTGTTAATTCATATCCTTCATCAGTATCAAATGCTGAAGCAGGTGGCTTCGGTCCACTACCTTTTGGTTTTCTTTGGGTGGGTCCATGATTCTACAAAGCTACACCCCGTACCGAAACAACATGCAAAACTGGTCAAACTGACCGGCAACATCCCACCCCTCCCACGGTGCCAACAACAACCTTTACAAAGCATTTCATTACATTACTGCAATCTTTCTTGCCTTTTTCGGAGCGATAATTAAGTTTTTTATTAAATACTTTGATACCTCTGAATGCATGCGCGCCGTTTATTAAATTAAGGCGGTCCGTATCCGGACGGCGTGTTGCTGAACATGGAACAAGATCTTCACAGTCGCTGTAAAGGCGGCCGACAAACTGAGAGGACGAAAAGGAGAACCAGATGAAAACGCTGAACAATAAACCGCATATTCTCATTCTTGGCGGAAATTTTGCAGGCCTGCAGGTAGCCCGGCATCTTCGCGAATATATCGATGAGAAGGCAGAGATTACTGTGGTCGACAGAAAATCCTACCTGCTTTTTGTCCCCAATATTCCTCTTGAGGTACTGGAAGGCAAGGACCCGACGGCCAGTATGCAACTCCCGCTTGCGCCTGTACTGCTTAAGGATGGTACCCGATTTATTCAGGCAGAGGTGCAGGCCATTGATCCCGATAAGAATAACGTCACCATCCTGCCGACCGAACGTCCGGGGGCGGCGCTCGATACGCTCACCTATGACTATCTTGTCGTTGCACTCGGCAACAGACTCGCTTATGACCGCATAGAAGGCTTCGACCGGTATGGTCACACCCTAACCGATCTCTATCAGGCCGATAAGCTGCGCCGGTACATTGAAAACGACTATCGCGGCGGGCCAATCGTCATAGGCTCCGCCCGGTTTCATCAGGGCACGACGGGCAGGCTTGATTTCATTCCAACAGCGCTGGCAGCCTGTGAGGGACCACCGGTGGAAGGAGCGTTGTCTCTGGCACACCGTTTAGGTAAACTTGGTAAGGGCGGGCCCGGAAATATTACCATCTTCACCCCAGCAGAACTCATTGCTGAGGATGCCGGCGAAAAGGTCGTCAATCAGCTTCTCAATATCGCGGGCTCCATGGGCTTCGGCTACAAAAACAAGGTCGAGGATATCACCGCGCTGCATAGCAGCGGCATCGAGTTCGCCACTGGAGAGAGCCTTGACGCCGAGCTGAAAATTGTCTTTCCGGACTGGGTTGCCCATACTTTTATGAAAGGACTGCCGATCAGCGACGATCAGGGCTTTGTCATACACAACCTGGAGATGCGCAACCCCGATTACCCGCAGGTCTTTACCGCCGGTGATGCGGCTGCGGGCACCGTCCCAAAACTTGGCTCCATCGGCCATCTGCAATCCTATATCGTGGCGCGCCAAATCGCTAAAGACCTGGGATGCATGTCAGCCGAGGAGGCGGACGCAGAGCTGTACGCGCCGGAGGTCATCTGCTACGGTGATATGGGTGGCGGCAAGGCCTTTTACATTCACTCCAACAGCTACTACGGCGGCAAACTGCAAATGCTAGATATGGGGAGATCCTACTACGAGATGAAGGTTGCCTTTAAACACCAGTATTTTCTGATGGGCGGTAAAATTCCCCACTGGCAGTGGCGGCTTGGAACCCTGATCGGTGACAAGATTTAACCTCCTTCGGCAGCTTCGCCCGGTTGCATACACAACAGGGTATCGATTATTGAAGACCGATACTCTGTCACGTATTGTGAAATGCCTGCGATGCTACCGGTAGCGAAATTATTCATAAGTTAAACTATTTTGACATTGTGAGCATCTCCCACGGCCCAACGAAGTCGAGTTCCTCGACCTGATTGAATACAAGAATTTCAAAATTCATAGAAACCTCCGAGGAACGCAAGCTTCACGCGCGGCGGCGTTTTTCCATCGCTGTGAAAGAAAAGGAACTGTTTCGTTTTTACCTCTTTTCCGTTCTCTGGGGGAATTTTATTTCTTGACATCCGAAGGTCATATAGAGGTGGTGCTTTTTTTTAAAAGAATATTCGACAATATTTCCCGTCTCATTGGTTCCGAACATGGCCGCAAGTTAGTTTTACTGTATTTAGTTTGATATAATATAGTATAAATGAATATATCGTTTGCAGATTCTTTCCATTTAGAATAGAAAGAGAAAATGAAAATGTATCTAGAAACCATCATTTAAGCCTCAAGAGGTCCTTATGTCACTGCATAATAAAAAATCTCGTGTGCTTGCCATTCTAAAAGATAATTTAAAGGAAAACCCGCCTCAATTGGTACACACCACCAAAATTGCCGCCAAAATGAACATGAATTTATTCGAACTCCAACAGATTTTGAAGAGCATGGAAGGAATGGGGGTCATAGAGACTGATCCAGACCTGCAATACAATCTTATTACTCCAAAAGGTCTACTCTGGTTTAAGCAACTGGGTCAAGCCGCCCAATAATGAAAAATCTCTACAGCAACTTATAAACCGAGCACGATTGTAAAAAATTAGTTGGCAATTGGTATCTTGATTGGCAAACAAGTTTTGCTGAACAAGACACCTCGGCGCGATAACTATTCAATACATCTTGATTGTAACCATGAACAAATCTAATCAACTCACATATGATCATTATATCAAAGCATTGATGGACATTAGCCAGGCAATTACTTCAGACCTTTTTCTGGAGGATCTGTTCAAGCTGATTGTCATGGTTACAGCCAAAGTTACAGGGGTTGCGATCTGTTCATTATGGCTTGTTGATGAAAACGAAAACCCTCATGTGATAAGGCTGAAAGCAACACAGGCACTTGATCGGGAGTACGTCAAGGATCGGGTGTTACGATTGCACGAAGGAGTAGTTGGGTATGTTGTATCCACCCAACTACCTTTGATTATAGACGACGTCCTCGCCAACGAAAGATTCAAGGAAAAGGACATGGCCGGAAAACTCGGGCTTGTTTCCATGGCAAGTGTTCCATTGCAAGGCAGGGAAGATAAGATTATGGGTGTTTTGAATTGTTTTACAACCAAGCCCCATATCTTTTCGGAAACTGATATTAATATGTTAATAACTGTTGCGAGTCAAGCAGCAGTGGCAATTCATAACACTGAGTTGATCATTAAGACCCGTGTCGTTGAACAGGAATTGAAATCCAGAAAACAGATTGAGAGAGCAAAGGAAATCCTTATGCATCGAAGGACAATGACTGGTGAGGATGCCTATCGTTGGATTCAAAAACGTAGCATGGACACCCGTAAATCTATGCTTGATATTGCAGAAGCGATTGTGTTATCCGATGAACTTTAGCCTGGATATATTTAAAAACTACAAGACACCCCATGATTAACTGTCTAATTACAAATTGTTACATGATTTTATCATGTGAACATCCTGTAAAGAACACCAGTATTTACTGGTGATTTCATTTTTATTGACAATAAAAATAAGTACTGCTAAATATAACAATGATTATATAACTGTCATTTCACAATGACGTGGAATCGGCAGATGTTACAGGACAATGGCGTCTGATCCCCTCTCGGTGGGGACAGCCGCTTTTTTTGTGTACAGCTATACCCGAAAAATGCGATCTCCACCTGAAAAACTCTGCCCTAACAAGGAGGTTGCAGCATGCGTTTTGAAAAATTTAATGATGTTTTAGGAACTGCGAACAGGGGAAATCCAGCAGAATCCGGCTTGTGTACTTTGTGCCGCGCGGACTGTACTGGAAAATGTGAAACATGGAAATCCAGCCTGGTGGGCCGAAAGCTCCTCTATCCTCGTGATTTCGGCCTGGTGACTGCAGGAGCTAACAATACCACACATGTCGGTGTTTCTTATAATTCCTTGAGGATTCAAGGATACGCCTACGGCTCCATCGGTTTGAGCGAAGGACTGGCTAAAAATGCCGATGATTGCATCTTCCCAAACGTTGACCTGACCACTGAATTTGGCAATAAAATTAAAACAAAAGCCCGACTTCCGCTAATGACCGGAGCTCTCGGATCAACGTTTATCGCTGCCAAATACTGGAACTCTTTCGCTGTTGGCTGTGCCCTTACCGGTATTCCTATTGTTATCGGTGAGAATGTCGTTGGAGTTGATAAAGAATCGACCCTTAATGGCGGCAGGATCACCAATGCACCTGAGCTTGATCGTCGGATTGATACGTACCTCCGCTATTACGATGGCTTCGGGGCGATTATTGTACAAATGAATGTCGAAGATACCCGCAATGGTGTTGCTGAATATGTCGCTGAAAAATACGGCAACAAGTGCATTATCGAACTCAAATGGGGGCAGGGGGCCAAAAACATCGGCGGAGAAATTCAGGTAACCAGCCTTGATTACGCTATTTTCCTTAAAGAGCGAGGATACGTTGTCGATCCAAACCCAGCCTTGCCAGAAGTTCGGGAAGCTTTCAAAATGGGTGCCATAAAATCTTTTGCCCGGCATAGTCGATTAGGTGGAACCCAATTTGATACTGTAGCCTTGGTTAAGGAAGATTTCATGAAATCCGTAGACTATCTGAGAAGCCTTGGATTTAAACGTATCTCTCTGAAAACGGGTTCTTACGGCATGGAAGAACTAGCTATGGCTATCAAACTCGCAACAGATGCGGATCTTGACCTGCTTACTATCGATGGCTCTGGCGGCGGCACCGGAATGAGTCCGTGGAACATGATGCAGAGTTGGGGAGTTCCATCAATCAATCTACATGCTAAAGCCTATGAATATGCTAGTATCCTGGCAGGTAGAGGAAAAAAAGTTGTCGACCTCTCATTTGCCGGCGGTTTTGCCTTGGAAGACAGCATTTTTAAAGGCCTGGCTCTAGGTGCACCGTTTGTCAAAATGATCTGCATGGGGCGGGGAATAATGATTCCCGGATTTCTTGGTACAAATATTGAGGGCGCCCTCAACCCGGATAAAAAAGAGAGGATTCACGGCAACTGGGATACTCTGCCAAAATCTGTCAGTGATATCGGCCACAGCCCGGAGGAGATTTTCGCTTCGTATTATGATGTCCAGAAAAAGGTTGGTAAAGATGAAATGCGAAATATTCCATATGGAGCCATTGCCATGTGGACGATGGCAGACAAACTTGGCTGCGGTATCCAGCAGCTGCTGGCTGGAGCACGGAAGTTCAGTGTGTCTCAAATCAGCAGGGATGATCTCTATGCTGCAAACAGGGAGACCGCTAGGGAAACAGGAATCACCTATATCACCGAAGCAAAGAACGAAAGCGCCAAAGAGATCCTTTTGTCTTAGACGTATTCTATAAGAGGTGGGCAGTATTCCTGGATGCTGCTTTATGTATCAAAGCTCAAATGTTACCGGTGCTGTTTCATCAGGACCGGTAACATTCTTCTGAGATTATCTCAAGTATTAAATCTTGAACCAGATCAGCTCGGCAACTCCTTCACCGGTATTATGCCAGAGGCTGGGAGTGTCTTTCGGCAGGTACAGGGTGTCACCTTGGGTTACCTCATAGGAATGATTGTCGATGGTCACCTCCAGCCGTCCGGTAACGAGATAACCGACCTCCTCACCTTTATGGACAAAAAAATGCCTGGTCAGTTTTTTCCCTGGCTGGATCCTGATAATAGCCCCTTCTAATGCGGTTTCGAGATCGGGCGGCAAAAGCATTTCCGCCTCTGCAGCTCCCTTGGTTATTTTTTCCAAAGGGATACTGGATCTTTCACTGGCCGGATAGACAAAAGCATTTTTTGCATGTCCGTGTTCCTTAAAAAAGGTGGCAACCTCGATCGATAGGCTCTCCGCGATACGGAATAAGGCCGGAATCGATGGATAGATGAGGTTTTTCTCGACTTGAGAGATAGTGCTTGGCGTAACCCCGGTAAGATCAGCAAGTTTTTTTTGTGACAAACCACGCATCAGGCGAATGCTTTTAATCTTTGCTCCCAGATCGAGCTTACCTTTGACCTGCCTTTGACTTTCAAAAATAATATCTGATTCTTCACAGAGATATTCGTGCTGCTCATTGAGAAATTTTGAATTTCGTTTTTCTGCTTTGATTATCTTCAGCGTTGACTTTCCACGACGTACTGAAAGATCTATCGCCACCTGCGCGATTTTATTAATATTCGCCTTTAATTTGTTGGAATGAGCTCCTTTCTCAATCAGCCAATAGGCGATTGTATCAAGCTCGTACAATCGAGGACAGGTTTTGGCATAGAACTGGATCACATGCTCCTCACCACCCCAGAGCGCCTGCATGCCTGTAAGGCTGTCGATTATAAAATAGACATCGCCAGACAGATTGCTATGCAGACCATAAATAGCCTCTGCAACATGGCTAGGATTCGTGGGATCGTTGAGCTTAATCACCTGGTAGGGCCACAGGGCACCATCCTTCTCATAGAACTTATTGAAAACCTCTGACCGATCACCCTTGCCATTGGTAAAACAGTCAAGGATGGTCAGGTTCTGGCTTTCGGCAAAAGGGCCGAGAAAAGACACAACATTTTTGGGAGAACGGTCAAAGGTGACATAGATCAAAGGCTTTTTCCGGTTAAGGGATTCCCTAATGAAATTCAGGCAAAAAGTAGACGAGAAGCTTCCTGCATCCTCATACCAGAGGACATTGTCGCCGATGTACAGGTCTCCCAGGAGTCGATCCAGCTCAGCGATCCCTGAAGAAACACGTTTTTTTCTCATATTCTCAGGAGATGTTTTGGAGGTTTGCATAAGTTCTTTTTTCCCCAATGTTCCTGTCCATGGCATAAAATTTCTCCATGGCGGATGAATACAGCGAATTTTCCATATTGTGTTCCTCTAGGATTACCCGAGAAGGGCAAGGAATATCAACCTAAATCCGGTCAACGGAAGGAAAGTATCTCTTCATACAACCGTTTTGACCGCAGTGTAAGGGATACCCATATCATATAGCCAGCGATAATCCTACTGCTGGCTGCAGAGACCCGAGGAACAAACAGCTCACACCCTTCCATTTCGATAGGCTGAGTTTCAGTGGTAATCAGATAATTTATTGCAAGGATGTGAGGATAAAAAAGGAGAGTATCCTGATGCAGTTTGATTTTCTCGGGTATACATTTCGTCCCGGTAATTAAGAAATCGCAGAGGCAAATTCTTCGAGAACTTCACACCAGCGATAAGTAACAAGGTGGCAAAGGTGATAAGGCAGAAAGTGTGCAGTTGGAACTGGCAGTTACCGCCAGGTGTAAAGGCCAACCCAGCCTTCACCCGTTTATAGGGTGAAAGGCGTTGTTGACGAAAATTTGTTAAAAATCATATTCTGTCAAATGTGTACGGGCTGACCCTGTTGTTTTTCCCTAAAAAAACCTGCCCAGGCTGCCCGATTAGCCAGATAACCAGGCGATCGCTTCATCTCTGGACTTGAATAGTTTTTCTGTTACTTCCCATTCACTTTCCACATATACTTGCCACATTCTGGCCAAGCCATACTCTAAATCACGAGCAAGAAGGTGCGCGCACTTTGCCCGTCCGATCTCGGCGCTATATAGACCATTGAGTTTTGCAATATTTCTCATGTCATCAATTGTCAGAGGTGCAGCATTAAGTTTTGTATGATTTATCAAAAATGCCGATCCCGGTTTCCATTTCTCATGAGTAACCAAGGTTTCAAGGATATCCCTGAATTTTCCAAACTCGGCATCGCCGGAAGTTTGAACCTCAAATATACCATTATGGTATTGGACATTGAATTCCACTGCGACCCTTTTTGGTGAACATGAAATTAACCAGTTTATCTGGTTAATTTTGTTGTTTGGAAATGATCCTGTCAAATATGTAGACATGACCCTTTCGTCTTCTGCGACCGAAGACGAAAGTCGGAACCTACGAGTCGTCTTTCAAGAAATCTGATTTATAAGGTGGAAATTGTTTCGTTTTTACCTCTTTCCCGATCTCTGGGGGATTTTTATTTCTTGACTTCCGAAGGCCATATAGATGTTATCTGAATTTGTATATTACCAGCTGAAATTAGCATTTTCTAATAACCATTTTGCCGATTGTCTCGTATCTGTTGGGAATAAATTAAGGCAATCTATTTTCTTATTTTTACATTCGCTCTTCATCATAGCAAAACTCATCAAAATTAATTTGTGACGTGAGTTTCCGTGCAAAAGAATTTTTTCTCGATTATTTTTCAGATCGTTAACGACAGAAATTATTGTCTCAAAATAATTATAGCCTGCTAACTCAAATGCTTTACTGAAGGAATCTATTTTGACCTTCATTTTTTCATCATCATTCATATATCCAATTGACTTTGTAATGCCAAGTGATTTGGCAGCATTCTCTATTTCCTCGTAAGCTGTATCTTCTTTATATTCAAGAGAGTTTGGGTTTCTAAGATTATATTTATATATTAGATCATTAGGTATTTTATCTTTTTCGCCATCAAGACTATATTGATAGTAAGAGATTAACCTACTGTTATCAAATGTCATCTCATCGTGTACATTTCCATTATTGAAAAATGTTTTTTGCAAGCCATGTTTTTTACCATACTCATATCTCGTTTCACTTCTCAATTTCCCTGATTTTGAGAAGTATTTTGCAACCCCATGTCGCAATCCATTATTAACTGGGATTACACCATTTAATTCACCAGAATCAAAGTAGTTATTCAAAAAACCGCTAATCGGAGCATTAGTTATATTATCAAGATAAATATTACCTGACTTTTTAACTCCTTTCATCGTATATATACGATTATTTCCGAAGGCAGGGTTGATGAGAAGGGTGATTGAAAGGAGAACGATTGGTAGGCAGATTTTCATGATGATTATTTATTAATATTAAAGATAACGATGCTTTTCACCAGGCGCGGCTTTTGGGGCTCTGCTGAAAAAGCCTTGTTGGCAAATAATCCCAATTCACAATACTTTTGGATGTTGTGCTTAGCACATAATAATTACATTCACTTTTTCGTGATCTTTTGATCGAGCCATTCATATATCGTATTGCCAAAATCGAATTTGTCCGGTTCGCCAATCAAATTATGAGCAGCTTTTTTGAAAGACAAAAAGTCGTAGCCATATTCTTTTGCCCACCTTTGAAATGTTTTGAATTCAAAGAAATAGTCACTTCCCGCGGCGGCAACAGCTACTGGAGTTGAAGTAATTTTGGTCGCTTTGAGTTTGAGGCAGGGGAGGACCATCTGCCTTATGGCATGGGATGATTCCAAGCAGAGCCTTTTGTAATGGGCATCGAGCTTTTCCGATGAAATCTTCGAAATGGTATCCGCTATCGGTTGTGAGCTGGGTGTCTTTGAATATGTCTTTCTCGTGACCGATTGACTGAAAGTTGCTGCGGGTGATTTCGACCGCTCTGTGGATCGTTTCATTCCTTAGATGTTCGTGTGAGGATAGGCTCCTTGGCATGTTGTAATGTGTTTTTTGTAGGCACAAATTTTCCATTACAACATGCCTGATGGATATCTTTTTTAGACACAAGGGGTTGAAGAAAAGCCTCCTGGTGATCCTGTCAGGCCTTTCAGGAAACTGACCGGCTGTCAAGGCCCAAGGCCTTTCGCTTTTCTTCAATGTGTCGGGTCAGGAACACTGCGGCCTTTTCCGGATCAGGCTCAACAGCGAAAGTGGCCCCTACTACATCCTTCAATCCACTTGTCAGCAGATTGACCACATTCATGCTGCCGGTAATAGGAGGCATCGGACCCAGATGGGTGGTGATACCCGAGGCCACACAATAAACACCGATGGTGACGGCTTTTTCCGAGTACCATTCCGGGGCAGAACCTGCGACGGGCAGGTCGCTGATATCCACTCCCAGAGCATCTGCAAGGGCAGAAACCAGGACCAGTATCCGGACATTGTCCACGCAGGAGCCCAGGTGGAGAACCGGTGGTATTCCCAGGGCGCCACAGATTTCTTTCAGCCCCGGACCTGCCATGTCAATGGCCGATGGGACCTTGAATCCGGCCTTGGCGCTGGCAACGGATACGCACCCTGTGTCTACTACCAGGATGTCGTTTTCGATGAGTTTTCGGATCAGGGTGACATGGCCGTAATCATGCTTGATCTTGGGGTTGTTGCACCCGACTATGCCCACGGCTCCACGGATCTTTCCGGCCTTGATGGCATCGATCAACGGCTCGGCGGTGCCACCCAGAGCGCCGATAATAGTTTCAATGGAGAACCCGCCAATGGCCTCTTGGGGTTTTACCGGGATATACACCTCTTTCCGGTTGCCGAAATTTTCAATGGCCGCTTTAACGAGGATCTCTGCTTTTTCTTCGGCATTATCAGGATGGAATTCATGGTGCTCCATACCTGGAAATTTGGCCTTGTCCGAGGTGCTGATCATTTTGGTGTGGTAGCAGGAAGCCACTTTGCCAAGCGACGGCATAATGCATTGGTAATCTACAATCATCATGTCCACAGCCCCGGTGCTGAGGATCAGTTCCGTCATGAGGTGGTTCCCTGCCATGGCGATTCCCCGCCGCATGAGCAGTTCGTTTCCTGTACAGCAGACACCGGCCAGGTTGATGCCACTCGCCCCCTTGCTCTTTGCCAGATCAAGCATTTTGGGGGAGAGACACGCTTTAGATACCATTTCCGATACCACGGGATTATGGCCGTGAACCACAATATTGACCTGGTCTTCTTTAAGTACACCAGCATTGACCATGGTGGGCTTGGGGGCCGGGACACCAAACAGGATATCCGATACTTCCGTGGCGATCATAGACCCGCCCCATCCGTCGGACAGGGCGTTCCGAAGTCCCTGGACCAGCAGGCTGACCCAACCGTTGTCCACGCCCATATGGGTCCGGTGCATCATTTCCGAGGTTTCCCGGTCAATACCTCTTGGGGTGATGCCCACCTTATTCCAGATCTCCCTGCGTTTTTCAGGGGCTCTGTTGACCAGGGTTATGGATTTTTGCCGCATGCCGAAGTCTTCCATCATGGCGTCGGCCAGTTCGCCGGCAATGACCAGGACCTCTTTTCCATCGACTTCCAGGCCATATTCTCCGGCAACCTTCCGTAATTTATCCTCATTCCGGATCTTGTATCCCGGGGCTTTTCCCTTGGAAATAGCTTCAAGCACCTCCACCAGATCCCGTCCATGGTCTGAATGGGAAGCGGCTCCTGCGGCAATCATGCGGCAAAGGTTCCGGGCAACTATAATATCGGCATCCGCACCACATACGCCGGTCTGGGGTCCATGCCCGAATGGGTCGACCCGGCATGGTCCCATGATACATATCCGGCAGGAAAGTCCCATATCGCAGAAACCACATTGGGGTTGCTGGGCCTCATGCCGGTGCCAGACCGTTTCCACATTGTCTTTTGTTGCCTTTGCAAATAATAGGTTCCCGTCATCAGTAACGGAAACATCTGCTTTGGGATCAAACATGATAACCTCCTGGGGTATGTATCTATTTTATATTAAATTCTTTTATAATGTGTTGGCTCACAAAAAAACAATCGAAGGGTTTCTAAAGTGCCCTATGCACCTCCCCCAACTTCTATGGCGGCCTGTTTGAGGGCTTTGTGTAAGGCAATCGTGTCGGGCATCCCTGGCTTTTCAGCATCCGCCGACATCGCAAGGGCCACCTGCCGAGTCTTTTTATCCATGGCCAGGTTCATCTCTTCATAGATGAGAGCACCTGTCTTGCAAGCCTCAACACAGGCTGGAAGTTTTCCCAGAATTGTTCGTGCATCGCAGTTGTCACATTTGACGGCCACTGTTTTTCCTGGCGGCGCCAGAACATCTTCATGGAAGCGGAGCACCCCGTAAGGACAGGCCATGGCACAGGAGGCGCAATTGATGCAGCGATCTGGATTAATAAGTACGGTATCCGACGCCGGATTTTTGAATATGGCATTGGTCAGGCAGGCGATCTGGCAGGGCGCCGGATCGCAGTGGCGGCACCGATTGGGAAAGCCTTGGTTGAATCGTCCGGCCCCGACGTGGACCCGGGCTCTGGGCCTCGGGTTCTCCTGGGTGGCTGCAAACAGGGATTGAGATTTGGAATGTGCCGTGGCACAGGCCAGCATGCACTGCATGCAACCCACACATTTTTCTGGATTGACAATGACTTGTTTCATTTGTCCTCCTTTGTTTTGAAAGGATAAAACGATAAAGGATCAAAAAAGCGGAGATCAGGGTGTGGCACCATTTTAACGTTTATTTACCCGCCAAATGATGGCGGCTATTTGAGAAGGGTAACAGCATGAAATGCTCGCCTCTTAGAGTAATTTTCCGAAGTTAAAATAGGGCGATGCCAACTCAGCCTTCGGGATTCTGATGGGGGTCCGGTTTTCTATCAGTGCCCTTAAGATGCCACCCTGTTCAATCCGGTTAATCAGAACCGCTCCTACAAGGATATCTTCGCGGAATACCAGGCACCGATAAATGCCATTTGCAATGCCTCCGGTTCGAATGATCTGGAGTCCGTCTTGGGGGCTTGGGTTTGCCAGCCCAACTGTCATGACATCCAAATTGTATACCCGCATCACGTTCCGGCTCAGGCTGCCCGGATAGATCACTTTCCTGCCGGCCATGTTGAATCCGGCAATACGACCTTGGGTTGCAGCTTCCGGCCATATAGCGTTGACCCAGCGTTTCTGGCGGGCAATATCTATGGATTCGGCGGCATCCCCGGCTGCATAAATATCGGGTACACTGGATTGTAGATACGTATTTACCAGAATGCCATAATCTCTCTCTATATCACCTTTCGCTATAAAGTCTAAAGACGGATCCACTCCTTTGCCGACAATGACAAGGTCGCAGTCCAGTTCTTCGCCTGAATCCAGGATGGCTTTGCGTACGTGTGTGTCTCCATCAAACGTCTTCACACTCACCCCAACGTTCACAGTCAATCCATGATTTTCAAGTTCATTAGCGATCATTTTTCCGGCCGGTTCGTCGACCTGCATGGCAAGAGGATAGTCTGATGTGATAAGCATGGTGACTGTAATGCCACGCTTTAAAAGACCGTGGGCTGCTTTGAATCCCACCAGTCCTCCACCGAGGACAAGAGCGTTTTTTGCCCCCTGAGAAATGGCCTCAAGCTGATTTAAGACATCTTTTTCGGTCCTCATGTAAAAAATGTTGCCAAGACCGGCACCGTCGACCCGGATTTTCCTGGCATCTGCCCCTGAGGCAATGAGCAGCCGATTGAAATCAAGACTGGTACCATCCTCAAGCAGGACAGAGCGACCCACCACTTCAAGGTCTGTTACCCGCTGTCCAAGAATCGGTGTGATATTCAGGTCTTTGTAAATGTTCCTGGTAAAAAGAGGTAATTTTTCGTGGGGGTGTGAACCATCCAGGACAAGGGAGATCGAAGGGCGGCTGTACGGGGGGAAGGTTTCATCACCGACCATGAGGATGTCGGCTTGAGTGTCAAGTTCACGGATGGCTTTAGACGCATTGATCCCGGCAATACCGTTTCCGATAATCAGGTGTTTCATGACGACCACCTCCGCTGGTTCCTGTCATAGATAAAAAGTGTCTGCCTGCTGAAAAGGTGGGAATGATGCCCAGTAGGAACAATGAGAAGTTCAAAAAGTTCGTGCGTTTTCAACCCTCGTTGCACTCGCTGAACATGGTTGTTATATGATGAAAGGGGTTTGTTTGTCAAGCGGATATAAAACAAAAGGATGTCTACCCTAAAACTGGCATCCTGTCCCCTGAGGGAGGTCGAAAATAAAAAATGGGTTAGATCTACTAGACCTAACCCATTGCTAATTCTGGAGCACTTAGCGGAATCGAACCGTTGGCCTGCGCTTTACGAGAGCGTAGGTATATTATTGGATCCTTATTGATTTAATTCTATTGAGTTAGATATTCCAAACTGTTACAGGTTGATTATTAAAACATCATACCAGCTTTCATATATTGAAATCGAGGTACATTGATCATCTTACTGTCCTAATACAGTCCGGGAGATAAAATGAACGAGTTTAGCGAAAAACGGGTCACCCAAGCGGAAACGGGAAACGGGTCACCCATTAAAAGGCCCCTTGTCAATGAATAAACTTCTCCGTCCAAGAAAAAAAAGTAATTTTTTCCTTACGAAGGTTGAACTGTCGATTTAGTCAGGTGTTTCCCAGCTCCTTGCCACGCCCGGTATTTCAATCTTGTGTGTCGGCGGAATCTCCACCGCACCAGTCACCCATCAGGTTCAAGGCTTGAAATGGAAGGTGAAGTTTTACCATCCATCCTGCCCCTTCCGCCATTCGGCGGTCCAGAAAATCAGCGGTTCCATGCCGTGTCCAATGGTATACAGCTTACAGATCAAATGGTTTTAAACCAACCCTATGATGGTTCACGGCATGGGCGGCAAACAACAAGAAATCACCGGACGAGACGGCTGCCAATCAAATCTGGTGGTTTTCACCAACCCCTCTACTAGTTCACCGCCCCGTCCAATTTTATGCAAAAAGTTTTTTATGATCGAATTCCACTCCATCTCTCATGATGTAATAAGCAGCCCGGGCCAACTTGTGTGCCAGAGAACTATGGGCGATCATTTTATTGGTCTTTCCAGCTTTACGAGTATAAAATGTCCTGGCATTCTGATCATAGCGACGGGAAAATTCTGCCGCCTCGGAAAACGCCCAGGCCAGATATTTATTACCGTTTTTGCTGTTGCCCTTTCCTTTCTTCGTATTGTTGCTTTTCCATTCAGTCGGAACCTTGCGACAATAAGAAGCAAAATCCCCTACTTTTTCGAAACGTTCTATGTTGCCTGTCTCCAGCATAATAGTCATGGAGAGGATCTTGCCGAGTCCCGGGATGGTCTGTAGGCCGAGAAACGACTTCCGTAGTGTGACTTTTTCCAAGACCACATTTTCTATTTTTCTGATCTGCCGGGAAAGATAATCGATGACATCCTTGCTCACCTCACCGCTCAGTTCCAGATCCTCCTGGCCTGCCAACAGAGGAGCAATATGATTTTCCCTTACCTGTTTGATCTTATTACCGCTCAATCTACAGCCGCAGTTTCTGCTGATAATCCCCTGCAGGCTGTTGATAACCGAGGTACGAACTGGACCAGGTGTCCTCGTTTTCGCAGCAAATCGCGTATCGGTCGATCTTCTTTGGGGTAGATGTAGCCTTCAGGGAGAATCCCCAGTCGAAGAAGATGAGCCAACCAGAAGGCATCATGGCTATCGTTGCTGTATTTGAGCCCCTTGTATTTCTGAATCGCGGCCGGGTTCGCTAAATGTGTTTTGTACCCATTATCCATCAGGGTGTCCACCAGCCAGTACCAATTGAATGTTGATTCCACAACGATGCCTGAGATCCGTTCATGGAATGGGTCAAGCTCAGCCAGAATAACGTCGGGTTTATTGGGGAGTCGTTTCTGATAAAGTCGCTTATCTTGATCATCAATAACTGCCAAATAATTGTTGTTTGAATGTAGGTCGATTCCGGCGTATAGTTTCATGAGGCACCTCCTTTTGAAAGTTTGGTAGCTTTCTTTTCAGTATAGCAGAGGAGTAATCCACTGACCTACTGAGGGAGGTGCCTTTTAGATGATTATCAAGTCTTTCGTTGTTCCAAGAAAAGCCTTTTTCTAATATAGGCAACCATTTTGGAAAGCTGCTTGCTCTCAGTCAGTTGGTTTTCTATTCTCCGGACAACATTACTCACGGTACTGTATTTAATGCTCCCAAATTCCTTGCCGATTTTCTCTAAAGATAATCCACTATGCTTTCTGGAAAGGTATAGTGCCACATTGCGAGGTTCATTCTCCTGACCTCGTTTGGACTCCTCTAATTCCTTAATATCAATCTTGTAGCAAAGGCCAACGGTCTTTTTTATTTCCATAATTGTTGGTGCAAGATCTTTAGATTGAGGGACTTCGTCATGTTTCTTTTTCTGGTAATATTTTGCTTTGACCCATTCAACAAAATTGTGGGATCCTAAAATGGATGGGAGATTTTTCTTACTGTAAAAATCCATAATTTCATCAGATTCTTCACCCTGAACAAATTTTCTGTATCCCGAGATTGCCTTGCCGGGAGTTTCAGAAAACATACTCAGCAGAAAATCCGTATATACCCAATCCGACTTTTTAGCCGTTGACACATAAACGTGGTGACTGCTCCAGCGATAGTCACTAACCGATTTACAGATGCGAGCCCGAACAGGATTTCGGTGAATATACCGCAGCAGCTCGACAAGGTGACTATCTTCTTCAACAAGTACACTTTTGTAACGACCTCGAAATAATTGCCCATCCACTTTTTGGCGCCTGTTATACCGTTGAGTATATACTCCATTGACATGTCGCATCACGCGGGAAAGATTCCCCAACGGAGTTTGCAGCAGAAGGTGATAATGGTTAGACATGAGGCAAAAAGCAGCAACACGACAACCAAACAGTTCGGAAGACTCTTGTAAAACTCCTAAAAATATCTCGAAATCTGTTTTGTTCGAGAATATATCTTCCCCTCTTCGCCCACGATTCATCACGTGATACCAAGCGTTGGGGTATTCTATTCTTAAAGGTCTGACCATACCTTCTTATGTATCACGCAAAAGACGATAAAACAACAAAAGACTTGACCCTATTATAAATCCGGACATTGTTTTTTGAGCCAAAAAGTAATTGCACTGTCCCGATAATCCACGTAGGGTAGAAGTCAATGATAGCCCTCCTGCTGCAGGAGGATAGGCTCCTAACCCGCATAAAGAAGCATAAGAAGAGATTCCACCATGCCCAACGACATAGACAATCCCAGGTCCAACAACGACAACACCTCCGAACAACTGGAAGAACAAGTACTCAGCGAACAGGAATCTGAAAAGCTGGACAACGATCTGTTTGAAATCGAGCTGATCTGTAGAGCCCGTTGCGTCACACCCTCCATCCTCAACAATGTCGTCGTTCAGGAAATCGAGGACAAGCCTGAGTAGCTAGTACCATGTAACAATTATAACTTCGGATAAAGTCGTTTCAGCTTTATTCGTGCATCAGGCGTCGAGAATTGCCAGCCGATGGTTCTCGACGCATTATTTCAGTGACTCTGCCAGGTCGTGACAAAAAGAGGTCAGGTTTTTCGTTGTTTCAAGAAAAGCCTTTGTCGTATAAAGGCAACCATTTCAGAAAGCTGATTGCTCTCAGTCAGTTGGTTTTCTATTCTCCGGACAACATTACTCACGGTACTGTATTTAATGCTCCCAAATTCCTTGCCGATTTTCGCTAACGACAATCCACTATGCTTTCTGGAAAAGTAGTGCAACATTGCGAGGTTCATTCTCCTGACCTCGTTTGGACTCCTCTAATTCCTTAATATCAATCTTGTAGCAAAGACCAACGGTTTTTTTATTTCCATAATTGTTGGCGCAAGATCTTTAGATTGAGGGACCTCGTCATGTTTCTTTTTCTGGTAATATTTTGCTTTGACCTATTCAACAAAATTGCGGGATCCCCAAACTCACTCCGATTTTACACCAACTTGACCGGCAACACCAACCGCAATCAGAGACTCGAAACAATCAAACGCTACTTTGGCGCTCGCGTGCAGTGGGTTTGTTAGAAGGCCGGTTGTTGGAAAAACCAAATTCATTCTGCCAAGGCCACACCGACACTAAGGAGGCACGATGGGTCGATAATTATTTGACTGCTGAAAGTAATTGTTTGTTATGCCGGATAACCTTACTAAATCCAACTCTTTCAAGCCAGGTTTGATAATCAAGAAAGGAATGTGCAGATCCACCATTCCAAGTGTTCATCAATAGCGTGGCTCGACTGGCCCATTCCATTGGCTGCTCAGTTGTCATGATGGCGTCAATAACCAGTTTGCCGTTAGGTTTCAAAGCCTGATAAGCACGGCGAAAAACATTGTTGTTTTGTTCGGGGGTCAATATATATGTAATCTGACCCAGCAGAACTGCGTCATACTTATTGGAACCAAAATCATCAGAGAGTAAATTTGCAGGAAGGAAGGAGATTCGACCCCCTAACTCCAGCCGACGAGCCAGATCACGTGCAACCTCAAGTACATCTTCGCTATCCAGGCAAGTGACCTGAACAGAAGAGTTGGCTTGCGCTAATGCCAAAGTTTTTATGCCACATCCGCTTGCCAGATCAAGGATATGGAATGGATGGTTCTTTTCGCTATCAATACCAACGGTCCGCCATAATTCCAAACCATAGGTGATCCGGCTTGGACTATAACTTTCTAGCCAGGCATCTTGCGCCCAGGGCAAGGTGTAACCAGCTGATTTGCCGGATTGAATGGTTTGGAGCATCTTTCCCCACATAGCAGGGTCGGTGTTCGCTAACACCCAATCGCCAGCATATGTTTTCTCTTTACGGACCAAAAATGCTGCAGCAGAGGGAGTAAGCATATAGGTTTTTGTCGGGGCATGGAAATTAATAACCTTCGTGCTGCTCAAGTTGTTTAAGAGTGCGCCAATACCTTCAACACTTGCATTGCACGCCACAGCTACATCTTGGGCAGTTGCTGGGGCTTCTGATAAAGGAGAGAACACATCCAGCAAAAGAGCAATACGGATAAACTGCCCCGAAAAACCATCCCAATATAAGCCATAAATCACATCCGAGTTACAGTTTGAATCCTGCATTTTTCTGTCCTAATCTTTGTTGATTCCATCAATATGGACATTATATTGAAAATATCCATATTGATGTTTATTTTCAATATTCAGATATTTTTCACTTGCCTTCTAACGTGCTGAATGAGGGTGTTTAAATGGCCGTGGCCATTTGGACTACCCTCCATTGAGTTGTTGGCTCAACAATCCCATAATTCCATCTGCAATGAACTGGACTGCAAGCGATGCCAATAAGACGCCGAGCAATCGCTTTATGACCGCATTCGCGGTACCTCCGATGATGCCTGTAATCCTGCGAGACGCAAGAAGGGCAATCAGCGTTACGACCAGGATGATAACAATCGCAAGCATTGTCGCCATCAATCCTCCCTTTGTTTGACCAGACCGTGAAAACAGCAGAATGGTCAGCGTCAGGCAACCGGGGCCGGCAATCAGGGGGAAAGATAGCGGGAACACGGCAATGTCGTGAACCGGCTCGCATTTATCGCCTGTCGATGATTGGTCAGGTCGAACGACCATGCTGAAAGCCGTGTGAAAAAGCAGAAGTCCACCTGCAATGCGAAAAGCGTCCATTGTGATACCCAATCTGCCAAGCAGGGGCGCCCCGAAGAAACCGAAGCCCAATATCACAAAAAAAGACAGAACGACCGCACGGAAAGCTGCTGTTCGGCAATAGGATGAATCCTTATCATCAGTCAATCCGTTGAAGATCAGTGATACTCCCAGCGGGTCCATTACGACGAAGTATGCAGCTAGTGCATTTAGGAATATATCTAGACTCATGTTCATTCTTCTCCGGCCAACAAATTTCTCAGCGGCGAGGGTCCCGAGTCCACTGAAGAAAAATGTTATGTGGCTATAATCCAATTTATACCGTTCGCCTCTCTCCTGCAGGGCAAATAAACTCACACTTTCTACAGAATTTTATCGTAGGTTTTTTGTCGCTGTTGTTTCTAGTGCTTTCGGTAATATCTTTTTTCATTCTTTTATTACAGAGCTCTCTACTATAGGTGCCATCTCTTCCTGGCAAGGGTTCATAAAATTCAATTGACTCAAACATTGAAGCTTTCTCAGTCATGGCATTTTCGGGACAAACTCTTCGGCAGTGAACTTTACAAGTGGCACAGGGGTCAAAGTCTATTGGCCCGGTTGGGTGTATTTTAGCATCTAAAAATAGAGCCCTGAGTCGAATCTTGGGACCATTTGACGGTGTTATAAGCATATTATTCTTTCCAATACATCCTAACCCGGCAAGCACGGCTGCATCTTTGAGAAAAATGCCCCCTTTTTCAACGTAATAATGAAGTTTTCGGGTCCTTACATTCATATAATTGTCAATCTGTTGACTTGTCCGCTTTATAATATCAATTAATATACGATTGCCAAGTGTACCTCTACCATCCCACCAATCAAGCTCCGGATTATCTTTTGGATGTGAAAGTCCGATGACGAGTATTGATTTTACTGAGTCAGGCCATGTGAATAACTCTTTGCCTTGAAGTGATTGGTCATCAGGGATGAGTTCGTTGTCAGGAAGGCCCTCAACATCTTTAACAGGATTAATTCCGGCACAATCCATCATTTTATTATAGATCATGTGAGACGCCGATATTTTAAGCGCTTCCATACTTGCTATACCGGCAAGTGTTGCACCGTTTTCAATTGCGGTTTCAATTATACGTTTTCCAATTGACATTTAGCCAATTCTCCTTGGTATAGCAGATTTTTTAATTAGAGTGATTTACATGTTTTTTTACAATTTAGAAATGTCATTGATTGACTCATAACTAGAACATCTGCAGCTTGTCCGCAGAATGTTTTGTTGGAATTGATATGAATATCTTCCCCTCTTCGCCCACGATTCATCACATGATACCAAGCGTTGGGGTATTCTATTCTTAAAGGTCTGACTATACCTTCATATGTATCACACAAAAGACCATAAAACAACAAAAGACTTGACCCCCCCCATTGCCTCTCTAGGAGGTAACAGTTTAGTCCCTTCGGTAATTTTTTAAGCAAAAATCAAAAGAGTATTTGCCATGTATCCAATTTTCTTTTATATTAAATATAAGTAAATATACTTCTATACAAGGAGGGCATTGTGCAACAAATTGACATTCACAAAAAGCAGCAGGCACAGCTCATAGATGACATTCAGGATATGCTCGATAGCTTTATTATCGGATCCATAGCCAGTCCACCATCCTTGGCCGGTTATAACCTAACGACAAAAGTTGAGGGGAAAACCAAGACATTCTATGTTCGTAAAAACCTTGTTCCAAAGGCAACGGAAATGAGCAGGCGTTACAAACAGCTTTGGTTGCTCCTTCAGGCCCTTTCAAAAGTGAATTGGGAAATCCTGAATCTTGAAAACAAGGGAACATAGTGCGACATCCATATCCGCCGCCAAGATACGAATGTATCTATCGCAATGCTTGTCCTCATCTTGATATGCTGTCGACGAAATGGGTTTACGGCCAATTCCGGGGAGCCGAAGAGCAATACCAGCAACATCTGAGGATCTACGACCGTTTGCAAGAGACACTGAGTGAATGTAGAAAAAAGATAGTAAAACTTGAGCGGGAAAACGCAGAGTTAAAAGCCAAGTATCTTCTTATCCATCAACGCCAGTTTAAAGCCAACAAAAAGCCCAAAAAGCAAAGGGATATAGGCGATAAAGAGAAGCGTACGAAAAAGCGTGGAGCTCCTGTCGGTCATCAAGGGTGGTCTCGTGCAAAACCAAGACGAATCGCCAAGGTCGTCCATGTTGAGGCGCCGACGCATTGCCCTTATTGCCACGATGATGATCTTGTTCGTCTGTCAGAAACATCAGAGCATATCCAGGAGGACATAGCTCCTCCTCCACCTCCTATCACGACCAAATACGTGCATGAGCTCGCATGGTGTGGGCGGTGTGGAAAAGTGGTATCTAAGACAGGAGAGGATGAGATGCCTGGTGCCCACATCGGCCCCTTAGTCAAGGCAACGGCCATTTATCTCAGGCAGGATATCGGCATAACATACCGCAAGGTCCAACGGATGATAAAAGATCTGTTCGGGCTCTCCTTCGTGCCCGCCTCTGCTTTAGGGTTTGACCGTAAAGCAACAACTAATGGATTGCCGATCTACGAGGATATACGAGAGAAAATTAGGGCTTCTGACGTCGTCCATGCCGATGAAACCTCGTGGCGTAACGATGGGCTTGGGCATTATGCCTGGTATGCCGGAAATGACGATTTGGCATTTTTTTACCTTCACCGAAACCGGTCGGCAGCAGTGGCTCAATCTATTTTTGGCAGAGATTTTAACGGAGTGCTGGTACGAGACCGATATGCCGCCTACAACAGAATCGGACGAGATTGGCAGGCCTGTCTGGCCCATATCAGTCGAAATGCCAAAGATATCGAGAAGGAGCATGCTCTTCTGCCGCCGTCCAAACAGGATCCTGGCGTTAACACCTTTACCACTGAGATCAGAAAACTCTGTTCTCTGCTCTGTGAGACCGCGAAGAAAATAAGTACAGGCAAGCTTCCGCAAAGAAAAACAGCTGCGATGGAAAAGAAGTTCCGTCAAAAACTCAACCGTATCTGCAAACAAACCTTAAAATTTAAACCAGCAGAGACACTGAGGGAATTCCTAACCAGTTCCAAACAAAAACACCTCTTTACCTTCCTTCGCCACCCGAATGTTGCCCCGACTAATAATCAAGCGGAACAGACTTTACGTCGTCTGGTGATCTTTAGGAAGATTTGTTTTGGCACACGATCCCAAAACGGACTTGAAGTACATAGTGTCCTGCCCAGTCTAGTGCTCACTGCCAAACGGCAAGGAGTCGATCCACTCGCTTTCCTGAAAGTACTTTTGACAAAAAATACCGCTACTGCGCAAGCAACCCTGTTTAACGATAGCAGTTAAATCATCTCCCCGCTCTTGTCGAGGTGGTTGGACAATTCACACAAGCCGCAACGGCAAAGATTCCAGATATGGCATGTGGCGAAAACTGGGGACTAAACTGTTACCTAGGAGGTTTTGCGAAGGTCAGGTCATATATAACCACTTGGTTGAATATGACCTTGTTTTATAGCCGTTGATACTTTATCCATATAACCAATTCGTGAATATTATAAATTAAATTACAGTATGTTGTGTTGTATGGCCCTGGTGTTTCAAGCTTGGCGCAGAAATTGCATTATGAGTTAAAAGCAGAATATAACTCAGGAGGTTACGATGAAAGAATCTCAGCAACAACCCAATCACCAAGGTTCTGTTTTGGGCAGTTTCACCGCAAATGAACGAAGGAAACACACTCGCTACATGATGAATAATAATATAATGTCAATCAGCGAGGATATCCTGGCAGAGGCAGTAGATATCAGCGGATCGGGGATTTCATGTAAATGCCTGGCAAGCGCTGGCAAACTGCTTCCCAAAATTCAGACAATCGAACTCTTAAACTGTGAACTCGGAACCTCGGTCAAAGGACTTCATAGCAGGTTGGTTCGTTGTGACGATATCCAAGTTTTGCCTGTCTCACCCTCGATGATGTTTCTTAATTTCAGCCTTGAATTCCAGGGTCTCACCCAAATTAAACGCAAACATCTCTTTCAATTTATCAAAGACGGGGCGATGAATACCGCCTAACGCAAATAAACTTATTGGATCCGAACAGTTAATAGCTTGTTATGCCCAATACTATTAGTAGTATTACATAGATTATTTGGTGGTAAATATGAAAAAGAAGGATGCAAACCCTTTCAATCGTAAAAAACTTACTGAAAACGTTTTGCATGAATGGCAGAACGTGCTCAATGATACAGCTGAGATCTTTGGTGTTCCTGCGGGACTAATCACTCGTGTTGACGGTGAGGAAATTGAGATTCTCCTTTCCAGTGAGGCTATTGACAATCCCTATCCCGCTGCGTTCACATCACAGTACCCTAATTCTGGGTGGTACTGTGAGCATACTCTGAAGAGCAAAGGGCTTAATCTAATTCCAAATGCACTGCAAGATTCTAAGTGGAAAGACAATTCTGCTGCCGTCGAACTGCACATGATCTCTTACCTAGGGATGCCTATTAATCGCCCCGATGGAGGACAGTTCGGAACAGTGTGTTTCATAGACAACAAGCAGAATGCTCATAACGACTTGCACATCAGACTGGTAAAACAGATCAAGAGAATGATTGAACTTACCCTTCACATTATTTTAGCTCAAAGCGAGATAGACCGCCAAGATTGCTTGCTTCATGACTTGAGTAAGATTTATCCGATCTGCAGTTACTGCAAGAAAGTTAGAGAAGAAACAGGCAATTGGGTTTCTGTAGAAAAATATGTCCGTGATATCTCAGGCGCTATGCCTTCGCACGGGGTCTGCCCACAATGCTACGAAAAGGAGATGAATAAATTAGCATAACGGAAACAGGGCCAGAAACAGGGGGCAAACCACGAATAATTTTTATCCAACAAGATAATGCACCGGATAAACCGGTGATCATCATGTTATGCAACAAAACAAATTATAAATCCAAATGAGATTCTTTTATGTTGATGAAAGTGGCCATACTGGTCCAAACTTATTTGATGATAGCCAACCTTTTCTTTACTATGGCACATTATCATCAAAGTTAAATTTAGATGTATTAGGAAAAAAATATATTCCAGCTATACGTAAAAAAGTTGAAACTAAAAGGCTTCATGCTGCTGAATTATGAAATGGACGTTTAATAAAAATATTATCTGATTTATTAGCGTTAGATAAAAAATTCCGATTTACCTTTGATCTGTATAGAGTTACCAAAAAAGACCATGCATTAATATCTTTTTTTGATCAAGTTTTTGATCAAGGTATGAATCCTGCCGTACCCTGGACTAGCTACTGGACTCCTCTTCGCTTTGTACTTTTGTTCAAATTAACAGTGTTGTTCAAGGATGAGGATTTAAAAGAAGCATGGAACATTAGAATTGAGAGTATAGTGGACCCCATATTTAAGACAGTAGTTTAAGCTGTGCGCAATCACAAGGAACGAGGAAAGATGAGCGAGGGAAAGAAGAGAAAGTTCCACACTCCGGAGTTCAAGGCGAAGGTCGCTCTGGAGGCCTTGCGCGGGGTCAGAACAATTAACGAGATTGGCCAAGAGTACGGTGTCCATCCAGTTACAGTTGGGCATTGGAAGAAGGAACTTCAAGAACAAGCAAAGACATTATTTGAAGGAAAACGAGGTCCTGCTCCGATAGCCGCACACAGTGAACCGGAAAGGCTTTACAGCGAAATCGGCAAGTTGAAGATGGAGCTTGACTGGTTGAAAAAAAAGTCCGGGATCAGCCGGTGATGATCCGGCAAACCTGGATTGATAAAAGGGATGCGGTGTCGGTGATTCGGCAATGTGTTCTGGCAGGTGTCTCCCGTGCCACGATTTATGCGCATCAAAAGCCCAAGCCAATCGATGAAAGCGATTTACTCTTCAGCCAGCTGATTGACGAAGAATACACACGGCATCCCTTCTTCGGCAGCCGCAGAATGGTGGTGTTTCTCAAGAACGCAGGACATACAGTGAATCGCAAACGAGTACAAGGTCTAATGAGGGAGATGGGGCTGGCCGGGATGGCACCGGGTCCCAACACTAGCCGTCCACATCCTGAGCACAAGGTTTATCCCTACCTGTTGCGCGGTGTTTCCGTGGTCAGACCGGATCAGGTCTGGGGCACAGACCTTACCTATATCCGACTGGCGCGTGGCTTTGCCTATCTGGTAGCGATTATGGACTGGTATTCGCGGCGGGTACTGAGTTGGCGGATCAGCAACACCATGGAGGCTGTGTTCTGTATTGATTGTCTGGAGGAAGCCTTGCGCAGGCACGGTAAACCCGAAATTTTCAACAGTGATCAAGGATCGCAGTTTACAAGTGATGCCTTTACCGGTGTACTGAAACGGGAAAATATTTCCATCAGCATGGATGGACGGGGCCGGGCATTTGACAACATCTTTGTCGAGAGGCTCTGGCGTAATGTTAAACATGAGGACGTGTATCTGAAGGGATATGCCACGATGGGTGAACTGATGACCGGACTGACCGAGTATTTCACCTTCTATAACGGTGAGCGCCCGCATCAGTCGTTGTGGCAAAAGACGCCCGATGTTGTGTATCGAACTGGGATCGGCGGGGGTGCGATTATCGTGGATAAGTACCCACGCGCGGTTGATGGAACCCCTGTTCCGCTACGCTCCACAGGGGTTCCATCAACCGCGGAGCCAGGATCAGAGGGAACAGCAAAAGCTAAACCGGGGCAGCGCCGTCCAGCTGTGAATGAAGTTGAATGTACAGCTTAAACTCAGTGGGTTTTTGTCTTGACTCAGGGGTCCACTTTACAGGTCGGATCATAACCTTCAACAGCAGTTTGGCCTGATCGTATAATAATATGGCTCCTTGGTTTCCGGCGGCTTGAAAAAAATTACAAGTCGCCGATTGTCTTTGGTATAATGATGATCTGATCACCGGCGCCGGAGGCGACCTTTAATAGCCTGCAAATTTCACGGATCGATATGGCTCGAAGGGTGAAAAACACAGGGGATAACCAACGCACTACGGTTACAAGGTGTCTTCCTGTGCCAACAGAAAAATCATCGCATACCTATACTCTATTAAATACACGTATTATATGTCTTCGAGTGGTTTTCCTGAACGGTGGGCTGCTTCTGCTTTCCTGGCGTGACTACTGTTGTACTAGTACATAGTACATCTTAATATTTCGGATATAACCGTTTCAGTTTGGTGCGAGCGTCACTTGTTTTAAAATGCCAGTCCACCTTTGTCTGCCGGTTGTTTCGATCATTATTCCAGGCCATTACTTTTGCCCGCATTTTTTCAATACAATCGATTCGGACTGCAAGGCACTGTCGCTTTAAAACGCTGAGTTCAATCTCTGCAATGTTAAGCCAACTTCCATGCTTTGGCGTGTAATGTATTTCCAGTCGATTCGCTAAGCTTCTTGCCTTTTCTGGAGAAAAAGCCAAATATAATTAGGCGGTTGTATGCGTATTGAGGTTGTCCATAATCAGAACCACTTTCTCGGCATCTTGATATCGTTCTTCAAGCATTTCTTTGATGAAATGAGCCCAGTCAATTTGAGTCCGCCGCTCAGTGATTTTTACCTTTCGCCTCCCTCCAAGCGGCTCTACTTCAATAAATATGTTGGCAACTCCATTACGAACATATTCGTCATCAACAAGAACAGGATGACCAGGTGCCGCTGGTATAGGCTGTTGCACTTCCCCAATCAATTGCATACTCGATTCGTCCATACACAACACCGGAAATCTGGGATCGTACGGGCGAGCATAAACTTCAAGAACATCTTCCATTGTCGCTACAAAGCTGGCGTTTTGGTCTGGCGGTATTTTCCAGTATTTGCTTTGGTGAGGCTTAAGTTCATTTTTTTTAGAGTGTTATATACCGTCATCGGAGAAACGCTCGGCACAATTTGCAGTTCGACCATCTTCTCAGCTAAAAGTCGAACAGTCCATCGACTTCTACCTCCAGGGGTTTCCGAACAAGCCAGAGCCAAAAGTTGTGCTTCAAAATCGCCACCAAATTGGATCTCGCGCGGAGGTGTCATCCGCTCTTTACGCTCAATGGCGGAAGAAAGACCTTGTTCGACAAATCGCTTTTTTAAATGTTCGAGGCTTCGAGAGGTTATCCCCAATGCTTCCGCAACATTCTCGACAAACCACTTGGGACCATATTCACCTGCATCAAGGAGCAGCAATGCACGAGAATATAATACGGTGCGAGCAGCTCTTTTGCCTTTAGTTGAAATGGCCTCCAATTCCTGTCGTTCTTCCTTGGTTAATGTTACTTTGTACCGTGGTGCTATGTCGTCCTCCTTTTTATAGGTTATAAGAACGACAATAACACACTTCGCATTATGTGCGAATGTTTAAATTATACATTGTACTAGGCGGCTTGCAGACTAGAGATATCGGAGGAAAGAGCGTTCAGTGGCTGCCGCTATTGGTGGGACGGCTGGTGGTCGGTGACGGTTTTGGGCAGGGAGCGCAGCAGGGACCGCTCATCGACAAGGCGGAGCTTGCCAAGGTCGAGCAGCATATCGCCGACGCCGTCTCCAAGGGTGCGAAGGTCATGATCGGCGGCAAGTTGCATGTCTTGAGCGGGACCTTTTTCCAGCCCACCATCCTGGTAGATGTCACTCCCAACATGCAGATTTTCAACGAGGAGACCTTTGGTCCGGTAGCACCGTTGTTTAGGTTCTCCACGGAAGAGGACGTGCTGGCCATGGCCAATGACACGATCTACGGCCTGGCTTCCTACTTTTATTCCCGCGACATCGGTCGGATCTACCGGGTTGCCGAAGGGTTGGAGTATGGGATGGTTGGCATCAACACCGGTCTCATCTCTTCCGAGGTGGCACCGTTCGGGGGCGTCAAACAGTCTGGTATCGGTCGCGAAGGCTCCCGATACGGAATGGACGAATACCTGGTGATGAATTACCTGTGTCTGTCGGGTATTGACAGTTAGGCGTTTACTTATGGGATTCCTTCGTTCATGATGAAGGAATCCCGATACAAAATACAACATACAAAAAAGCCAACCGGCAATCTTGTAAAATCGTAGAAAATACTATGCCAGCGGTTTTTACCTTCCTGTTTGTGGTTTTTCTGCTCAAATCGTGACAGTCCATTGGTGAAAAGCATATCACAGTGCCGGCATGTCAAGAAATAGAAATCATCCCGCGGATTTTGTTAATCCGCAAGGCGTCTCGGAAGGGCCGTACAGAGGTCTTGCATGGACTCGATTGTCCAGGTAGGCGGTACGGGGAGTACAGACCTGTCGAAATGGCTCCATTTGACAAAAACCGTATCGATGCCGGCCCCGGCACCGCTGCAGATATCGAAATGGGCATCACCCACGAACACCGTCTTTTTTTTATCTGCCTTAAGAAGCTCCATTGCCTTCAGGGCAGGCTCCGGGTCCGGCTTGTGCCTTTCGGTATCTTCAGGGGTAACCAGCACATCGAAATATTTCGTGGTGCCGGTGGTCTGAAGCAGGACCTCCAGGCTGAGGAGTCTTCTGGAAGTGACAACGGCCAGCTTCCGGCCGTTGTCATGTAAGGCGGCAAGGGTCTCTGCAACTTCGGGGAAGAGTCTGACGTTTCCTTCCATAGCCTGCAGCTGATACTGGAGATAATCGTCAAGAATCGTGTCGTAATCATAGCCCGGGCCAAGATGGTTGACTATCTGGGTGAGGAGCGGGCTGCCGATCCCTACCATGATCCGGTCTCGGGGGAGGGATCGTCCGTTATATTTTTCCAGGATATAATCAAAGCATCGGCAGATCAGGTCCACCGTGTCAAACAGCGTGCCGTCGGCATCGAAAAGATAGGTGTCGTAGAGTTTCATCGCTTACTGGTTGTTATTTTTTCAGAGAACCTGCAATTGTCTGTATTGTTTCAAAGAGTTCCATCGGCTCCTTGCCGTTGGCACTCGCGTTTTCTTTCATGGTGAGTCCACCCTCTGCCTTGATCCCCTGTTTGGCCAGGTTGTCGATGATTTTATCGAGATTCAGATGATGTTCTTTGCAAAAGGCTTCCAATGTTTTCCTGCCGAAACCGGGGGCGGGGGTGTCTGGAAAAGCATTGGCTCCCTTTAAGCCTTTAGTAAGGTCTGCGTCACGCCTGGCCGTCTTGATAATTTCATAAACCTGCTGCGGTGTCAGGTTATGCGTTCCGGCAATATCCTTTATATTTTCCCTCCCATCAAGCCCAGAAAATCCTGCAGCTTTAAGAAGAGCAAGTGCCTTTTCAAAGTCAAGGTTTTCTTTTTTGGCAAACATTTTAAGGGATGATAGCTCAGCATGGCCGTAAGGAGGTTCTCCGTATTTCTTTGCCCCTGCTTCTTTGAACGAATCACCTATTTGCAGGATAACATTCATTGGAGGATAGGAATAATAGGTTCCAATCACGAATATGATGGTGATCGTTATGGCGACATTAAAGGGTTGGGTAAACATTTTGATTTTGCGGGCTTTGTTTTTTAGATAGGCCAGAATAAGGTTCCAGTTGTAAAAAAGATGCAAAGTCCGGCAGCGGGAAAAAGAAATCCGATTGTGATATGCTGATCTCCCCATTGGCTTTTGGTTAATCCCCAAAATCGCCAGTCCGACCAATAGGCAACCCTGCCTTCCGGAGCAATATAAAGAACAATAGAGTTGAATATCAGGACCACAAATGAGAAAAGCATAGTCATCGAAGTAATTTTTTTCATATCAATATCTCGTCAACGGTTTAATATTAAATGACTTCCAAAGGGAAACCAAAAATTCTCAACCAACCACGATACCCATGGCTGCAAGATCCATGAAGCGTGGGGTGCCTGAAAATATGGGATAGTTGAGCTGAAGGGTAATTATTCCTTACCTCAATAAAAATTTGGATAGATCTTGTTTGAAACAATCCGGGAAAATACCGTGGCTGAATTTTGCTTCTGACTATTCTATTATATAGGATTTAAGTTTATTCCAAAAGTTTTTGTGATGACGATTTTTTTTACAAGACGGACAGATTGGGATAATACCCTTCAATGTTGTAACTTCTATCAGAGCATCCCATGTCATTACACAACAACAATAGGTACCTTCAATGCCTTTGTAACTGAAAATTTTTAAAGGTGACCTCCCGTTGATTTGGGAAGAGCAACCCCCCTTCCATTGCGATAGGCTGAGTTCGGGGGTAATCATATTGAAAAATAAAGCAAGCTATTTACAGAAAGAAGATATATTATATCTATTACAAGTGTGCAGGACATGTTTGAAGTATAGAATACTATTAAAATACCGCGCAGGCCTTGCAGAGAGGAAGTGCGGTTTTTTTTATTTGGACAAACACAACCTGCCGATCGGCTTGTCAATTTTTGACATGTCGGAAATACATCAGGTGGTTTCACGTAAGGCCACGTTTTCAAGGAGCAGTAAAAATGGCAGAAGGTACAGTAAAATGGTTTAATGATGCTAAGGGCTTTGGTTTTATCGAACAAGAGGGCGGTAAAGACCTCTTTGTTCATCATTCGGCAATTCTGGCAGATGGATTTAAATCTCTTAGGGAAGTTTTCATGTAAAATTTAATGTTTCGAGGGTCAGAAAGGCACGGCCGCGGAAAATGTTCACGACTTTAAGCCCTGTAATTAACCATTGCAATGAAGCCCCACTTTTTGCGGGGCTTTATACTCTAAATTTTATTGAACACCCATGTTTGTCCAATAAAGTCAACCTGTTATTACTTTTATAAATCAAAAATGAAAACACAAGGCAAACATGAGTGACAAGACAATACAGAGTGCGATGAAGAGATGGGCGGTGAAGACAGATATCTTGTCAATGCCTCTATTGAGGAGGACAACGTAATGGGTTTATCACCCAATTGGATGTTGTGTAACTCAACTCAAAGGTGCCCCTTCTGACAAGGAGCAACTTTTCATATGATGAATTACATGAAAGAGCTGGCAAAGAAGAAAAAGAAAGAAAGAAAGAATTGCAACCAAAAAGAGATAAAGGCAAGAAGTAAGGCAAAGCCAGAAGAGAATGAAGGCACTGTACAGGAGGCAGAGGATGAGGAAACGCCCTAACACAGCAAAACAATGCAACAAAATGCAGCAAGTTCGAGAAAAATTTGTTTTACACAATTACCCTTCTGATCTCAACATTGGGCAAGATGTAAAAAAAACTATATAACAAACCCACTGGATTTGAGAACATGACCTAATGGCTGACAAAATAAGGGGACATGGATCCTTATTTTATTGTTGGTGGAGACATGCCTTGCTTCTCCAACAGCGGCCAAGAAGTGGTTTGGATTTCCTTTTAAGAAGGCAATAAGTTTGTAAACGAATAAAGCCCATCCAAAATCGGATGGGCTTTTTTAGTGACGTATTTGAAACCGCAACCGAGACTGGGGGGAATCGATACGGAATACGAGTTCCTGATGGAGCAGGGACAGATATCAGCACAGAAACCGCATCCAATGCATTTTATTACATATAGAGACATACTCATAGGTGGCCTCGAAACCGGAAACCGGGACTGCAGAACCGTCGGGGGTTCAATCACGTCTGTATGCGGTGATGGCACCGGTGGGACAGATAGTCTCGCAGAGGTGACAATGTCGGCAGGAGGCACAGGACAGACAGCGCTCGGCCTGACTCTGCGGGGCCATGGGTGCGATCCCCCTGGCAGATAGTCGGTAATAGTCAGTGCCTGTTGCGGGATCAGCTGTTTTGCAAACGGTTTCCATTCAGTTGCCTGGATCGTGGCCAGGATGAACTGGGTGCCCTGTCAAGCCTGCTGCCAGATCATGGGTGTTTTGTCTGGCTGGTAACTCCACATCACCAATAGCAAGGACCTTGTTGTCGCTGGTGAGATGGGCTGTGTGGTTTTGATGCGCAACCACCAACAGTCTCATCACCAGCGAGGACAAGCAGGAGCGCCGATATAGCGGTGATGATAACTCAGTACTCGGGCCAGGAATCCTTCGCCGATTCCATTTAACCCTAAATTTCCTCTTGGTAATGGCCAACCGAAGGCTCGCGCGGCTTTGGCATTTTATTTATTTTCAAAGGCGTCGCTCTGGATATGGGCCATAATTTTAGTTTTGGCACCAAGTCGATCAGCCCCTCACCATAGTGGCCCAACATTCACACAATGACACGTCTGTGTCCCAAACAATAACAGTACATATCGCTCTAGCACTTCACTGAAAAAAGTAACACGCTGCTATGGTTCGTGGACAATGGGCTAGTTGGGTGAATAAATTTCTACGACCGGTTTCATGATTCGAATTCCTTTTGCAGTTGGGCAGAACTGTTTCTTGTCATTTCCACCCAGAATTCATAAAGAGGATATTGGAGATGGGCATGGAAAGGAAGCGATTGATTTCCTGGTCCCAGATGGCCTGGGGGAGGCGCTCCCCAGGGGATGACCTCTGGCCAGCTCTGCACTTTTCCTGTTTCTGAACATTGGACCTCGACCTGCGCCAGGCGGAGCTCTGCGGCGGCGGGTTGGTGCCGCAGCAGCGGCCCCGGTGCCTTCAGATTCTTGTGATAGGATCAGCAGGTGTGGGGCCTGGAAATGGCCTGCAGCCTGGCCGAGAACCTGCACATCGATACTTCTGGGCCGCCTTCCTGAGCAGTTATCGATCCGAGATCGACTAAGCAGCCCGGCGGCTGTCTGGAAGCGGTGTGTAACGCAGAAGCATCTCGTAGGCCTCGTCACTCTGCCATTGCGATAATGACAGAGACGATCAACCATTGGAATATGAACGGGCGGAGAAGGATTCACAGGCGTTGGTTGGCGGTGCGATGACGGTGGAGTGACTGGTGGTCCTGGGGCCTTCGATCGAGACCGAGGCGTAAAGATCGCGCAGGGGATGGCCCCCGCCAAAGGCGTCTTTCCAGAATTTTTCCAAGAATTAGGCAGTCGGCATTGGGGCCTGGAAACGTAAGAGCTCGCTCTTGATGTGTCACGGCCACCCAGACCTGCCATTCTTCACGAACAGTGAGGGTGGTGAGCAGTTCTGGCGCTCCACGATCTCTGTTTATCAAGCCTTCCGTGCTGGCTCCAGGGGCCGCTGCCGCATGCCTGGGGTTGGTTGGCAGTCAGGAGGCGCACTGGTTTTGGGGGTCGGCGCTGACGGTTTAACCGCGGAATGGATCAAGCGCCGCCCGCGCAGCTCCGACACAGGGGCGGTCAAGGACATTGCGAGGGTTTTTTGGGGTCGATACCCGCATAAGACGGCGGTGCACGCCCATAAATAGGGCAAATGAGTGGCCTGTAAGCTGACCAAAGCTCGTTGGGCTTTGTCGTGCGGGTTCCGTTGGTAATGGTCAATCCACTAAACATGGGTTTTGAATTTTGATGTCCTGTTGCCGTGGCCGTGGCGCTGCAGCGCGTAGTGCCCAAAACGGTGATTTCTGCACCGATGTTAAGGTAGCCGACGTCATCCGAGGATGAGACCGTGGCAGACAATGGTCGTTCCCGGCATTCCCATGCAACCGATACGTTGTCCGGAAGGTCCTTTTACCTCGATGTGCAGTCCTCCGGTCTTTGGAGCCCGATGCGTATATTATGCTGACCATAGGACTCGAGGGTGACATGGGAAGATGTTCGCCGCCTTGCGCACCATCTTCTCGAAATCCATGGAAGTAACTCTCTGGCCCTGTTGGTCCTGGCCCTTTACAACTGTCATAGTCACAAAGAACTCCTTCTCTCAAAGAGCAGCTCACAGCCGGACCGGTTCGGATCGGTCAGGCCTGTTTGTTTAGTGGAGTAGAGATTCATCGTTTCATTACGAGTACCAATCAGCAGACATATTTGATCTGCAGCCGGTCGGCTGCATCCTTGTCTGCTATTCCCAATGCATCGGACATGCCGATGGGCAGACTCTGAGAACGCCCTGAGAGGCGCCATGATCTTTTTCATTTCGGTGTGGATGGACATGAAGGTCTCGGCGACCCGTTGGGCCACCAGATCAGTTCAGCTCCGGTAAAGTTTGAGTTCTGGCTGTGATGCCTTGGGGACAATACCGACATCAGACATTACATCTGTTCTTTTCATTGCCGAAACAGCCGGCCGTGGCCTGCATGATATCTTTGCCGATGACACCGAGGCGCCGAGCATAACCAAGGCCATGCCGTTCTGGGCCACATTGCCGCTTTTGCCTATGCCGCCGGCGGCAAAGATGGGGATTTCGTTCTGTTTGCCCTGTGCCACCAGGTCGAGATAGCATTCCCGGACATTGGAGGCGATGGGATGGCCGGTGGCGTCCATCACCGTTGTAGGCGGCACCGGTTCCGCCGTCGATACCGTCAATGACCAGCCCTCCCGCGTAAGGGTTGCGTACCAGATTGTTCATGACCGACTTGAACGAGGTCGAAGCGGAAACTCTTGGATAGACCGGAACCCTGTGGTCAAAGGCCATGGAAAGGGTCTGGATCATCTTCATCACGCTCTCCTCAATGGATTAGAGGGTCTGATGTACAGGTGGAGACGGGAGGTCGACACCTTCCGGGACACCGCGCAGACGGGCGATCAACTTGGAGACCTTGAACCACATCAACAGACCACCGTCGCCGGGTTTT
>CAVVHU010000001.1:0-116697 GCA_963748195.1 uncultured Chlamydiales bacterium | reverse complement strand
TTGTTCGATGCTTTAAAAAAAATGCATAACGGCTGTCGTCTTTTTGGGTTCCTAGGCGGCCCTACTGGGATCGTAGAGAATAGTTTTCGCGAATTGACCGAATCGGTTATCGCTGGATACCGCAATACAGGTGGTTTTGATTTAATCGGTTCCGGCCGTACCAAGATTGAAACGCCGGAACAGCTCGAGGCTGCGAAGAAAAATGTCGAGGCGCTAGCCCTCGATGGTCTTGTTATCATAGGAGGGGATGATTCAAATACAAATGCGGCCATTTTGGCTGAATACTTTCTTACGCATAACTGCCATACCCATGTTGTCGGGATTCCAAAAACAATTGACGGTGATTTGAAAAATGCTTATGTAGAGACTTCATTTGGGTTTGATACTGCCTGCAAAACTTATTCTGAATCCATCGGCAATATCGAGCGCGACGCCCTCTCTGCAAAAAAATATTACCATTTCATCAAGTTGATGGGGCGATCGGCCTCTCATATTACCCTTGAATGCGCCTTACAAACACATCCAAATATCGCGTTGATCGGCGAAGAGGTGGCGGCAAAAGGGATGACTCTTCAAGAGATTACCAACAAGATTGTCGATGTCATCTGCGCCCGTGCAAAACAGGGGAAAAATTTTGGGGTCATTTTGATTCCGGAAGGGTTGATCGGTTTTATTCCCGGGATTGAGCAGATGATGAACGAAAAATTCCTTCCCAAAGAGATTATGGATCAGCTCAACCTCGAACGCGATCCCCATGGAAACATACAGGTCTCGCACATCTCGACTGAACAGCTCTTGGTGCATACAGTAACTGATGAATTGAAAAAACGTTCAGACTATACAGGAAAATTCTCTCCAGTAAGCCACTTTTTGGGTTATGAAGGACGGTCGTGTTTTCCATCCAACTTTGATGCGACTTACTGTTATGCTCTAGGCTTTACAGCTGCAGTGTTAATCGATTCAGGACATACAGGCTATATGGGTGTTATCCGCAATTTGTCTGATCGGGTAGATCAGTGGGAGATTGGCGGTATTCCCATTACGATGTTGATGAATATGGAAGAGCGGAAAGGAAAGCTCAAGCCGGTGATTCAAAAGGTTCTAGTAGATCTTGAAGACGAACCTTTTAAGCGGTTTGCCTCTCTTCGCGATGCGTGGAGTTTAGAAGATGATTACTGCTATCCGGGGCCGATTCAGCTATTTGGACCTGCATCCATCTGTGATGAAACCACAATCACCTTAAAACTCGAACATCACGTTGCTTATAAGCTAAAAGGGATTTGAAGGCTTAATCCCAAACCCCAGTAGTGTTGGATGTAATTGCGTGCATAGGCATTATACCATCCTTGAAAGGTCAACATCCCGTAGGAATTTACAGGGAAGCTGAAGTATCCGCCGATATCGACATTCTGGTGGTTGATGGAAGCATACCCTTCGAATGGATCGGCGGCAATGATATCGTTTGATCCCAATCCACAAAGCGCTTCCGTGTAAACGCCCCATTGAAAGGGGAGCGGCTGAAACTCAATCACACCGATGCCATGGAGCCATCCATTTCCTCGATTGGCAATGCCCCAGCCGCCAAATGCCCACATCCGCATCCACCACTCGTATTCGCATGCCCACTCCTTGCCCACTGTAAAGTGAAGCTCTCCGTTAATATCCCCATGATAGGGGAAGTTGTAATCGTGGAGATAGCGGTTTCCTGGAAAAGAAAAGGTGACTCCTGTCACAAGAGCGATGGGATCGCCGCGGATATCATCGAGCCATTGATAGCGTAGAGTTCCAAAAAGCGCCTCATAGGAGAAGGGAATACGGTTTGTATGGGTGAGATAAAGCTCAATCTCAGCATTCCAATAAGGCCATGGAGTGACGCCTAAGCTCGATTGGATCGTATATTCATTGTTGTGATCCCGAATATTCCCTTTTGGCGACTGAACGGTGTGTTGTTTATCATAGGAGTAAGAAATACGCCCTTGCAGTTCCCAAAGAGGGGAAAACCATGGGGCGTATTCGGTCGCACAAAGGGGCGAAAAGAGCAAAATGAAGAGGCAAATACCCTTCATTATCAATGATGCCCTTTCTCAGCAAGCCATCTCTCGGCATCAATGGCTGCCATACAGCCGCTTCCGGCTGCAGTCACCGCCTGCCGATAGACAGGGTCTTGTACATCGCCGGCAGCAAATACACCCTCTATGCTCGTATAAGAGGTTCCGGGTTTTACTTTGATATAGCCTTGCGGGTTGGTCTCTAATTGCCCATTGATAAAGTCGGTGTTTGGCTTGTGGCCGATTGCGAAGAAGACGCCTGCGGCTTCGCGCTTTTCCTCTTCTTGTGTTTTAACATTTTTTACAGTCACAGAACGGACAATATTATCGCCCTCGATCTTTACGATCTCCGAATCCCATAAAATCTCTACTTTGGGGTGGTTGATCGCGCGTTGTGCCATGATCTTTGAGGCGCGTAATTCATCACGACGGTGGACCATGTAGACCTTGCTTCCATACTTTGTCAAGAAAGTCGCCTCTTCAACAGCTGAATCCCCACCACCGATCACGTATAATTCCTTATTCCGAAAAATGGGCATGGCGCCATCGCAAATCGCACAGGCGGTAACACCTTTTTGCCAAAATCCATCTTCTCCTGCACCCTGAATCTCCAAACGTTGTGCCGTTGCCCCTGTCGCAATAATCAGAGCGTCGCATGTTGCACTTGTCTTTTTCCCAACGACTTTAAATGGTGCCAACGAAAGGTCGACAGACTCGACATCTTCGCGTAAAAGGTCTGTGCCAAAACGGGCGCATTGTTTGCGAAAAGCATCCATCATCTCAGGGCCGGTTACGCCCTCCGGAAAACCGGGGAAATTCTCAACTTCTGTTGTCGTCATCAACTGACCCCCGGCAGGCCCTGAGAAAAATCCTTCGTACAAGAGGGGGGCGAGGTTGGCGCGGGCAGCATAAAGGGCGGCTGTATAACCCGCTGGTCCCGATCCAATTATGATTACTTTACGATGTTCCATTCACGACTCCTACTAATATTGCTGTTGCTGTTGCGTACTCTTTACAATGGCTGATCGATATCAAAAGGCGGGTATGCGGGAAAAGCTGCGCTAAACGGTCCGAGAGATGTACTTCTGGCTTTCCATGCACATCATTGATCACCTCTACCTCTAGCCAAGTAATGTCAGGCTTTAGCCCTGTCCCCAATGCTTTTAAGATCGCCTCTTTTGCTGCGAATCGTCCGGCAAATCGGGGAACTGAATCCCGATACTGCCGGCAATAGCTCTTTTCCCTGTTTGAAAAAAGCCTATCGATAAATCGGTCGCCATGCCGTTCAATGGCCTCATGGATACGTCGAATCTCAATGATATCGGTTCCAATTCCGTTGACCACCTCATGCATTGCATAAGTCCTCTGCTACATTGCAAAAGATCATTCTTCCAGAGGAGGTGTGTTTAACCGAAAGCACATGAACGGTGATAGATTCTCCAATATAATCACCGCCCCCGTTCACGACAACCATTGTTCCATCTTCTAAATAGCCAACTCCTTGTAGATCCTCTTTACCATGTCGTTGGATTTTAATGTTCATCACTTCGCCGCGTTGCATCAAGGGTTTTAGGGCGTTTGAAAGAGCATTAATGTTGATCACGCGAATCCCTTCTGCTTGTATCATCTGCACCCTGTTGATGTCAGCGGAGAGAACGCTCGCATCTAGAAGACGGGCTAGCCGAAGTACTTTATCTGTGCTCTCTTTAAAATCAGGAAAATCTGTTTCTTGATAGCGGAGGTTTAACTCAGGAAGCGATTCAAGTTTTTTGACGACTTCAAGAGCGCGCTTGACTCTCGGACCACACTCTTCATCTTCTTCCTGTGCATGGAGCTCCTTAAGGAGAAAGCGGGGGAGTACTAAGTGGCGGTCGAGAAGCCCGGAGGCTGCTAAATCGATGATGCGTGGATCGCATAAAGCTGAGAGATCGAGTAAAACGTCTTTGGTTTGCTGTGCTTTTGGAGTGAATTTGACAAAAGGAATGCTCAGGTATAGTTCATTCGAAGCGCGGAGGGTTGTGATCACGCCCAAGTAGGTGCCGAATAAAAAGAGGAAGATTTTAGCGCCTTCTACAACGAAATGCGTTGGGTGAATGGCTGTAATCTTGATAAGGGTATCCATAAGGAGCAACAGCGCTAACGCCATCAGATAACCAACGAATAACCCGAAAATGGCAATATTAAACGAGCGGAGGTTAAAACGTTTAAAAATGAAGTCAATCGCGATCAGAACACCGCCAACAGCCAATCCAAGTCCTGCCCCGAATGCGTAGTCCCAAGGTGAAGGTTGTAGGTTCATGCCGACAAAATATGTGATCATGAAAACTAAGCTTAAGATAACAAATAAGACTCTGATAAATGTAGTTGAGTTACTCATAAATAGTTAACCCTTATTCTTTAGAAATTGGAAATTTATTGCGGATCGGAAAAAGAGAATGCCTCCATTTATGAGTGCAAACCCAATCGCGATATCTACTACGCCACGTGTATCGGTTGTGATAGGAAAAAAACGCATCGAAATCCCCAGCGTAATCATCAGTCCGATCAATAGAAGCTGCCCTTTTGTATAGAGATATTTGATGCTAGCAGGATTGGGGAGGGTCATAATCCTCTGGACCTGTTTATTTGCTGTCTTTGCGAGAACCGTACGCCCTTTTATATACCCTAAGAAAAGAGCAAAAGTAATGAGTACGGCAATAGCATTTTGTTTGTTTTCGATAAATTTTTCGGCAAGCCCTAAGAAAGAAAAACGACCTTGCAAAGAAGCTATATCCGGATTCTGGACAGTTTCGAAGATAAAGTTCAGCCCAAGTGTCAAAAGAAAAATACCAATTGAAAGCCAAACTAGCCCTGAGATGATAATAAGAGAACGGTGTCTAAATTTCATATCGCCTATTGAAAATTTTTTATGGGCAAGTATATAACTAGGGGGTATTTTTCTCTAGGACTTGAAATGCATTTTGCCTATCTTATCTGGGATCCTGATAGAAATTTTTTTATCGTTCCCTATATCGAACACCCTGTTACCTGGTATGGGGTACTTTTTGCCTTCGGATTTTTAGTAGGATATTTTTTAATCCGAAAAATTTTTGCTAGATTTTTGGCCGATCCGAGCCGGGTTCTTGCGGAAACACAGCTTGCAGCTGTCAAACTTACCGATCGGCTTGCCATGCTTGTCATTTTAGGCACGATCATAGGGGCGAGGCTAGGGCATGTTTTTTTCTACGGATGGCATTATTATAAACAGCATCCTATGGATATCTTTAAGGTGTGGGAAGGAGGGCTGGCCAGCCATGGGGGAGCGATCGGGATCCTAGTAGGTCTCTTGATTTTTGTCTGGTGGAACCGTCGCGAGTATCCCCGTCTTACATTTCTCGCTGTGCTCGATACTCTTGTCATCCCAACTGCATTTGCAGGAGGTTGCATTCGCATTGGCAACTTTATCAATCAGGAGATTACGGGAATACCGACAACACTTCCATGGGGAGTTATCTTTCAACATACAGTTGATGGTATGAGAGGCGTTCCATTGCACCCAGTTCAGTTATATGAATCTGCCGCGTATTTTCTCATCTTCATTTTCTTATATATATTATGGCGGATACGGGGAGATCGCATCGGACTCGGATTGTTCAGTGGGTGGTTTTTTCTTCTCGTGTTTGGATTTAGGTTCCTGATTGAATACCTCAAAACACCTTTAAGCGAATGGCCCGGCCCTTCCTCTCCTATTTCAATGGGACAAATTTTGAGTATTCCTTTTATTATCCTGGGGATTGCCCTTCTCATTTTTTATCACTTTAAGGCGAAGAGAGATGCAGTACCTTAATCCCCGCCACAAAATTTTAATAGCAGGTGCGCACGGCATGGTAGGCAGTGCCTTTACCCGCCTGTTAAAGGTCGAGGGATTTAACAACCTACTCATCCCCACTTCTAAAGAACTCGATTATACAGATCAAAGAGCCGTACGAACATATCTCCAAAATGAGCGCCCTGATGTTGTCTTCGTAGCAGCTGCGAAAGTAGGGGGGATCCATGCGAATATGACTTATCCGGCTGAGTTTATCTATACAAACTTGATGATTGCAGCGAATTTAATCAATGAATCGTATCATGCCGATGTCGGGCGCCTCTTGTATCTCGGCAGTACCTGCATCTATCCTCGGGAAGCTCCACAGCCAATCCCTGAGTCAGCGTTGCTGACAGGACCTCTTGAAAAAACAAATGAGGCCTATGCATTAGCTAAAATAGCTGGTGTAAAGCTGTGTCAGCATTATCGAGAGCAGTATGGTTGCCGCTATATTTCTGCCATGCCGACAAATTTATATGGGCCCGGTGATAATTATCATCCTGAAAATGCACATGTTTTGCCCGCATTGATACGCCGTTTTCACGAAGCGAAGCTAGCAAAAAGCCCTGAAGTGGTCATTTGGGGAACTGGAAAAGTGCGGCGTGAGTTTCTCTACGTTGAGGATCTTGCGAAGGCGTGTTTGTTTTTGTTGCGGCATTATGACGCTCCCTCCCATATCAACATCGGTTCTAACGATGAGTATACAATTTTGGAGGTCGCTCAAGAAGTTGCGCGTGTGGTAGGGTATGAGGGGAGGCTTGTGCATGATTTGTCGAAACCTGACGGAACGCCGCGGAAAAAGAGTGATAGTACGTTAATCATGAGTTTGGGATGGTCTCCGGAAACACCGTTGAGAATGGGATTGAAAGTGAGTTATGAAGATTTTTGTAGCCGTCATATGGAGTTGGTATAAATGAGTGCGCGTGCATTAGCAAGAACAGCGATACCTGGGCTCTACTTTTCACAAAATTTTCATACTGTAAGTGAGCAAGAGCGCCTGTTAAAAATAGCTTTTGCTCTTCATAACACAATTGTTTCTCAACCAGTTGGTGAAGAGCAGGTCCATATTTCAAAAAATCACAATTTACCGGAAGAGCGCACCTATAGGCTGCTGAAATGGAAGGAAGATGGCCAGATTCTAAATCCTCAATACTTTGAAAGCTATGGTGAGGTGGGTCACTCCTTGGCATATTTTAGAAGTCAGCCCGGCATACCTCCTGTCATCACAACGGAATTAGTGCCGCGTATTCAGGAGTTAGGTCCTGTACGTTCGCTTAAGCTCAAAGAGCCGCTTGCATGGAATTTTACTTTTAATGTTTATCGCCCTTCCCATTCAAATCCAGACACAGTAGCGGCTTTTCCATTCCACGTCGACATCCCTGAAAACGGGGAATTTACTTCGATTACAAATGTTAAAGGAGAGGCGAGATTTGAAATTAAGCGGGAAGATGGTCCTTCTTTTGAATTTCACCTCACCCCAGGGTCGCTTCTGCTTTTAACTGGAGAGGCACGGTGGGATTGGAAGCATCGTATATTGCCGATGCCAATCCAAGACTGCAAGAGTTCTATTCAACGTATTTCTATGGTTTTAGGAGCAAATTAAGCGTTTAATCGGTCTTGGATCACTTGTAGTGCCCGTTGTTCATCTTCTTTTCTTACAATGATTTCGATTCCGTTAATTGCAGTGAGTTGGGGTAGCATGCCGCCTGCGTTGTCGCTTTTGAGGAAGGAAGGAATCCCTTCACTCTCAAGTTGAGCCTTTACCATGTCTGCTTCGATCGAGTCATAAGTTTTGTAAATAATAATGCTATCTTCAGAGTTTTTCATGTGTTTTCCAAAAAGCTTTTCAACGATGGGTAGAGTGCGGGGTTAGAGAAATAGAGTTCTTTAGGTGCATTTTCGATTATCGTTCCTTCCTCTATTAAAAACAAATGACAATTTAATCGTTTAATTAGTTGGATATCATGAGTCGTAACCAATACGATCCTCTTTTCTTCTGCAAGCGCATCGATTAAATGCGCGACTTGGGAAGAGTGATGAGGATCTAAAGCAGACGTCGGCTCGTCCAAGCAGATAATTGTAGGGTTCAAAGCGACTGTCCTTGCAATGGCTAAACGTTGTTTCTGTCCACCTGATAGGGTAGGGATTCTGGCATTCATATGCTCTTGTAGCCCATAGCGGGTAAGGAGGGCGTACGCTCTCTCTTTGGCATCTCTTTTTGTCATGCCTCCTGCATGCATGAGTGGAAGCGTGATGTTCTCCTCTGCATTGAGGTGGTCAAACAGATCGAAATGTTGAGAAACCATGCCCATAGCATGCGTGCGATTGACTAAAGAGAGATCGACTTCTGTATCATTTAAGAGAATCGATCCTGAATCATGCGTTTCCAGGTTATTGAGAATGCGCAACAAAGTCGATTTTCCTACGCCTGACTTTCCAAGGAAGACGGCAACCTGGCCGCGCGCAACTTCAAAGTGGAGATTATTTAATATTTTCCTTCCTGGAATTGACTTATGTAAATTTTTTATTTTCAGCATGATATCCAACTTTGTTTGCGTAATATTTGAGGCAAAATGAAAGCGTAGAAGTTAAAAGGAGATAGAGGAGTGCGACAGCTAAAAGAATTGAAAATGCATCGTAGGTTCTACTGCGGATAACAGATGCCTCTTTAGTGAGTTCCATAACACCGATAAAGGAAGCTAAGCTAGAATCTTTGACAAGGGTTACAAGCTCATTTCCTAAAGCGGGGAGAGTCGTGCGGAACGCTTGCGGTAAAACGATAAAGCGGACCACACCAAAAGTCGAAAACCCAAGTGTGTGTGCGGCTTCAAGCTGCCCTTTTGGAATGGCGTTAATCCCTGATCGGATCACTTGGCTGACATATGCACAGCTATTGAGTCCAATAGCGATTCCGGCTGCCCAAATCGGTTCAATGCTAATCCCTAACTGAGGGAGGGCGTAATAAATAAATAGAATCTGGATCAGCATGGGAGTGCCGCGGAATAACGTCACATAGATGCTGGCAAAAAGGGCAACCGCGCGGTATTTAGATGCGTGTGCTAAACCGAGAATAGGTCCCAAAGTAAACCCAATAGAAGTTGAAATGAACGTGATCAATAAAGAGAGAAGGACACCGTGCAATAGGCTGGGAAGAGATTCTAAAATCAGGGGAAAATCGATCATTTAAGCCCCCATTTTGTTTTGAGTAAGTCTATTGTTCCATCTTCTTCCATGGCATCGAGAACAGCTTCTACCTCAGCTAACAACGTTGCTTTGCTTTTTGGAAAGACGAGTGCATAGGAATCGCCCGTTCCATCAAGAATCGTTGAGTAGAATTGATTAGAATCATGAACGGCCTCAAAAGCATCGACAGTGCTTTTAGCTGTGACAAAAGCGTCGGCCCTTCCACATTTAATTGCCATAAACCCATCAGCTTGTGTTGGAAGGCGAACCAATTCGATTCCCTTTTGAGACGATAAGAATAGATCTGCAGTAAAGCCTTCGATCACAACAACTTTTTTTCCAATAAGACTTTCAGGAGTGTTGAGCTCTTTGTTATTTGTGCAAATCACAAAGGGGTCCTGATTGATATAAGGTTTCGAAAAAAGCGCTCTTTTACTCCTTTCTTTTGTATAGGTCATGCCTGCAGCAACAAAATCGAACCGCTTTAAGGCGAGCTGGGGAATCAAAGCATCAAATGGTAGATCGACAATTTTGATTTCCTTGCCTAATCTTGCTCCAACTTCTTTTGCGATATCGATATCAAATCCGACAATCGCATTCTCTTCGATATAGGCAAAAGGGGGGAATTCAGCATTTGTGCCTACTATGAGAGGGTTTGCGTATAGAGTTGTAAATGAAATCAACAAACCAAAAAAGAAACTTTTCATACCGTCTTGTCCTTTTTAAAGTAGAGTTGTTCGCAGAGATCCCTGTATGTCTTTTCGATTTTTTTTACAGAGTTCGGGGTCACAAATACGACATTTTCTCCTGCGATGCAGCCTAAAACGCCGATGTCTTCGCACCGATCTACACAGTCGCCAACAAAAGGGGCTAAACCGGTATGGGTTTTAATCACGATTAGTGATTCATTATAACTGATATCGATCAAAGCTAATCGCAGAATCTCAGCTTTGATGTTAAGCTTTGCCGCTTCATAAATAAGCTCTCCATTGAGCAACTTCTTAGCGATATTAAGGCGCCTGAGATCGCGCGAAACGACTGCTTGGTTTGTTCTAATTCTGTAGTGAGTGAAGAGAAGGTCGACCAGTTGTTTTTGGTCTGAGATAGCGTGTTTTTGGATCAATTCATTGATCGCAGCCTGCCTCTCTTCAGCTGAAATTTTCTCTTTCATGAGTATTTCCTTGAATAATTATTCGTTATGAGATGAATTATAATTCATATGCGAAAATCTGTCAACACAGCTGAGAAAAAGGATTGGCTCTAAATACAAAAAAGATTTAAGAGTGGGGAATATGAGAAATAACTCGATTGCCAAATTATTATTTGTCTTATCCGTCATTATTGGGTTAGTGGTGGAGTATTTTGTCTATGGAATTGAATATGATGGAGTCTGGATTCTTGGCCTCTTCATCATCTTTGCCTTTTTTATTGCCTTTTCCGTTCACATTGCAAAACAGTGGGACAGGGTTGTCGTGCTTCGTTTAGGCCAATTCTATAGGTTAAAGGGGCCGGGCATGTTCTTTGTGATTCCCATCATCGATAAAATTTCTTATTGGATCGATATTCGCGTGATCACATCCGATTTTAAAGCGGAAAAGACGTTGACTAAGGATACCGTGCCCGTTGACGTGGATGCGGTGCTTTTTTGGCAAGTGATTGACCCCAAAAAGGCTGCTTTAGAGATTGCCGATTATCGAAGTGGGATTGGTTGGGCCTCGCAAACGGCATTGCGCGATGTCATCGGCAAAACGATGCTTTCAGACATGCTTGAGGGGAGAAGCAAGATCAGCGATGAACTGAAAAAGATCATAGATGAACGGACTGAGCCATGGGGAGTGAGGGTGATCTCCGTGGAGATAAAAGATGTATTGATTCCATCTGCATTGGAAAATGCGATGTCGATGCAAGCCCAAGCAGAGAGAGAGCGTCAAGCGAGAGTCATCTTGGGTGATTCTGAGCGGCAGATTGCAGAGAAATTCGGTCAGGCAGCGAAAACATATACGAATGACCCAGTTGCCTTGCATTTGCGAGCGATGAACATGCTTTATGAGGGGTTAAAGCAAAATTCAACGATTGTCTTAGTTCCGAGCTCAGCCCTGGAATCCATGCAGTTAGGAGGGCTTATGGGGATGTCAGCTCTTTCTAAGGAATTAAAGCCTAAAAATGAAGAAGCTTCCGAGTAAGATCGATCTTTAGACGCATACGCTATCTCTTAGGTGTGAATCTCGAGTTTTTTTAAGATCCCTTTTAAGGAACCAACCATCTCTTGATTTTTTGCATCCAAGCTTTTTTGAATCTGTTTGATAGAGGCCATTACTGTTGAATGGTCACGTGCAAAAATATCCCCAATTTTCATAAAGGGGAGGTTCAGTTGTTCTCTGCAGAGGTGCATGGCGATCTGCCTTGGCAAGGCGCACTCGCGAGCTTGCGATTTGCTTAGAATATCGTCCATGCGAATCCCATAATACTCAGCAACAGTGCGGATAATTTTGCCCGGAGTGAGTACAGCCCTCTCTTCTTCTTGAATGAGATCTGTGAGGAAGTTTTGTGCGTTTTTCAATGAGAGCGGTAGCGTTGCCGGTTTCCCAAGTCCTTTGTTGAGGTGGGTCCGCAACACAAGCGCCTCTAATGCTCGAACAAGAGCCGCTGTGCTATTGCCAAATGTTTCGAGAAGAAAATTAATCACTGTCTCCTCTAATGGGAAATCGATATTTTCAGCGCGTTGAAGTAGGATTTTCCGCATCTCTTCCTTGCCGGGCATCTGAAGGGGAATCACGATACCCCATTCAAAGCGGCTCACTAGGCGGGCTTCTATAAATTTTAACTCCTGAGGAGGGCAAGTAGCGCTTAGGATGATCTGTTTGTTTTCAACATGCAGTGTATTGAAAGTGTGAAAGAGTTCCTCTTGTGTCGCTCCTTTTCTAGAAAAAACTTCTACATTATCGATAAGCAAGGCATCGACGTTGCGATAGGCTTTTCGAAATGATTGCATTTCTCCACTGCGGATCGCGCCTACAACGTGTTCCGTGAATGTTTCTGCACGCACATAGACTGCTTTCCGTCCTGCCTTCCGCATTTGATTGGCTGTTGCCATCATGAGGTGTGTTTTTCCTGTCCCGGAACGCCCAAATAAGTAGATAGGGTTAAAAGAGAGTTGAACGGATTTATCGGAACTCGCACCGCAAGATTCATTCAGTAGCCTGTAAGCAAGAAGATTATTTTGAGAAGTGACAAATGTATCGAAGCTTTCTTGAGGGTCAAGTTCATCAAAATTGAGCTGAAAAGGAGCAGGTGCTAACGTAGTATTAGTCGTCTTTTTGCGTGTTACTTTACTCTGTTTTTTCGCCTCTTGTTCCGCAGTGACAGTGACATGGACTTTGATCTGCTTGTGATTATTGTTATAGAGGCGTGTCTGCACGCGGTGGCGCATATGCTCTTCAAACCAAATAGATTTGAACGAGTCACTCGCTTCAAGGTAAAGATTGCACGCATCAAAACGAACGACCTTTAACGGACGTAACCATTTCTCAACGGTCTCTTTGCCAAGTTCTTTCTCTTGTTGTGTGAGAAATTCTTCCCAAGCGCGCATCTAACTTTTGTATCCTTTAATCGTGCTTACTCAGAAAAGCCTGAAGTCGACAATGATTTTCTGAGCCGTACTATCGTCATAACGCGTATGGAACTATTTTGCGAGTTTTTTCTTATGTTTAGGGACAATTACCTCAGGTTCTTTAGTTTTTTTATCCAAAAACTTATTTGTAATCACTTGCTGCAAAATTCCTAAGAGCATAGATGAGAGCCAGTAGAGGTTTAATCCTGATGGGAAATGGTAGAACATAACCATAAAGACAACAGTCATCACCGTCCCCATAGTCTTCTGCTGTCTCTGCTGGTCTGTCATTTTGTTTGGATCTTTTGGAGCAGTAGACATCAGGCGTTGTTGAAAAAACATCACAATACCGAGCAAAATCGGGAGCAGGTGAAATTGGTTGCCGATGAAGAAAATAGGTGTTTTCCATTGGAAAAGCACATCTGGTGCAGTCAAATCATTGATCCAACCCGGAATGAAGACCGCTCCTCTCAATTGGAAAGAGGATTTGAGAAGATCGAACATCGCGATCAAAAAAGGGATTTGAATGACGATGGGGATGCAGCCGGTAAAAGGATTCACCTTCTTTTCCCGATAAAGGGACATGATCTCGATCTGCGCTTTTTTCGGCTCTTTTTTATATTTCTGCTGTATTGCCTGGATTTGAGGCGATAGTTGTTGCATGCGACGCATCGACTTGATCGACCACGCATTAAGAGGGTAGAGGAGTAGGCGAAGGAAAATCGTCAGCAAGATAATCGAAAAGCCCCAAGAGTGCGTCAATGTATGGAAAAATTTCATGACGACAAAGAGGATTTTAGCAAAAGGCTCAGAAATAAAGGAGAACCAGCCATAAAAAGTGCGGCATGCGATATAATCGGGGTTGTAACCGGTTGCGGGATCGGAGTAGGTCTTATCGACACTCTTTAAGACTCCCTCTTCGAACGGTCCTGAATAGATGCGAAAATTGAGAGTCCCGCTTTTGGCTGGAATCGGCATAAGCACTTGGTATCCGGGATACTTTGTAGCTGGGTAAGGGTTATATTTAGGATCGATTACAGTGAGACGCGTTGGAAGCGTTGTGCCTTGAATCGCTGAAGCGCGGTAGCCGGCACCAATTTCATCTAACGGGTCGAGAATCATTCCGAGATAGCCGTTCGAGTTGACAACCCAGTCGGGGTAAACTGAACTCACAGTCACCGTTTCACGCCCTTTGGGCAGTGACAGCTTTTCAACATCTCCTTTTCCTTTTCTGTTGACCCTGTATTGAATCTGAGGAGAGGAGTGGTTGGACATGATCTCAACTTCAGGGACCCCTGAGGTGAGCCAAAGTCCACGACTATCGCCTTCAATTTTAAGGGCTAAATCGAGGATATAAGGAGCTCCCCCACTTCCTTTCGCAAGTGTATAGATTTTAGTGATCTTGCGATGTGGCTGTGTCGCTTCGAAGACAATTTTGTCATTGGTGAATTCTTTTACTTCGTAGATAAGTTCCGCCATCTCGGGATAGTCAGAGACTAAGTTAAGCGCATAGTATTGGGGAGCTACCTCTATCGGTTTATTATTGAAGATACCCCGTCTTAAGAGAGGGTAGTAGCCGCCTACCTTTCCCGGCTGATGCTCTTCTTTTGAATCTGGGGTATAGTAAGGATGAGCGGGAAAGCGCGCATTTTGAGGGGATTGTTCAGCGATTTGACGGTCGAATCCAATCTCTTTGACAGCACTGTGCGGATCCTCTTCGCTTTTGAACGGGAGGTTGATCTCGATCAGCGCGCCGCCTACATTTGTGAAGACGAGCTGCTGATAGGCGTTCTCTAGAACATAGTACTTCTGTTCTTTTGAGACAGCTTCCTTTGGAGCAGAAATGGATAGGGGTTGTGTCAATCCTGTCAACGCAGGTAGCATTTGGAGTTCTACAAAAGCTCCTGAACGTCCTTCATAAAAACCGAGCGGCAGCCATCCTTGAGGGGTTTTATAGAGAACGAGAGCATTCTCATTTAAAGAGCCCATAGGGATTTCGAGTTCTCCCTCTTTTAGCACACCTAAAGTGACTACCGGGGAATTATTTTTAGGGAAAGAGACGAGTTGGACATCATATGCCCCAATTTCCGGAACCGTGGCGATCGTAAGGTTTTGGAAATCGGCTGGGGCATAGACGACCGGCCCGCCAAGTACAACGTTTGCGGTTTGTAGAATTTGAGGCTTGCCATTTACAGTAAGCGATTCGGGGAGAGTTGAGTCCCATGCAAGAGCAAGTGTGCTTCCGTTGTCATCGATTCCATAGGCGATGATCTCTGAACCGGTTTCCAACTTCACAATAGGCAAACTGGAAGCTTCGACCGTGCGTCCTTTGAACTCTTCCTGCAACTTAGCGAGTTTTTCTTTTTTCTTAACGTCTTGCTGTTTTATGATTTCTCGATTTTTTTCATCCCTCTGATAGCTAAAGAAAAAATTTAGGCCGAAGAATGTGGTTGCAACCAAGAGTACAAATATGATCGTTCTTTTATCCATGAGTTCCGTCAAAATAAATGTCAAAAATAGTTACGAGGTTAACAGATCCATTATTATTGACAAAGAGATAATCTTGGATAAAGGGACGGGGTCTGCAGCTTAACAAGCGCTATTTTCAAGGAGTCATAAGCATGTATTTGATGCTATTGAATTTCTTTTGAACGCAATTAATCGTCCGTTCAAGATCACTTTTCATGTCGCCGAGGCTGTACTGCATCTCCTCTCTCTCATGAATGATTCCATGTTCTTTCTTGAGTGCGTTGCGAAACTTCGAAGTTTGCACTGCTCTTACAGTAGAAAAAACTGCCGCCGTTCCACCTATTCCAATTCCTGCTAAGTCTAGAGCTTGTAGAACTAAATGGCTATCATGCATCGCCATGTAACCATACATAACTGTTGTTGCGATTCCTAAAATCGTATTTAACATCATTAACATACGATTTTTATCGAGAGTTTTTAAATTTTGATTTATAGCTGGGTCCGCTTGTGTGCCTTGTACAGGTTTAATAGCCATAATGCATTCCTTTTGTGTATTAATAAAAAAAATCATACAGTTATTTTAGTAAAAAAATGTTAATATGATATTAAGTTTTTTGGATTTTATGTTTTGTCGAGACAAAAAATATTGCAAAGATTGAATAAAGAAAAAAAATTAGGGGCTGTGCCACAGCCCCCCTCGAGGTGTAAATCAAGAACTATGCCAAAGAGCCCCAAAAAACATACCACAAGCAACTATTCCACTGATAACTACAGAAAGGATCATTACCGGGTCAGCGCTTTTTCCATATTGAGAGTTGGAAATTAAGAAGATGCTACCCAATAATCAATAACCGGAAGAGACAGCAGAAACGCAACAAAGAGCACTCCCGGTATTCTTAATTTCACAATTTTCTGCAACATTGCTAACTTTATCTACCGCCTTCTCTACATCTCGTTGAGTTGCAGGGAAAGTGTGTACCTGTCCATGATTGTCTCTTATAATTTGATATCTTACTCCGTCATTTACAAAACTCATCTCATTTTCCTCCTGAATTTTTCAAAAATTCCTTCTTTACTCAAGATTCATAATGTGATAAGGATTTGAATTCAATAATTTTCATGTTAAAAGAAAACTACCTCAGTGGTATTTTGAGATGATGAGTTCAAAAATTTACACAGCCGGGCTCAGTATATTTTTATTGACGCTCTCACTATCTGCTAGCGAGTCTGAACTGAAAAGCGCGATCTCTCTATTCGAAAATGAGCTGAGCGAGATCTCATCTGAAAGCCGTAAAAGCGAGCTCCACTATCAACTAGCCAATGCATTTTATCACGATCAGGAAGTCGATAAAGCGTTTCAACACTTTTTGCTCGCTCTAAAATCTGTTGAAAATAAACCGCAGCCTCAAATGTCGGCTGAAGAGAAAATGCTCTATGAAGCAGCGCTTGGCGTTTATTTGAAGGGGACAGGCAATGATCCTGCAAGGGTTGCAAAGCAAATGTTAGACAACTACGAAGAGAGTGCGGAGGCGCATCCTGAGTGGATGCATCTAAATTTTTTGATGGCGACAGCTTATGCGAATTTAGGGCGTTATGACATTTTTTTTGATCGCTTTTATCAAGGATTTCCTTACCTTGGAGAGACATTTCTTGCATATAAAACACGTGGTATATTGTACTTGCGTTTAGCTCAACACGCAATATCTCCTGAAGAGCGGTATACCTATCATGAAGAGGCGATGCGCCAACTAACTTCTGCTCTTGAAAGGAATAAAAATGATTCGGGATTATATAAACTCTTGATTTTTCTTGCGAAGGATGAGAAAACTGATGCCCTTGTTCTCAGCTATCTGCAAAAGATGGTCGAACACAAGGTGCATATATCGCGAGGTGATATCTATCTCTATGTCAGGGAAGCGGTGGTTTTAGGAGATCCATCTCTCGGACAGGAGATTATCGATTTGGCGCGCTCGCAGTATGAATTTAGCCGGGCACTATCAGCTGCCCAAGAATATTTAAACCAATGCAGAGGTTAGCATGCAAGAACAGATCCTAGGTGATTACCGGGTATTAAAACAGATTGGTCAAGGAACCTTAGGAGCCGTATTACTCGCCGAACACCGGTTTATAAAAAAGCAGTATATCTTAAAGGTGTTGCCAAACGAGCTTTGCCAAGACCGCAGCTTTATCGAGCGTTTCGAAGAGGAAGTGGCAAAGCTTGCGACTTTAGACCATCCCCATATCGTAAAGATACACAATGTCTCTTTTGCTGAAGGACTCTATTTTCTCGTTACGGACTGTATCGTCGACTCGATTGGTGAAACAACCAACTTAGCGCAATATATGTCGGGGAGAAAAGAACGGCTTCGTGAAGATGAGCTTTTAAGCGTAATGGGACAAATCGCAGATGCGCTGGATTATGCGCATACTAAAGGGCAGGTGGCGCATAGGGCTCTAAAACTCAATAATATATTGATTGGAAAAGGGCGTCCGGGAATAGATGTTTTCATTTCAGACTTCGGCCTTTCTAAGATTGTCAGCCCTGGAAAAGTGATCGCGCGCACATTTTTGAACGTAGCAGAAGCACTGCAAGCGCTGCCTTCTGAAAGCGGGGCGGAAGAGAGATACTCCCCGGTTCCAATTGATGCGGAAAAACTGACGAAGCTCAGTCAGTCGTTTTTACAAGGATATGCCTTTTTAGCTCCGGAACAGAAGCGGTTTGAGCAAGTAGGAATGCAAGCGGACGTCTATGCCTTCGGAGTTTTAGCGTATTATTTGATCACAGGTCAGTTTCCAGAAGGAGCGTTTGAAAAGCCTTCTTTACGTGCGCCGGACTATCGCCATGATTGGGATCATTTGGTGGTCAGCTGTTTGCAACAAGATCCGACGCAACGACCAACTCAACTTAAGAAGCTTTTAGAGCAAAGAAAAATTGCAGAGTCTGTTCCTGCGCCGCGCTCTTTCTCAGAGGAAGCTAAAGAGCCGGCACAAACGATTGAACAGGTTAAAGATGTTCTCAAAGAACAAGCGCCTCAACAAGTCAAAGAGAGAGAGCTGGTAGGCGCTATGGCTGAGGCTCCGGCTTTAAATCTAGGGATTAACCGCCCAAATGACACATCCTATGTTTCCAGTGAGTCAACGAGAGCGTTTGATGAGCCACCTCCCTTAAAGCCTATCATCAATCGGTCAGCCGAAACAAGCTACGTTTCGAATGAGCCAGCAGCGAGAACATTTGATGAAGTACCTTCTTTAAAGCCTCCCATCAATCGATCAGCCGAAACGAGCTATGTTTCGAATGAGTCAGCAGCGAGAACATTTGATGAAGTACCTTCTTTAAAGCCTCCTATCAATCGGTCAGCCGAAACGAGCTATGTTTCGAATGAGCCAGCAGCGAGAACATTTGATGAAACACCTTCTTTAAAGCCTCCTATCAATCGGTCAGCCGAAACGAGCTATGTTTCGAATGAGTCTGCACAAGCACCCATTGATACGTTATCTCTAAAGCCTGTGATCAACCGACCTGCAGAGGTCCCTCCACCTCCACCCCAAGCTCCTCCAGTGGAGCGAGAGGCGATGATTGTTCAAAGCAAAGATGTTGCCGAAGCGACTCCACCTCCGATCACGCCGCCGAAAGATGAGTCCTACTCACAGCAGCTAAACTCTATGTTAAATAGAGATCCTGTTGTAACTGAGTATCAACCTGAGGTGAAGGAATCAAGACATATCGAGCCCATTCAGAGCGAGATGGTTGTGATTTATGGAGGAGAGTTTTACCGCGGTTCAAATAGTGGAAACCGTGATGAAATGCCACGCCACCGCATTATCGTAGAGAGCTTTGCGCTCGATGTTCACCCTGTAACAAATGAGCAATTTGTCCGGTTTTTAGACTTCATGGGAGGAGAAAAAGATCCCAATTATAACGATCTGATCCGCCTGAAGGATTCGCGCATTAATCGGAGCGGTGGAAAGCTGTCGATCGAGTCGGGATATGCCAAGCATCCTGTTGTAGGTGTCACATGGTATGGTGCGGTTGCCTATGCGAAATGGGTAGGCAAACGGCTTCCCTATGAGGCTGAATGGGAAATTGCCGTGCGTGGCGGACTTGAAAATTACATCTACCCAACCGGCGACAACATAGAGAAAAGCCAAGCGAATTTCTTTAGTTCTGATACGACTAAAGTGATGAGCTACGCTCCAAATGCCTATGGAATTTATGATATGGTTGGAAATGTCTATGAGTGGTGCCAGGATTGGTATGGGTATAACTACTACGAAAACTCAGAGCAGGAACCAATGCATCCTAAAGGCCCTCTTCAGGGTGTTTACCGCGTATTGCGCGGAGGTTGTTGGAAAAGTTTAAAAGAAGATTTGCGCTGTTCCCATCGGCATCGCAATAACCCAGGAACTGTGAATAGCACCTATGGATTCCGCTGCGCAGCAGACGTTCAGTAAGAAAGAATATCATAAGCTTTGCGATGAGATTTGGGAGCATAATTGGCATTATTATGTCGAAAATGCTCCTGTCATCTCCGATTATGCTTATGATCAACTTCTCAATCAGCTCATCAAAATGGAGGAGGCGCATCCGGACTGGGTCTTCCCCGGATCGCCTACGCAACGTGTAGGGGAGATGGTTTCAGGCGGCTTTTCGGTTGTCCCGCATCGAATCCCGATGCTCTCTCTGGCCAATACCTATTCGCCCGAAGAAGTGAATGAATTTCTCGATCGTATGGAGCGCCTTCTGCACAAAAATAATATTCTCTATGAGGCAGAACTCAAGATGGATGGCATTGCGATTTCTGTCCATTACGAGGAGGGGATATTGGTGCGGGCGGTTACCCGCGGCAATGGGGAGGAAGGCGAGGAAATCACTTCCAATATTCGCACGATTCAATCCCTTCCACTGCAATTACGCGGCGCATTTCCCAAGGTCCTTGAAGTGCGCGGTGAAGTCTTTATGCCGAAAATTGCCTTCGAACATCTCAATGAACAGCAAGAAAAGAGCGGAAAGCCGCGCTTTGCCAATCCGCGCAATGCAGCTGGCGGTTCGCTTAAGCTTCTTGACCCTAAAAAAGTTGCGATGCGCCAGTTAGGTATCTCTTTTTATGGGATTGCTGAGAGCTCTTCAGATTTTCCCAAATCTCAATTTAAAGCGCTTGAGTTATTGAAGAGTTGGGGGTTGCCTGTCATCGCGCATTATACCAAATGCCACAACTTTGACGAACTTTGGCACTACGCTGAGAAAGTCGAGCAAATCCGTCCCAAGCTACCTTTCGAGATCGATGGAATCGTGATCAAAGTCGACGATCTCGATGCACAAAAAAAATTAGGCGTTACAGGGAAAAATTATCGATGGGCCGTTGCCTATAAGTTTGCACCGGAACAGGCTGAGACTAAAATCCGAGAGATCACAGTTCAAGTCGGACGTACAGGTGTCTTAACACCGGTAGCTGAGCTAGAACCCGTTTTTGTTTCAGGGAGCACTATTTCGCGGGCCACTCTTCACAACGAAGATGAAGTGAAGCGGAAAGATATCCGTGTTGGGGATTCAGTCTTTATCGAAAAAGGCGGTGATGTGATTCCCAAAGTAGTCGGGGTGAATAAAGCGAAAAGACCTGCAACCTCTCATCCGTGGAAAATGCCGGCACAATGTCCTGCATGCGGCACGCCTGTGGTGAGGAGCCACGAAGAGGTCGCTGTCCGCTGTCCTAACCGACTCGGCTGTCCCGCGCAAGAGTTGAAGCGGATGATTTTTTTTACCGGAAAATCGGGAATGGATATCGAGCATCTCGGAGAGAAAGTAATGACACAGCTCGCTCAAGCAGGATTTGTAAAACGTTTATCCGATATTTATGAGCTTAAGCCGGAGCAACTCTTTCAACTAAAGAATTTCAAGGAAAAATCCGTTCAAAACATCTTAATGAGCATTGAAAAGTCAAAAGATGTCTCTTTGGGCCGGTTTATTAAAGCTCTCGGCATTCCCTTTGTAGGAGCTGAAACAGCTGATCTATTAGCAAATAGGGCAGGAAGCCTGGAAAAACTAGCGCTCCTGACAGAAGAGGAACTTCTTTCAATCGAAGGTGTTGGGCCCAAGGTAGCAGAATCGATTGTAACGTATTTTGCTGACCGGGATCACCTCGAAGAGATTGAACGTTTGCTCAATAATGGCGTCACGCCTCGTGTGGAAGAAGTGAAAGAGTTTAAGGGGCACCTCTTTCAGGGAAAAACATTCGTTCTGACTGGGGCATTAGAGCATTATACGCGCGATCACGCCCGTTCTCTGATTAAAGAAAGGGGCGGGAAGGTCTCTTCCTCAGTGAGTAAGAATACCGATTATGTCCTTGCCGGGAGCGATCCCGGATCAAAATATGAGAAAGCGCTAAAACTTAAGGTGCCGATACTGACGGAAGCCGAGTTTGACGAAATTCTCTAGAGAGGCACGCGATAATGTCTGATTCAGTATCACTGAAACGGGTCTTGTAAATGCTCCTACCCATCGAATGGACGACTTTAAATTCTCCTGTTGCTTCAACTGAGACAAAATAGTAATGCATATCGATATTTTTCAAGATGAAATAGAGAGGGACTGTATTGGATAGCTCCTTATTGCCAAGACGTGTGATCGGCTGAGAAAAACCATCTTGCGCATGATACTCATCCATTTCCATGACGAAGCAGTTATTTGTTGTGCGCAAAACCTCTAACGCCGGGTCATTTTGGATGAGATAATTCATATCGTCACGGCTCAAACCTCGGACGGAAACCTCAAGGGAAGCAGGGATCTGTTGGTCGCGATGAGTAGATAGCCAACTTGCTGCCCTTTTTCGCGCGATCATGTCTGTCCATCTTTCAAGCATTGGATTAAGGACATCGCGATCAGCAAATCGATGTGTTCGGTTTGCTGCTTCAAACATAAAAAAGAGAGCGTAGTAACCGCAGAGATGATTTCCTCCTTGCCCTTGATGTGCACCGCCTACCTGTGAAAAAGTCACCCGGCGGTACCGGGAAATCCCTTGAGGACCGATAATCCTACCATCAAGTCGGAGAAGCTCTGGATCTTTTTGAGCTGAACGGCTCAAGTGATCGACTACGCTAGCTCTGTGTACGATGCGCATCACTTGAGTGGCATCTACTTCAGAGGTTGTAATCCGCTCCTTCACTGGAAGACGTACTTCGTCATCGCTAGATGAATAATCCGAACTACTAATCAATGCGGTTCTTTGCTGATTGATCCGTTCAAGACCCTCAGGTTCCTCATCTGACTCAATAACCCGAGGACTTTCATCGAAAATAATAGGTTGCGTCGTCATTCTTAAGATTAAAAATGCAATTGTATTGATTAGGGGAATAAGAAGTAAAATTCCAAGAGCACAGTGTGTCACTCGCTCAGAGAGAGTTGGCTGCTCAGTCGTAATATTACGGATTCCCTCTTTGTAAGGGTAGATGAATAAGGAATAAGGATCGTATCCCCTTGGGGCTAAGTCTTCAATAAAGTTCATTCTGTCACCACCGTTCCAATAAACGTATTATGGGTAAAGCTGTGTAGCTTTACCTTCTGTAGCGAGCCGATTAGCGAATCGTCTCCTTCAAAAATCACATTCCGCCAGCAGCGGGTGAGTCCTTTTAAGTAACGTTGATCTTTATTGCGCCTTTCGACAAGTACCTCAACCTCTTCCCCGAGTTTTTCGCTCATGAGTTCTGAGGCGATAGAGTTGTGCAGATCAAGCAGTCGTTTATGTCGCTCGTTTTTTACCTCTTCAGGAACATCATCAGCCCATCGCTTTGCCGGGGTCCCTTTACGCGGACTGTAGGTGTATAGAAAAGCATTGCTATAGCGTACTTGACGCATCGCTTCCATCGTCTCTTCAAACTCCTCTTCCGTCTCAGTTGGGAAGCCGACAATCATATCCGTTCCAAGCGCGACATTTGGGACAAGCGAGCGCAAAAGCGCCACTTTCTCCATGTACTCTTCTTTTGTGTAGATGCGGTGCATTTTGCGCAAAATGCGGCTTGATCCTGCTTGTAGGGGAAAATGCACATGTTCGCAAAGGCTTGGAAGATCGCGGATCGCCTCCATCAGCTCGCGCGTGATATCAACAGGATGACTCGTTAAAAAGCGGACACGGTCGACCCCTTCGATCTTATCTAATCGATAGAGCAAGTCGTGGAAAAGAGTATTCCATTCCGGCTGGTCTTTTCCAAAGCTGTTGACATTTTGCCCAAGCAGGGTGATCTCTTTAAAGCCTTGGTCGACGAGTTGCCGGCACTCTTCTATTATGCTGTCAGGATGGCGTGAGACCTCAGGTCCGCGTGTGTAGGGGACAACACAGTATGTACAGTATTTATCGCAGCCGCGGATAATCGAGACATAAGCTTTATGTTTATCCATCCTTTTTGCGGCTGTATAGTCGAGCTCTTGATAAAACTCTTCATCTGTGCGCACAGTTTGCAGCCCGCTATTGAGAACTTCATCCAATACACCGTCCAAATCGTGGATATTATTTGTTCCAAGCACAAAGTCGATGTGAGGGAGCTTTTGGAATAGGCTCTCTTTTTTTGCATTTGCCATACAGCCGGTGATACCGATAATCCTGTCGCGCTTTTTGCGTCTTCCCAGCTTGCCTAGCTTTCCCATCACTTTTCTCTCAGCCAAATCGCGGATCGAACAAGTATTAAAGATAAGAAGATCGGCTTGATCTTCATCATCGGTCTGGGTCATACCCCGTCTTGCGAGGATCCCCGCCATCACTTCTGTGTCGAGTTCATTCATCTGGCACCCATAGGTGCGCATGTAAAAAGTATTTGGTTCTTTTTTCATATGGGGAGTATAGTGCCATAAACTCTTTAAATTTTCAATAAGATGGCTGCTTTAAAACTAATACATGTCTTGTTCGTCTTCCTCTGGATGGGAGCGCTCTTAATGCTCACCCGCATGCTCGGCTACCAAGTGAAAGAGTCGGATGCGGTCTTTCAGGCGATGAACAGGATTAACAAAAGAATTTATTTCTTTATTGACTTGCCTTCGATGATTCTGGCTGTCCTTTTCGGTTTGTTGCTTTTATTTTTAAAAGATACAAATTGGAAAGCACCCTGGCTCCATTTGAAACTCACGTTTGCCTTTCTTCTGATCATATGCGACATCATTTGTGGCAGCATCATTGTTCGAGGGAAGAGACTTTCAAAGGTTTTTTATCAAATTTTGCATGGAATTACAGGGATTTTTTTGATAGTCGTGCTTGTCGCGATCTATATTTTGAAACAAAAAGCTATTCAGTGAACACTTTTTGTTGGCAAAAAAACTCCTTAATCATATGATGTTCCACTTAAAACTATAGGAACTGTTATGCAACGCAAGAAAGAAAATACAACGACAATGACCCGTAAAGAGGATGTCAAGCGCGATTGGTATGTGCTCGATGCATCTGGTAAAACTCTAGGGCGTTTTTGTGCTGAAGTAGCCAAAATCCTTCGTGGAAAGCATAAGCCTTCTTTCACACCTAATATCGACATGGGTGATGGGGTAATTGTCATCAATGCAGACAAGATCGCTGTTACCGGCGCAAAAGATGCACAAAAGATTTATCGTTACTATACAGGCCATATTGGTGGATTGCGCGAAATCCCTTTTCGCAACATGCAAGAGCGAAAGCCTGCCTATATTATCGAGCATGCGGTGAAGGGAATGATGCCTAAATCTCGCCTTGGCAAACAGCAACTAAGAAAGCTCCGTGTTTTTGCTGGAGAAGAGCATCCATACGAAGCGCAAAGACCAAAAAAAGTAGAAATTTAAAAGGTTATTCATGGCAAAACTTGAAGAACATGTTGCAACAGGCCGCCGCAAGCGCGCTGTTTCCAGCGTCAGACTCCGTCCCGGGAGCGGCAAAATTGATGTAAACGGCCGGGAGTTTAAAAACTACTTTCCTTTAGAAATCCAGCGCAATACGATCCTAGCGCCTTTAGCGATGATCGAAGCAGAAAAGGATTTCGATATCATCATTCGTGTCAACGGTGGTGGAATTGAAGGACAAGTGATTGCAACCCGTCTTGGGATTACCCGAGCTCTTGTTGAACAAAGCGAAGGACGCAGACACGATTTCAAAGCGGAAGGTTATCTCACAAGAGATCCTCGTAAGAAAGAGCGCAAGAAATACGGACGTAAGAAAGCCCGTAAGAGTTTCCAATTCTCCAAGCGTTAAGACTCCCCCTCCTCTTTACCTTGGAGTATCCCGCCCTTTTGGCCCAGCCAAAAGGGCTTTTTTTTGGGGGATGACAAAGGGGTGGGTTTTCTGTTTATCTCCGGGATCTTTTTGCCCAGATGAAGTGAACGACACCTCGGAAAGAGCTCTTGGGGGGATGGGAAGTGGGAGGTTTTTCTGCGGCGGGCTTGAACGTCAACAACAACAACTGGGACAACGACGGAAAGAGCTCCTCCATGATTATGTAAAACACTGGGAGAGTTCTCTCAATGGTTAGACAAAGGCGTCTAATTCTTTTAAGAAGTTGAAATTAAGGTCATTATGATTCAGGATATTTGTTCGCAGGAATTCTCTCAAGAACTCTCAACAACATCGAAGGTTGCGCTAGCAGGAATAGATATTCCAAAAGATATTGTTAAGGAGATTCTTCAAAAACTTGAGAGTGCTAGAGACATTGCGCGTTGCGCAGGGGTGTGTAGATCATGGCGTGTGCTGGCTAGGGAACCTGAAGTTGTGATGGCTGTGCTGCGTCGTATAGAGGGGTTAACATTTTTTGATGATGCCGATTGGCGAGAGCATTTTGTTCTTCCCGAGGGAGTCAGTTTTGACGATCTCCCCCCCTTTAACCCTGTGACAGCGCTCCCAACGATTCATAGGCATCTCTCCCTGTCGATCGAAGGAGATGCAGGCGTCACATTGCTCACCTTGCCTCGGGGCCTGACATTTAATACGCTTGTTGAGCTTGCAAATGCTCCCCGCTTAAGGGAAGGTATGAAGTTTAGCTTTATATGGGACAGCTTCACGGAGGCACATGGAGACGATGCCCTAAGCAGCACTAAGCGCATCGTGATCACCAATAATGTGCTCAATGAGACGCGCAGTAAATCAGCTGCTGATGAGAAGGTGTTGGTAAAAGATTTAGGGTGTCATTTGCCGCACACTCTAGAGGCAGCAGCACTTTGCACAACAACCTTTATCGCAACAGGAGTGAGGCTTTACAACGATTCACCATGGACATATACGCACTGTGAGGAGAATGTTAGGGGGATTCAAATAATCGTCGGGGGCCTTTCCGCGGCGGGCTTGAAGGTCAGCAACTCCATCTACGACTGCTGGGACGACGACAACTTCGGCGCCGGGGCGGCTTCGGAAGTCCTTTAAATTTTGGTGCTTGGCGCTTGGAACATTGGCGCTTGGCTCTGGTACTTGTTTCTTGGAAACTTGGCAAGTGCGGTTGCCCTTAAGCCAGCCGCCGTTTTTTTTGGTTGTCTTGAAGAGATTGTTGTCAGTATCCTCATATAAGTCTTAAGAAAGAGGATAGATCTTGCGATCTATTCTTAAGACAGTTCGTTTTACAGAAGCCAGAGTATTTTGCTTTACGGAGCAAAGTAGAGTGCAGAAAAAAATAGGACTTCGTGCTCATGCCTTAAATAATTGGCGAAGATTTCCCATCCATCTCAATCTCCATCTTGATCTCGATGATGCTTATCATTCTTCTTTATAAAACAATAATATAATCAGTTTTTATACCTTCTTTATAATTGTTAAATAATTATTTGGTATAATTAAGTGGTAATTAAGAAATTATAGGTAATAATATGTCGGCAAGAATAATTGTTCCAGCTGTAGCAGTAGGAATCATGAATAGAAGCTCTTCAGAGAGGGCGGTAGCCGCTGCTGCTACGCCTCCTCATGTAGAGTCGATGAAAGAGAGGCTGCAAAGGGCTGCCGAAATCGTCAGGGCTTGCGGGGCTGCATATGAAAATTGGACGACTCATGGGGTTCCTCCCGAGAGAACAGCTGATCAAGCTTGGAATCGGATTAGGCCCGATAGATGGCCTCAAACGACAACAAGGGCCTCGGTGGATATGCCCACAGCTATTAAAGGGGTCCGTAGGGGATTAGAGATCGCAAGAGACGCTATAGAAAACTGGTCGACACGGGGTGTTGCTCCTAAAAATGGTCCCTGGCAACGCGCAAGAGAGGTGTTCGAGGACTGGAATTCTAATCCTCCCAACTTTGTGCAGTTTCCTCTTGTAAAACCTGCCTATGAGTCTTTGGTGGAGACTCAGAAGACAACAACACCATTTCATGATTTTGAAAAAGAAATGATTGAAATCGATCCTAGCTTGAAAGCGCTTTTGAAGCATGTCCCTGAAAATGCAGTCCTTTATGAAAAACAACTTGATGGCAGATTCAGACTTGTTTATGACAGCGATCAAGTAGGAAAGGCGGGGCATAAAGAACGGTCTTGGAGTCTATTGGTCCGAGATGCTGATGTGCGCGTTGCAAAAGAGGTTACCGGCAGGATGGATCCAGCAAATAAGAGCATTGAGTTTGATGATAACTGTATTCAAGGCAGTAAGTTTGGTATTCACGCCTCATTGAGAAAAGTTGCTGTGACAGAGAAGGGAATCAAAGTGTACGGCCTTCCGAGCTATCCGCCAGCAACGGTCTCTCCGAAGACGCTTGAGGACTTCCATTGGTCAACTAACCCGGGCTAATTTAGTGAAAGATCTTCAGGGATCATCGATAGGGTAGCGTATTTGCCGCCCATCTCCCTAAGCAGTTCCTGCCATAATTTTTCAGGCGGAGTCTCGAAGATGTGCTCGGCTGTTGCCGGGCAGATATACCATCCGCCATCGAGAAATTCTCTTTCCAATTGACCTGACTGCCACCCTACATATCCAAAACAGAGCCTTAACGAAGGGCCTGACTGCTCGATGATCGCCTCCTGCAAAAATTGTAGGTCACCCCCAAGGTATACTCCAGGGCAGATCTCAATTGTTTGCTCTGGGATCTTGTCCGAAGAATGGACAAGCATCATCTGATTTGTCTGGATAGGGCCGCCCGCGCGAATTCCTACATTAGGGTTGTTTAATTGCTCTAATGTGAGGATTTCTTCCGGGAGCTCTAACTCTAAGTTCTTGTTAATCACAAGGCCAAAAGATCCAGTCGGACTGTGCTCACAAAGTAAAAGGACGCTGCGGAAAAATATTCCGCTCTCTGCATCCGGTGTTGCGATCAAAAAGGTTCCTTTCTCTAGATGTGAATAAGGTATGGAGTCCATAAACGCCTCTTTAGTTACACTTGTGACAATAGTCTCCAAGGAGCATTTCTGTATAGATTTTTAATGAGTTTTGTAGGGACTCAACCCGTGCCATTAACTCTAAGAAACTCTCCGCAAAGCACTCGCTGTTAACCGGGATTTCCCTGCACTCGATCGTTTGCAGGGCTTGTCCCACTCGATTCATCGAAACAGAAATATCACTCATTTCCTTATCTAGATAAAGGTAGAAGTCACACGGTGTGCACAGTTGCCGCATTTTGTTCATGCGAGCGGTCCGAGAGCGTTGCCATCCCTTATCGTATTGGAATAACAGACCGTAATTATTGATATCGTTCAACAAGGTGTCGACTTTGTTAATCATCCCTGTGATTTGAAGGTAAAAGGAATCGCTATGGATCAGCTTACCTAGTGTTCCCTCTCCGCTGTTCACTCGATTTGTAATCGTGTAAATGTTATCTAAGCTGCGCCCCATCCGATCGACTAGCTGCTTCTCTTTGATGTCTTTAATCAAAAGATCGGCACTTTTCATTGTAGATGCTAAAGCATCAGCGGCATTGGCGGCACGGTTTGTGAAGTCGCGTTGCGTGGCATCGGATACAAAGATCTGTACTTCATCCGCGGCTCCTGAGAGCGATTTGAGCGTTTTATGGAATTCATAGGAATTTGTAGAGAGAAATTCATTCACTCCTTCCATTGTATTTCCAATTTTTTCGGCTACTTGTGTCACTTGTGTAAGTGTCTCTGTCAGTTTGTCTGTTGAACGGGCAAAAAGCGCTTCATGGGTTACATTTTGAGGGGGAGGCGCTCCGGGAGGTGCTGATTTAGGTATGATTGCGATCGACTTTTCTCCTAATAGGCCGGAGGTAGTGAAGATAATTTCATCGTATGAGTAGACCTGGACACTTGAATCGACTTTCAAGGTGAGCTCATAGATGTACAAATTCCCAAACTCATCAGAGGGAGCCTGACGCGGATCGGCAATTTCCATAATCTTGCTTACCTCTCCAACTGGTTTTCCAGCAAACGTGACGCGCGTTCCATTTTCAACTTTATCGATATTGGAAAAACGTACTTTTAAGGTGAGTTTTCCATCGCCCACTGAGGGTTTAAGAAACAAGATCAACCACGCTGTGATGCCAATAGCCAACAGAATAAAAATACCTAACCAAAAAGCTTTGATCCGATCACTCATTCAATAGATCCCCATCAGGTATGGAATTTTTCAAAAATGTTTGTACAATAGGATCGTCTATCTTAATAAATTCCTTCTTTGTTGTGATATAGAGGATTTTCCCATCATGATTCAAGGCAATCCTATCTGCAACATGAAATGCAGAACAAATGTCGTGGGTGACAACAATACTTGTCGCTTTAAGCTCTTTCTGCGTTTTTAAGATTAAATCATTGATCTGCATAGCCGTAATCGGGTCGAGTCCGGTTGTGGGCTCATCATATAGCAAGATCTTTGGGCGGTAGACGATCAATCTGGCCAAGGCCGCTCTTTTGCGCATCCCGCCGGATAGGTCGGAAGGCATCGCATTCTCCTTTCCCTCAAGACCCACCATTGCTAGGGCTTCTGCGACCCGTTCCTTAATATCTTTTTCTGTAAACCGTTTGCTCTGCCTCCTGTGATGCCGCAGGTGAAAAGCTGTATTATCACCGATGGTCATCGAATCAAAGAGGGCTGAGGCTTGAAAAAGCATCCCCATTTCCAAAACGGCTTGATAGAGTGCGTGCTCTCTCAATTCAGTGATGCATTTCCCATCGACAATCACATCACCGCTATCGGGATGCTCTAGGCCTATGAGATGTCTTAGCAATACACTTTTCCCACAACCTGAACGACCCAGAATCACGAGAGTTTCCCCTTCATGGACGTTAAGGTTTAGTCCTTTAATAACATTATTTCCATTGAAACTCTTCCACAGATCTTTTACCTCAATCATCTGACCCTCTCTGAAAAGGCGATGTGGATGACATTGAGGCCCACTGTGAGCAAGAAGTTAATGATAAGAATATACGAGTAGCAGATCACAACGCTTTTTGTCGTCGATTCTCCGACGCCGGCAGCCCCGCCAGATGTGCGCATCCCTTTATAACAGGCTATCGAGCTGATCAGGAAACCAAAGACAACCGCTTTAATGATCCCGATCCAAATATCGAAGTAGGTGATGTTTTCCGGCATGGGATTGAAATAGCCTTGGGAGGTCATGCCAAAAATATAAACCGAGATGAGATAACCGCCAAAGATCCCCATGACTCCGCTAAACATTGTTAAAACCGGGAGCATCGTGATGCTGCCGATAATACGCGGAGCGATTAAGTAGCTAAGGGGATTGACAGCCATCGATTTGAGCGCATCGATCTGTTCGGTAACACGCATCGTTCCAAGGACTGCTGTCATGGCGGACCCGACACGCCCAGTGACCATAAAAGCGGTGAGGATCGGTCCGATTTCCGTGAGCATTCCTTTCCCAACAAATAGACCTGTGGCTCCGGCAAGTCCTTTTTCACCTAGTTGGTAAAACGATTGGGCAGCAAGGACAAGCCCGGTAGAAAACCCTGTTATGGCAACAACAGGAAGGGAGAGAACGCCGATGTTGTAGAGCTGATCGAGAATCAATGTCCATGAAGGAGGTCGTTTCAGGGTTGCCCATAAGGTTTGGATGAGCAAGAGCATCCACAAGCCAACACCGACGCACGAATTATACAGTTTTTCTAGGTAATAGCGCACGTTGGCGATTCTATCGAATTACGCCTTATAGGGAAAGATCTCAATAGAAGAAGAGGAAGGAGGAACGGTCGGGCGTTTTGCAGGTTTTTGTAGTATTTTTTCCACATCAGCAGAGATTTTTTGCACCTGCTTAATGAATCCATGTACGATGATTTCAAGTTCTTTAGCTTCGATTTCCGGTGCGATTCTCCTATGTAAATAGATGATGTCTTCGTCTGGTTTGACAGAGACTGTTTCTTCAATCGAGTTGTTGGATTTAAGACACATTTCATAGATTTCTGCTCTCCTCTCGACAGGAAATTCAGCAACAGGGGAGGAGACGAGGATTTTATGGGGCACGATCTGTTCATCGGGCTCAAATAGCATGTGAACTTGACTCTCTTTCATTACAATGAGGCATGTGCCCTGTTGATCGGGTTTGAGTGTTTTGAATTCAAGTATCTTTGCGAGCTCTAATAAAAATGTTTCAAACATTATTCACTTTCTAGTTTTGGTTCCCAGTAAACCCTTAATCAATTATGATAGGACTTTTAAGGGGTTGTCAATTCTTATTTTTAGGCAAAGATGAAATCACGAGAAGTCATGGTCGGAAATGTGGGTGTGGGTGGAGAGAATCCTGTCCGTATCCAGTCGATGACTACATCCGATACGCGCGATGTCGAAGCTACAGTAGAACAGGTGATGCGCCTAGCCGATGCGGGATGCGAGATCGTCCGTATGACCGTTCAGGGAAAGAAAGAGGCTGAGGCGTGCGAGGCGATCAAAAATACCCTTGTTCAAAAGGGGTATACCACTCCACTTGTCGCCGATATCCACTTCTATCCTCCTGCTGCCATGCATGTTGTAGAGTTTGTCGATAAAGTACGCATCAATCCCGGCAACTTTGTCGACAAGCGGGCTACGTTTAGAGTCATTCAATATGACGAAGACACATATGCTTCTGAAATTAAAAAACTTGAAGAGAAATTTTCTCCTCTGGTTGAAAAATGTAAAAAGCTGAAAAAAGCGCTCCGTATTGGGGCAAATCATGGATCTTTATCAGACCGTATCATGAATCGATATGGTGATACTCCTTCGGGCATGGTCGAGTCGGCTTTCGAGTTTGCCCGTGTCTGTCGAGAGCTCGATTTTCACGATTTTATCTTCTCGATGAAGGCGAGCAATACAAAGGTAATGATCGAGGCGTATCGGCTTTTAGTTGCCGAGATGGACAAATTGGGATGGGATTATCCGCTCCATCTAGGTGTCACCGAGGCCGGAGAAGGGGAGGATGGCCGTGTCAAGTCAGCGATTGGGATTGGCTCGCTTCTTCTAGATGGAATTGGGGATACGATACGCGTCTCCCTTACAGAAGATCCGTGGGAGGAGGTCGATCCATGCAAGCGTCTTGTAGAGTTTTCTTCTCACTATCCAGTAAGGCCGGCACGTGTCAAGAGACGGCAAGTAGAGAGTGTGCCTCCTCTTCATCGCGATGGTTCTGTCATACTCACAGTGACTCCAGAAGAAGTTGAAGCACCCGACTTTTACGAGAAAGTGAAGGGTGTCGACGCAGTGATTGCTAATTTTGAACACCCTAAGTTGCAAAAACTGAATGTGATCACGGATCCTTATGTCGTGACTGAGAATAATTGGGAAGAGATCTTACGGGACCGTCCAGACATCCTTTTCTTCTCTCCTAAATCCGATCATCTATACCATGCCCGTCGCTTTTTTGACTGGCTCTTTGCCCAAAACATCTCCACGCCCGTCATTTTACAGTTCAGCTACACGTGCGATGCAGCCGATCTTCCGATACGCGCAGGGGCCGAATGCGGCGCCCTTTTTTGCGATGGAGTAGGCGAAGGGATCTGTTTGGAGGCGCCGATGCCACTTGAGATCCTCCGCTCATTATCGTTTGCGATTCTACAAGGAGCTAGAATGCGCCAAACAAAGACCGAATTTATCTCGTGCCCAGGATGCGGCCGTACTCTTTTTGGGCTGCAGGAAGTCGCGGAACGGATCAGAAAGCGCACAGGGCATTTAAAGGGTGTGAAGATTGCCATTATGGGATGCATTGTGAATGGCCCCGGCGAGATGGCAGATGCCGATTTCGGTTATGTTGGATCCCGTCCCGGAAAGATCGATCTCTACGTAGGAAAAGAGTGCGTAGAACAGAATATCGATATGAGTGAAGCTGATGATCGATTGGTCGCCTTGATCAAAAAACACGACCGTTGGGTAGAGGCGTGATTAAGTTTGAGGGGGTTGCAAAAGAGTTTGGCGGTGAGCCGATTCTCGAAGAGATCTCTTTTAAAATAAATAAAGGAGAACGGTGCGGCCTTGTTGGACGGAACGGCTCCGGCAAGACGACCCTCTTGCGGCTCATCACAGGCGAGGAGCATCCCGATGGCGGCGTGATCGAAATGCCAAAAGGGTATACGATCGGTTATCTCACTCAACATTTGACGTTTACATCTCATACACTCATCGAAGAGGCCTCGAAGGACCTTTCCTCTGAAGATCTCTATAAAATTGAGAAAATCCTTTTTGGTCTTGGTTTTAAAGATGACGATCTTACGAAAGATCCGCTCTCTTTTTCAGGGGGATATCAGCTTAGAATCCATCTGGCGAAGGTTTTAGTTCAGGAGCCTGATTGCCTGCTTCTCGATGAGCCGACTAATTACCTCGATATCGTCTCGATTCGATGGATCACCCGCTTTTTGCAGAGATGGACCGGGGAGCTGATTTTGATCTCGCATGATCACGATTTTATGGATCGTGTGACGACCCATACCCTTGGAATTCATCGCAAACGGCTCATGAAATATAAGGGGGGAACAGTCAAGTATTACGCCCAGTTATTAGAGAGCGAGAAGGTGCATGAACAAACGCGTCTCAATCTCGAAAAGAAGCGGGCGCATATGGAGGAGTTTATTACCCGGTTGGGCGGAAAGGCCTCAAAAGCTGCACAAGCCCAATCGCGAAAAAAAGCATTGGCACGCATGCCTGTTTTAGAGGAACTTGCCAAACTCCACCATCTCGATTTCAGTTTTCCCTATGCCCCTTTTCCAAGTCAAAGGCTATTAGACGTTTCCAATGTCTCTTTTGGTTATGGGCAGGAAATTTTGATTCCCGATTTTTCTCTTGCCATCGATAAAGGGGATCGGATTGCGATAGTGGGGAAAAATGGGAGAGGAAAATCGACTTTGCTCCGCATCCTTGGAGGAGATCTACAGCCCAAAAGCGGTAAGATCAAGATGTCGCCAAATGTGAAAGTCGGCTTTTTCGGCCAATCGAATATCGAGAGACTCCATCCTAAAATGACGATTGAAGAGGAGATCGCTTCTGCCTCTCCTGACCTAACGCTCTCTCAAGTGCGCACCATTTGCGGGATCATGATGTTTTCAGGTGATCGGGCAAAAAAACCGATCGAGGTCCTCTCTGGGGGTGAAAAAAGCCGCGTTCTTCTCGGTAAAATCCTCGGCTCCTCTTGCAATCTGCTCTTATTAGATGAGCCGACCAACCACTTGGATATGGAGTCGATTGAAGCGTTGATGGCCGCAATGGAAGCGTTTGAGGGATCGATCATCATTGTTAGTCATAGCGAGATGATTTTAAGGGATCTGCCAACAAAGTTTGTCATCTGTCATCAGGGAAACCAGCACCTTTTTGTTGGGGACTATGACCAGTTCTTGGAAAAAGAGGGGTGGGAAGAGCCTGAGGAAAAGAGAGAGGAGAAGAAGCCTAAACCCAATCGCAAAGAGACTCAAAAAGAGATCCGCGCATTAGAGAAAGAGATCATGCGCATAGAAGAAGAGGTAAGCCAAGCCTCAAGCCAAATCGTGAGCGCGACCGAGAAAGGGGAGTTTGAAGGGATTGCAGCTCTGACTGCATCGGTCGAACAGGGGAAGAGACAGATCGATGCCTTATTTATTGAGCTTGAAAAAGCTAGTCAGCGCTTACATGAATAATACCTCGTGACTTACCGGAGCTTGAGTCTACCGGGAGCATGCTGTTGAAAAAATCCTCCGTCTTAACCCAGAAAGGCGGGTATTTATAACGGGAAACGTCTAATACTAAGATCTGGTCGGTTTCTTTATTAAAGGCGGCGATAGGTGAGAAATGGCCTTCACCTTCCTGATCGAGTGACGGGCGATGCCAATTAGCGATCAGATACTGATTTTTATCTGCCACAACCTGCTCCACAAGCGCACGGAATTCCATTAGGGTCATATCAGAGGCATGGAGAGGTGTTGCGGTAACATCAAATGTCTCTAAAGCAGAGGTGAGCTCTGGAATACTCATCCCTCTTATGCGCACATCTTCTTGTTTCACAATATTTTTAACCGCTTCTGTGAAAAAACCTTCCTCCTGAGTGAAGAGAGGGAACCCAATCCGCTCGACATAAGGTCTTTCAAGTTCCAAAGCATTCAGTATGATGACACTACTCGCTACTCCGCAGAAGGTTCCTGTATGCTGGGTTTCATAGTAGTTAATGAGACGCCAGTAGTCGCACCGGGAATCGGCTGAGAGAAAAATCTTAATTCCAGGGCCTTGGGACAAATTCACTGTCTCCACAGAGAGAGCAGGAAGAGCGATTGAAAGAAGCAACGATAATATAGTCTTTTTCATGTGGTTTATATTAATATAAAAACTAATTCTAAACAATTCAAGCAATTGTTATTATGAAGCAATGAAGAAGTTGTTTTTAATTATTTCTGTTTTTCTTTTTTCCCCTTTACATGCATGGTGGTGCGGGTGTCCTTGTTTCGAGCGTTACTACAATCCTACTTGGGCAAATCAAGGGTGCAATTATTATGGATTTATCGACATCAATGACTATCCCTACTCTCTTCCGGTGAATTATTATTTTAATCGGCGTCCTTGTTCAAGCCGTGCGTGCTACAGTTACTTTTATAATCGGAGTCTTACTGAGATATGCGAACCCACAGCATGTCCTTACTGCAATGGGTATCACGATTGAGGGCAAACTGCCACAGTGAATGTGCCTTTTTGATCCGTCTTTGTAATCTTCCTAAAGAGAATTTTCGAATAACTATTGATTTTATTTTAGCAGATTTGCCATCGCATATTAAGGTGATGGTATAGATATTTCCTTCTCTCTTAACCAAAACTTCGACTGGTAAATCTGAAATTTAGTGATACCCATCGGGCATGTTATATCCCTATTAGAATATCGTCTGGATTAAGTTTTTCAATATTTATTTTGTATTTCATTATAGGAGCGTATAAGAGCAATTGAAAACGGCTAGGATCTTCTAAAACCTTTTTCCAATCTTCATCTTTCAAGAAAGGCTGAAGCGCTACACAATCAACATTTTCAAGAGAATCAATAAATGCTTCGTCTTTTATGAATAGGTAGTCTAATAAGCCTGTATTGGATGCAAATTTAAAGCGTTCTGCAAAAGCTAACGCTTTTTGAGTTCTTCCAGGATTCTTTGCAATAGCCAAATGTTATTGCTTAACTTTTCAGGAGGTGCTTTCTTTAAAAGTGTAAGTATAGATCCATTATCTAAAGTCTTAAGTTCTTTTAAACTCAGATTTCTAAGAAGCGTTTTTGCGCCGGGAAGTGATTGTGCAAGTGTGCTCGCGATTTTATTTTTTTCCGCATAATCGACAAAAGTGGCTTCATGAAAGACCATCTTTCCAAAAACTGGCCAGGTGAAATTGAGAAAGCTGCTAATCGCTTTATTCAAAAGACTCCCTTGTGAAGAAGGTGTGGTTTCCGGAGTTTTGCCTAATTCAGGAGGAGGATTTCTACCTACAGGTTCTGTCATATGTTCTTTCCTTTTGAAAAGGTGACGAATTCCTCCCACATCTCAAGGGAGTGATTCCACTCCCTCGCAACATGCACAAGACGATGTAGCCATTCCCAACACTCATGCGGAGAAGCCGCGGGAGAGGTATTGGCACGGAGCAAAAGAGAGGCTCCGGCCTCATCAAAGGCAAATGTGCAACCACCTGTGTTAATACCTAAAAAGTTGCTAGTCGCCAGTTCTTTAAGTCGCGATTCGCGAAGGGGGTGTAACATTAATCCGAGGGCGATCTCCATTTTTAAACTTCCCTCTAGTTCCCCTTTAGAAATAAAAGCATGCAATTCGTCGATAACAAGCTCAACTGTTCCAAGTTCGATATCTTCTTTGGGTGGAATTACGTTGAGCCTTTCACCAAAATAAGAAATTGTTTCGCTAAAACTATAGTTTTGCATAATTGTAATTATCCGAACTAGTTTTTCGTTTGTCAAGTTATTGTTTTTAAAAATGGTTAATAGGTTTTATACCATTTAAAGATCATCTTTCCGCCGTTGGGGGTCAGGCCATTCAGTGAACCGCCATAGTCGGCTTCGAGATAAAAGTTACGATAGAGGCGTGCCTGAATCAGCACTGAATCAAAATCGCCCGAGATGCTTTTGCGCACCCCGACAAATGTTCCTTGAGAAATATACTTCCCGATTTGGAAGGTAAGGTCAGCTGAATCGATGTCGCAATTCGTAATGTCAAATACATCGATCCCAAGTCCCTCTTTGATCTGATCAAACACTTTCGGTCCGGCATACTTTCCTGAGAGCGAAACAAGCGTGTTTGCAAGACGGCACGCCTGGAAAGGGGTGAGCTCGTTGACATCTTGATTAAACAGAATCCAGGAAAGAATCTGGTTTGTGCTCATCGGAGGCGTCGATAAGAAAGAGAGATGCGTGTCATCTAAAGTCCCGTTGACTAGGATAGAGGCGGTGATCGTTGCTAACTCAAGATCCCCTTTGAGGTTGACGTTAATGTCTTTTGGTTCAAGTCCTTCGATTTGGATCTGCCCCTCAGTTAGATCAAAAGTGCGCCCCACAATTTTAAAGCGCCCCTGAACTAGTTTCAATCTTCCTGAATAGGCGGGGCTCTGTTGAGGTCCTGAAATATGTAAAGTACCGCGCCATTCGGATACAAGGCCGCGTCCCTCAATCACAAAATTATCAGACGCTGATATCTGTACATCCCAATCGATCGGAATGACCTTTTTCACTTCTTCAATTTCAGGTTTTGGGGTGGGGATGGTGTTGACATAGATGACGTCTAGTGTCGGTAATTGGGTGGGCATTTTATTTGGAATCGCAAGATGTGCCTCTGCGATCTCAGCATGCCCTTGGATAGAGATTGCTTGGCTATTGCCGGAAATCGTAAGGGCCGAATTTACGTTTGCTGTCAACGGATCGGTGGCAAGGAGGGTGAAGCGGTGGGTTTCAATCACGATTTGAAAAGGAAAATGCTTTTCTGGATTCCATTCTATCCAACCTGTCCCGGAGAGATCGCCTCGTCCTGCATCATGTGCGACCATAGAGCGGATCTTAAGCCTGTTCCCTTCGCCTTCGAGTTCCATGTGAATGCCGCGGAAAAGCGTCCCTGTCTCTAAACTCTCAATCTCCCCATTGTCATAGACTAAATCGCCTATAATCTGTGGGTTGTCCCATGTCCCTCTCAGAGTTAAGTCGATGGCGACGTCTCCGTGTGCAATAAGCGAGGCGTTTTCTAAAAAGGCAAGTATCGGATCGATCGACCCTCTCCCCTTCACGCGGATGGAAAAAGGGGCCTGCTTTTCGATCTCTAAATCAAAAGGGGAGGGTGAAAAGCGGATAGGGATGTCAGCTAAAAGAGTGAAGGGAGTGCTTCCAAGGCCGGCGACCTCGCCGCGCAGCCAGAGATGATCGTGCGTGGCCTCTCCATCTAGCTTTAAGAAGGCTGTTGGAAAAACCTCATAGGCTGGATCCATCACGATAAATTCATCGAGCATGAGTTGAAAGGTGAGCGCTTCGTTTTTCCATTCCCCGGTAAAAGTCATTTTTGCGAAGGTGAGGTCTTTCCATCGAATCTCGTCGCCTGTCAGAGCAAACGTCATTTGCCCATCACGCAGTGTGAGGTGCCCTTTTCCTCTCCCTTCTATTTGGTAGGGTGAGAGGTCGTTAAACTCAACATCAAGCTCGCCTGCTACTGATTGTGACTGAGTGGAATATGTCAGGCTGCCCCATGCGCTGTTTTGCATGTAGTGTAAGTGGAGATCTGTTAATGCAATCTCTCCTTCCTTCCATTCTAACTTCCCTTCACCTGAAAAATTTCTGTGATCAGAGACTAGGAATTGATGGTTAGAGAGGTTGTAAAGGAATGACCCCTCAAATTCTTTATCATCATTTTTTACTTGGGCGTCCGTAAATTTCAGCTCAGAATCTGCAAATGCTAGCGCGCTTTTTACTCTCCAAGAGTAGGCCTCTCCATATGTTTCTCCCTCAAAAGTTTGTTCTTTCCAGTCGTAAGATCCTACAACCCACATATTAAGATGTGGGTCTTTCACCTGTGTTGTGAGGGCAATCGTTTTATCGACATCATCTCCTTCTAGGCCCAAACGGATGAGATAATCTTTATAGGATAGTGTGAGGTGGATCGAAAAATCCTCCGAGAGTTCTGCCATGCCCGAAACAGCAATTCCCTTAACTCCGTCAATGTTTAGCGAGTCGATTCGCATGGAATGGATGTAAAGGGGCACTTTGAAGTGGGGCCACTTTGAGGTAGAGGCGCCTCCCTCCGTTTGAATATCAGCAGACTCTATTTGCAGCCGAAAAAGGGAGAGATGTCCGAATATAAGGCTTCCCGGCGAGAGATATAGGTTGACGTGATCAAAGTGCGCTTCAATTGTATCTGTTTTATATTCAACATCATCTAGATGCATATGAAAAGGAAATACCCCTTCAAGCCTGCCGATTTTAAGTGTGCCGTCTGACTTATTTTCGATCCACTTACGTACATATTCTTGGGCAAACGAGGTTTGCATCACTGTGCCGCCGACGATGACGGTGAGCAGACTAAACAGAAGTAGAAGTTTTAAGAGCTTATTCATATTAAAATGTCTGTCCTAAACTTGCATATATCTGAAACGTTTTGTCAATCCCTTTGCGCTTATCGAGCGGAAAACCGATATCAAGGCGAAAAGGTCCAAGAGCTGTTAAATAGCGTATGCCTACCCCCGTTGAGCGGAGCAGCTTTTTATCGAACTGAGGAAAAGGGGTGGAGTAGACATTTCCAATATCGTAGAAGGTCGCAAAGTAGAGTTTATCAAGAATGCGTACTCGCGGTTCGACAGAACCGACTACAATCGAGCGTCCACCGAGTGGCTTTTTCCCTTCAAGCGGCGACACGGTTAAGTATTTATAACCTCGCAAAGTCGTTGAAGAACCCCCATAGAATCTTTTAGGAGCAGGGATTTCATAGCGCGATTGTCCAAAGATAGATCCAAGCTGTCCTGAAAAAGCGATCAAAACAGCCCCGGAAGAGAAGATCGGATGATAGGTAGCTGCAAAGATTTCTTGTTTCCAGAAAGTGATGTGTTCATTCCCCACAGCGAGATAAGGTGTTGAAAAATAGGCGATTGTTGTTCCTCTGGTTGGATTGAGAAGGCGATTTGAAGTATCCCAACGGAGTTGAATTGGGAGACTCAATAGGTTGTAGTTCGCATCGTTGTCCGATTTAGTGCTTAATAGGTATTCATACCTTCCACCGTAATTATACGAAAAGTAATTGGTCACTCTTTTGTCTATACGTACTAGGAAGCTCAATTCCCTTTCGATAAATCCCGGTGCATCTTCCCTACGCGCTTCAGCTGAAAAGAGGAGATCCTGGTTTCTGCGGAAAAAATCAGGCATGGCGTAAACAAGTGTAGCCCGCTTGATGATCTGGGACCATTCTCCATTTAAGCCAAGAGAGTCTCCCCATCCTAAAAAATTGTCATGGCTCCATTGTGCCATCGCTCCTGCAGATTCATCTGTGCTGTAGCTTACACCGGCGCCAACATGTCGGTATTTTTTCTCTTCTACGCGGATTAACATGGGCAAATGCCCTTCAGAATCAACGACATCAGCTGGACGTACAGTCACAATTGAAAATAGCTCCGATTCTTGTAAATACGCATCTGTTTCAGCGACTTTATTCGGATTGTATAAGTCGCCGTATGACCACAATATTCGGCGGTTCACATAGCCGCGCTTCACCTTGCATAACCCTTCTACCTCGACAGTGCCGAAGTAGGCGAGAGGGCCTCTGCTGACAACAAATGTGACAAAGACTTTTTTACTTTCTTGATCGACAACGACTTGGCGGTCAATTATGGAAGCCAGCGGATAGCCCATACAGGAGATTTGTTCGAGAATTTGATCCTGGGTATCGAGAACCGCATCGGATGTTGCTGCATACCCGGGCCTTAGAGAAAAGCTCGATTCAGCAAGGCATAGGGGCATGCCATCTTCCTCAAGAATCATAAGGTTTCCAAAACTGTAAAGAGGGCCCGGCTCAAAAAAGACGCGGACCGTTGTATTTGGAAAAGCGCCAAAATACTCGATATGGATTTGGCCGTCATAGTAACCAAAGGCATGTAAGACTTGAATAAGAGATTTTTTATCAGACTCTGCTCTCTTTTGAGGGTAAATAGAGTGGGAGGAGGGCGTTCTTTTTGCGACTCTAACTGTGAAATCGATGTCGCAGTTAAAATAATTTCTTCAGGGACATTCCCTTCAAAAGAAACTTGATACGCATAGATTTGCGAGTAGAGACAGAGCACGAGGAAGAGGCAGCGCTTCATGATTATATAAGATACTCTTTGAGCACTTTTTCCGCTTTTCCAAATTTTAGAGCTTGGTTATATTATTCTCAGTATGAGTTACCTAAACTGCGATTCTCTCTCTTCTACAATTCAGGCAATTTTGCTCTACCTAACCATGGCCAAGCCCTTTGATGATCAAGAGCTTGAGAAGATTAGGACTCAGTGCCTCGACTTGCTCACAGATCTCTCTTCGAATAAGATCAACATGGGCAAGGGGCTTTTAGCTCTCAATGAGATCCTCGATCAACTTGGGCCCAAGTTTAAAACCAAAAATATAAATACCCTCTTGATCCCTGACCTCTTAGAAGAATGAGTGTTTTACGCAGGGGACTTTCCTGAAGTGCTCAGCTGATAGAAATATGTGGATTTGATCATTAGAATAATCTTTAGGTTTAATGTAGAAAAAGAATGTTAAGGGAAAATTAAGACATTTTTTCATCTTGTGTATAATGTTACCATATGTTACCTTTGTTTTAGTAAGTGGGGACTGCAATGGAATTGATTATCACTGAATGGGCATTGTCATCTTATCTTGAGCTATTGGATAAAAGGGTATTCACTAGAGAGGAGTTTCAAAATATAATTAGACGGGATGTTCTATTGCTGAAGGAAGGGTAGGATCAAGCCCTCGGTTTGAAAATGGTAAATTTTGGGGACCCGCCACATATCGTGGTAGAGTGATTCATAGTGGCTGGAAAATGAAATGGCACAACTTTGGAAGTGGTCGAGTACAGCTAAGGCTTGCTGTTGCAATTGATAAAAAGCAGACTTTTTTATGTCAGGGCTATGTAAAAAGAGATGATAAAGTGGATCAGAGGGAAATGGGTCTTTTTATGAAGAGAGTCCAGAAGATCATAAATAGACAAGCAATTATTAGGGGGAAATTATGAGTGCCGTTCCTAGCATCAACATTCGCCAGGATACTGGTTCTGAAAGATTATTTCGAGTTATTGCAGTTTTAGATGCCATGAAAAGGTCTGGCTTATCTGATGAGTTCGTGTCTCATTTGCTTCCTTTAGCATTGGAGTATAATGGGACATACGAACTCATGTTAATGTGGTTTGTTGAATCCGATAAAGAGGTCTGTGATGAAATTATTGCGGATCTTCAAGGGGAGATTGAAGAGGAACTTTCGGAGCCAATTTTACCGAAAAATCTAAGGAAGGAAGATTATTTTCATTTTGATAATCTCGAGATGATAGCAAAGAATGTCATGCAATTTAAAGAGGCTTTGCGATTGGTTGTAGATAGGGAGGGTGGATTAAATAAATTGGCGGAAAAAACTAAAATTCCTAGACCTTCGCTTAGTAGATTTTTTAACACTTCTTCCTTACCAAGGAGAAGTACATTAGACAAAATTGCTAAAGCTTTGGATTTGAAAAAAGACTCAAAAGAATATGAACTCTTAAAAAAATGGCAACACGAATAAGACCTAATCATTCACTATCAAGAGTTATCAACATATAAGTCTTGAAGTCCTCTTTTGATCCCTGACCTCTTAGAAGAATAAAAAATTTAACTAGTGTCGACAAAAAATCGATATACTGGCTTTCTTTCGTCAAGTTGTTCACAGAATAAAGCCGTTGTGATAGTTTGATTGTCTATGAATACTTTACAGACAGATCGCGTCAAAAGCGAAAAGATTTATCGTACCTCGTGTAGAGTTATCCCCAAAGGGGTCAACTCACCGGTACGCGCCTTCCCGGGCCTTGAACAAACACCTCTTATCGTCAATTCTGGTTATGGGGATAAAATTGTCGATGTGGACGGCAACACTTTCATCGATTTTTGCTGTTCATGGGGAGCCCTGATCCATGGCCATGCTCATCCTCGTATCGTGGAAGCAGCCCAAAAGAGAGTCGCTATGGGTAGCACTTTTGGGATCACCACCCCTGTCGAAGCAGAGCTTGCCCAGTTGATCGTCGAGCATGTTCCTTCTGTCGAGAAGATCCGTTTTGTCTCGTCGGGTACCGAAGCGACAATGAGCGCTGTCCGCCTGGCTCGAGGATTTACCAAGCGTGATCTTTTGATCAAATTTGTCGGACACTATCACGGTCACGCTGACTCATTTCTTGTGCAAGCAGGATCCGGTCTTGCGGTTCAATCTTCATCAGCCGGTGTGCCGGATGATTTTGTGAAGCACACTCTTTGCCTTCCTTTTAACGATTTTGAGGCGTGCCGGAAGGCTTTTTCTGACTATGGGGAGCGTATTGCTGCGGTGATATTAGAGCCGATAGCGGCCAATATGGGGCTTGTTTTCCCAAAAGAGGGCTTTTTACAGATGCTCCGTGAAGAGACCGGAAATGCAGGGGCGCTACTGATATTCGACGAAGTGATCACCGGGTTCCGCGTCTCACTCGGAGGTGCTCAAGAGCTCTATGGGATTGAACCCGATTTAACATGCTTTGGAAAGATCGTCGGGGGCGGATTCCCGGCAGCCGCTTTTGGAGGGAAAGGCGAGATCATGGATTATCTTGCCCCTGAAGGGCCTGTCTATCAAGCAGGGACTCTAAGCGGCAATCCTGTGGCGATGGAGGCAGGCTTGCAAGCCTTGAAGCTCTGTGCTTCACCCGGTTTTTATCGGACGCTTGAAGAGCGCACAAAGTCGCTGATAGAGCCGCTGCAAGAGTATATCGAAGAAGAGGATCTCCCTTTATGCCTTCACAGTCAAGGCTCTCTTTTTACCCTATTTTTTGGGAAAAAGAAGATCGAATCGATGGAGGATGTGAAAAAATGCGACCGAGAACAGTTTGTCCGCTTTTTTCAGGCATTATTTAACCAAGGGATTTACATCGTGCCGTCTCAGTTTGAGGCGAATTTCGTCTCTGCTGCCCATTCTACTGAGAGCTTGGCTTTTGCCCGTGAATCCATGCTAAAAATTCTGCACGGCGCTCATTATTCGCTTTAGAGAAGGAAAGGCCCTTCTTTGCAATATCTTCGGGCTGCTCGTTCGAAGAGCGCCTCGAGATATAATCGAGAGCATAGACCCCGCAGTTATGAGAGTCTTTCTGGTGCAGTGCCGTGTTTTCCCAAAGAGTAGTAGCGCCATATTTATCGGCGACTTTCTCGATGAGATCGACTAAACGAAAATCTTGCCCACGCACATTTTCTGAGTGATCATTAGCTGTTAACCCTTTCGGATCATAGAGCTCGATACGGCTCTTCTCTGCATCAAAGACGATTGTTACTATATGATCAGGCCTGCCTTGGAGAACAGTGGGGATGAATACTAGCCCGGATTTCTCACCAACCATTCGGCCGCTTTGCGCATCTGTATCCCCAAATCGGCTCGAGTGTTGGTGAGAAACCCGGGCTAGCTCTTTTTCTCGTTCTGGGAGTTCTGAACCGAGGTTTTCGAACATAAAATTGTTCACGAGTTGAACGTTGTTCAGCTTACCTGTCACCTCTTGGATGGCAGAGGGCCCTAAACATCTCTTGCGGAGCAGCTCAAAGCCACCAGGAGAGTCCGGCTTATTATCTGTTTTAATTTTCTGAAAATAACTCGCCCCGCTGCGCCAAATATTGCAGAAAACCCTATAGACAAGCTCTCTAATCCTTCGGAAAAGGCTTCCCTGCTTAAATTCTAGCGGTGGGACAGCTCTATTAGATGAATCTGTAACGCTTCTTATTATCATATAACCTTATTATACAGTAATTTAATGTTAAGATCAAGTAAATTTTTTATCTTAGTTCTCTAAATTTTTGGAAAGAAAACGTTTGATAGGGCATGATGCTGCCATGCGACTGATTCTCACTCTATGCCTTCTATTTAGCTACGGATTTGCTGAATTTAATCATATCAAGTACTCAGAGACCGGAACGAATTACGTCGGCCACATTTATGTGGGTGGCCATGATACCCAAATCTCTCAGGGGACCTTTCTCTATATCAGAAAAGCGCTCGATTACTACAAAGAGGAACTCCATCCCATTTTTATCATTCTAGAACTCGACACGCCGGGGGGGCAGGTCTTTGCTGCCCAAAAAATTTCAGACGCCCTTAAAGAGATGGATATTCAATACGATATTCCGATTATCGCTGTTGTCAACAATTGGGCGATCTCAGCAGGAGCCATGCTCGCCTATTCATGCCGCTATATCGCAGCTGTTAAGGATGCAAGCATGGGAGCTGCTGCTCCGGTTACACAAAGCGGTGAGTCGACATCTGAAAAGGTCAATTCCGCAATTCGTGCCGATTTTGCTAACCGTGCAGCTTTCTATGACCGCAATCCGTTGATTGCAGAGGCAATGGTAGATGCAGATCTCATATTAGTCGAGCGAGATGGAAAGATTATGGAGCTTTCCAGCGACAAGGATATCGAGTCGACTGATCATGTAATCACACGTAAGGGAAAGCTTTTGACTTTGGACTCAAAGCAGATGTTGGAGCTGGGTGTGGCAAATATTCGGCTCATGCCGGAAAAATTGGTTCCGATCACTGAGGAGCAAAAAGAAAAAGGGGAGTGGAATGGAAGCCAAGAGCTGCTCTTTACCTATCCCTTCTTTAAAAACATCCCAAATGCAGTCGTGAAATCCTTTCAGATGGATTGGCGGACGAAATTCTTTGCCTTTCTGGCTTCACCTATCATCGCCTCCATTCTCTTTTTGGGACTTCTTGTCGGTTTTTACATGGAGGTGAGCACGCCTGGCTTTGGATTGCCCGGCATCGTAGCGTTAGTCTGCCTTGGACTCATCATCCTTTCGAGTTTTGCATTTGAAGCGGCAGGTTGGCTTGAGTTTATCATTCTCGGCGTAGGTGTTTTGCTGATTTTAATCGAGCTCTTTGTGATACCGGGTTTTGGTGTGACAGGCATCATAGGGATCGTTTTAACGATTGGCGCTCTTATCGTGATTCTTCTCCCGGGGATCAAGGATGTGAAGTTCAATTTTGATACCCAAACCCTGAATGCGGCGGGCCAGTTTGTTTTTCATCGCCTTGTCTGGCTTGCAGGATCTGTCATCATCGGGGTGATTACGATCGCCCTTCTTGCGAAATTTTTGCTCCCCAAATTCGCTCCTTTTTCACCGCTTGTTCTGAAAGGTGAACAAGAAGGGTATTTTGCAGGGCGGGCCAAAGAAGAACTTCCTGAAATCGGCGCAGTAGGGGTTGTGGTCTCTCCGCTAAGAACGGCTGGAAAAGTAGAGATCAATGGCGAACTCTACGATGCGGTGAGCAGCGGGAAATTTTTGATGAAAGGTGTTAAAATCAAGGTAATTGGAATCGAAGGAAGTAAGATGATTGTTGAGGAGATTCAATGAACTGGATTCCATTTGTCCTTCTCGGCGCAGGGCTTTTAATGATCTTCCTGGAATTTTTTCTTCCGGGAGGTATTATGGGCATCGCCGGCACTGCACTTGTCGTTGCCAGCATTATCTATTTTGCAATCTACGCTCAGTCTGTGCTTTCAGTGATCTTGTACATTCTGGGTACGCTTTTTTTTGTCGGCTTGCTGATCCGTTTTGCGTTATGGCGGATTCGAAAGGGGAAGAAGGGCATCTTTTTACATACGGTGCAAGAAGGGTATGTCGCCTCAGTATTTGATAAGAGTATGATCGGTCAAGAGGGCGAGGCGCTCTCTGATTTAAAACCTTCGGGCCATATTTTGGTAAAAGGCAACAGGTATCAAGCTGTTTCTAAATCAGGATATGTGATGAAGGGAACAAAAATTGAAGTGATGGGTGGAGAAGGGGCTCATCTAATTGTAAAATCTAAGGATAAGAAATGAATTTATCGATCGAGTTTTATATCCTGATTATCGTGATCGCGATCGTATTGATCGCTGTACTCGCGATTGTCGGGAAATTCATTAGTCTCTGGTTTCAGGCATTTGTTTCCGGAACCCCAATCTCTCTTTTCAATATCATCGGGATGAGTTTAAGGAAAATCCCGCCTCGTGTGATTGTAAACGCTCGCATCAACGCTTACAAAGCAGGCTTGAAACAGATCGAAGTCAATGACCTCGAGACCCATTTTCTCGCAGGAGGACGCGTACTAGAGGTTGTCAGAGCGATGATTGCGGCTGACAAAGCGAACATCCCACTCAATTGGAAGCAAGCGACAGCAATCGATCTCGCCGGACGCGATATCCTCGATGCAGTACGCACCTCGGTTAACCCTAAAGTAATTGACTGCCCATCGCTTGGGAAGGGGCAGAACGATTTTATCGTCGGTGTTGCCAAAGATGGGGTGCAATTGCTCTGCCGGGCGCGGGTCACGGTGCGTACCAATCTGGCGCAGCTTGTCGGAGGAGCAACCGAGGAGACAATTATTGCCCGTGTAGGGGAGGGGATTGTAAATGCGATTGGTACGGCGGATACCCATCTCGACGTCTTGGGCAATCCTCAGAGCATTTCACAGCTCGTACTCGATAGGGGACTTGATTCGCAAACAGCCTTCGAGATTTTGTCGATCGATATCGCCTATATTACGGTGGGCGAGAACATCGGGGCGAGGCTGCGCGCTGACCGGGCCGAGTCGGATAAGAGGATTGCGCAGGCGGAAGCGGAGAAAAGACGGGCGATGGCCGTTGCGATGGAGCGTGAAAACCTCGCAAAAGTAGAAGAGATGCGGGCACGCTTTGTAGAGGCAGAAGCGAAGATCCCTCTTGCGATTGCCGATGCCCTCCGATCTGGAAATTTGGGCTATATGGACTATCTTCGCTTAAAAAATGTTCAGGCCGATACGCTGATGCGTGAATCGATTGCCCAACCTGAAGGGCATAACAATGAGGGGCCTCAGACGCAATAGACTATGGAATGGGTAGGTGAGCTGATTGGTTTTTTAATTCTGTTTTTGCTTTTCTTTTTTCCGTTGTTGCGCAAGCTGCTCATCGATAAAAAGCGGGCAGAGGAGCCAATTGAGAAAGAGCAGAAAGAGGAAGAGGCACCGCCGGAAGTAGAAGAGTTAGAGCTTCCATTTACGTTTCCAAAGGCAGCACGGCTTGTGAAAAAGGACTTTTCATTTGAAAGTGAAGTACAAGAGCGCGCTTTTGAATCGGAAATCGTTGCTCGACATCTCGAAATGCATATCGCCCCTAAATTTGATGAACGCATCGTCAGTGAAGAGTTCATTTTAGAGACGGAAAGGAAAGTCCAAAGAAAGAACCGCATAACTGAAATCACGAAGAATCGTAAGCCCTCACACGCGATGATCATTTTATCCGAAATTCTAAGCAAGCCCAAGGGAATGTCTTGAGTATTGCTGAAAACTTGAGACATGCTGCCGTCAGAGATCTGGTGAGAAATGGGGGCTAGCATGGGATCAGACCTATTTTCAAGCCAAATTTGATGCCATACGCGTCTCAAAAACCTGCTCATAGACAAACTCTTTTCCTGCATGAAGGTATTCACGTTGAACTCTCAGAGCAGATTAAACGCCTCCACCATGAAGAAAACTATGGCGATGTATACGAACCAATGGAGCGGTTTATGGCACTGTGGGTTAAAGTCAGCAAGGCTGCAGGGCTATGGAGATGATAAAACCAGTCTGGTCAGAAGAAGACGAAGAGCTCTTTACAGAGAGGACATACTCTACAGGAAAAAAAAATAATGCGTTAGCCCTGAGCAAGGCTGCAATATCCTTGGATTAAAAGTGATTTTTCTATAATCTGTTCGCAATATAAAAAAAATAAGGATCTTATGTCTGTCTCACATTTTTCTGCAGGAGCAGTAACTCCCATTCCATTTCTTGGTTCACAAAGACTTGTAATAAGTTCTCTCTCTGATGAGAAAGTTGATCGCGTTAGGCATAACGTCTTTAGTAACTCTTGTATTCCTGCCCTCGCGAGTGGGCTAGTAGTTTCCCTCGCCACAAAACATCCTTTTCCATTCTTTGTGGGCTTAAGCGCGTGTTTTCCGCGGGCGCTTGCACAAAAGAAGGTTGGGGGACAATTCCAAGTCAATACATACACTCCTGGAAATCAGGGAGGGCCATCAGTCTCCTCTCTAAGCAATGGAAATTTTGTGGTTGCTTGGACTGACGACAGCGGCCTCGATGGAAACAGTACAGGAATTTTTGGGCAAGTATTCAAAGCGACGGGAGCTAAAGTCGGCAGTGAATTCCAAGTCAATGCATACACCCCTGGAAATCAAACATTCCCCTCTGCAACTTCTTTAGGGGGTGGAAATTTTGTGGTCGCTTGGGCGGATGACAGTGGCGAAGATGGAAGCGCTTGGGGAGTTTTTGGGCAAATATTCAATGCGACAGGCGCTAAAATCGGTACTGAATTTCAAGTCAATACTTACACGATCGGAAGTCAATTGTACCCTTCAGTCTCCTCTTTAAACAATGGCGATTTTGTGGTCACGTGGACAGATCTGAGCGGCGAAGATGGAAGCGGTTACGGAGTCTTTGGTCAAATATTCAATGCGACAGATGCTAAAATCAGTGTTGAATTTCAAGTTAATACTTACACAACTGGAAATCAGCAGTACCCTTCAGTCTCCTCTTTAAGCAATGGCGGTTTTGTGGTTGCTTGGGAGGACAGCAGCAGCCTTGATGGAAGCAGTTATGGAGTCTTTGGTCAAATATTCAATGCGACGGGAGGTAAAGTCGGTGGCCAATTTCAGGTCAATACATACACGCCTGGGAATCAGGTTTTTCCTTCAGTCTCCTCTTTAAACAATGGCGATTTTGTGGTCACGTGGACAGATCTGAGCGGCGAAGATGGAAGCGGTGATGGAGTATTTGGTCAAATATTCAATGCAACGGGAGCTAAAGTCGGCAGTGAATTTCAAATCAATACCTACACGATAGGTCATCAGGAATTACCTGTGGTATCCACTTTAAGCAATGGCGGTTTTGTGGTTGCTTGGGAGTCTTGGCAGGACGGCAGCGGCCTTGATGGAAGCAGTTATGGAGTCTTTGGTCAAATGTTCAATGCGACGGGAGGTAAAGTCGGTGGCCAATTTCTGGTCAATACATACACTCCCGGGAATCAGTATTACCCTTCGGCATCCTCTTTAAACAATGGCGATTTTGTGGTCGCTTGGCAGGACGACAGCGGACATGATGGAAATAGCTCTGGAGTCTTTGGGCAAATATTCAATGCGACTTCTATTAAACCAATAAGCACGAGCACAACAGGGATATCCGGCACAAGTACTTCCACCCTAATATCAACCAATAGAATTGGCCCTATCGGAACTAGCTCAAAACCACCCGGAAGCGCATCTCCTTCAACTTCTAATAATTCCATCTTCTGGCTCTGGCCTCTAATTGGCGCAGTAAGCGGTGTCACGTGTTTGGCAGCTACAGGTTTTGCTTTATTAAAGCTGCGGGCAAAGAATCGTCATTCTGACATTTCTTTAGATCAGTTAGATGAGAAAAACACTTCTGCAGCTTCTAGAAGTACTTTATCTCCCGCCAGGAAAAATAAAGGCCATACAGAAATTGGCGGAAGGTATGCGCTGATTAACAAAATATCTAGCGATGAAGCCATAACCCTTCTAGACCAGACCGGCATCGAAGTCACATTTCAACCTGGAAAAAATAAGACAAAAATCCTTCTTGGAGAAGGAAATTTTGGAAAACTCCGAATTGCCCGCGATCTTGAGACAGGTGTATTTGCTGGAGTAAAGAAAGTTAAGGGAGAAAAGGCAATCCAAGAATCCCGAAATGAGGGAATCTTGCAAGCCAAGCTCGAAGGCAAGCCCAACATCATGCCAATTTGGGATCATGTTGAGAGTGTTAGCAGTACAGGAGAGCCTGTGCTTTATCAATTCATGCCTTTGGCAGGTTTTGGCAATGGAGAAGAGTTACAAGCACATCTTAATGCAGCTGAATCTACACAACCTCAGCCCCTAACACATGTCGCACAAGGGGTAGCCAACGGCCTCTATTATATGCACAAAGCTGGCATTTACCATCTCGATATCAAGCTTTCAAACCTCGTTTTAGATATGAAAGGAGAGGTATATATCATTGACTTCGGATGCGCAAAAGAGTTCAAAAACGGGCAAATCGATGAGCCAGTCATTGGGGATACACGTTACTTCTCTCCTGAAAGGCTTAATATAAGTCGGCAACGTGCTCAAGGAGGTCTCGTGGATCTCATCGCAGCAGATAAAGTCGATGCATGGGCATTCGGACTGACACTTCTAGAGTTAGCTACAGGAATCTATCCCTTTGATCAATGCGATATAATGGAGAAATATACTAAGTGGGATACCGATTATTTCCAAAAGAAGCTTAACGGGATCGAGTTCTTACAACAACGAGGTAGTATCAATGAGATTGTCAAAGGTCTTTTGGATGTGGATCCAGAGACACGTTTAAGCATAAAGGAAGCGCGCAATCTGTTGCGTCATCTCAAAGCATTTTCCGGAAAAGATGAGCAGAAAGCCTTTTTTGGGGATCTAAAAAAGACAGAGGTTTTCGAAAAAAGAAAGCTTGTTCCACGCGATCAAGATGAAAACTATCCTGATGTCTTCTATTCCAAGCACGAAAATTCAGAACTTATTGATTACCAAGGAATAGATAATAACTATTCTAAAACACCTTCTATTGAAACAAAGAACAGTTATTTTAAGACTCCTGTACATGTCTAAGAAACGGGACTGTGGCAACGCCTCCACCATGAAGAAAACTATGGCGATGTGTACGAACGCGTGAATGGACCGGTTTATGGCACTGTGGCTTAAAGTCAGCAAGGCTGCAGGGCTAGCACATTAAAATTTTATTGATATTGTGCCATAGTCTTTCAAGAAATTGTGCTTGGAGGACGTTATGACAGCAACTGAAGATTATAGATCGATCGCCTTTTTAGATTTTTTTGAGGATCTAGAAGATCCCCGCATTGATCGTCACAAACTTCTGTCCACTGAATGAAATTCTCCTAACAACTTTATGTGCTTATAAATAATGGAGATGATAAAACCAGTCTGCTCAGAAGAAGTCGAAGAGCTCTTTACAAAGAGGACATACTCTACAGGAAAAATTTTTAATGCGTTAGCCCTGAGCAAGGCTGCAATACCCTTGGATTAAAAGTGATTTTTCTATAATCTATTCGCAATATAAAAAAAATAAGGATCTTATGTCTGTCTCACATTTTTCTGCAGGAGCGGTAACTCCCATTCCATTTCTTGGTTCACAAAGACTTGTAATAAGTTCTCTCTCTGATGAGAAAGTTGGTCGCGTTAGGCATAACGTCTTTAGTAACTCTTGTATTCCAGCCCTCGCGAGTGGGCTAGCAGGTTCCCTCGCCACAAAACATCCGTTTCCATTCTTTGTGGGCTTAAGCGCGTGTTTTCCGCGGGCGCTTGCACAAAAGAAGGTTGGGGGACAATTCCAAGTCAATACATACACTCCTGGAAATCAGGGAGGGCCATCAGTCTCCTCTTTAAGCAATGGCGATTTTGTGGTCGCTTGGACAGACACCAGTGGCGAAGATGGAAACGGCTGGGGAATCTTTGGGCAAATTTTCAATGCGTTGGGAGCTAAAGTCGGGAGTGAATTTCAAGTCAATAGATACACGATTGGAAATCAGGTATATGCTTCAGTCTCCCCTTTAAGCAATGGCGATTTTGTGGTTGCTTGGGAGGATGATAGCAGCCACGATGGAAACCTTACTGGAGTCTTTGGGCAGATATTCAATCCGACGGGAGGTAAAGTCGGGAGTGAATTTCTAGTCAATACATACACTACTGGGAATCAGGTTAAGCCTTCGGCAAGTACATTAAGCAATGGCGATTTTGTGGTCGTCTGGGAGGATGATAGCGGACTCGATGGAAACAGCACTGGAGTTTTTGGGCAGATATTCAATCCAACAGGAGCTAAAGTCGGGAGTGAATTTCAAGTCAATACATACACTCCTGGAAATCAGGGTAACCCTTCAGTCTCCTCTTTAAGCAATGGAGATTTTTTGGTCGCCTGGGAGGATGATAGTGGCCTCGATGGAAACGGCTGGGGAGTCTTTGGGCAAATCTTCAATGTTTCGGGAGCTAAAGTCGGGAGTGAATTTCAAGTCAATACATACACTCCTGGAAATCAGGGTAACCCTTCAGTATCGACTTTAAGCAATGGCGATTTTGTGGTTGCTTGGTATGATGACAGCGGCCACGATGGAAACGGTGTTGGAGTCTTTTCGCAGATATTCAATGCGACGGGAGGTAAAGTCGGCAGTGAATTTCAAGCCAATACATACACTCCTGGAAATCAGGGCAACCCTTCGGTATCCTCTTTAAGCAATGGCGATTTTGTGGTCGCTTGGGAGGACGACAGCGGCCACGATGGAAACAGCTGGGGAATCTTTGGGCAAATCTTCAATGCGTTGGGAGCTAAAGTTGGCAGTCAATTTCAAGTCAATACATACACTGTTGGGAGTCAGCGGCTCCCTTCAGTCTCCTCTTTAAGCAATAGAGATTTTGTGGTCGCTTGGGAGGACGGCAACGGCCACGATGGAAGCGGTGCTGGAGTTTTTGGCCAAATCTTCAATGAGAGTGCTGTATCTTCAACGAGCACAAGCATGACATCCCTTTCTCTAACAACAGGACCCCTGTCCCAAGGAATATCTATAAGCAGTGGTCCTGTAATCACAACGGTGAGCACTACCGCCCTTTCTCTAACAACAGGATCCATGTCCCAAGGAACATCTACGAGCACTGGTACTATACCTACGACTAGCGGCTCTACGATCTTTGCTGGAACAACAGTAAGTTCCTCAAGTACAACAATAGTACAGTCAGTTTCTAGTACAGGAAGCGTTGTTAAATCCTCTTCTGGTGGGAGTAATACGATCTCCTGGCTCGGGCCTGTAGTAGGAGCAGCAGGAGGAGTCACTTGCTTGGCCATTGGAGGATTTTTGCTATATCAACAATATTCAAAAGGAAATAAAAAAGAATTAACTTCTGCTTCCTTAGGAAGTGATGAAGAACTCGGTTCAGTGAAAGTTGCAAATACGAAGAAGAAACATTCTGTAGTCGATATGAATTCGGAACAGAAATACGGAAGTGTAGCTAATGTCGACTATGAAGCAAAGTATGGAGATGTAGCTGATATTGACCCTGAAGCCAAATACGGAGATGTAGCTGATATTGACTATGAAGCAAAGTATGGAGATATAGCTAATATCGACCATGAAGCAAAATATGGAGATGTGGCAGGCCTCGCTCTTTAAGTTACCCAGGGCGCATAACATTCAATGAGAGGGAACACTCCGCCAATGCTTAAAAAAACAGCTGATGTTTCATCCGTAAGCCAAAGGGAATGCAATGCGGAAGTGTGGCTGATATGGATTCTAACAAGAAAACTTGATCAAATTTATTCCCGCATTTGGATGATCCAACTTCAGATGGCTTACACATTTGGATGTCAACTCACAAAGGCGTCTCACTTGCTCACAGTAAAGCCCTTTTCCAACATGTGTGAACAAGAAGATATACTCTCGCATTTAAAACATGTCATAGAACAGATTGAAATGCAAATCTATGGAGATCTGTGCATACATATGTATGGACCTGTTTATGGTACTGTAGCTTGAGTCAAACAAATCTGAAAATATCTCTGGGATTAAAAGAAGTTTTTCTATAGATTTTCCCTCCGTTAGCAATAAAAAAACAAAGGATGATGCTATGTCTGCCGCACAATTTTATGAAGGAGCTGTCGCTTTTTCAACTCCCATTCCACTTCTCTGTTCACAAAAATTTGAAATAAGTTCTCCTAAAGATGAGAAAATTGGTCGCGTTTGGCATAATGTCATGCATAACTCTTGTATCCCTGCCCTCATGAGTGGGATAGCAGGTTCCCTAGCCACAAAACATCCGTTTCCATTATTTGCGGGCTTAAGCGCGTGTTTTCCACGAGCACTTGCACAACAGAAGGTTGGGGGAGAATTCCAGGTCAATACATACACGATTGGAAATCAATTTAATCCTTCAGCCTCCTCTTTAAGCAATGGCGGTTTTGTGGTTGCTTGGGTGGACGATAGCGGCGAAGATGGAAGCAGTTATGGAGTCTTTGGACAAATATTCAATGCAACGGGAGCTAAAGTCAGTGGTGAATTTCTAGTCAATACATATACGACAGGGATTCAGGCAAACCCGTCGGTGTCCAGTTTAAGCAACGGAGGTTTTGTGATTGCTTGGGAGGACGATAACGGCCTGGATGGAAATGGCGCTGGAGTCTTTGCGCAAATATTCAATGCAACGGGAGCTAAAGTCGGGGGTGAATTTCAAGTCAATACATTTACAATTGGAGGACAGGGAGGCCCTTCCGTCTCCTCTTTGATCAATGGAGATTTTGTAGTCGCTTGGACAGACACCTATGGTGAAGATGGATTCGGCTATGGAGTCTTTGGTCAAAGATTCAGTGCAACGGGAGCGAAAGCAGGTAGTGAATTTCAAGTCAATACATACACGATAGGGAGCCAAGTATCTCCTTCTGTATCCTCTTTAAGCAATGGCGATTTTGTGATCGCTTGGATAGACGACGGCGGTCTAGACGGAAACAGTTATGGAATCTTTGCGCAAGTATTCAATGCGACGGGAGGTAAAATCGGCAATCAATTTCTTGTCAATACACACACTCTTGGAGGTCAGATGTACCCTTCAGCCTCCTCTTTAAGAAATGGCCATTTTGTGATCGGTTGGGAGGATGAAAGTGGCGAAGATGGAAACAGTTATGGAGTCTTCGCACAAATATTCAATGCGACGGGAGGTAAAGTCGGCAGTGAATTTCAAGTCAATACATACACGACAGGAATGCAGGGAGGCCCTTCAGTGTCCACTTTAAGCAATGGCAATTTTGTTATTGCTTGGTATGATGGAAGTGGCGAAGATGGAAACAGTTATGGAGTCTTTAGTCAAATATTCAATGCGACGGGAGGTAAAGTCGGCAGCGAATTTCAAGTCAATACATACACGCCCGGGATGCAGTATCAACCTTCGGCATCCGCTTTAAGCAATGGCGATTTTGTGATCGCTTGGCGGGACGCCAGCGGTCATGATGGAAACAATTCTGGAGTCTTTGGGCAAATATTCAATCCGAATGCTGTACCTTCAAGTAGCACTGCTGCCTTTCCTCTAACAACAGGGCTCATAGCCAAAGGAACGTCCACAAGCAGTGGATCTGTAGGCACAACAGTGAGCACTACGACCTTGTCTGGAACAACTATGAGTTCTTCAAGTACAACAACATCACAGTTAGCTTCTAGTTCAGTGAGCACTACGACCTTGTCTGGAACAACTATAAGTTCTTCGACTACAACAACATCACGGTTATCTTCTAGTACAGCGAGCCCTACAACTTTTGCTGGAACAACTATAAGCTCTTCAAGTACAACAATATCACAGTCAGCTTCTAATACAGGGGGCGTTGTCGTATCCTCTTCTGCTGAAAGTAATACGATCTCCTGGCTCGTGCCTGCAATAGGTGTCGTAGGAGGGGCATTTGTTTATGCCTAACATCATATAAAATTACGCGCGAAGATGCATTTCCTGAAGGCAAATATAAAACAGAGGTTCTGATAGGGTTCTGGGAACTTCGGGAAACTGCGCTTCGCGCGCAACTTTAAAGCCAAAGAGTTTGTCTCATTAAAAAAGTAAAAGTGGCCACTAAAAAACTGCATGTGTTTTGATCTGTAAGCCAAGGGGAATGTCTTGAGTATTGCTGAAAACCTGCAAAAAATCCGTACGCAAATAGGGGAGGCGACTCTTATCGCTGTTTCAAAGGGGCGTTCTTGCGACGAGATATTAGAAGCGTATGCTGCCGGTCAGAGAGACTTTGGGGAGAATCGCGTACAAGAGGCTCTTGCGAAAATGGAAGAGCTGCCGCGCGATATTCGCTGGCATTTTATTGGAAAGCTTCAGAAAAATAAGGTAAATAAAGTAATTGGAAGGTTTGCCTTGATCCATTCGGTCGACTCTTATGAGCTTGCTAAACGGATTTCAGAGGCAAGCAGAAATGCGACACCGATTCTTTTGGAAGCAAATACTTCAGGGGAAGCGACCAAGAGCGGGCTTTCTCCCACTAAATGGGAAGAGTTATTTCCTCAAGTGCTGGAATTAAAAGGAATCGAGGTAAAGGGCTTGATGACGATGGCTCCTTTAACTGATAACAGGAATGCGATCCGTTCCTGTTTTGCTGAGCTGAGACGCTTACGCGATCGGCTAGGAAATATACCTTTTCTTTCAATGGGGATGTCAAACGACTACCTCATCGCAATTGAAGAGGGTGCAACACACGTACGAATTGGAACAGCGCTATTTGATGGATAAACAAGGTTGGCTTCTCTGGAAAGAAGATCAGTTGGTGACCGAAGCTGAAAAACCGATTTTTCGTAGGGACAATCGGGAGACACTCGCGCGCGTTTATCTAGATTTTGTCAGGAGAGTGCAAAAACGTGCTGTATGGGAGGAGGCGAGCCGTTTTGTCCGCTCTCTTTGGATAGAAGAGTGTCCTCCTGCACGCCCCAAAACATTGCCGAGAATTATTGGAGAGGATGGTTTTTTGCGGATGTACGCTTTAGGCGAGCCGCTCCCAACAGACATTTACTACCGTATTCTCGATCGGTTGGATGAACCATTTGAAGAGAAAACAATAGAGCTGAACCCTATTTGTGTGGAATGGAACAAAGATTTTACGCATTTTTTTGATGAAGATGCCACACCACCCGGAGTGCTCGCCAAACTCTTTACTAGAAAGCGTCTGAAGACCGATAAGATCCAGCTTGACCATGTCCGACATGATTTAGAACAAATCGCACAACTTGTAGATAACGACCGAAGGCGTTTTCTAACTTTGGCTGTGCTCAGCCATGGGGCAGCCTATCGTGAAATTGAGGGCAAAATTCTAAAAATCCCCAGCTTTTTTGAAAGCGGGAAATTAAATAGCTACCGGTGTCATAAGCATTTAATCGCAGAGGGTGTGCGGACAGTCAGTGTCGAACCTTTACATAAGGATGCCGTTCCGATTTACCTCTGTCAGGGAACCGAACTGTGGCCTTCTCAACCTTCGATGATTGGATCGATTATGGCGAATTTCGGTCCGCATGGCTCGGCAACGGAAGCGTATGCGCATTCTTGGAGAAGAATTCACAAACATTTGCGCGATCTTCATAACGGCCACTTCCCTTACGTTGCAGGACATAGCATGGGCGGGTCGATGGCGATGCAGATCGGGCTCTATTCTCACGATTTGATCGAGAAGTCTTATGCTTTCAATCCTCCTTTACCAAACGATAGGGACTACAAGTTTTATCATAAAATGGATGAAGAGAGGCAGAAAAAGGTCATCGTTTCTGCTAATCTCGATGACTTTGCCTTTTGGCGCATCGGAGCAAAAATCATTGGGAATGTCACCCTCTACTTAAGTAAAAGACGTTGGCGCTACTATCCAGTCGGTCTTTGGGATTGTATCTTGATTATTCCTGCGTTTGCTAAGTTTATTCTCAATGTGCGGCACGCGTTTCCTGCACATCAAAATATCTTCGCGCTCTCAGAAAATTGGGTCTCCTTTGTGCCCACGCAAGCGGAAATCGAACGTGAGCATCAAGAGCGGCGCACACGTTTTGACTATCTCCGCTTCTTCCCAAAACTATATGATCCAATGAAGGTGATGTTTCCCTTTCTGAATAGGTTGTTCAGATGGCATATGGAGGCGCAATACCTCCGTAATGAGATCGAGATTATCGCGCTTCATGAACGGGATTTAATCGATGCTTTGACAGATGAAAACCGAGATGTTATTGAACAAGAATTGCGCGAATTACATCGTCAGAAGCAGATCTTGCGCAAGCAATTGCTGCGCATAAAAAAATAAGTTCATATTGCGAATTTTTTTATCACTGCGTATTGTATTAGTTTTTTCTTAACTAACCTGAACTTTGGGTTTTTCTCGCTCAGATTCAGAAGAGTTTGCGCTGCAAATCTTGGGATTTTCGGCCGAAGTGAATGGCCAAAGGCCCTTTACAAGGTCGAAAAGCACAAGAGGTGCAAGCAAACTCACTGAAGATGAGCGAGAAAAACCCAAAGTTCAGGTTAACTAATAAATTGAGGAACCGGCATGGCAGTACCTGTCAATCATGATATCGCACCAAAGAAACCTCTTCCGATACCTAAGCCTCGAGCCAAAATAGCAGGTAGAGCTGTCACACCAAAAAGTGGACGATCTGGAACATTTCCAAAACCGGGAGCGCCCCTGAAAAGTACAGGAACGCCTTTGGCAGGACGTGTAGGCTCAAAAAAGCCTGTCGGCGGGGTGAGCCTTTTTGGAGGGGTCGCTGCAGCAGCAGCAGGGACCAAAGATATGGTTAGCGCCTTTTTGGAAAAAATACACTCCCAAATACAAGGTGCTTTTTGGGTGAGACGCGCTAAAGTTGAACTGCCAAAATTGGAAGCGACAGAGGAACGTGTTAGGGCCTTAGCGAAAAAGACCTCTTTGACTCCGGAACAAGTGATCGATAACTTTGATGCCGTCGCTCATGCATTAGATACCTGTGCACAAACTCTTGTTATGATTAAACAATTTGAAGCTGAGAATGATGGAAAGCTTCCATCACAGATGCGTGAGACAAAAGAGAAGTTAGAAGGCTTTGCTAATCGCTTAACCGAATCGATGACATCTTTTGTGGAAATCGATGTTGTCATTTCTGCAATAGACGAGCTGGCAGATACGGGAGATGAAGTGAAGATACAGAAACTTGAGGAAAGCAATGCCACTTATTTGGAGAAAGCTGCTCGCGCATTAGGGATAGCAAACTTTGATCAGACTGTAAAAGAAGCAACTAAAGCGATGGAAGATCTGCAAGAGCAGGCTAAACGAGGTGTTGATGAAGCAAGTCTTTGTAAAGCTTTGCTAAGCGTAGACGACGCAATGGTGCAATTACGAAAAGCTCAAACTGTTGCAGAAAGGGTTCCTGTTGCACTTTCTTCTAAAGCACGCTCAAAAGGGAGATCAGCACTTGCCCGACTAATTGGGAAATCAAGCAATCGATTGGCTAAATTAGTGCGCTCCACTGCTGAAGTGAAGGAAGTCAAAGCCGTGCTTGACGTTTCGGCGATAAAACAAGCTGAAATAGATGAAGCGCGTTCTGCTGCAAAGGCTTCAGAAGATGATCTCGATGAAGATGAAAATGTTTTGGAGACATCTAGCGCATTAGTCACGCACATATCGGTTATTGAAGAGCAGATTGAGGCAGGGCCGGAGCCTGAATTCAAAGCTGAAAATCTTTCGGTTGAAGAGAGAAAACTGGCTGAGAGTCTAGAAGCAGCCCTTTTATGCGAATGGGATGGAGTGAAGCCCTTTGTGAAAGAAAATCTCAATTCTTTAATAACTAGAGGATTGGAGCTTAAGCGTATTTGGAATCATAAGAATCTCGAAGGCATGACTGATGATGAGATTTGCGAAGATCCCGATCTATTTAATATGGCTCAGCTCATCATTGAGGCATTAATGCTCTATTACGATTGCAATAGCTCGCTTAAGGAAGCCGCTGAATCGGGCAATAATAAACAGTATGCAACACGCTTAGGTGAGATTGAAAAAGGTGTGATGGCGACTTTCGAACTTGTGTGGCACCATTTGATTTTAGATCCATTGACAACAGCAGATGGTAGGTCTGGAATGGGGGCTCTATTTTGCCTAATCGATCGCGACATTGGAGCAGGCCCGGGGGACATGACAGATAGGCTGGAAGACGTCTATAAAAAGGCCTGGGATTTATATTTTGCGATTATTGAGATGAAGCCAAATCCTCTAGCCCTTAAGCGCGAAGAAATTAAGAAACTTCTATCAGATGAGATAATGTATCCTTAGTCAAGCCGCCAGATTTCGTCCGCATACTCTTTGATTGTGCGGTCACTAGAAAATTTGCCGACTTTCGCGACGTTATGGATTGACTTTTGAATCCAACTCGGTTGATCAAGGTATAGGTCACTTACCTTGCTTTGGCAATCGAGGTAACTCGCGAAGTCGGCTAACACTAAGTAGGGATCGCCTCCCTCAAACAAACTATGAAGAAGGGGACCAAAGAGCTCTTTGTCGCCGGCGCTAAAGAATCCGTTTCCGATCATATCCAATACTTGCTTAAGCTGCGGATTTTGGTTGTAATAGTCCCTAGGATTGTAGCCGCTTGCCTTCAGCGCTTGCACCTCTTCCGCTTTCATTCCAAAGATAAAGATATTTTCTGAACCCACTTCTTCTAAGATCTCAATATTTGCGCCGTCTAATGTACCGATTGTAAGCGCTCCATTGAGAGCAAATTTCATATTTCCTGTCCCGGATGCCTCAGTGCCGGCAGTTGAAATCTGCTCTGACAGATCGGCAGCCGGTATAATTTTTTCGGCTAGGGTCACCCGATAATTCTCTAAAAAGACAACTTTTAGCCGATCTCCAACCGCTTTGTCGTGATTCACAACGTTTGCAACGGAGGTGATTAATTTGATAATCCTTTTCGCGATAAAATAGCCGGGGGCTGCTTTTCCGCTGAAAATGACTGTCCGTGGTGTGTAATTGCCATTTGGATTGTCTTTGATGACGCAATAATCATGAATCACTCGCAAGATATTGAGTAGCTGTCTTTTGTATTCGTGAAGGCGTTTAACATGGCAGTCGAAAATCGAGTCTGGACTGACCTGAATCTCATGCTCGGCAAAAATCATTTTACCTAAGTGTTCTTTGTTCTGCCGTTTGATGCGGTGCCATTCGCTGCAAAAGTGGGAATCGTTTTGGTAGAAGATGAGGCGTTCGAGGTCAGAGAGGTTTGTGACCCACTCTTCTCCAATGTGGGCTGTGATGAGTTGGGAGAGATTTGGATTGCACATTTTCAGCCATCTGCGTGGGGTGATGCCGTTTGTTTTGTTTGTGAACTTCTCGGGGGTCATTTCCCAAAACTCTTTGAAAACCTGATGTTTTAGTAGTTCGGAATGGAGGGCAGAAACGCCATTGATTTTATGGGAGCCGACGATAGCGAGACGGGCCATATTCACCCTTTTCGGGTTGCCCTCTTCGATAATTGAGAGGGAGCGTTGCATATTTACATCGCCGGGGAAAGCGTGATCGACCTCCTCTAGCCAACGACGGTTGATCTCAAAAATGATTTGGAGATGGCGTGGAAGCACTTTTTCAATTAAGGGGACGGGCCATCGCTCGAGCGCTTCTGGCAAGAGGGTATGGTTTGTATAGCTGAAAGAATCACGTGTGAGTTGCCATGCCTTTTCCCAGCTGATTTCCTCACGGTCGACTAAAATATGCATCATCTCAGGAATTGCAAGCGCTGGGTGGGTATCGTTTAGCTGAATCGCAATTTTGTCGGGAAGAGCATCGAGATGCACATGCCCTTTGTTATAGCGGCGGATAATATCCTGGACAGTTGCAGAAACGAGAAAATACTCTTGTTTGAGGCGAAGTTCTTTTCCTTCGAAGATATTATCGTTGGGATAAAGAACTTTTGAGATATTTTCTGTAAGCGCGATATCTTCGACGGCACGGACATAATCGCCGTGATTGAAATAATTGAGATCAAATCCACGCGCTGATTTGGCCTGCCAGAGGCGCATTGTATTGACCGTTTCATTGTGGAAGCCCGGAACCGGCGTATCATAGGCCATCGCTAACACTTCCTGAGTGTCCACCCATTCCCGATGAAGCCTGCCGTGTGCGTCTGTATATTCGACAACTCTTCCGTAGTATTGGATAGGGTAGAGATATTCGCTTCGGCAGAATTCCCACGGATTGCCGTATCGGAGCCAGTTATCGGGTGTTTCAAATTGAAACCCTTCTTGGATTTTTTGGGTAAAGATCCCGTAGTCATAACGGATGCCATATCCATAGCCGGGAATCCCAAGAGTGGCCATCGAATCTAAAAAGCAGGCAGCCAGACGCCCTAAACCCCCATTTCCAAGCCCCGCATCTGCTTCCATCTCTATCAGAAGATCGAGGTCAAACCCAATATCATGGACAGCTTTGCGGCAGTTTTCCAATATGCCGAGGTTTACTAGGCTATTTTCTAGGGTGCGTCCGATGAGAAATTCCATCGAGAGGTAATAGACCCTCTTCACATCTGCATCATAGTACTGTTGCTGCGTCTGGATCCATTTGCCGATCAGGTGGTCGCGGATAGTAAGCGCAATTGCGAAAAAGAGATCGCGTTTTGTCGCCGAGTACTTATCTTTTGCGAGCGAGTATCTCAAGTGATCTATAATCAAATTTTTAAGTGACTCAGCATCTCCTTGGAGACGCGCATGCAAGTGCGTGGCAACTTCAGTCATTTTAATCTCTCCTATACCCCTGTTAATAGTCTACAGGGTGGCACGAGTGCTGTCAAATATTAGCTTCTTAATATACCTTTAATAATGGTATAATGTATTGTATTATGGCATCAGTTAGTAATACAAATTGGCGGGATCACCTTCCTCCAAAACTGGAACAGACATTTTCTTTAAGCACACGCATTAAAGGGATTGTGATATTTGCTCTAGTGGCTGTTGGGATAACCGCATATATTCTTTTCGCTTCAAATCAGCTTCTCTCTTTGCCCCAAAATTTGGCGCATGCGTTCACTCACATTAATCCCTCAAATCTCGCAATAGGTCTTGGGGTTCCGACGCTTCTTGTGGGAGGAGCAGCTTTTGTTATTTACCGTACCCAAAAACTAACCGATCGGCTTGTGCATACCTCGATTCCCTCGCAACCGGTCATCGAAGAGGCAGTTGTCACATATCCTTACCCTGTTGCGGGTCAAGAGGCAGAGGTGGATGTTCATGATTCTGTTTATATCGACAAATCGACCCTAACTGCTGAGGGGAGCGGACTGGCTTATCTCTATACCGTTAAAGATTCTAGTGATCATTATGTAGTTAGCTCGATCGTGAGCTTGACAACACCTATCTATCTGATTGGCTCTGTAGTCTATCACATCATCCGTATGTGTGTTGTGCCTTTTTATGTAGCGGGTTGCTGGGTTGTGGAGCGGTTTCGAAGCGCACCTCTGTTTGAGGGTCAACGTAAGTTTGAACTTGTGGATATTGTCAAAGAGCCGTGGAAATCATTAAAACAGGTCGTGACAAGTCCATTTTATGCTTTGGCTTACATGTTTTGCTCGCTCTACTCGCTTGTTAATCCTATACGAGGCCGCATTTTAGCTTCAAAAGTTGAGCGCGATTGGAATGACGGTGTTTCCCGGACTGAAGGGTTTTGGTCGGTTCAAGGCAGGCAACGTCTTTGGGCTGGATGGGGCGAGCTGGGCCCTGAGAAGCTCGGTTTGTTCAAGCTTTATTGGGCCGGGTGTTGGCAGCCGATAGGAGTTGTTGAATACAACGAGGGCCGAATTACGCGTGGCATGAGTTTGAGCCGTGCTGTGCTGACAACAGCATCAGAAGGGGGGGAATACTCTCATATACGCACTGCAAACTCAGAGGATGAATAATTTATGTGCATAGAAGCGTTATCTCAAAGAGAGCCTGTTAAATACCATGCGTATCCGGCTCTCAGAGGGCTTGCCGTTACAGCTGCGATTGTTGGAATCGCGGTTGCGATTCTCGCTTCAAATGGCCAGCTCGCAACTTTTCCCCAGACAGCGATGAACTGGTTTTCCAACCTCAATATGCACCATGTAGTCATGGGTTTAACTGGAGCGGCTATTCTCTCTTGTGGGGCGGGCATTGTTATCAATCGCGCAGTACACAAAGAGGGGGTAGGAGCGCTCTCAGGTTCTGATCACTGGGTTTCAGCCTATTATAGTGTTCAAGGCAGAAGAGGTGGTGCTCCCGGTTATATCGATACCTCAAGGCTCGATGCGACACAATCCGGCGAGGCGCTTTATTATGGTTACAAACCGATGCTTGCTCATTACTATGTGAGCCTTGTTGTGGCCGCTCTTACACCACTTCACATCGTTGCTTCCGTTGCATATAACGTGCTTCGAGCCGCTATCATCCCGTTTTATATCATGGGATGCATGGCGATAGAGAAATTTCGGGGAGGAGCGCTTTTTGCAAATCAGCGCGCGTTTGAATGGAATGATATTCCCAAGCAGATAGACGCCTCTATTCGCCGCGCGGTTAAAGCCCCTTTTTATGGGGTAGCACAGATGTTTGCTGGGGTCTTCTCATTTATAGACCCGCTCAACGGGCGGAAGCTAGGTGCTGAAATCGAACTGGCTTGGAATGAGGGTGTTACACGTTCAGAAGGGTGGTGGTCCATTGCGGGGCCGCAATCATTATGGCGGTTTGAGGGAGGCGGCGGCCCTGAGACGTTAGGACGGAATGGCTTTTATGCGGCCGGGTGTTGGACGCCCATGGCGCGCGTCACTTATGTGAATGGCGCCATCACAGGCGCTACGGGAATGAGCGGAAGACGCGCTTATCAGATGGCTACAGCGTAAGGGAGACAGGGTTTTCGAGCAGGCGTTGTACTGTCTTGAGAAACTGAGCCCCTAAAGCGCCATCTACCACACGGTGATCAGCCGAGAGGGTCAATGTGAGCCGTTTGCCCGGCACAATCGCCCCATTTTTGACCACAGGTTGATCTTCAATACCGCCAATCGCAAGGATCGCAGATTGGGGAGGGTTGATCACAGCCGAAAACTCAGTAATCCCGTACATGCCTAGATTTGAAATGCAGAAAGAGCCTCCTTTATACTCATGCTCTTTCAGCTTTCCTGTGCGCGCCTTTTCGGCAAGTGCACGCACCTCAACAGAGAGTTCGCCGAGATTTTTGTAATCGGCATGACGTACAATAGGGGTAATCAATCCACCTTCAAAAGTGACAGCTACAGAAATATCGATGGTTTTGAACTGGATAATCGCCTGATTGACGCTGTTAAAGCCGGTGTTCACACCAGGATGTTCTCTTAGGGCAAGAGCGCATGCGCGCAGAATCATATCATTAAAAGTCACTTTGAGTTCGAGATTTTTGAGCTGCTCACGGAGAGCAACCATCGGCTCTGCATCGACGACTTGTTTTAAGTAGAAATGAGGTATAAAGCTCTTTGATTCTTGCAAGCGGCGTCCAATTGCTTTGCGCATGGGAGTAAGTGGGATCTCATCATAACTGCCGGGTGCAAGCTCTGGCTCTTCTTCTCTGCCAAAGGTGACGAGTCCGGCTGGTTGCGCTTGCTCAAGATCTCGACTAGTGATCCGTCCGCCCGGCCCCGACCCTTTTACGGTCGAAAGGTCAAGCCCGCGCTGTTTTGCCTGAGCTTTTGCAAGTGGCGAAGCGCGAAAATGTTCACCCCGTGGGTGGCTAACAGGTTTTTCAAGAGGAGGCTCAGGGACAAAAGCCGGTTGCGCAAGAGCAGCAGGTGCTTTTTTTTCTGCTTTTCCGGCTGGCGCAGCCGCTTCGGGCATTTCTTCTTTTTCTTCTTCTTTAGTTGGCGCTTTTACCTCAAAACCTTCAATGCTTTCTTTTTCATCTTCAGTGAAAATGGCAAGGGGAGCATTCACCTCAGCTGCTGAGCCTTCCGGGAGTAAAATTTTGCGCAGCCACCCTTCGTCAAGCGCGTTATGCTCAATGGTCGCTTTATCAGTTGTAATCTCTAAGAGAAGATCGCCCGCTTCGACGTATTCTCCCTCTTTTTTGTGCCACTTGGCAACTGTGCCCTCGTCCATGGTTGGTGAGAGCTTAGGCATTGTCACAGTAAAAGGCATAATTTTTATCGCATTGTTTTGTTGATCGCATCAATAATTCGGTCGACATTCGGGAGAGTCTCAGCTTCTAAGACTTTGGAATAGGGCATCGGCGTTTCACGTTGACAGACACGCGTTATGGGCGCGTCGAGAAAATCGAAACAAAACTCCTGGATCTCAAAACCTATCTCTGCTGCAATTCCCGCAAAGTAATGACCCTCTTCGACAATGACACATCGATTTGTTTTTTGCACAGATTTTATGATGGTGGCGATATCGAGCGGCTTAATGGTGCACAAATCGATTAGTTCTACATCCGCATCCACTTTTTTGATCGCCTCTTGGCATTTGTTTAAGATGTGGCTGTAGGAGATCAGAGTCAGGTCGGTTCCTTCTTTTATAACCTTCGCTTTTCCAATTGGAACGAGATACTCGTTTGTCGGAATCTCCATTTTCATCCCATAATCGAGTTCGCTTTCCAAAAAGAGAACAGGATTGTTGTTGCGGATGGCAGATTTTAAAAGCCCTTTCGCATCGTATGGATTGCTCGGTGCAATGACAATCAGACCCGGAAGATTGCTATAAAATGCTTCTACGCAATGGGAGTGTTGGCTTGAGACCTGCGCAGCTGCGCCATTAGGCCCGCGAAACACAATCGGTACGTTAAAGCGGCCGCCTGACATATAGTGCATTTTAGCGGCATTCGAAATGATTTGATCGCAGCCCACAAATGAGAAATTCCAGCTCATAAACTCGATAACCGGGCGCATCCCAGTCATTGCAGCTCCGATCCCAAGTCCGGCAAAACCTAGCTCTGAAATAGGCGTATCGAGAACCCTTTCAGGGCCCCATTTATCAAGCATGCCTTTCGTTACTTTGTAAGCGCCATTATATTCGGCCACCTCTTCGCCCATGATGACAACAGCCTCATCACGCGTCATCTCTTCGTCAAGCGCTTGGCGAAGTGCTTCGCGCATTTCAATCGTTTGCGTTTTAGGGGGCATAGACATCTTCCTCAAGGGTTGCGGGGGAGGGCCAAGGACTTTTCTCCGCATAGGCCATCGCTTCAACAATCGTTTGTTTTGCTATTTTGTCGAGGTCTTTAAACTGCTCTTCTGTGAGCGCGCCGGCCTCTTCAAGGACGTGTTTTACGAGTGGAATTGGATCTTTTTGCATGACCTCTTGAAGCTCTGATTTAGACCGATATAAGCCTGGGTCTGATATAGAATGCCCTTTAAAACGTTCACAAAGGCATTCGACTAAAACAGGTTTGCCTGTTTCCAGCACTCGTTTATGAATCTGCTCAAAACCTTCATAGCACTCAAAGTAATCCATGCCATTTAAAGTGTAGCCCTCCATGTTGTAACTAGGGGCCTGTTTTTCAGCTATTTTTTCAGAAAATGCAAGAGCACGAGAAGCATGCGTCCCCATGCCCCAGTGATTATTTTCGATGATGTAGATCACCGGAAGATTCCAAAGCGATGCTAAATTCAGCGATTCGTGGAAGGCTCCTTGTGCAACCGCGCCCTCTCCAAGAAAGCAAACGGCAACCTCATCCTTCTTCTTTTGATATTTCAAAGAAAAGGCTGCTCCGGCTGCAATCGGCAGGTGACCGCCTACAATTGCAAATCCCCCGAGCATTCTGTCGGTATAAAGATGCATCGAGCCTCCGCGCCCCTTGGCGTTTCCTGTTGAACGTCCATAGAGTTCCGCCATCAGTTCATGCGGCGTGGCGCCAAGAAGCAGTGCTAGTGCATGGCAACGATAAAAGCCGATGTACCAATTTTTTTTCCCGAAAACCTGGACGGCAGCAGTCTGAATGGCCTCCTCTCCGGAATAGGCGTGGTAAAAACCCCCGACATTTCCGTGTTGATAGGCCGCTTCGCCCCGGATTTCAAAATGGCGGATCAGCAACATAGATTTCAGAGCTTCAATGACCTGCTCTTTTCCGATCCTGCCTAGCAATGCGTTGGCTTTTTCAAGCGATAGATTTGGTTTCATATTGTGGTTATCTTACCCAAGCGTGTAGCAAAAAAACAACCCCTAATTGAATCTTTTATTGATAAAAATATGGAAGATCTCCTTAATGATATCTTAACCTAAATATGCTAAAATATAAGAAAAAAATTTAATAGGAAAAAAAGCACTTAAAATGATTCAAGGCCCCCAGTTTAATCAGATCAACCGTTTAGAGCCGATTGAAGGGGAGCATTTCGATGATGACCAGCAAGACGATAGAAAGCGGCGGCGGGTGCTTTATCATGGAAGGGCCTGGACTGAGAAGGATGAAGATCTCCCGGTTCAGCCAACTCACAATACAACGACTCTTTCCAAGGAAGATAAGAAACGTGCTTCTGCTGTAGCTTATGCGGATCGCATCTATGTCGAAAGGGCACAAGCGCTTTTGCGTCAAATGACCACGCTCGAAGAAAAGGTCGCCCAGCTCTGTTTTTATGAAAATGAAGCTATTTATAATGCTCCCATGCAGCAAGAGGTCGAACTTTTGATTCAAACATGGCAGATCGGCGGGGTCCTTTTTAAGAAGGGGGAATATAAGAGGGAAGCCTATCTTATCGAGCGTTATCAGAGCGTATCAAAGACCGCTCTATTGATCGCCAATGATTTTTTTCATGGCCTCTCTTTCTATCTACAAGGCGATCAACTTCCCACAGAAGAGCTCTCAGAGCAACGCTATTCAGATTTGGGTAAAGCTGTTATGGTGCAGAACCGTAGTTTAGGGGTACATATTCAGTTCGACCAAGAGAGAATAGGTAAAAAATTACCTTTGAGTCCCAAGCAGGCCCAAGCCTTCCGAAGAGGGATTCGTCTAGCACAAGGGATAGTAGGAAAAGATACGATCGAGCCTAAAGAAAATACTAGGATGAAATCTCATTCAGCTAAAAGTAGTTTTTTGATTCTGGAGCAATCTGGGGTTCAAGTACAGGAAACTGTTGGCTTCAAGACGCTTGCCTTCTTTGATGCAACCCAACAAACTTTAGATCTTGAAGAGCAGTTACTTTCTGCATTCAACGAACATTTCGATGTCTTTTTGTTAAGCAGCAATATTGCAGAGGCGATACGCATCCTCTGCAGGCTCGTACGGGCTGGAAAAATTCGCGAGGTCGAGCTCGATCGGCGTATCATGAAAGTTCTTACTATCAAGGCTCTATTCTTTAATTAAAAGATCGTATAAAATAGCCGATTAATTTAATGAGGATATTTTATGGTATCATCTGTAACTAGTGGATCGCCTCCTGCCGCTTCTAGCGCAGCGCCGAAACACTCTCAGCACTCGCGTTCTGCAGGTGTTGCCCGACGGATTTTATTTCAAACTCCCGGGCGGGTGAGTCAAAAGCTTGCGGATTTACAGATGGGGATGCCGCGCGATCTCCTCGTTGCGACAAAACCGCCTCTTCCATCTACTCCAGTTGATAAACAGCGTATCAGCGCGGCTGAATATCGTCTCTCGAAGTCGATTGAAGAGATGCAATCTTGCGAACGGCACACGATTGAGGATTACAACTATTTAGTCGACTGGTCTCAGGATCGTAAGAATTTTGCACGTCTTGCTCTGTACGTAGCTAAAATTGAAGATGACTCTATTTTAGACTCTCTTGCGGAGATTTTAGAATGCATGGAAGCTATTTCACAGGTCAAGGGAGAAAAACTACTTCAGGAACGGATTTGGCACAAAATAACAACAAATACACATTTCAACCTCGCCTTTAGAGGGGTGACGATGAACACGGTTTCCCGTGAAGTGGAAAAGCATGCGACCCGATCAGATTTTGCCCGTTTGGTTCTTCAATGCGCAGGAGGTAATGAGGATGTTGTTAAACATCTAGATGATTATTTTATCGCGATGGATGCTGTTATTCGCATTTATAACGGTAGAGAAAATCTTACAGCTCGAAGACTGAAGCTTTATTACCACGCTTTGGCCGAGTTAATGGCCAAGTATTATCCTATAGAGTCAATCATGCAGTTTCCATCTCTCGATCACGGTAAAATTGCTTCCTCATTTCAATGGTTAAATAGAATTCAGATGCTTTTGAGAGATCAAGCCGATTGTCGCCGGAGGATATTAGGAGCTCCAGATCTTAAGTTAGAAGAGCTTTATACAGCAGCTGAAGGGGAGTTGTCCCGTATAGGAAAAAACGAAGAGACTCCTCAGCGGCTACTTGAGCGTGCACGCACGACGATCACGCGTGTTGGAAAGCTTTTCTTTGATCGGGGAGTTCAAGTGAAGGATGATTATAGAAGTGAATTTGGATCTTACTTACAACCTTTAATTGATTTTCGGATCGAGTTTCCAACGGGCTCAAAAGATGTTGTTGTTTTAAGAAAGAGATTGGAGAATGCCCGTTTCGAATGTTCAGATGGCATTAATTGGACGTATCCGTTTTTTGATCCTCCAATCGAAGTCACGATTGAATCTGAGGGCCCGCCGCGAGCTCTAGGAGTGGATCCACGCACACATGCGACTACAGTCGCAATCGGACGCGTCTATGCCGAGTGGGAGAAGCTTTTTACCCCTTAAAAGGATACAGTAAGCTTAGATAGGCTTGTTCAAGCCTTCTCATATGGAAGATTTTGAAGCTCTGAATCGTTTTTACCCTTGCTCCGACTTGTCTTGCGGCAACACCAATTCTTGAGACTCTCTTTTTCCCTTACCTTTTTTCCCTTTAGAACTTTATTTGTTTGCCTCACCGATGGAGTTACTAATAAGGTTTAATAACCTGAGTTTTGGTTTTTTCTTGCTCATTTTCAGGGAGTTTGCTTGCACCTCTTGTGCTTTTCGACCTCGTAAAGGGCCTTTGGCCATTCACTCCGGCCAAAAATCCCAAGATTTGCAGCGCAAACTCCTCTAAATCTGAGCAAGAAAAACCCAAACCTCAGGTTAATAGTGAGATCTTGGTTTGAGCCAGCACCTCTAGATTTATTTAATATTTCTTCTTTTCTAATCATGTTGTCCACCTAATATTAGGAACAAAGAGTTTCCATCTTGTAATTAAATTACGGGATTTGTTTGATGGATCAAGTTGAGAATAACCCTTGCTAATATGTGCATGAAATTGAGAGTGGAATAGACTGAGAGGTGGTAGCTTTTCATCACGCTAAATAGCGTAATGAAAAGCTACCTCAAAGATCAACCTTATTAATGGATGTTTTAATTTGCTCCATAGAGCATCGGGCCTGCTACTACTATCCCTACAACAACAACTGAAACGGAAGCGACTGTGCCGAGCGTTGCATTCATCGGCACAATCAGCTTGTTGGCTACAAGTAGAGCTTTCGCGGTTGGGACAAAGTTGCTTACGAGCACGGCGGTGAGGGCAATCACTGCGATCGAAGCAAAAACTCCCAAAATAATAGTCGAGATTTTCTTTGTGCTCTTAAGTGCATCTTGGCAGCTGCGAGTATCGACTTTTCTCGTATGTCGGAAGGCACCCCCAGTTGCTTGTAAATCTTCTACCCTTCGTTGTAGATCATTCAGATCAGGTGTCGTTTCCTGAGCTAATACTTGAGCTTGGGATACTGCAACTCTTTGAAGGGCATTCACCTGGGATTGAATGCCCGCAATGTTTGGATCTGAAGCGCCTGTTACACTAGACATTTTTCTACCTCATTTGTTTTGTATAGCTTAATTATATCCAAGCTGTATTAAGAAATGATTAATTAACGCAATAAATTTTTAAGCCCGCTCCAGCAACGACGATCGCTGAATGGGCTGCAGCTGTGATGAGGCTCGCTTGCACAGGGATGAAGAGTCCCTTGGCGACTAAAATGCTCTTAAAACTGGTCAGATAGCCGGCAGCTATCCTTCAAAGACAAAGTACAGCTAGTGCCGTGGCAAGCGCAAAGATAGGTTTTCCAACGGAGCTGATTGAGGGACGCTTTGGAACAGGTCTGCTTGGTGGATTATCCTATAGCTCAGGCGATACGTACAAGGATTCCCTTAATGAATTGTCTTGTGAGCCGCCAACAAGGCTCCGGTTAATAGTACTCATTTTATAACCTCTTCGTTTGTTATAACTTAAGTGCAACAAGAAAAAATTAAGTTTGTGGGAGTCCGAACTTTTTCTTGAGACGAGAGAGCTCCTCTTTGTTGGCAATCCTCTTATTGAAGCGGTCGATGAGCTTGGGGTGCTTCCCTTTGAGGGTGATGAGCCGCAACCCCTTGTCGTTGAGGGGAGGGGTGGCAATCTTGAGTTGGTTGACATACAGCGTGGAGACCAGGTAGCTCGGCGCTAAGCCAAGAACAAGAGCCCCCTCCGTTTTTCTGCTCGCTACGTCTTGTAGAGCAGTGGGAAAATTCTCGTAGAGTTCGATCACCAATTCTGGGTGCTCTTGCGCGATGAGCACGGAGTCGTCGTATTGGTAGACGCCAAAAGGATAGGAATTTTAATGGGGTCTGAGTTTCTTCACCTATGCAAAGGAACCCAGACCCCATCGATTCATTTGTAATATGGGGTTTTCTGACCCGGATTTTTGTCCTAATTGATCCATTGGTCTGATTTCCTATGAAAAGGTGAACGAGGCAAGAGAGGATCGTTCAGCTCACGGAAGCGGTTACCCAAAAGTTAGTTAGTCCTCTCAATGAGGGGAATCGGAATAACTTTCTATTAACCTGAACTTTGGGTTTTTCTCGCTCATCTTCAGGGAGTTTGCTTGCACCTCTTGTGCTTTTCGACCTTGTAAAGGGCCTTTGGCCATTCACTTCGGCCGAAAATCCCAAGATTTGCAGCGCAAACTCTTCTGAATCTGAGCGAGAAAAACCCAAAGTTCAGGTTATTAAAGGAGGATCGGGATCCGGTTCTTCTGGTTTCTGGAGGTCATCTTCAACAGGCCAAAACCCATCCTCTGTCCGGGGCACTAGCTGACAGATGGTCTCGTTGTGCCACATGAGATATTAGAGATTTGCGGTGTATGCGAATTGCAGAAATATCTCGTCAAAGAAGTTCAGGAAGTCTATCGCCTCCAAGGGGTAGATATAAACGATAAACACATTGAGATTATCGTGCGTCAGATGTTACAAAAGGTGCGAGTGATTGATCCAGGTGATGCCACATTTCTTTTCGGAGAAGAGGTGCACAAGAAACAGTTCTATGAGGAGAACCGCCGCACTCTCGATGAGGGTGGTAAGCCCGCTCAGGCATCACCTGTATTGCTCGGGATTACAAAGGCATCGCTTGGAACGCAGTCTTTTATTTCGGCGGCCTCTTTCCAAGATACAACACGTGTCTTGACAGATGCAGCGTGCGCTGGGATGACTGACTACCTCATGGGCTTTAAAGAGAACGTCATTATGGGTCATATGATTCCAGGCGGAATAGGCTTCGAGACACACCACCGTGTAAAGCAATACCTAGACCGTGAAGAAGAACTCACATTTGACTTCCCTTAAGTTCTGGTTTTATCAATTTAGCTTAGCGAGGGGAGCCATATTGCCACCAATGCTAAGCTAATTTCTGTCATAACTTTTTGAGCGCATATCAATCTGGTAAACAAACTCGAAACTAGCCCGCATTTCTCACAAGATCCCTGACAACTTGCACATCCTGTCGCCTCATCTTGCCTCACTGTAGGGCGGGCCGTGTTGCATGAACACTTTCTCTACCCTGCTTCGAACCAATCTTCGACAACAGGGGTGCGCTTTGTTCGGAGATCTTGTGAGAAACGCAGGCTAGGTTAAAAAGGCTGTCAAACCAAAAAAATGCTTGGAATAAAAATTCTTTTTTTTGCACGCTCGTTTTTCATTCTCATCACTGAGGTGAGGTATGTGAATAGTTACAAATTACGTTCCCATTCTTTCTTTTTTTATAGAGGTTGCATGGCAAGTACAAAACCAAGAACTTGGAAGGAAGTTGTCCAGCTTTCTAAAGATGGAGTTGGTATGAGTAATTCTTATGCATATGCAAAAACAGCTGTTCGCATTGCTGAAGAAGCCTCCTTAAACGAAATGGAGATTTTGAATCTAGCCATGCATTTAGGAATGAAGATCTACCCAAGAAGAACACTTTTTCCAACGCATGCCTCTCTAAAATCCTCGAGAACAATCATTGCAGGTCTACCCGCAGATTGGAAGATCTCTTTAAGCGATGTCTTTTTCTCTCTAAAATATTATGATCCTGCAAATCCTGCAGAATATATAGCTGTCGTTCCATCTCTAAATGGAAATTTACCGGATCTTGTCCATTCAAACAACGGATGGTTATGTGGATGCCAATTGGTTTTACGAAGTTCTTCCAGTCCTCCATCAAATATCTCAAATGAGCAATCCTGGGAGAAAAGTGGGAGAACAATTTAAAAACCTATCATTAACGTTGGGTCAAGTAAATACAATTAATCATTTTTTTAGAAAAGATCCGATATTACGCATAAAGGGACTTTGCACAAAATGTTATAGAGTCAGCTTACCAGACAAAGGCTTCGGGGTAAAATATTCGCTACGGGGAAAGCCCCAAACGATACCTTCTAATGGAATTATCAAAGAATTGAGGTTTAGTGCGAGAAAGCCACCTCACAACCCTCTTCCCTATGTTACTGAATTGGTAGTTGCACCAGAAGGAATTGATGTTTGGGATCAACAAGAAGTCAATGGTGTAAATCAGGATAGAAAAATGACAACTAGAAAAGGCGATTTGATATGGACAATGTTTGATCCAAGAACGGAAAGACAAGAGTTTAGTACAACTGTAAAGCGCAGGCAAACTCATATCCCAGCAAGTTGTTATGACTTCGATAAATTAAGTTATAGTCTAGAGGTATGTCTATGCAAAATGTAAGGTATCTCTTTAATCTTCTAAATCATGATATAAAATCTCTTGCTGATGCAAAATATCAAAAAGATGTTTGGATAGATCAGGAGGGCAATAACATAGATAGTTATGACGAATCTACAATGTATTTTATGAATAAGTGTGAAGAAATTTTTAGTGAACCATTCCAGTTTGAAGGCGTGAATGAAGAGATCCTTGCTTCATTAAAAAAACTCTATATGGAGATTAAACGTTTTGATGATGAGGTCATGAGTGAAAAACCTGAAAACAAAGACTATGAAATTTTAGGCGACCAAAGATGGAATGCAATTCAAAAGTTAGCTTCAGAAACGTATTTTTTTATCCTGAACAACCTAAAGGAAAGAAACTATGAACCCGAAGACTCAAAAGTTTGATCAATATTTGGAAAGGTTTAAAAAAGAACATATTAGACAGATTTCACAAGCTATATTTAACTCTGTTGAAGATTATGAACACACTTTTTTTCTTTTGTTTGAAGGCTGGAAAACACTACAGCGCCTCAACAATAAAAAAACATCCCAGACAATAAAAGGCCTCATTGAAATTGAGAAATTTATAGAAAGAGTTGATGCATTTGATAATTCGCTTCCTCGCCCTCTCACGTTTCAAAACATACAAGCTATAAAGCAAAATCCTGAATGGAAAGCCATTCAAAGCTCTGCAAAGAGTTTTAGTCATCGCGTATAGGAGCGGTAAATCGTAAAGGTTGTTCCCTTACAGATCAGCCACTTTTATGCCCGAATCTGCCTCTTTGAGAATACTGATTATTTGGACTTCAGAGAATCTTTTTTTCATCAGTTCATGTCTCCTAAATTCTTTAAGGTTAACACGAACTCCATTTCTTCATGGGCCGTTTTTACGGGGCAAGGTCACCATGACCACTTTTTGTCATCTCAGAATTTGCACACAATTTTGTACACTACCCACCAATTCACTGAGACTCTCTTCTTTCCCTTACCTTTTTTCCCTTTAGAACTTTATTTGTGGATGTCTACTCTTTAAGGTTTCTTCAGTTGCATCACCGATAGGGTGGTTAAAACTAAGGTTTAATTCTGTGATCTGGGTTTGTGGCAGCACTTGCGCTAGAGCCTGAGCTCCTGCATCTCCGATTTCGTTAAACGCAAGGTCTAATTCTGTGATCTGGTTTGTGGCAGCACTTGCGCTAGAGCCTGAGCTCCTGCATCTCCGATGTGGTTACCCCCAAGGTCTAATTGTGTGATCTTGGTTTGTGGCAGCACTTGCGCTAGAGCCTGAGCTCCTGCCTCTCCGATGGAGTTATCCGCAAGGTTTAATTGTGTGATCTTGGTTTGTGGCAGCACTTGCGCTAGAGCCTGAGCTCCTGCCTCTCCGATATTGTTATCACTCAAGGTCTAATTCTGTGATCTTGGTTTGAGGCAGCACTTGAGCTATAGCCTGAGCGCCTGCTTCTTCGATGTCGTTATCCTTAAGGTTTAATTGTGAGATCTGGGTTTGTGGCAGCACTTGCGCTAAAGCCTGAGCTCCTGCATCTCCGATGGAGTTCAGTCAAGGTCTAATTGTGTGAGGCAGTCATTTTGAGGCTCAAATATTTTTTGGATTTCACTTTTCGATAATCGATCACTTAAAATTCCGTAAATGTATTGATTTTCTAAAATAACCGCTGAAGGAAACAAGGGGAGAATTTTTTCTAATAGATCAGTCTTAATATCTCTCCACACAGTTCTAGGCTTACAAGGAGAACCATTGATGATGGGCATCACAGCTTCCAAGTCAGCTTCCAGTAACCATGGATTATCCTTGGCCTTGAAATCTGCAAGGGGAGAAGTTTCAAGCTTGATCATTCTAAGATTCTTGCATCTTGAAATGTGCAGAGTTTTAAGGTTCGGCATTTTGAGTGATTTTGCCTGCCCCAAGAAGGGTATTTCTGCTAAAGCCTCAATCCCTGAGTCATTTAAATAAAGTTCCTCAAGGGAAGGACATCGTTTTGCAATTAATTCTATCATATCTGTTTTAAGATTAGGACAATAACTCACGTCTAAAACACGTAGCCTTTCGCTTAAGAATGGATCGAGTTTTGTTTTACTATTCAGTGCTTCACAATGTGTTAGCGACAACTCTACAGGATTGCGAAATTTCTCCATTTGAACTAAAGCTTGAAGCGCCTCGAGAATGAGCTCTTGACGAGAGGGCTCAATCTTTTCAAAAGGTGCTCTGAGTACAGTTTCACCTGTCCTTTGTACTATGGAGCTTCCCTCAAGAAATTGATCGAGCGCAAGAGCATAAAGCTCTTCTCGTGCTTTTGTTAAACCAAAAGTCTGTTTTCTCTCGATTTCTTCAACTGTCGGTACTTTTCCAAAAATCGCTCTCATCGATTCAGATGAGGTCATGGATTTTTCCTGAGATTTGGCTAAAGCTTTTTCCAAGCGTTTTTTAGTCGGATAGCGAAAAGATTGCGCGTATTTTTTGGCAACATTAGCACCTACAAGGTTAGTTTCCCCTCGGTTTCCAAGTGTGGTCAAAGCTTCAAGGAGATCGAGCCCACTGAGTTCATAACCCTTTTCTTTGATCGCATTTTGGAGATGATGAAATTGTAGATATAGCGTTCCTATCGTGCCTTCTTTAAAAAGAAGGGTTGGGGTAAATCGGTTCTCCGGATCTTCTTCATAGAGCCGCGTTCTCTCAGCTTCGGAGAAAAGGGATTGGTATTCTCTCTCTTTTTGTATGAGCTCTTCCATCCATGCGCGCAAAATGACGTCGGGGTTTAAACGGACAAAATCCTGTAGTGCTTCTTTGTGTAACCAATCGCGATCAAAGCAAAATAAAATGGAGGAGAGCTTAACCTGGCGAGAGGTTTTGCTTTTGACGACAGGCTCAACAAATGAGACGTCATTATCGATGCAATAGACCTCTTTTGCATTGACGATATAATTCGAGGCTCTTCCATCTCCAGGTCTGGTTAGGGTAGATAAAAGTAGCATGCGCGTGAGAGAGGCGCGTTCAATAGAATCTGAAAGATTAGGATCTAGCGTATTTCCCTGAATCGTTTGAGAGACAAGAACGGGATAAACTCTACCGCCGACTTCAAAGCGGACCAGTTCGATTGCAGGAGTCGATTTTCCTGCCACTCTGTAGCTCAAAGAATGCACGCCAAATTCCATGAGGGGGTTATTCGGCTTTTGCTTGAAGTGAAGATCATAAGGCCCTTCTGCAACTCGCGAGACGTTGTGAAAGCAATCTTTAAGGGTTTTCTTGATATTTCCATGCGTATCTAAAAGATTACGCGCAATCTCAGGGCGTAGGTAGCGTTTGCCTAAGCTATGTGCTTGAACGACAAATTCAGAGGGAATGTCGGTGGTGAAGTGGAATAGTGCTTGTGTTACATAGCGTGCATCTTGCACTTTAGCATAGCTCCATCCATCGTGAGCTTTGAGAGAAGCAAGGGGTGTAACAGCGACCTGTTTCTCTAACACTTCAAGAAGGGCTTGAGCCAATGATGGCTTGTTTAATGTCTTGCGGTAGTGTTGTTTAAGTTCATCGTTTGACGCTTTGGTCTCACAAAGATGAGAGGCAAAATATCTGGTAAGGTTTAAAGACGGGGTGTTTTCTGGGGCTTCTTGCAGCATATTGTTAAAGGCTGCTACCGGAGGATCTAGAACCAAGGTCTCAAAGAGCTGCTCAAAGTGTGCATAAAGAGGACTGATGAGAAGCCAATAGGCTTTATGAAGTGTGTCAATTTCTCCTCTTTCTAGACGGGAGGGGGTAGCAATATCTTTATGCTCATTATATTGAATGTGAAGGCGTACGCGGATTTTATGCAGAGTTTGAAGAGTCGTTTTGATAAGAGCACGGGATGATGGGGTGAATTGCTTCTCCCAATTTCCGTGGTAAAGACTGAGCAATCCTAATAGGACATTGAGTGGAAGAATGAACTGCTCTTTGAGGTTGTATTCTTGGAGTTGTTCAGGAGAGATTGTCCATACAGCTTCGTAGTGTTCTTTAAGTGCTTGGCAGCCATCTCTTGCCTTTTGACGCACTTCTTCTTGGTCAAGGGCTTTATGAAACTCTGCAGCAAGATCTGGAGGTGACGACAATAAAGAGACCGATTGAAATAGGGTAAGGCGAAGCTCTTCATTATTGCTAGGGGTTTTTCGCTCTGCCATCTCTTGAGGGGTGCCAATTAGATCGAGATGTCTGGCTGGATTTGCTCCGGGGTCGACATGAAACCCTTCGTCAACGGCAAAATGGGAAAATCTGTTTCTCCTAATGAAAGAAACTGAAGTTCGATTAGTTGTGCTAACTGTTGGAAATATGTGCGCTGCTTGGCATGTTCGATCAAAATAAAGTATTCTAGGTCAGAGAATGGGCCTGGTTCATTGCGGGCTAAAGAACCCATAGCTCGTATATCAAATTGGCATGGGGGACGGCCGAGGAGGGCGAAAGCATCGTATAATAAGGTCTGAAAATAGGATTTGTAGTGCTCGAGGGTGCAATATTGGCGATAGGTTTGTAATGCCTGATAGTATTTTTTAGTTACCGGAACAATTGCAAGAGCAGGAGGTGTTAAACTGTGAAGTTTGTCCGCGCACTCAGCGAACTGATCCATTCGATTTTCCCTCGGATCTTCGATTAATATCGCGTTTGCGATTTTGCGGAGAGAATAAAAGTCTTGTTCGTGATAAAAAAACTGCTTCATCTCCAAAATGGAATCTAAAAGCTGGTTAAAAAGATCGACATTTCCCTCTCGATATGCCTGTTCAAGTCGCTCCTTATATATATCGTTTTTGAGTACCCATTGAAGGAACACCTTAGAAACAAGCATGTGATTCTTCTCGGAAGTCTCTTGTTTGAGAGCATAGGCGTAATACTTCATTGCTTTAACCGGATCTCCATTATGGAGATACCACGTGCCTAGCTGTGATGTAAGATTTGCGCGTTCTATAGAAAAGAGATGAGGAAAAAAGCCGAAGAGTCTGCTAAGCATTTTTTCTAACTGAATGATTTCAGCTGAGTCTAACTGAGGAATATACGATTCAAGTTCTTTAAAGGTTGTACTCACAAGTGTTTGCGAGGGAGAGGATCTCAAAATAGTGCTTAAGGTCATGTCAAAGCTCTGTTCCCCTTCTCCAGGAGTAGACGCCGCAGTTCCTGTAAAAGATATGGGATTTGTTCTCATAAGATTTTTTCTCCTCAGGTGTTAGCAGAGTTTAGAGCTTTTTCGCATTTTTAAAGATTCTTTCTCTGATGAAGAGTAGAATTTTGATGTCAAAGCATTTTAACGAAACAACTTTTTTACCGAAAATAAATTTAGACCTCTGCTGAAACTGACACTTGTTTTTGCGCATTCTTTATAAGAAAAATATCTCGCACCTTCTCATGAAGTGTCTCATAGTCTTCTGGAAGATAGCAAAAATGCTTGAGATGTTCGATCTGACTCAAAAGTCGATTGAATTGCTCGCTATCTAATTTCCGAGCCGCCATCTCCAGGGAATGGGAAATAGTGTTTTCATTCAAAAAACAACGGAAAAGGGCTCTTGATGTGAGTTGATAACCTTCTGGACACTCCATTAGGTGAGCCTTTGCGTAATAATGGAGGGCTTGATCAGGCTGTTTATCAAAATACCAATTACCTAAATCAAGAGCGAGCTGTCTTTGCTCATCCTTAAGAGTCGGAAAATGTGAAAAGATATCGAAAGAATTTCTGATGAAATCGGAAATCTGCTTCTCATCTAGCTGTGGGATTAAGTCATGAAGAAGCGAATAAGCCTCCCGTATTTCATTTAACGACGAATCTGGAGAAAGCCCTGTTAGAAAAAATGAAAAACTTTTAAAAGCTTTTTCTGTTTGATGGTTAGCTGTTTCGTATTGGATTTTCCCAACTGAATTGACTCCGATTGACGATGCTGACATCTTAATTCTCTCAAAATTTTAAACGCAACGTATAGTATAGACGAATTAGGGATTAAAGGACTCAAAGATTTAGGTGATCAGTTCTTCAATGCGATGACACAATTTATGGAGCTTTCACAACCATCACAGTGACATTATCTGCACGCTTAGGAAATATAGTGTCAGCTGCATGTACACGACTTTGGTTTCTTACGGAAGCTTGAACCAAATGTCCCGCCATTTCTGCAGGCGTTTTTCCAGCAGCGTCCATTTCTGCAATGGCTCCTGCCACGCTAGCATTCGTTGCAAAATCAAAAAGGCCGTCGCAAGCTAATACAAAATAGTGCCCCTCAGCGCAATGAATTTCCATTCTCTCAAAATCATCAGGATCTGAGCTTTTTCGAACTAAAGTAAAGTTCGGTCTGGCTGAGACAATTCCCATTCCAATATCCCGACCACAGGCAAGCATGCCATTAACTCGATCTTGAGAGACATGATGTCCTTCTTTCTTAATACTATTTTCACAGTCAGACGGCTTATGATCTTTTGTGAGCTGAATCACTGTTTCAACATCTTTGCATAGAATTGTGCGAGAATCTCCAACATTGATTGTCATGAATCGCCCCCCCGGCAGCATAAGAAGAGCAGTCATTGTGGTGCCTCCATAAGGAAGTAGAGGGCCATCATGATCAGGCGTGAGCAATTGATTTAAGCCTGCCCAAGGAGCGACATACTTTCCTCTTTTCTCAACAATAATCCGATCGAGCACAACTAAGGCTTTTGTCACCGTAGTTGTAATCGTTTCTTCATCTAGTGCTGTAAGGGCTAATCCTCTTAGCTCATCCTTTTCTTCAGCAGTTAGCCAATCATATTCTCCTGCCCTACCAAAATGCCTTTCTCCTGTGACAAAAGAATAGCGAATTTCATCCACTCTTCCCTCAAGCACTTTGGATAGGCTGTCTCGAAGAAGTTCACCAATAATCTTGGTATCACCATGTCCATCGCAGACAGCAGCGAGGGTTATGGGAGTATGTATTCCATTGATATTCAAGTTAAGCGTTTGAATGAAATGCACATCTTCCATATCACGCCGCAAACCAATCGATTCTGCAACTCCAATTCCAGGATTGTGTATCGTGTGATCGACGAAGTTAGAGACATCTGTCCGAAGATCTATCCGAAATTGTTTGCTATAAACTGTCTCTTCTTCATTTGCTCCTTCACGCACAGCTCTATCGATTTGATAGGCCATTTTGCGTAAAGCAGGCACCCCTTGAAGAGAGTATTCAGTTGTTTGATAGCGCACTCTCTGTTTACGAGGTTGGTCTAGAGGAGAAATACGGTCTTTTAGAGGAGTTATTGGAATCCTAGCTCCTCTTAATCCAACAGGATTTTCCAAATAGTCTTCAGTGTTAACGATGGAGGCTGCAGCCACACTTTCAGGGTCAATGAGAGTTGCCCGGCCTCTTAAATAAGGAGGCTGGGGTTCGCGCTGTTGGGAAAGAATAGAAGATGCAACTGCAATATCCCTGTGATCTTCTAAGTCGGCTACAGAGAGAGGAGGAGTTGTTATAGGAGTATATTCCTCCCTAACTTCATAGAGAAACTCAGGTGCCAAAAAATTACTTGCTTGGCTTGACGCGATCACGTCAGGAGGTGGCCCCTCACTTGGTCTCCGACACATCCGAGCCCTATAACTTATTTCGCTGATCGCGAAGAGCCCTCCTACGGAAAAACCAACGATAGAAGGCCAAAGATAACCGAAAGCAATCGCAACACCGGAAAGAGCCAAAAGGGCGACTGTTGCGGTTACGATCGCGACTTCATGGCTCCAATGAAGAGATTCGATTTGCGTAGAATTTCTTAAACAACTTACACAAAATGACATATATTCACCTGATTATTAAAGTCATGTTAATGTGATAAGAAATAAAATGCAAAAATAAAAAGCATATCTTTGTCTTATTAACCTGAACTTTGGATTTTTCTCGCTCAGATTCAGAAGAGTTTGCGCTGCAAATCTTGGGATTTTTGGCCGAAGTGAATGGCCAAACGCCCTTTACAAGGTCGAAAAGCACAAGAGGTGCAAGCAAACTCCCTGAAGATGAGCGAGAAAAATCCAAAGTTCAGGTATCTAGTATAAAAAAGAAAATTGTAAAACAAACAGGTCTACGAGTGGTGAAGAGATCTACTCTTCATTGGGGATTGCACTGATCTCAGGGAGATATAATGATTCAGAAGTGGTTCGTGCGAGAATCGAGCTGTTCAAATCTTGCTCTTCTGAAGTAGAAAGGCTTTCACTTGCTGAGGTTGATGTTTCAGACCAATTGCTATCTGAATCATAGCTTGTGCTACTGCGGGTTGAGGAAGTTTCAGATCTAGAAGAATCTTCTTCACCGGCTTTATTCTTGTTAGAATTGCACAAACTCATTCTATAAACGATTTCGCAGATAGAAATCGTTCCACCTAAACCAACGGTTCCAATCGCTAACAAAAAATTGCCGTAGAAAAAAGCAACACATGCAATCGCAATGAGTGTGACGGCAACAATACTCACTATAGCTTCGGTAATAGGGGAAATCCGAGTTGAAGGACTTTCATTTCCTCCGATAGCACAACAGGACATAATAAACTCCTCGCATCATGTAGAATGGGAAATTCTATAGATGAAATGATTTGGATTCAATTTAAAATTAATTTAAGTACTTTCCAGTTAAAGATTTTTGGTTTTTCGCTACTTGCTCAGGTGTCCCTGTTGCGATGATTTTTCCGCCTGCTTCTCCCGCTCCAGGCCCTAAATCAAACAGAAAATCGCAGCTTTTGATCATATCGATATTATGCTCAATCATAATCATGGTATTTCCTTTATCCACAAGGCGGTGGAGCAGGGCTAGAAGCTTTTCGATATCATCGGGATGCAAGCCTGTTGTCGGTTCATCGAGTAGATAGAGTGTTTTTCCTGTCCCTCGATGGGCGAGTTCTCTGCTGAGTTTCATTCTTTGCGCCTCCCCTCCAGATAGCGTCGCAATCTCCTGGCCGAGTTTAAGGTAGCCAAGTCCAACTGAGATCAAGGTTTCCATAATACGCCGCGCTTTGGGAATCATTTGAAAAGTGAGAAGCGTCTCTTCCACGGTCATATCCAGCAACTGCCCAAAGCTTTTTCCCTGATATTCCACTTCTAAACTCACAGGGTTGAGCCGAAGCCCGTTGCACTGGTCGCACTTGACGCGCACAGGAGGGAGAAAGAGCATTTCGACTTTCTTATATCCAAGCCCCCAGCAGGCTGTGCACATCCCTTTTCGATGGTTGTAGCTGAAGTGGCCGGGCTGTAACCCCTTTACTTGCGCTTTTGCAAGGGAGGCGTAAAAGGTGCGCAAGGTAGAAAGCAGGTCGACATATGTGCCGACATCCGACCGGACCGTATGGCCGATTGGGTTTTGATCGATCACGATTAATTTGTTGAAAGGCTCGCCTTTATCGATAAGGGGTTTGACAGTCGGTTTAATCACGTCGTGCATCAGAGTCGATTTACCCGATCCGGAAACGCCTGTCAGCCCTGTCAGCACACCGATCGGAATTTTAAAGGAGAGATTTTTGAGGTTGTGCTTATCGGCATGCTGAATTGGGAAAAAGTCTTTTCCCTTCCTCCTTTTACTTCTCTTTGTGATCTCCTTTCTTCCAGAAAGATAAGCCCCTGTCAGAGAGTCAGGATTTTTAAGGATCTCGGAAAAAGTTCCTCTAGCGGTGATATGCCCTCCATGATCTCCTGCTCCCGGGCCAAAATCGAGGAGATAATCGGCTGTAGCGACGGTTTGAGGATCGTGTTCGACCATAAGGAGGGTGTTGCCGAGTTCTTTGAGTTTTTTTAGAGCTCCATTGAGCCGCGTATTATCATGTGGATGAAGGCCAATTGTCGGCTCGTCGAGAACATAGAGTACGCCTGTCAAACTGCTTCCAAGCTGGCGTGCAAGGCGGATTCTCTGCGATTCCCCATTGCTTAATGTGGGCGCGCGCCTCTCAAGGCTGATATAATCGAGCCCTACTTCGACTAAAAAATTCAACCGTCCAAGCAGTTGCCGCATCACCTCTTCAAGCACTTTGTCAACAGAAAGGGTTTCGAGAAATGCCTGTGCTTTGCCGATCGGGATACGGCAGAGCGAGGCGATGGAATGCTCATCAATCCGCACATTGCGAGCCAGGGGGGTAATCCGTGTCCCCAAACAGGAGAGGCATTCGACTTCCTCAAGAAGTGGGATGAGCGGTTCTCGAATCTCGTGGTGAGCGCTTTTACCTGCCTTTGCCAAAATGGGCTGAATCCCTAGCCAGCGAAAACGGTAGCCTTTTGCTTCCACCCACTTCTCTTCTGGAGAACCGTTTAAAATGAGTTGTAATTGCTCTGAGGAGAGTTCTGAGAGCGGTTTTGAAGAGTCAATTCCTTCTTCTTTCAAAAACTTTTCGAAAGGCGGGAGATGGGAAGTGGTCCAGAGTAGCCTTAGCATGCCGATCACCGAAAGATGCATAAATTCGGGGTTTTCGGTGAGGCTAGCGCCGTATTGATACCCGAGCCCCTGGCAGTCGGGACACATCCCCTCAGGAGTGTTGAAGGAGAAGGTATGAGGGGTGATTTCGGGATAGGACTTTCCTGTACTCTCGACAGCAAATGAGAGGTTGAAGAGGACATCTTCTTCCTCGCGCTCGATGAGCACTTTCCCATCTGTCAGTCGAGTCGCGTTTTCAACAGCTTCATAGAGGCGGCTTTCGATGCGTGGGCTTATCTTAAGGCGGTCGATCACGAGGGCGAGTTTCTGCTTTCGTTTCCGATCAAAGGGGATGGGCTCGTCGAGTTCGTAGGTTTCATCATCGAGGCGGAGACGGACATACCCTTGCCTGCGATAACGGGCGAGCACGTCGTCAAATACCTCTCCCTTTTGTACTTCAAAAGGGGCTAAAACAGTGATTTTTTCTCCTTCGGGGTAGCGGAGGATCTGTTGAACCACGTACTCTTTTGTGATCGATTTGATCGGCTCGCCGGTTTCAGGGCAATAGGCCGTCCCTTTACGCGCAAATAAAATACGCAGGTAGTCGTAAATCTCCGTCATCGTTCCGACAGTACTGCGTGGATTTCCAGCGGCCGCTTTTTGCTCAATCGCAATCGCAGGGGAGAGCCCTTCTATCTGGGAGAGCTTGGGCTTTGGCATCTGTTGCACAAATTGCCGCGCATATGGGGAGAGAGACTCGATATACCGCCGCTGTCCTTCTGCATAAATCGTCTCAAAAGCAAGTGATGATTTACCCGATCCGCTAGGACCGCTGCATACCGTGAGTTTTTGCCGTGGAATCGAAAGATCGAGGTGTTTGAGGTTGTTCTGCTCGGCTCCTTTGATTGTGATGGCACGGATCTCTTCGGTTCTGGGAGCGTGTTCTTTTTTTAGAGTGTGCTTTTTGGGGTGGAGAATCGCGTGTATGGCTCTTCCGGTAGGGGTATCGAGTTTTGCGAGTTTTTCAGGCGTTCCCTGTGCGACGATTTCTCCACCTTCTTCGCCCCCTTCCGGCCCTAAATCGACAATCCAATCCGCCGTTTTGACAACATCCATGTTGTGTTCGATCACAAGGACGGTATTTCCTCGCTCTACGAGTTCGCTTAGCACGGCGAGCAGCGCTTTAATATCGTGAAAGTGCAACCCTGTCGTCGGTTCGTCTAAGATGTAAAATGTGTTGCCTGTGCCGGGACGGACGAGTTCTTTTGCTAGCTTAATCCGCTGCGCCTCTCCCCCAGAAAGGGTTGTCGAGGGTTGTCCGAGCTTGATGTATTCCATCCCCACTTTGACAACCATGTCGAGTTTTCGTTTTAAGGAGGGGATGTTGGCAAAAAAATCGGAGGCCTCACCGATGCTCATCTCAAGCACATCGTAGATGTTTTTCCCTTTGTAGTAGATGGAGAGTGTTTCGTGATCAAACCGCTTGTTTTGGCAGCTCTGGCACTCCACCCACTGATCTTCTAGAAAATCCATGTCGATGCGGATCATGCCCATGCCGTGGCACTGAGGGCAGGCGCCGTCGCGCACATTGAAGCTAAAGCGTCCCGGTGTGTATCCGCGCGCGACGCTGTCGGGGAGTTTGGCAAAAAGCTGGCGGATCTCATCGAAGATTTTGATATAGGTTGCCGGATTCGAGCGGGGATTGCGGCCGATCGGCGATTGGTCGATCGCAATCACCTTGTCAATCCCTTCGATCCCTTCGAATTTTTTATGCGCACCTACCGGATGTTCTGCATGGTGGAGGTGATTAGCAAGAGCAGGGTAAAGAGTATCGGTGATGAGAGAGGATTTGCCCGAACCTGAGACGCCTGTTACCGCAATCATCAACCCGAGGGGAAATTTTGCCTTCACAGCTTTCAAGTTGTTATGTGAAGCACCGATAACTTGAACCGACTCTTTTCCCGGCTTTTTTCTTTTTTTCGGAATTGCAATTGTCTCTTTACCGCTGAGGTATTTTCCGGTAAGCGATTTGGGATGGGCGAGCAGCTCCTTGTGGGAGCCATTCACCAAAATTTCTCCTCCTAGGACTCCCGGTCCTGGTCCAAAATCGACAACACGGTCAGCCTCCCAGATGGTCTCCTCATCGTGTTCCACAACCAAGACTGTGTTTCCCATATCGCGTAGTCGCTTGAGGGTGGCGATCAGTTTTTGGTTGTCGCGCGGATGCAAACCGATCGAAGGTTCATCAAGGACATATGTGACACCCACCAAGCCGCAACCTACCTGTGAAGCGAGACGAACGCGTTGAGCCTCTCCACCCGATAGTGTAGGGGCTGTTCTCTCCAGCGTGAGATAGTGGAGGCCGACATCGATCAAAAAGTGCAGGCGGTCGAGGATCTCTTTGAGGAGTTCCTCAGCGATGAGATGTTCTGAAGGGTCGAGTTTTAGGTTTTGAAAAAAGGCGTATGTTTTTGCGATCGGTTCGCTGCATACCTCATGGATTTTTTTCCCGGCAAGTTCAGTGGCGCTCGGGTAGGAGCGAAGACGTGAACCTTGACAGTCGGGGCAGACTTGCTCATGCATGAGCTTTCGCATTTTTTTTCTGTAGAGGTCGCTTTTAGCTTCAGCAAATCGTTGTTTGGCCTCTGCAATCACTCCGCGCCAGCGGACATATTCTGTCCAATTGACCGGGCGAGAAGGGTGGACAAAATACATCTGGGTCCACTTTTTCTCTGTGCCGTAGAGAAAGATATCTTTGGCTTTTTTAGGCAGGTCTTTCCAAGGGGTTTCGACATCAAAATCGTAAATTTCTGCCAAATTGTTATAGATATTGCCATAGCGCACCGTTTCGTAGGAGCTTGCAATCGAGCAGCAATCCTCTGCGATGCTTTTCTCAGGGTCGATGATACTATCGAGGTCGAATTCTTGGGTGATCCCAAGGCCATTGCAGTTCTGGCACATGCCCGTTGGGCTATTAAAGGAAAAGTCGTGAGGCTCCAGCGACGAGTAGTAGATGCCCGATTTTGGGGAATAAGCGTGCATCGAATAGAGCGTCTCTTCTTGTGTGTCAGCATTATAAATAGAGAGCACGCCGTCGCCCAATTCCAAAGCGGCAATTACACCCTCGGCGATGCGTGAGGCATTTTCCTTACTCACCGAGAGGCGGTCGACTACGATTTCGACATCATGGGCGAGGTTTTTATCGAGGCTGATCTCCTCGTTGAGATCCATAAAATTGCCATCGACGCGTGCGCGCGTATACCCTTTACGCAGGAAAAGCTGAAAGTCATCTTTAAATTCCCCTTTTTTGCCTCGGGCGATAGGAGCGAGGATAATGAGCTTTGTTTTTTCAGGCAGACTTTGGATTTTTTTGATGATCCGCTCTTTTCCTTGTGGAGCGACCGGCTCGCCACTGATAGGACAGTGGGGAATGCCTACTCTTGCATAGAGAACGCGTAAATAGTCATAGACCTCGGTCATCGTCCCGACGGTGGATCTCGGGTTTTTTCCCGCGCTTTTCTGTTCGATTGCGATGGTGGGGGAGAGGCCTGAGACATTTTCGACATCGGGCTTGCTCAAATCTCCGATGTATCTGCGGGCAAAAGTGGAGAGAGACTCGATGTAGCGCCGCTGTCCTTCTACATAGATCGTGTCAAAGGCAAGCGATGATTTTCCCGATCCCGAAACACCGGTTAAAACCACTAACTCATTGGTGTTGAGTGTGAGATCAACACCTTTTAAGTTGTGTACATTAACATTTTTTAAGATGATTTGCTGCTTCATTTATCCAAGAAAGAATAGACGGTCAGAGAATTAGATTCAAATCTCAATCAAATCGAGGTAGTGATGGAAAATATTGCGCAAACTTGCTATCAACATAATTTATGATAAATCGCACAAAAATTGTTTGTACAATCGGTCCAAAAGTGAGTAGCCCTGAGAAAATCGAGGCTTTGATCGATGCCGGGATGAATGTCGCACGCCTCAATTTCAGCCATGGGACGCATGAGGAACACGGAAATGTGATTGCCATGCTCAAGGAAGCGCGTGAAAAAAAGGGGGTTCCTCTTGCCATTATGCTCGATACAAAAGGGCCTGAGATTCGGCTTGGTAAACTAGAAAAAGAGCATGTTGTTCTCAAGGAAGGGTCTCATATCTGGCTCGTCAAGGAGGAAGTTGCAGGAGATGAAAATCGCATTACCCTGACTCCCCCTTCTGCGTTAGATAAGCTTGAGCCCGATATGTTCGTCCTTCTCGATAATGGCTACATCATCACACACGTTGTCGAAATAGGCGAAAATGGAGTGAAAGTAGAGGTAGACCATGGAGGGGAGATCAAATCGACACGAGGCGTGAATATCCCAGGCGCTGTCATTGAGCTTCCTCCGATGACCGAGAAAGATGTCGCAGATATTCGTTTTGGTTGTCAGCAAGATGTCGATCTGATCGCCGCTTCATTCATCCGTTCTGCAGAGCATGTTATTGCGATAAAAAAACTTCTTGAGGAAGAGGGCAAAGAAGATATCGGAGTCATTGCCAAGATCGAAAACCGCGAGGGCGTTCAAAATTTTGATAGCATCGTTCAGGTTGCAGAGGGGATCATGGTTGCCCGCGGCGACCTTGGGGTTGAAATGCCTCTTATGCAGGTGCCTAGGCTGCAAAAAATGATGATTCGCAAGAGTTATTTAGCAGGTAAGCCCTCAGTAACGGCTACCCAGATGCTTGAATCGATGATCGTCAATCCCCGCCCCACTCGAGCAGAAGCATCAGATGTTGCCAACGCGATTTACGATAGCACATCGGCTGTGATGCTTTCAGGAGAGACTGCAATTGGAAGCTACCCTGTCGAGGTGGTAAAAGTGATGAAAGCGATCATCGCTGAAACAGAAGATGATTTTAGCTTTTACGGCTTTTTCAAGCATAGCACGCAAAGAGTGTTCTATGATGTTCCATCAGCTGTTACTCAAGCAAGTGTGAACACGGCTTACAGTTCCAACGCAAAAGCGATTTTCGCTTTCACCACAAGCGGTTCTACAGCGCGTCTGCTCTCCCGCTTGCGCCCTGAGATGCCGATTATCGCGATGACTCCTTCAGCTAAGGTGTATCATCAGCTCTCGCTCTCTTGGGGCGTGATCCCGATTCATTGTCAGGATGCGCATGATATCGAAGAGGCAAAAAGACTCATCACGGCTTTTGCCTTGGAAAAAGGTCTTGTCGAGTATGGTGATCTTGTAGTGATCACTGCCGGCACACCATTTGGAAGGGCTGGAACAACAAATATGATGATTGTAGATAGCATAGGCGATGTTCTTGTCCGCGGAAGCTCTGGTGGAGGCAAACGCGTGCATGGCAAAGTGATGCTGCATCCTTCTCCTGAGGCGCATGAGTATAACGTGCGTGGAATGGTAATTGTCATCAACAATTGCGACGAAAATTACCTCCCTTTCTTAAAGAGTGCAGCTGGCGTGATCCTACAGAATCATGTCGATGATAAAGAGTCTGAGCGTTATCTTGTAGAGGTAGCTGAGTCGCTCGATCTCCCATATGTCCTTCGGGCTGAGGGTGCGAGTGATGTGCTGCGCAACGAACAACTTGTTACACTCGATCCATCAGCTGCTCTTGTTTATAAAGGTATAATTTGATTTATATACCATAGTATATTTAACCGATGGCTTACGTATCTGCACAAGCTGATTATTATGACCGTGCCTATCAGGCTGTGGAATTTAATGCAGTTCTCGATCATTTGAGTGAATCGCATGGTCGTCTTTGTTTAAGTAAGCAGGGCTGGCCACTGCTGGTAGTAAATGTTCACCTATGACCTCTTAACCGACGTGTCGTCACGAGGCTTCGCCTCGGCCGACTCTGCGGTAGCGGGGATCGCTGAAGCTTCGCTCACAGCTCGCCCCTTTTCTAGAAAATTTTTTACCCACAACAAATACTCAATCTTTTATTATCTAGAGGCATGAAACCCACTTATGAGCAGCTAGAAGCCGAATTGGCTCACACCAAAGCCCTTTTAAAAATGGCTCTCGAAGAAATTGCTAAGCTAAAAGAGCAGCTAAACCTCAACTCACAAAATAGCTCAAAACCTCCTTCTTCCGATCAGAAATCTGATCGGCCCGTTCGCATGCCCAAATCCCGCCCTTCTAGGAAAGGAATCGCACGCAGTGCTTATCCTCTAGAAAGAGTAGACCATCATATAGATTGCACGCGTAGTAGCTGTCTCCACTGTAACTCCCAAAATTTACGTCCACTTGATGAAGCAAGCTCTTGGCAGCAGGTAGAGCTTCCGGAAGCTACAGCGATTGTAACGCAATACAATTTGCAAAAATATTGCTGTCTAGATTGTGGCCAGCATTCAAACGATCTTGAAAGCAAATACGATAATGGAGATTGCCGAAATGACTCACTCCTATGTAGTAAAAATATCACTGTTTTTCATTTTTACCTTTATAGTATTGACAGCCAGTTCAACGAGGAAAGCAGAGAAATATGAATATTGCTCTGATGAAAGAAACATTCTTGGAATGCTGCAAACTGAATGGGGACTCAATCTATTGAATGTTCAATCAAGTACGAATACCTCTAATCTTTCTCAGTATACCCCTGAAGTCGATTTTGAGGAGCAAAGAGAGAAAGCGAATGATGGTAGATTTGTAAGTAAAAAAGTATACAAACGTGTTTTCGAAGTGCTAGATGGCTTAGAAATGCATAATAAAGCTATTGACAGGCTTTTGTATGACTATGAACAAGGAAACCAAAGCTGCAAAGATTTAATTCTCGAACATATTGGAACGATTTTCACTCACTTTACAGATGAAAATAGCTATCCCCTTACGACAAACATTCAGCAACTTAAAGAATTAAAAATCTTTCTTTCACCTTAGTTTCTAAATATCAAAAACTTAGACAATGGATTACTCAAAATGAAAGATCCAAGGAAAAGGCTTTTCAACTTTTTTTAAACGATTGCGATACAAAAAAAAGTCAACTTTTACGTTACGAACAACTAGAGCTTGATAAAAATCCTTTCTTTGGGGCTTTTTTAGAAAAGCTGAGGGAAAAGTTTTATAGAGAAGACGGTGTTGTGCCAGAGACAATTTATTTTGTCTATGCATGGCCAACAGATTCCCGATATGGAAAAGAGTCTTGGGTTCAACCTTTTTTAATCAATCTTCACTCACATTTAGAAAAAGCCGGCTTTCCTACAGTATGGTTAGATATCGATTCTAATCGCTATGGGGCAAATATTAATGATTTTATGAAGAGTGCCAGAAGCAGCGGTTATATTCTATTGTTTGGCACAGAATCTTTGTTTGATAAATTTGATATGGGGATCTCGGCTGTTTGCAGTGAGTTGGTCCATATCTTGCGTAAGCGAGAAGAAGATATAAAGAATGGAAATAGACGCGTATTTCCAATTCTAATAAGTGGGGATCATAGAAACTCCTTTCCGCCAGAGTTTGAAAGATTTTGCACGATTAGAGATTGGCGAACTAAATCCTATCTTTACAACTTTCAACAACTTTTTATCGAACTTTGGGGTCAAGCGCCTAAAAGGTATCAGTCCAAATTAACACGATACTGGACAGAAATTTCAGGCGATAACTCTATTTCTGATTGGTATTGCAGCCAGAAAGAAGCGGTTGATGAGTGTCGGAGAAAGGGGGTAGAGTTATTTCATCAAGACATTCCGGATGACTTGCAACTGAGCAAGTGTATTAATATACTTCAAGACATCAGTATCTGTAGGGCCTTTGCAGTTACGCGGGGAAATGTAGCCACCTTACCCTCCCTAGAAAAAAATTTTCTTGAGAAATTGAAGGAACACTATTTATGTCGCAGTAATGCCTATCTCCCTACTTTTAGACAAATAGGCAAGTGGGAACTCTCTTGTCCTGTAGATACAATTTATACCAATCTTAGTGTCACAGAGTATGAAAAGAAGCATGAGAGAAAATATTTACAAATTGAAGACGACCAACTACCTTCTTATAAAAAACTTTTCGGATTAAATAGAACTAATGTATCTGGAGATGTTTTTCTGTCAGAAAAACTAGGAAAAAATGTTAAAACACGCGCTTTAATTTATGGTCCAGGAGGAATTGGGAAAACTACATTTGTGACGATGCTTCTTCATAAATGGGCAAAAGGAGAATGCCTGTCTAAATTTGATTCAGTTTTGTGTCTTCACCTTAGGAACCTTACAGGGAATTTTTACCCCAATGTCCCAGGAAAAGTGTTTCATGCTGCTGATCTTCTTTATAGAGAGTATGAAACACTTGGAGCTGACTTTCGAATGCTTTTGGAGGATGAGAATTTTCTTAATAACACGTTTCTTATTTTAGATGGTTGGGACGAGCTCCCTCCCGAAGCACGCAAGGGAGGGCATCTCTTTCAAGCTTTTGAAAATTTGCAAGATAAATTTTCTCATATTCTTGTCACATCTCGTCCAGGCTCAGTAGATTTTGATGCTCAAAGTGAATTTGAAATACTTGGATTTGGAGCCTCTGAAATTGAGCAATATGTTGCACAATATTTTGATAAGTTTAATGCATCTTCAAAAATCGCTTCTTTTATTAGATTCCTTAATCAAAGCCCACTTATGTGGAGCATTGCTCGTATTCCCATTAATTTGAGCATGCTTTGTGGACTTTTTATTGTCGATGACGAGTTATGTGATAAAAGTGCACCCATGCAGGTTACAGCTCTTTATGGGCATATGCTTAATCAATTCTATAAGTTGTATCTCAATCGATGTGGTGAGATTCAAGACGAATGGCAATCTAGAAGAGAGCTCTCTTCTCATCCAGAAATCACTACCTTAGTTGATTGCTTAGAAGAAATGGCACTTGAGGCGATAACTCAAAGTAGTCCTTACCTTGATGAGAAGGTTGTCGAAAGAATAGTGGATTCCAAAGAGATAAGTTTTAATAAATTAAGAAATTTAGGGCTGTTTAATATAGAGAATGGACAAGGAAGCTTTCTTCATCTTAGTTTTCAAGAGTACTTTGTAGCAAATTATATCGCAAATTTATATAGAGAAGCACATACACGGACGCAAGCATTAAAAATCATTCAACAAAACAAATTGAATTCCAGATTTGGGCGTATCCTTTCAATGGTAGCAGGAATTCATTCTCTTTCTAACGATTCATTCCTACTTCAAGCGTATTTTGATGATCTTTTGGGGCCTCCTAATGACCTAGGGGAAACATATGAGTTAGGGATGCTTGCACAATGTTTTGAGGAATGTAGTCATCCAGAAATTATAAAACAATATGATGAATTTATCTCCAGGGTTGTTCATTATTTAGAACGATTTGCATATCCCGAATTAAGTGCTATACTAAAAGGTAATCGTAAATTGATCTGCCAAAAAAGAATTATGGAGATCATGATAGAGCTTCTTGAAAAAAAAGAGACCCACGAGATGGTACTTCAACTTTTATGCGACTATGTGCGGTACAGTGGATTTTTACCTAATCCCATTTTCGAACAAATTCTCTGTCATCAAATTAGCTCGTCTCATAAAACAATGGCTTTGAAAATACAAATACTTAGTACACTTGCATTGGCTAACTATTACAAAAGTGAAGAGTTGATAGACCCTCTTATTGCTCTATCTCAAGATCAAAAAGTGGATGAGGGAGTAAGATTATATGCAACATATGCGCTAGCAGTAATCGCTTCATCTAATCATGCTAAAGCTAGTAATTTAATAGACCTTCTCATTACGACGGTACGAACCCAAAGGGGAGCAGAAGGTTATTTAAGACAAAGAATATCTCCACTTTTGGGTGTCATCGCTTCTTCTTGTGTCGATGGTCAAAGAGAAAGCTTAATTAAGGCTCTTATTGATTTATTGTGGGATAACGAAGTGAATAGTTGGAGTAGAGCTTTCGCTGCTCAAACTTTGGGAGTATTAGCTTCATTTGGAAAAGAAAAAAATGAGGATTTGATCAATTCGCTTATTGCTTTTTTAGGTGATAAAAAAGTAGATGGGTGGTCAAGGTCTGTCGCTGCTACCGCAGTTGGAGAAATGACTGCTGCGGGTCACGATCGGAAGGAAGATTTGATTAGAGCACTAACTATTTTTTTGAATGATAACGATGTGGACGATAGGGCAAAATCTAGGACTGTTTTTGCTTTTAGTGAAAGAATTGCATTAGATTATAAACAAGGTGGAGATCCAATAGAGACTCTTGTTTCAATATTGGAAGATAAGAAGTTAAATAATTGGGTTAGGTCTGATGCAGCTTCTGCTCTTGGCTCGATCGCTTCCTCTGACCCTGACAGAAATAAAAATTTGATTGAATCTCTCATTGGGGTATTGCGAAATAAAGAGGCAGATTCCTTGCTGAGATGTTCTGCTGTTAGTGCACTAGAGCAAATCGCATCATCAGATTATGAAAGAAAAGAGAATTTGGTCAACCCGCTGATTCTTCTAGTTCAAGATAATGAAGTGGATGAGTGGGGAAGAGGATTGAGTGCATTCGCTCTAGATCGAATTATTTCCGATGGCTATGAAAGGAATATAGATTTGATTGAGCCTTTGATGGAAGTATTGCGAAATAAAAAAGCAGAAGACTGGTTAAGATCTGCCACTGCTTGTATTCTTGGACGGATCGCTTCATCAGCCAATGAACAAAATAAGAGTTTGATCGAACTTCTCATTGCTTTTTTGGAAGATACAAGTGTTGATTGTGGCGCGAGATCGTTCGCAGCTTCTGCCATTGGACAGACAGCTTTTCATATAGATCATGAGAGAAACAAAAAGTTGATCAATTCTCTCATAGCGTTATTGAAAGAAAAAGAGATTGATGGTTGGTCAAGGTCTACAGTTGCTTCTGCTCTTCGCAATATACCGAAGAATCAGCTGAAACTAGCGCTTCTTCCCGATCGAGCGGACGATCTAAAGTTTGTTTGTTCCGTTACTAACCAAGCGCTTGTCTTTGATGATGGTACTTATCAGGTTGTCAGATAGCAAAGCTTTTCAGGGAGGAAGTATCAAAATACTATCACCAATTTGGGAGCAGGCTCCATTGAAGATCAATTACCGCTATGGTGCATTAGCATTATTGGCAGAGGGCGAGAGCCACTAAAGAGGCGGTATCGGTGCGCAGTATGTTTGGATGTAGATTTACCCCTTGAGCCCCGAGCTGCATAAGGTGCGCCTCTTCGTCTGCAGTCAACCCCGCCTCAGGCCCTATAAAAAAGCAGATCTCTTTGCTCTTATCGAGTATTGAGGTAAAGGCAGGTGCCTTAGATAAAGTTCCAAAATAGGCTGCGCAGGGGATAGAATCCCATTTAAGAAGAGGTTCTTTAAGCTTGATTTTAGGTAAATCCAGCCTGCCGCACTGTTTCAAAGCTGCAATGGTAATCTGTTCTAACCGTTTAAGTTGGTTGGCAGAGAGCTCTTTTTTTTCGCTGAGTTTTCCCGGAAATAACCAAAGTTCAGTCATTCCGAGTTCTGTTCCCTTTTCAACGATCGTATCGAGCCTGTTGAGACGGGGAATCGCCTGGCATAGTATGAGCGGTTTGGGTGCAGGTCGCTCTTCAACGGTTAGGATTTTCCCCTTAAGTCCGCTAAGAGCAGCTTGTGCCAATTGATTGCGTCCGTTGACAAGTTCAAGCGTTTCGCCTTCGCGCACACGCATCACTTTAAGGTGGCGTGCCTCGTGTTGCAAATCGATTTCAGCATGCTCTTCGAAAGGGGTGTCTACAAAGAAACGGTCGTGCGGCATTCGGGTTTTACCAATTTTTGTATGATGAGTTCTTTATCTTGTGGCAATGCAAGTGTTTTAAAGGCGCTGAGTTTGTGAAAGTGTCTGCGGAGCTTTTGCGAGCCGTAGAAATCTAAGACGAGCTGATACCGCCAGTCACGGATAAAAAGATCGCTCTCCTTCTCATAGTACTGAACAGCACAATCCCCGGGTAGAGCCGTTCCTTTGGGAGCATAAAATGTGAGAAAGCTGCGGGGATAGATCGCGCGTAGGAGGGGAACGATTTGAAGGTTAGGCTTTGGTGGAAGGACCACCAATATGAAGCCATACCGATAGATCCGTTTGACATGGTCGATTCCTTGCTGTTTCCACCGATCGTGCACCCACATCCACTGTTCAGGATATTCCTTTATGCTTTTTTCAAGGCAGGCCATCGCTTGATCCATCATGCGCGGCACCTCTTCTTTTATCGGCATATCCAGATTAGGCCATATCGGTGGGGAACCCGTAACGATGTAGCGGCCATTAATACGCTTTGTTATCCCGACAACAAGGGGAGAGTTTGTTTTGTAAGCTAAAAGTGCAGGAGTGGAAGCCGTCCAAGCCCTAGTGCCAAATAGGGGATAGTAGTAAGGGCTTGAAGGATAAGCCTGATCGCCTACGATTCCTAAAAACTTTCCCTCTTTTAACGCGCGCAAGCCTTGGCGGATTGCGCTTTTGGGCATTACAATTTTCCCGCCATTCATTTCACGCACAGAAAGAACCCAGTTGTAGAGCCATTGATTTTTGATCGGCCGTCCTATGGCGATTCCTGGGAACCGGTCGGTTACCGCTAAAAAAGGGATTTCCCAATTGGCTTGGTGCCCTGTTAGAAAAATAACCCCCTGCTTTTTCTTTAAAAGTTTGACAACTTCGCTATTTTCCTCGAGAGTCACGATCTCTTCAAGTTTTCCTTTACTTCTCTTTAAACGTAAAAATTCAAGCAATGTAATCATTAAATTTTGAAAGGAGGCAATCGCTATTTTTTTTCGTTCTGCTTCACTTTTTGTGTTTCCATAGGCAATCGCTAGATTGCTTAATGCTTTTTTTCGGAACGGGCGGTGAAGATAGAACGCGCAATAACCCGAAAACCGCCCTAGAGCGTGGATAGCCCTATACGGTAAAAGGGAAATGAAAAAGCCAAAAAGTCGAAATAAAGGGTATGTCATAACGTTTGGCGGACAATTTTATCTAATTGGTTGGAAAAGTCCAACTCTTTAATACTCTGCCGGATTAATGTAGCGCTTTCTTTTGTTTTTGGGTAGTCTAATGCCTTTTCCAATGTCGGCTGCATATCAGTTAAGTCCTCGATAATCAGGCCGCTTTTTTCCTCAAGTACCTCATGCCCTCCATTATACTTAGAAGAGACAACAAACAGGCCCATGGCAAGCGCTTCTAGGGTCACATTCGAAAAGGGATCGTAGATCGAGGGGATGACAAGCGCATCGGCCGCTTGATAATAAGGGGTCACATTCTCTTGAGGCCCTACAAAGCGCACATTGAGACCGCGCGCCATCTTCCGATAGGCGTCCATATTTTTATCTTTACCGACAATGGTAAGTTGATAGGGACGACTCAAATTAGATAATCCTTTTAACAGAAAGGGGAGTCCTTTCCGCTTAAAGCCATTGCCGACGAAGAGGAAGTGGAACGGTCCGGTACGCTCTTTGGTAAAACTTTCTTGGAAAGCGAGCGCTTTCTCTTCCCACTCTACGCCATTGTGAACAACGTGAATTTTTCCAGGTGGAGTAGCGTAGGTTTCGATTATTTCCTGTTTGACCATCTCTGAATTTGTAAAAAGAATTTTGAGCTCGGGATGTTCAAAAGCCTCTTTTTCTACCTTTAGAAGGTAGCGATGGAGCGGGTTGAGCCTAAATGAGAGCTGTTTGAGCAGTGAGTCGGTTAGAGTGCGCCTTTTGAGATACGTTTTGTGGACCCCGCTGCCTGCGCGGTAATGGGTTTGAAAGGTGTTCCGCTCCATCCCAAACACAATGTCGGCGTGGTTGCTTTTTAGCCATTTTTGGCATAAGGAATCGAATTGACGAAGGTGATAGAGCGAGAATTTAGATGTTTCTCCAAGAGAGATCACTTCGATGGAGTTCCACGATGGAGAGGGTCCTGTCGTTAAGATCTTCACGCTGCATCCCTTAGAGGCAAAAGCTTCCGCTAATCGGCGCGTGTATTTTTCAAGTCCGCCTCTATGAGCGAGACGGCTTTTTAAGAAGACAACAGACTTCATGGAGCTTCTTGTGTGATCGAGACAGCATCTGCTTTTAAGTGCGCTTTGAGACGCAACTGTTCACCATCCTCGGTGTAGAGTTTGAGGTTGCGTAAATAGTCGCGAAAGCGATAGCGGATTGCCTCTTCATTGTATTTAGAAAAGCTCTTCTCCTCAGCATATTTTTCCTGCACCTGGTGGAGGGATGCTGTAACAAAGGCATCTTCGAGTGCTTTTTCGTCGATAAATTCAACCGCCCATAGCAAATCCTCGCGCACATTTTTCGGTGCAGCGACGATTACTAGGAGGAGATTGTCACGCACTACATCGAGAAAAACGCGGCTGACATCACGTGCATAGAGAGGGAGAATTAAACGTTTCAAGCCATTTTTCTTTTGCACAATATCACTTGTTTCAAGTGAGTAGGTTTGAGGATTGATTGTGGTGCTGTATTTGAGAGGGAAGAAAATAGTGATTGGCAGTTCCATTCCAAGGGAAATGAGCTCTTGTTTGAGAAAGTCCATACGGAGTAATTCGGCACGAGGGTCGTTGATTTCTTCTAGGGCATTATCTTTGAAGGGAATGGCTACCTTTTTCCACGCACTGGGTATTTTAAAGCTAATTTCCTCTCGCTTCCCTTGTCGATTATAGAGGGATTCAAGTTCTGATTCTGAGACTCTATTGAGGTTGAAAGTGAGTTCTAACCCTCTTTCTTTTAAGGCGCGCACTTGCTCAGCTGGCCCACTCACTTTTTGGACGAGGTGCTTTGGCCAAATATCAAGAAATTGAAATCCTTTTGGAGGATCACCAATAGGGCGTGTGATGACAATCGGGATCTCTTCTGTAATAAGTTTACTCAGTTTTATATATAGATCGTTTGCAGAAACATCTGTAATCGCCTTTCTAATATCGATATCTTGGTTGATACTGAACAAGTTGCGTCGGTCAATCGTTGCGATCCAGCTCTCTTTATGACCATCGGCGTTGATCACCACCTCGATATCAGATGGACGCAAGTCACGGATCGTTGATTTGCTGCCTGTAACAGTCATGGAGACTCGTTTATTGAGCAAACCATTTGGGAGAAGTCCCACAACTGTCATATCAGCAGGAAGGTTGACGACGCGAACGGGAACGTCTTGAATCGTGCGCGTCACAGTGAGCGTTTGGCTGACTAGAAACCAGACAAAAATTGCCGTGACAAGAGCTACTAGCTTGCGGGGCCAGTTTGTAACAAAGATCCGTTTTAGCAGCTCTTTCATTTCAACCATCCCCACTGCTTGAATTTTTTCGATAATTCAGGGGGAGTAAAGACACTGCGAACGATTCCGCGGAAACGGTCCATCTTAACGCCACGAGTCAAAATCCCATCTCGGGCAATCGAGACTTTGCCTGTCTCTTCAGAGACGACGATGATGAGAGCGTCCGTTTTTTGGCTGGCTCCTAGAGCTGCTCTATGGCGCGTTCCCATCGATTTTGCCAGTTGTGCTGTTTCATGCGCGAGAGGAAGGATGGTCCCTGCTGCAACAATCTGTGTGCCGCGTACCACAACAGCTCCATCGTGCAAGGGGGTTGTAGTCATGAAAATCGACTCTAGCAACTCAGATGAAAAATGCGCGTTCATTTTGAGGGCAGAGCTAGCGTACTCTTCATAGGAGTCTTGGTTTTCTAAGACAATGAGTGCTCCAATTTGCTTCTCTGAGAGGCGATAGACGGAGTTTGTAAGACTCTCTAAAAAGAGGTCGAATTCATGAATTTCCCGATATTTACGTCCTTTAATGCGCACTTTTGAAAGAGCAAGGCGTAGTTCCGGTTGAAAAATGATAAAGACGGCCAAAACAGCCACATTTACCACATTGAGCATGAGTTTTTCTAGGACAGGAAAGCCGAGCCAACTAGCCAGAAAGAAGATAAATAGAAAGGCTAGGAAACCGAAAACAACATCCATCGCCCGAGTGCCCCAAAAAAACTTGAGCAGGTAGTTGATCATTATCCAAATGATAACAACCTCTACAACGGGGATCAGGATATTGATTATAAACATTTAATAATACTCGTACAAAATAGGCCTCTTTGTCGATTGTGTCCCACCTCGTCTGTAAATGTGGACTCGCTCCGGTGGGCGTCTTGTGCATATTATTCGTCACAAATAGCTAAAGGCTATTCGCTTCCTCAAAAATCGCACAACCTGTACACCCCTGACACAATCTTTGCCTCGCCCGCACATTGTAGGGAGGACACGAGTTGTTGACAATAGCTAGAGGACCCTTTTATAAGATTTTTTTTAGAGGAGATATAAATGGCTGACAAAAAGCTTCTATAGTTGCTCGATAAGACGAATCATATCGCGGTGTTCAGCGACATCATGCACGCGCAAATAAGAAACCCCTCTAAGGCCGCATAATGTATTCAGTGCGAGGGTAGCCGGCAATAGTTCAGAAGTCTCTCTATTTAGAATTTTTTGCATAAACGATTTTCGGGAGAGCCCGATTAATAAAGGGCTCCCTAACTTAAGGAATTCTGAGAGATGTTTGAGTATAGTTAAGTTTTGTTGCGGCGTTTTTCCAAAGCTGCCACCTCCAATTCCTGGATCGAGAATAATTTGCGTCTGTCTTACACCCTCTTTTAGGAGGAGTTTAATTTGTTTTTCAAAAAATGTGTAAATTTCAGAGACAACTCCTGTAGGATAGCTGGGTTCGGGATATGAATGAGGAGTGCCTTTCATGTGCATAACCACGATTTGAGCACCAGATTCAGCCGCAAGGGTGCGCATAGCCGGATTTGTAAAACCTGTGATGTCGTTGAGCATATTCACACCGGCATCTAATGCAGCTTTAGCTACTTTAGGTTTGAAAGTATCTATGGAAAGGGGACGATCAGTTTGTTCCCTAATTCCTTTAATTACCGGAATGACACGGGCAATTTCTTCTTCTTCAGAGATTGCTGTTGAGTGAGGCCGGGTTGATTCACCTCCGATATCAACAAGATCTGCTCCTTGTTCAAAGAGGTGTAAGGCATGGTTGATAGCTTTTTCGTGATCTAAATAACGTCCCCCTAAGTGGAAAGAATCAGGGGTGCAATTCAAAATGCCGATGATTTTAGGAAACATTAATTTTCAATTTTATAGAGATTTTTTTCAGTCGACTTTTTAGCATATGAGATTTAGAAGATTATGTCATGTGCAAATTTAAGTGGGTTTTTCCAAATTTATAGGGCGTCCCAGGGCGCATAAAAAAATATTTTCACGACCATTTTTTGCAATTCTCGTTTAATTTAAATCATTGATTGTTATTAATGTTTAATGTAAATTTTCTCTCTATCAGAAGTAAAATAGTGAGCAAAGCCCCCCACTTGAGCACTATTCTGTTTTTTATTATAAAGGGCTAAGAAAATATATGGTAAGTTGCACTCAAGCGTATTCTGCAGGCCAAGCAGAGTGTATGCATTTTATTCAGAAGCCTCTCACAAGAGTGGCTCTTTTTGCGATTGGCGTGCTGTGCGCTGCAGCAGCAGTGTTGTCATATTTTGTAGGTCTTGGATTCGTTGGAATGGCATCTTTTAGTTTCGGATGCGGTTTTTCACTAACTGCATTTCTCGTCTCTTGCGCGAAAAATTCTTCATCAAAATCTACTTCTGAAAATGCGCCTCCCGTACCAACCCCCTCTCAGGATACGCCTGCACCTGCTACTGCACCTACTCCTCCTATTCAACTGCCTCAGCCTCCCATTGAGACTTTAATAAATTTAAATGATTTTCCCACATTTAGAAATCTAAGTATTAGGCGTTTGCCTGCATTTAATATCGGTTTGGCGACGGATGATGAAGCCGCAGGGTTAGCTCGGTTAAAAAGGGAGATACAAGCACTTTTTGACGAGCATGCTTCAGATGGTCCCGAGGCCGTTGTGGATGCTTTGGTTCCTTATTTTCCCGAATTGTACCAAAGGCCGGTTAAGCTGTTAATTCTAGCATCAAAACTTCCTTTTAACTCTTATAGCGCTTTGTTTATTAGCACCGTCCTCAGTCAACTGATCGAGGAATGTCCTCAACCCATCAAAGAAAGAATAGCTGGAATCATGGTGGAAGAATTAGCACGAGACGCAAACAGGATCTTTGCCTGCCAAAATGAGAGCAATGGTTTGCACATTCGTCTCTGTTTTGACAGATTTTTTGGCAGAGGTGATTTTACGCAAAACCCTCAAGAAATTCCCGACTTACTGAAGCATGCTTTTGTTTCTGTTCTTCAAAAATCCCGTAAAAACATCCATCTCATCATTCAGCCAACATCTCGGTGCCATTTTCCACCATCTATGATTCTTCCGTTATTGTCAGATCTAAAAAATTGTTCTATGCACTCTTTAGCGCTGCTTGATCTTACCCTTTCAGAAGAAGAGGCACAGGTGGTGGTTGAGCTTGTTCAGGGACGTTATAGCTTGAACGATGTGAACGTCCGCGTTGTCGATGGAACGGGGAAAAGCAGTCAAGCCTTTGTTGAAGCAATGTCAACAATCTTTTACAAAAGATTGAATCCAGTCAGTTATCAAGAGTCCTAAACCTTAGAAAAGTTCTTGCTCACCTATGCTGTGATCATCAGTGAGAATATCTGCTCGCCCTTTTAAGGTATTGCCTTTTTTTTTTCATTTTCGCATAGTTCGATCAAATAATTTATTGCTGGAACTTCTATGGATGTGCTCCTATTATCACGGATACAATTCGCATTGAACATCTCTTTTCACTATATCTTTCCCCCTTTAAGCATAGGATTAGGATTGATCCTGATCATTATGGAGGGAATGTATGTGAAAACGAAGAATCCTGTTTACGAGAAGATGACGCACTTTTGGGTTAAAATCTTTGCGATCATCTTTGCGGTCGGAGTTGCGACGGGACTCGTTCAAGTTTTTGCTTTCGGAACAAACTGGGCCGATTTCTCCCGCTTTGTTGGAGACGTCTTCGGTAGTATCTTAGGTGCGGAAGGTATTTTTGCGTTTTTCCTAGAATCGGGTTTTTTAGCGATTCTTCTTTTCGGATGGAATCGAGTCAGTCATAAGGTCCATTTTTTCTCTACTATTATGGTAGCAATTGGCGCCCATTTTAGCGGAGTTTGGATTGTGATCGCGAACTCCTGGATGCAAACGCCGGCCGGTTACAAAATTGTAGGCGAAGGGGCGGAGAGACATGCGATTATCGATACGATTTGGGGAGTGATGAGCAACCCTTCTGCCGGAGATCGCCTTTTCCATGTCATCTTTGGCGCGTGGTTAGCCGGTTCATTTTTGGTAGTAAGTGTCAGCGCTTTCTATCTCCTGAAAAAACGGCACATTCAAATCGCGACGAAGTCCTTCAAAATCGGACTTGTCGTTGCGGCGGTGACTGTATTATTACAAGGTATTTCAGGTGATTCCACTGGGCGAGGGGTGGCTAAGAATCAACCGATTAAACTTGCCGCTTTTGAAGGGGTTTTTAAAACTGCAACCCCAACTGCTATGTGGGCGATCGGCTATGTAGAACCGAACGAAAATAAAGTGGTCGGGATTCCGATTCCGGGGCTGCTCTCATTTTTAGTCTATCGAGATTTTACACAGGCTGTTCCGGGCCTTGACCAGTATCCACCGGAGCTTTGGCCTCCAGTTAGCGTGGTTTTCCAAACCTATCATGGGATGATCTTCATGTGGGGATTCATGGCGCTAGCAGCCCTTTTTGGTCTGATTGCCTGGTGGAGAAAAAAACTTTTGGAGAGCAAGTGGACACTCCGCTTTCTAGTGATCTCCGTTCTATTCCCTGAAATAGCGAATCAGCTGGGGTGGTATTCTGCAGAAATTGGAAGACAGCCATGGGTTGTATATGGCCTTTTAAAAACAGCAGATGGCTTTTCTAAGAGCTTGCATTTCGGTCAGCTAGTCTTCTCCCTTGCATTATTTGTGTGCATCTATACGCTGTTATTTATTTTATTTATCTATTTAATGAATCGAAAAATTCATCAGGGTCCTGAAGAAGAGGGCATTGAAGAGTATCGTAATGTGCTTAAGGAAATGGTATGATTGAATATGGTTTTGCGATTTTTTGGTATATCGTGATCATCGTTGCAGTGATATGCTATGCGATGTTGGATGGGTTTGATCTAGGTGTCGGGTCTATGCAACTCTATACCAGAAAAGATGAAGAACGGCGCATTTTCTTAAACGCCATTGGCCCTGTATGGGATGGGAATGAAGTGTGGCTTGTCATTGTTGTGGGGGCGATGTTTGCAGGTTTTCCGTATGCCTACGCAACGCTTTTTTCGGCATTGTATATTCCATTAATCCTGTTGATTTCCGCACTGATTTTCAGAGCTGTCGCGATCGAGTTTCGGAGTAAGCACCCAACGAAGAGATGGCGTTCCACTTGGGATTTTCTATTTTTCCTTGGGAGTATCGGAATTTCGCTCGCTGTAGGGATTACTTTAGGCAATTTGATCGAAGGGCTTCCCCTTGACCACCACCATGATTATACCGGTGGGATATTCATGACATTTTTGCGTCCTTATCCCATTTTAGTTGGGATATTAGCTTACGCCTTATTTCAGATGCACGGGACCATCTATTTGATTATGAAAACAGAAGGGGAATTGCAGCAGAAGTTGATCGGATGGCTGCAACCCATCATGATTTTTTTCATCATCACCTACGCCATCACGACGATGATTACATTGATTTACCAAGAGCATATGGTGGAAATGATTCGTGAACGCCCCTATTTATTTTTCATCGCTTTAGGCAACATGTTGATGATTGCAAATATTCCTCGTGAGGTATCAAAACATCATTACGGCTGGGCCTTTATTTCATCGTGCCTCAATATTGCATTTCTATTAGCACTCTATGCGATCGGGACATTTCCCTATGTAATCCGCTCAAGCATTGACCCGGCAGTGAATAGTATCACAGTGATGGAAGCAGCCGCCTCCTTGAAAACACTCTATGTCTTAACGGGGATTGTAGGAATAGGATTGCCGCTTGTATTTGCCTATGGTTTTTTTATCTACCGTCTTTTTCGTGGCAAGGTCACAATCGACCATATGAGTTATTAACCTGAACTTTGGGTTTTTCTCGCTCATCTTCAGGGAGTTTGCTTGCACCTCTTGTGCTTTTCGACCTTTTAAAGGGCCTTTGGCCATTCACTTCGGCCGAAAATCCCAAGATTTGCAGCGCAAACTCTTCTGAATCTGAGCGAGAAAAACCCAAAGTTCAGGTTATTAACCAATCAAACAGTCCCTCTGCCGAGTTGTCATCCCATTTCTTTCAAATAACTCCAGGTACTATTCGCTTATAATTAATCCCTTGGTTTAGTTAGGAGTAGTTGCGTCTGTAAAATTATTGAGGTCTCTCATCGATAATGGCTCCTGTTTAACGCGAGAGAAGATTGTTTTTTTTGCTTATAGATGCATTAAGTCAGCCGGGAAAGACATCTCCGTAATTTTCTTCCTGATCTAAAGCAGAGGAGGGAACAGTACCATGTCTGCTTACATAGACATCTCCGTAATTTTCTTCCTGATCTAAAGCAGAGGAGGGAACAGTACCATGTCTGCTTACATAGACATCTCCGTAATTTTCTTCCTGATCTAAAGCAGAGGAGGGAACAGTACCATGTCTGCTTACATAGACATCTCCGTAATTTTCATCTTCGTTGCGTGTAACAGCTGCAACGATTGAAGGCGCGATATTTCCTAGCTCTGCTTGATCGGAGGCTTGGCTATCTCGATGCCTACGCATTCTTAATAGAAAGAGAGCTGTTATTCCAAGGCAACTGACTCCACCGGCTACACCTAAAACAGGCCCAAGCCAAGAAATAGTACGGCTAGACCCCGTTGGAGAGTGTAGGGTTCCCGCAGTGTAAGTTGAACTACTTCCAGTACCGGATGGAGTTGGAGAGTGTATGATTCCCGTAGTGGAAGTTGAACTACTTCCAGTACTGGAAGTAGTTGGAGAGTGTATGATTCCCGTAGTGGAAGTTGAACTACTTCCAGCACTGGATGGAATAATCACAGATGCATTGAATATTTGGCCAAAGACTCCTTTTTGATTGCCATCTTCGCCGCTGGTGTCATACCACGTGACGACAAAATTGCCGGTGCTTAAAGCAGCAACTGTTGGGGATGCCTGATTCCCGGCAGTGTGTGTGTTGACTTGGAATTCAGTGCCGACTTTAGCGGCAGTCGCATTGAATATTTGGCCAAAGACTCCAGTCTAGATTGCCATCTTCGCCGCTGTCGTCATACCACGTGACGACAAAATTGCCGGTGCTTAAAGCAGCAACTGTTGGGTACCACTGATTCCCAGCAGTGTGTGTGTTGACTTGGAATTCAGTGCCGACTTTAGCGGCAGTCGCATTGAATATTTGGCCAAAGACTCCCATCCAGAGCCATCTTCGCCGCTGTCGTCATACCACGTGACGACAAAATTGCCGGTGCTTAAAGCAGCAACTGTTGGGTACCCCTGATTCCCAGCAGTGTGTGTGTTGACTTGGAATTCAGTGCCGACTTTAGCGGCAGTCGCATTGAATAGTTGGCCAAAGACTCCATATCCAGAGCCATCTTCGCCGCTTTGGTCCTCCCACGTGACGACAAAATTGCCGGTGCTTAAAGCAGCAACTGTTGGGGCCGCCTGATTCCCTGTAGTGTATGTGTTGACTTGGAATTCAGTGCCGACTTTAGCGGCAGTCGCATTGAATATTTGGCCAAAGACTCCAGCTAGATTGCCATCTTCGCCGCTGTCGTCCTCCCACGTGACGACAAAATTGCCGGTGCTTAAAGCAGCAACTGTTGGGATCGCCTGATTCCCAGCAGTGTGTGTGTTGACTTGGAATTCAGTGCCGACTTTAGCGGCAGTCGCATTGAATATTTGGCCAAAGACTCCATCTCCAGAGCCATCTTCGCCGCTGTCGTCCTCCCACGTGACGACAAAATTGCCGGTGCTTAAAGCAGCAACTGTTGGGTACACCTGATCCCCAGCAGTGTGTGTGTTGACTTGGAATTCAGTGCCGACTTTAGCGGCAGTCGCATTGAATATTTGGCCAAAGACTCCATATCCAGAGCCATCTTCGCCGCTGTCGTCCTACCACGTGACGACAAAATTGCCGGTGCTTAAAGCAGCAACTGTTGGGTACCACTGATTCCCAGCAGTGTGTGTGTTGACTTGGAACTCTCCCCTTACAGGCTGTTGCGCCCGCACCACAGGTAAGCACTCACTCAGTCCTAGAAAGAAGGGCAGTGGGTGCTTAGCGATGAAAGAGGCGACAGTTCCAGCAAGCAGTCCATTCGCGCAGTCTCGATGAGATTCTATTACACTAGTTGAGTGCCCGCATAAGAGGGCTCCTACTGTTGATGCACTTTCATGAATAAAAGTGCCTGCGAAGCTATTTGTGCTTTGGATACTATAAGGTATAAGTGACATATTCATCCTATTTTTTTTAAGCAACTTAAAGCAACGGTTAGATAAATGCAAAGCCAATTTTTGCATTACGAGAGAGAAGATTGTTTTTTTTGCTTATAGATGCATTAAGTCAGCCGGGAAAGACATCTCCATACTTATCTTCCTGATCTAAAACAGTACCATATCTGCTTACATAGACATCTCCGTAATTTTCATCTTCGTTGCGTGTAACAGCTGCAACGATTGGTTCGGAAATATCGACTTGTTTCAAAGCATCAAACGCTGCTTTTTGTTTGCTTACATCCGAAAAAACCCCTTGTCCCAGCTGAGCAAGAGCATCTTGGATGCTTAAACGCGTGTTGGGGTTTGGATCTAAGAGGCCTTTCACTAGGGTCATAAAGCTTCCCGGTTGGCTGAGCTGGAGAATGCTCGCAAGCTTTTGCTCAAAATAGGAGATGTCCCAATGATATACCTTTTGTATAAACGTCGATTTGTCAAATGGGTATGACCCCGATGCTAACTCAAGAAGTGTGATACCGAGAGCCCAAGCATCTATTTTGCCTGCATCAATGGGAGCTGGAGTTTGATGATGGTAGAGTTGACGGGCATAGGCTAATCGTTCCGGAGAAAAATACTTGCTGTCACCAAGAGCTTCTTCATAGAGCATTCCGTCTGTGAGCTCTTTGGCACAACCGAAGTCGATAATGTAAACGACTCCCTGCTGGTCAATGACCATGTTAGATGGCTTCAAGTCTAAGTGATAAATGCCCGCTTGGTGCATATGATGAAGGCCTGTGAGGAGGCTTTGAGCCACATGGGTTAAGATTTGTTCTTGGGAATGGGCAACACTTTGTAGACGCATTCTTAGCTCTTCACCATTTCCAAAACCGGCTAAGGGCATGAATTGATAGAGGACGGGTTTTTCTTCACTGCTCACCGACTCAACAAAATCCAGGATTGGCAAGATATTGGGTTTGCCTTCGAGTTTTGTTTGAAGAGCACCTTCATTTCGTGATTGTTGAATTTCATGATCGCCTTTAATTTTTTTCACAGCAACAAACTCTCCGGTTTCAAGATGTGCGAGCAAGGCGCAGTCTTCCAAAATTTCCACTTCCGAGGAGAACCTTTGTTTTATTTTTGTCATCAGGGAACGCTATCCGGATCTCCGGATTGTTCAAATAATGCATGGGCTTCCTTTCGAGAGATTTTATTTATAAGAGCGTATTTCTCTCCAATTTCAGTACGTCCTTTTTCTTTACGTACAGGGGAAAGGCTGGCTTTTGCATTAGTGTAACCTGCTGAAGGCGCGATATTTCCTAGCTCTGCTTGATCGGAGGCTTGGCTATCTCGATGCCTACGCATTCTTAATAGAAAGAGAGCTGTTATTCCAAGGCAACTGACTCCACCGGCTACACCTAAAACAGGCCCAAGCCAAGAAATAGTACGGTTAGACCCCGTTGGAGAGTGTAGGGTTCCCGTAGTGGAAGTTGAACTACTTCCAGCCTGGGTAGGGTTCCCGTAGTGGAAGTTGAACTACTTCCAGCGCTGGGTAGGGTTCCCGTAGTGGAAGTTGAACTACTTCCAGCACTGGGTAGGGTTCCCGTAGTGGAAGTTGAACTACTTCCAGCACTGGGTAGGGTTCCCGTAGTGGAAGTTGAACTACTTCCAGTAGTGGATGGAATAATCACAGATGCATTGAATATTTGGCCAAAGACTCCTTATTGATTGCCATCTTCGCCGCTGTCGTCCATCCACGTGACGACAAAATTGCCGGTGCTTAAAGCAGCAACTGTTGGGCTCCCCTGATTCCCAGCAGTGTGTGTGTTGACTTGGAATTCAGTGCCGACTTTAGCGGCAGTCGCATTGAATAGTTGGCCAAAGACTCCAGTCTAGATTGCCATCTTCGCCGCTGTCGTCCTCCCACGTGACGACAAAATTGCCGGTGCTTAAAGCAGCAACTGTTGGGATACGCACTGATCCCCAGCAGTGTGTGTGTTGACTTGGAATTCAGTGCCGACTTTAGCGGCAGTCGCATTGAATATTTGGCCAAAGACTCCATCTAGATTGCCATCTTCGCCGCTGTCGTCCTCCCACGTGACGACAAAATTGCCGGTGCTTAAAGCAGCAACTGTTGGGTACAACTGATTCCCAGCAGTGTGTGTGTTGACTTGGAATTCAGTGCCGACTTTAGCGGCAGTCGCATTGAATATTTGGCCAAAGACTCCATTTCCAGAGCCATCTTCGCCGCTGTCGTCCTACCACGTGACGACAAAATTGCCGGTGCTTAAAGCAGCAACTGTTGGGTACCACTGATTCCCAGCAGTGTGTGTGTTGACTTGGAATTCAGTGCCGACTTTAGCGGCAGTCGCATTGAATATTTGGCCAAAGACTCCAGCTCCAGAGCCATCTTCGCCGCTGTCGTCATACCACGTGACGACAAAATTGCCGGTGCTTAAAGCAGCAACTGTTGGGTACCACCTGATTCCCAGCAGTGTGTGTGTTGACTTGGAATTCAGTGCCGACTTTAGCGGCAGTCGCATTGAATATTTGGCCAAAGACTCCATTTAGATTGCCATCTTCGCCGCTGTCGTCATACCACGTGACGACAAAATTGCCGGTGCTTAAAGCAGCAACTGTTGGGAGCCATCTGATTCCCAGCAGTGTGTGTGTTGACTTGGAATTCAGTGCCGACTTTAGCGGCAGTCGCATTGAATATTTGGCCAAAGACTCCATATCCAGAGCCATCTTCGCCGCTGTCGTCATACCACGTGACGACAAAATTGCCGGTGCTTAAAGCAGCAACTGTTGGGTACACTGATTCCCAGCAGTGTGTGTGTTGACTTGGAACTCTCCCCTTACAGGCTGTTGCGCCCGCACCACAGGTAAGCACTCACTCAGTCCTAGAAAGAAGGGCAGTGGGTGCTTAGCGATGAAAGAGGCGACAGTTCCAGCAAGCAGTCCATTCGCGCAGTCTCGATGAGATTCTATTACACTAGTTGAGTGCCCGCATAAGAGGGCTCCTACTGTTGATGCACTTTCATGAATAAAAGTGCCTGCGAAGCTATTTGTGCTTTGGATACTATAAGGTATAAGTGACATATTCATCCTATTTTTTTTAAGCAACTTAAAGCAACGGTTAGATAAATGCAAGGACAATTTTTGCATTACGAGAGAGAAGATTGTTTCTTTTGCTTATAGATGCATTAAGTCAGCCGGGAAAGACATCTCCATACTTATCTTCCTGATCTAAAACAGTACCATATCTGCTTGCATAGACATCCCCGTAATTTTCTTCCTGATCTAAAGCAGAGGAGGGAACAGTACCATGTCTGCTTACATAGACATCTCCGTAATTTTCTTCCTGATCTAAAGCAGAGGAGGGAACAGTACCATGTCTGCTTACATAGACATCTCCGTAATTTTCATCTTCGTTGCGTGTAACAGCTGCAACGATTGAAGGCGCGATATTTCCTAGCTCTGCTTGATCGGAGGCTTGGCTATCTCGATGCCTACGCATTCTTAATAGAAAGAGAGCTGTTATTCCAAGGCAACTGACTCCACCGGCTACACCTAAAACAGGCCCAAGCCAAGAAATAGTACGGCTAGACCCCGTTGGAGAGTGTAGGGTTCCCGCAGTGTAAGTTGAACTACTTCCAGTACCGGATGGAGTTGGAGAGTGTATGATTCCCGTAGTGGAAGTTGAACTACTTCCAGTACCGGATGGAGTTGGAGAGTGTATGATTCCCGTAGTGGAAGTTGAACTACTTCCAGCACTGGATGGAATAATCACAGTCGCATTGAATATTTGGCCAAAGACTCCATATTTGATTGCCATCTTCGCCGCTGTCGTCCCACCACGTGACGACAAAACTGCCAGTGCTTAAAGCAGCAACTGTTGGGGCCGCCTGATTCCCTGTAGTGTATGTGTTGACTTGGAATTCAGTGCCGACTTTAGCGGCAGTCGCATTGAATATTTGGCCAAAGACTCCAGCTAGACTGCCATCTTCGCCGCTGTCATCCTCCCACGTGACGACAAAATTGCCGGTGCTTAAAGCAGCAACTGTTGGGCCCCACTGATTCCCAGCAGTGTGTGTGTTGACTTGGAATTCAGTGCCGACTTTAGCGGCAGTCGCATTGAATATTTGGCCAAAGACTCCATCTAGATTGCCATCTTCGCCGCTGTCGTCAGTCCACGTGACGACAAAATTGCCGGTGCTTAAAGCAGCAACTGTTGGGCGCACCTGATTCCCAGCAGTGTGTGTGTTGACTTGGAATTCAGTGCCGACTTTAGCGGCAGTCGCATTGAATAGTTGGCCAAAGACTCCATTCCAGATGCCATCTTCGCCGCTGTCGTCATACCACGTGACGACAAAATTGCCGGTGCTTAAAGCAGCAACTGTTGGGACCGCCTGATTCCCAGCAGTGTGTGTGTTGACTTGGAATTCAGTGCCGACTTTAGCGGCAGTCGCATTGAATAGTTGGCCAAAGACTCCATATCCAGAGCCATCTTCGCCGCTGTCGTCTGTCCACGTGACGACAAAATTGCCGGTGCTTAAAGCAGCAACTGTTGGGATCCACTGATTCCCAGCAGTGTGTGTGTTGACTTGGAATTCAGTGCCGACTTTAGCGGCAGTCGCATTGAATATTTGGCCAAAGACTCCATATCCAGATTGCCATCTTCGCCGCTGTCGTCATCCCACGTGACGACAAAATTGCCGGTGCTTAAAGCAGCAACTGTTGGGACCACCTGATTCCCAGCAGTGTGTGTGTTGACTTGGAATTCAGTGCCGACTTTAGCGGCAGTCGCATTGAATAGTTGGCCAAAGACTCCATCTCCAGAGCCATCTTCGCCGCTGTAGTCTGTCCACGTGACGACAAAATTGCCGGTGCTTAAAGCAGCAACTGTTGGGTACCATCTGATTCCCAGCAGTGTGTGTGTTGACTTGGAACTCTCCCCTTACAGGCTGTTGCGCCCGCACCACAGGTAAGCACTCACTCAGTCCTAGAAAGAAGGGCAGTGGGTGCTTAGCGATGAAAGAGGCGACAGTTCCAGCAAGCAGTCCATTCGCGCAGTCTCGATGAGATTCTATTACACTAGTTGAGTGCCCGCATAAGAGGGCTCCTACTGTTGATGCACTTTCATGAATAAAAGTGCCTGCGAAGCTATTTGTGCTTTGGATACTATAAGGTATAAGTGACATATTCATCCTATTTTTTTTAAGCAACTTAAAGCAACGGTTAGATAAATGCAAAGACAATTTTTGCATTACGCGAGAGAAGATTGTTTTTTTTGCTTATAGATGCATTAAGTCAGCCGGGAAAGACATCTCCATACTTATCTTCCTGATCTAAAGGAGAGGTGGGAACAGTACCATATCTGCTTACATAGACATCTCCGTAATTTTCATCTTCGTTGCGTGTAACAGCTGCAACGATTGGTTCGGAAATATCGACTTGTTTCAAAGCATCAAACGCTGCTTTTTGTTTGCTTACATCCGAAAAAACCCCTTGTCCCAGCTGAGCAAGAGCATCTTGGATGCTTAAACGCGTGTTGGGGTTTGGATCTAAGAGGCCTTTCACTAGGGTCATAAAGCTTCCCGGTTGGCTGAGCTGGAGAATGCTCGCAAGCTTTTGCTCAAAATAGGAGATGTCCCAATGATATACCTTTTGTATAAACGTCGATTTGTCAAATGGGTATGACCCCGATGCTAACTCAAGAAGTGTGATACCGAGAGCCCAAGCATCTATTTTGCCTGCATCAATGGGAGCTGGAGTTTGATGATGGTAGAGTTGACGGGCATAGGCTAATCGTTCCGGAGAAAAATACTTGCTGTCACCAAGAGCTTCTTCATAGAGCATTCCGTCTGTGAGCTCTTTGGCACAACCGAAGTCGATAATGTAAACGACTCCCTGCTGGTCAATGACCATGTTAGATGGCTTCAAGTCTAAGTGATAAATGCCCGCTTGGTGCATATGATGAAGGCCTGTGAGGAGGCTTTGAGCCACATGGGTTAAGATTTGTTCTTGGGAATGGGCAACACTTTGTAGACGCATTCTTAGCTCTTCACCATTTCCAAAACCGGCTAAGGGCATGAATTGATAGAGGACGGGTTTTTTTTCACTGCTCACCGACTGAACAAAATCCAGGATTGGCAAGATATTGGGTTTGCCTTCGAGTTTTGTTTGAAGAGCACCTTCATTTCGTGATTGTTGAATTTCATGAGCGCCTTTAATTTTTTTCACAGCAATAAACCCGCCTGTTTCAAGATTGCGGGCAATGCGCAGTTTTCCAAAATTTCCACTTCCAAGGAGAACTTTTGTTTTATTTTTGTCTTCGGGAAACGCTATCCGGACCCCAGATTGTTCAAATAATGCGTAGGCTTCCTTTCGAGAGATTTTATTTATAAGAGCGTATTTCTCTCCAATTTCAGTACGTCCTTTTTCTTTACGTACAGGGGAAAGGCTGGCTTTTGCATTAGTGTAACCTGCTGAAGGCGCGATATTTCCTAGCTCTGCTTGATCGGAGGCTTGGCTATCTCGATGCCTACGCATTCTTAATAGAAAGAGAGCTGTTATTCCAAGGCAACTGACTCCACCGGCTACACCTAAAACAGGCCCAAGCCAAGAAATAGTACGGTTAGACCCCGTTGGAGAGTGTAGGGTTCCCGTAGTGGAAGTTGAACTACTTCCAGCACTGGATGGAATAATCACAGATGCATTGAATATTTGGCCAAAGACTCCTGTATTGATTGCCATCTTCGCCGCTGTCGTCTGTCCACGTGACGACAAAATTGCCGGTGCTTAAAGCAGC